>CAZWAY010000011.1:0-100194 GCA_964631945.1 uncultured Planctomycetaceae bacterium
CACGTGCTGCGCCTGATGGTGACGAGCGCGACCTACCGCCAGAGCTCGCGCCTGCGCCCCGAACTCGCCGAGCGCGACCCGGAGAACCGCTGGCTGGCCTTCCTGACGCGCAAGCGGCTCTCGGCCGAGGCCATCCGCGACCAGGCGCTGTACGTGGCCGGGCTGCTGGTCGAGCGCTCCGGCGGGCCCTCGGTCAAGCCCTACCAGCCAGAGGGCCTGTGGCAGGAGGTCGCCATGCCGCAGTCGAACACGCGCGAGTACGAGCGCGGCATGGGTGACGAGCTGTGGCGTCGCAGCCTGTACACCTACTGGAAGCGCGCCTGCCCGCCGCCCTCCTTGATGACCCTCGACGCGCCCACGCGCGAGTCCTGCACGATCCGGCGCGCCAGCACGAACACGCCGCTGCAGGCGCTTGTTTTGTGGAACGACGAGCAGTTCGTCGAGGCCGCGCGCGGGCTCGCGACGCGCACGCTGGCCGAGAACCTGCCCGACGAGCACGCACGCCTCGCGCGGCTCTTCACACGCTGCGCCGCGCGTTCACCCGCGGCAGAAGAGCTCGATTTGCTCGCGAGCGCGCTGAGCGACTTCCGCGTGCGTTACACCGCCGCGCCCGACGATGCGCGGAAGCTGCTCGAGGTGGGGGAGGCGATGGCCCCGGCCGAGCTCGATCCCGTCGAGCTCGCGGCCTGGACGATGCTCGCGAACGCGGTCCTGAGCCTCGACGCCGTGCTCACGCGCGGCTGAGCCCGCTCATCCACCGACGAGCCGGATCTCGAGCTCGCGGTTCAGGGCTCGCGCGATCCGGCGCAGCATGCGCAGCGAGTGGCCCTCGTAGTCGGCGTCCTCCAGGCGCGCGATCACGGCCTGGGTCGTGCCGGCGAGATCGGCCAGCTCCGCTTGCATGCGCCTCGCGGCCGTGCGGGCCTCGAGCACCATGCAGCCGCCCAGAGTAGCCGAGTAGCGGAAGGTGAAGAGTCGGATGCGCGTGAGCGGGGGGCGCGGCGAGAGGCCGCACACTTCCCTCTCTCTCGGAACCCTCCCCCCTCCCTTCCACCACCACTTCCGAAAAATCTCCCGAATCGCCTCGGCCATTCCAAGTCCCCGGCGCCTTTCCTGCGCGGCTCGCTTCGCAGAGCCGCTCCGGAGGCGCCTCGCCGTTCTCCTCCCAGACCCGAACCGTGGCGAAGAGGTCAAGGAGCCAGTAATGCCCTGGCGGGACGGAGGCCCAGGAGGTCGACGGCGTGCGACGGCGTGTCGTGGCTGCGGAACGCCGAGCGCGCGTAGACGGCCAGGACGGGGAAGCCGCCGCCGCGGGAGACGCGGTTGGCGGAGCCCGATCCATACAGACCTTGGCACCACTCCCACACGTTCCCGATCACGTCGTGCAGGCCGAAGGCGTTCGGGAGGTAGCTCCCAACGCGTGCATGGATGACGTTGCCGTCGTTCCAATCCTCCCAGGCGCCCCAGCCGCTCCCTCCGTTGTCCTTCGCGTAGCGATCCGCCAGGTTCCCTGCGGCCGCGATGGCCGCCTTGTCGTTCCCGCACCACCACACCGTCGTCGTGCCGGCCCGCGCGCCGTACTCCCACTGCGCTTCGCGCGGCAGCTCGAGTCCCAGACGCTCCAGCACCGACCTGCAGTCCGTCCAGCTCACCTGTTCCACCGGGTGCAAGAGATCACCAGGCTCGCCCGCGGCGTTCCAGGAACGCGAGTATGTCTCTGGGCTGTAGATGCTTGGGTTCGTGCCCGTGAACCAGAGCCACTGACCCTGCGTCATCTCGTACTTCGACAGGAAGAACGGCGGCAACTGCACCTCGCGCGGCGGACCTTCGTCGGAGGCCTCTGGGTCGTGGTTCGGACCCGCGGGATTGTTCCGCTGCGCGCCCATCGTGAACGTCCCGCCCGGAAGCAGCACGAAGACGAGCCCCGTCGACTCCCTCAAGACCAGCTTCCCATTCGAGCCGCGCTGCGCGGGTTCGCCCGTCTGCAGGTGGGCAAACTCCCACAGGCCTGACTCCGGATCCTGGCCGATCGGGACCAGCCCGAGCTGGGGAGAGATGCGCAGCCCCCCGTAGGACGGACATTCCGTCCCATTCGCGATCGACGCGCATGCTCCAGCCCACTTCGCGTTTGGTTCGCGCCCCGACAGGCTGCGCTCACCGATCGTGCGCGCGAACTCCGCGCGCTTCTCGATTCCCCAGCCGTGCTCGGCCGAGGTGCCACTGGACGCGAGGCCCGTCGCGGCGTTCGAGAAGCCCTTCACCCCGCTCACCAGCTTCTCGAGCTGGTTGTGCCACCACTTGTCCTGTGGGTCCGCGAAGAGCCACTCCGGGCGCTTCGAGACCTCGGCCTCGAGCTCGGCGATGTGCTGCTCGAGCGCGGCCAGGTGCTGCGCGCGGTCCGACTCCTTCTCGGGATCGATCTCCTCCTCGATCCTCTGCTTCAAGCGCTCGACGTAGCCCTCGAAGTCCCTCTTCTTGTCCGCCGCCGCCTCTTCCAGGGCCTGCTCCTCCTCGGCCATCGCCTCGTCGAAGCGCCCGTTCGCGAACAGGGCCCAGGCGAGCGTGTCGCGGATCCCCGCGCGCTCCTCGGGTGAGGCCAGCGCGACCGCTTGGCGCGCGAGCACGAGACCCCTGGCCTCCGCGCCCCAGTCCTTGCGCTCCGGGTCGATCAGGTCCCAGGCGAGGGCGTTGACGTCGTTCGCGTTCGCAGGCAGCGAAGCCAGGTCCACGGCGACCTCTTCCGGTCTTGGATCCCTGACCACCGCGCTCGATTCCAGCGCAGTGCGGAGCTCGTGCAGGTACGCGACGTGCCGCTGCGCGCCCTCGAGCTCCGCCAGCTTCGGGTGCTCCGCGCGGTGCCTGGCCTGATCCTCCGCGGTCCACGGCACCGACTTCGCCCGCAGTTCGAAGAGTTTCCTTTCGTGGTCCGGCAACTCGGCCACCAAGTCGCGCGCCTTCCTCAGCCACTCCTCGTACTTCGGGACGTTCTCCGGCACCGCCGGCCACAGCCGGTCCGCTTCCGCCGTCAGGTCATCCAGCTTCTGAAGGGCCGACAGCCGCAGCACTTCATCCGCCCGCCGCGTGGCCGCGTCCGCCTCGCGGTCCGCGCGCTGCTCGTTCGACTTCGCGAGCTCGGCCGCGGCCTTCTCGCGCTGGGCCGACTGTTCGGCGCTCACTCGGCGCTGCTCGGACTCGACGCTCTTCTTCTCGAGCAAGGTGTTGGCCGCCGCCAGGTTCGTGCGCTCGTGTTCCAGCGCGCGGTTCGTGCGCACGTTCGCCGCGAGCAGCAGCGCGATCACCGTGAACGTCACCGCCACGATCGCTGCCGCCGAGCTCTTGCCAGGGTTGCGCTTCACCCACTTGACGGCGCGATCGATCCGCGTCGGCGGCGTCGCGTGGATCGGCTCGTTCGCGAGGTACCGCCGCAGGTCGGCGGCGAACTCCCGCATCGTCGGGTAGCGCTTGTCGCGCTCCTTCTCGAGCGCATGGTTCGCGATCACCGCGAGATCCCGCGGCACCTTCGAGCGGATCGTGCGCGGGTCCGGCGGGTCCTTGGTCACGATCTGCTCCGCCACCTGCTGCGTCGTGTCGCCCTCGAACGGACGACGCAGCGCCAAGAGCTCGTACAGCACGACGCCGAGCGAGAACACGTCCGTGCGGTGGTCGAGCCCCATGCGCTTCGCCATCGCCTGCTCGGGGCTCATGTAGAGGTACGTGCCCGCGAAGTCGCCCGTCACCGACAGCGCCGCCTCGTCCGTCAGCCGCGCCAGACCGAAGTCTGTGACCTTGGGCTTGTCGTCCGCGGTGATCAGCACGTTCTGCGGCTTCACGTCGCGGTGGATCACGCCGGCCTCGTGCGCCGCCTGCAGCGCTTCGGCGATCTCGGCCACGAAGCGCGCCACGTGCCGGTCGTAGCCCGCCGGCAGTTCGCCCGCGCGCGTCGCCTCGTCCAGGAAGTCCTTGAGCGTCCAGGCCCCGCCCACGAACTCCATCGCGATCCAGGCGAGCCCGTCGGACTCGCCGTGCCCGTACACCGAGACGATCCCCGGATGGCTCAGTCTTCCGCCGGCTCGCGCCTCGCGCGCGAAGAGCTCGAGCTGGTGCGCCGTCACGCGCTCCGGCCGCACGAACTTCACCGCCACGCGCCGCTGCAGCGCGACCTGCTCCGCCTCCCACACCTGCCCCATCCCCCCTTGACCGATCAGCGCGACGAGCCGGAACTCACCGACGATCTTCCCGCTCGCGAGGCCCGGGGCCGGCTGCGGACGCTCCTCCTCCCCCTTCCTCCGGAAGAACGAGAGCGAGCCCGGCCTGTCCTCCTCCACGAGCGCCATGCGCGCCGCAAAGCGTAGTCGACCCAGCTCCTTCCAACCATTCCTCTCTTCCTCTTCCGCCTCTGTGAGGCTCCGTGCCCTCTGCGCCTCCGCGGTGCGCTCGGCTCGCCCCCGCAGTACGATCTCGGCCTCCATGCCGCCGCACGGTCCGCTCTTCGATCTGGGTTTGACGTTGACGCGCCGGCGCTTCTTCGGCCGCGCCGCGGGGACGGTCGGAGCGGCGCTCGGCACGAGCGCGCTGGCGCAGTGTCTCGGCGCGAGCACGGGCTCGGCGCGCACGCTCTCGGCGCCGAAGGCGAAGCGCGTGATCTACCTGCACATGGAGGGCGCGCCCTCGCAGATCGACCTGTTCGACCACAAGCCCGAGCTGCGCGCGCGCTACGACCAGGACCTGCCGGACTCGATCCGCCAGGGCCAGCGCCTGACGGGCATGACCTCGGGGCAGACGCGCTTCCCCGTGGCGCCCTCGATCTTCCGCTTCACGCGCTACCGGAACCGCCAGGACGGAGTCTGGATCAGCGAGCTGATGCCGCACACCGGGCGGATGGCCGAGGAGCTCGCCTTCGTGCACTCGCTGCGCACCGAGGCCATCAACCACGAGCCCGGCATCACCTTCTTCCAGACCGGCAACCAGCAGCCGGGACGACCCTCGTTCGGCTCGTGGGTCGGCTACGGCCTGGGCAGCGTCAACCAGAACCTGCCGACCTTCGTGGTCATGATCACGCAGGGCAAGGGCAACATGCAGGCCCTGGCGGCGCGCTTCTGGGGCTCGGGCTTCCTCCCCAGCGAGCACCAGGGGTGCAAGCTGCGCTCCGCCGGCGACCCGGTGCTGTACCTGAAGGATCCGCCCGGGGTCGCGCGCGGCGATCGGCGGCGCATGCTCGACCTCGCGTCGGCGCTGAACGAGCGCGAAGCCGAGCGCTCGCTCGATCCCGAGGTGCGCGCGCGCATCGCCCAGGCCGAGCTGGCCTACCGCATGCAGATGTCCGTGCCCGAGCTGACCGATTTCTCGCGCGAGGACGCGGCCACGCTGGAGCTCTACGGACCCGAGGTAGGCGTGCCCGGCTCGTTCGCGGCCAACTGCCTGCTGGCGCGGCGCCTGGCCGAGCGCGGCGTGCGCTTCATCCAGCTCTACATGCGCGGCTGGGACCAGCACGGCAACCTGCCGGGCGAGATCCGGCTGCAGGCGGCGGCCGTCGACCAGCCCCAGGCGGCGCTGCTCACGGACCTGAAGCGGCGCGGCCTGCTGGACGAGACGCTGGTGCTGTGGGGCGGCGAGTTCGGCCGCACGGTCTACTCGCAGGGCGAGCTCTCGCACACGAACTACGGGCGCGACCACCACCCGCGCTGCTTCACGGTGTGGATGGCGGGCGGCGGCATCGCGCCGGGCATCTGTTACGGCAAGACCGACGAGTACGGCTACAACGTGGTCGAGAATCCGCTCGAGGTGCACGACCTGCACGCCACGCTGCTCCATCTCCTGGGGCTCGACCACGAGAAGCTCGTCTACCGCCACCAGGGGCGCGACTTCCGCCTGACGGACGTGTTCGGTCACGTGGTGCCCGGCCTCCTGGCGTGAGAGGCTGAGTCGATGCCGGGGAAGACGACGAGAGGCCGGCGGCGATGAACGTGGCCGACTACGCGCAGCTCGGGCGCTTGCACCCGCTGGTTCTGCACCTGCCGATCGGGTTCCTGCTGGCGGCGCTGTGGCTCGAGGTCCTGGCCACGCGCGGCAAGCTCGAGCGTCCGGCGCTGGCGCTCTTCCTGTGGTTGGCGGCGCTGTCCGCGGCGCTGGCGGCGGCGACCGGCTGGGTGCTGGGGCACGAGGCGGACTACGGCGGGGCGACCTTCGAACGCCACCGGCAGCTCGGTATCGCGCTCGCGATCCTGGCCGTGCTCGCGGCGCTGCTGCATCCGTCGAGCGGCGCGGGCCGGCGCCTCGGGTTGTATCGCGCGGCGCTGCTCGCCGCCTGCGCGTTGCTCGTGCCGGCCGGGCATCTGGGCTCGACGTTGACGCACGGGAGCGACTGGTTGGCCGGTCCGCGCGTGCGCACGACGACGGAGGTCGAGTTGGGCACGGAGGTCCGCGCGCCCTCGAACGGTTCGGAGGGCACGACGCTTCCGGTGCCGACGCCCGAGGGCGCTTCCGTGCTCTCGGGTGCCGACACCTACGCCACCGTGTTCGCGGCCTTCTTCGAGGCGCGCTGCACCAGCTGTCACGGGCACGCCAAGCACAAGGGTGGCCTGCGGCTCGATTCCTACGCCGCCATGCTGGCGGGCGGCGACGACGGACCCGCGCTCGTGCCCGGCGACCCTGCCGCGAGCCTCCTGCTGCAGCGCGTGAAGCTCCCGCTCGAGCACGAGGACCACATGCCGCCCGAGGGCAAGCCGCAGCCGACGCCGGCAGAGCTTGCCGCGCTCGAGGCCTGGATCGCCGCGTCGGCGCCATCCGGCGCCGCGGCTGCGCTGCCTTCGTCTGCAACGACGCCGCCCGCGCCGTCGGCGCCGGCACCTGCTCCTCCCGAGCCGCGCGGCGCCTCCATCGGGCCTCCTCCGCAGGCACCGGCCCTGGCCGCGCCGCTCGCTCCACCGGCCGCGGCCTTGGCCGCCCTCGATCAGGCCTTCGTCCACCACGAGCGCCTCGACCGGATCCAGACCGACCGGACTCCGGCCGATCCGACTCCCACCGATCCGACTCCCACCGATCCGACGCAGGCCGAGCTGTGGATCGACGTGGCCGCCGTCGCCCCGACCTTCGGCGACGCCGAGTTCCAGCGGCTGCTCGTTCCGCTCGCGCCCTGGACGGTCGAGCTGTCGCTCGCGCGCAGCGCGGTCACCGACGCCGTGCTGACCGAGCTCGCGCGCTTCCCGCGCCTCGTGCGTCTCGACCTGCGCGCGACCCGCGTGAGCGGCGCGGGAGTGCGCGCCCTCGGCCCCGATTCCGGGCTGCTCGAACTCAACCTCGCTCAGACCAAGGTCACCGACGCCGCCGTGGATGCGCTCCTCGGGCTGCGCGAGCTGCGCACGCTCGAGCTGTGGGGCGCGGGCCTCACGCCCGCGGGCCTGGCGCGCCTGCGCGCGGCCGCGCGCCCGGAGCTGCGCGTGAACGCGGGCGACGAGCCCGCAGCCGAGGCGCTCGAGGGCGAGGGCGAGCTCGTTTTCACGAGCGACCGTCCGCTGCCCGGCGCCGAACTCGTGCCCGAGGCGCTGCGCCCGATCAACGCGACCTGCCCGGTCTCGGGCAGTCCGGTGAACCCGAAGTACGCGCTCGTGTACACCTCGGCCCACGGCACGCGCGTGATCGGCTTCTGCTGCCCGAACTGCCCGAAGGAGTTCTGGAGCGACCCGGCACGCTTCGACGCGAAGCTGCCTTGAGCGATTTGCCTTCGCGCCGGGACGAGCCCTCAGCGCGGACTCGCGGCCGGGGTGGCCGAGACCTGTGCGCGGAGCTGCGCGGCGAGGAAGCGTTCGGTGTGCTTCCAATACTCGACGTTCGCGTCGTGGCGCAGGAAGTTGCCGTGGCCGCCGCCCACGATCAGCTCCAGCTCCGAGTGCACCCCGACCGCGCGCAGGGCTTCGTCCATCGCCAGCGCGTGGCCCACGGGCACGAGCCTGTCGGCGTCGCCGTGGATCAGCAGGAAGGGCGCGTCATCGCCCGTCACGAGGCGCAGCGGAGAGGCGGCCGCGTAGGCCGAGTCGGGCGCGTCGCCGAACAGCTCGGGCGGCGGCTGGGTGTCGAAGTCGAGCTCCGGCTCGCGCGTGAGCAGCACCGGGCCGAAGAAGTCGACCACGCACTGCACGCGGCTCGACTGGCGCAGGACCGGATCGGCGGCCGCGGGATCGCGCGTCTCGTCCAGCACGCCGAGCAGCGCCACCAGATGCCCCCCGGCCGAGAGACCCAGCGCGCCGAAGCGCAGCGGGTCGACGTGGAAGCGCGCGGCCTGCGAGCGCACGAACTGCAGCGCGTAGCGGCAGTCCTCGAGCTGCGCCGGGAAGCGGTCCGCCGGCGCCAGGCGATAACGCGGCGCGAAGCAGGCGTAGCCCGCGCGCACGAGGAGTTCGCCGAACTCGCGCATGTCGCGCTTGTCGCCGTGCATCCAGGCGCCGCCGTACACGAGCAGGACTGCGGGGTGTGGGCCGTCGCCCGCGGGCAGGTAGGCGTCGAGGCGCAGCTCCTCGCGTCGCGCGCCGAGCTCGAGCGTGCGCACCAGGATGTCGCGCTCGACGCGCACGCCCGCAGGCACCTGGGCCTCCTGGAGCCGAGTCTCCTGCAGCAGGAGCAGCGCGAGGGCGGCGAGTTCCATTCGATCGGGTGGCTGGGAGGGCGGGGCGCGAGGACACGCCTCGAGCGCGCTTCTGCAACGAGTGTAACCCGGCACGCGCGCACGGGGCAGAGCCGCGCTGCCTCGCGCCGCGAGTTCCGCGCACCTGCCTCGCGCGCGCGCGGAATCACGCTAGAGTACGGCTCGCTCTCCCGATGGCACACCTCACGAGCGCCCGACCCGGCTTCGGTACCCAGGTCACCCCGCACGTCTTCGTGCAGCACCATTCAGTCGGTGTGTGGGGCCCGGGCCGGATCCAGCCCAGCGCGCCGCTCGCGCTCGGGCTCCTGACGCACGCGCTGCATTACGGCGCCAGCATCTTCGAGGGTTTCAAGGTCTTCCGCCAGCCGGATGGCTCGCTGGCGGTGTTCCGTCCCCTCGACCACCTGGCGCGCCTCAACCGCTCGGCCGAGCGCATGTGCCTGCCCCAGATCGAGCCCGCGGCGCTGTGCGCGCGCATCGCCGAGCTGGTGCGGGCCGACGCGGACAGCGTGCCCGCGCCGCCCGACTCGCTCTACGTGCGCCCGCTGATGTACGCGGACGACGGGGTGCTGGGCTACTCCACCCCGACCTCGGTCGCGCTGGCGGTAATGCTCGTGCCCGTGCCGGTCCTGTTCAAGGGTTCGAGCGGCGTGCGCTTGCGCACCGAGACGCGCTACGTGCGCGCCGCGCCGGGCGGTACGGGCAGCGCGAAGTGCGCCGGGAACTACGGAGGCGCGTTGCTGGCGCAGCGCGAGGCGCGCGCGGCCGGCTTCGACGAGGTGCTGTGGCTCGACGCGCGCGAGCGGCGCTGGCTCGAGGAAGCGGGCGGCATGAACCTGATGCTGGTGCGCAAGGGCCGACTCTCGACCCCGCCGCTCTCGGACACCATCCTGGCCGGCATCACGCGCGACAGCCTGCTCCAGCTGGCGCGCGCGGAAGGGATGGGCGTGGAAGAGCGCCCGATCTCGACCGACCCGGGCGACTGGACGGAGGTGAGCGAGGCCTTCACCTCCGGCACCGCGGCCGGCACCGCGCACATCCGCGAGATCGTGCACGAAGGCCGCGTGCTGTTCGCGCGCCCCGAGCCGGGGCCGCTGGCGCGCCGGCTCGGCGAGCGCCTCGAGCGCATCAAGTTCGGGCTCGAACCCGACCCGTTCGGCTGGCGCCACGCGCTGTAGCACGCCCCAGGCGGGCGTAGCGCGGGCTCGGACGCGCGCGGGCACAGGAGCCTTACAGCGCGCGCCGGACATCGCTTCAAGGCCGCTTCGGGGGTCGGCCGAAAGGGCGCGCCCAGAGGGAAGGAGCTGGCGCACACGCCAGTGTCGCTAGAGCCCGTACGTTCGGGCTCGTCCCGCGAGATCCCAGTCTCAGAAAGGACCGATCGATGGGGAATCAAGAGTATCCGGTGTTCGAGGAGCAGATCCCGTTCGCGGAGGAGGAACAGGCCTTCGAGGGCGCCGAGTTCGTGGACAATCCCGAGCCGCGTTGCCCGTGCGTGCTGCTGCTCGACACCTCGAAGTCGATGGCCGGCAAGCCGATCCAGGAGCTCAACGCGGGCCTGCAGCTCCTGCGCGCCGAGCTGATGGAGGACGAGCTGGCCTCCAAGCGCGCCGAGGTGGCCATCGTGGCCTTCGGCCCGGTGCGCGTGGAGACCGACTTCACCACGCCGGAGTTCTTCGAATCGCCCGAGCTCCAGGCCGAGGGCGAGACGCCGCTCGGCGCGGCCGTCGAGCGCGCGCTCGAGCTGATCGACGAGCGCAAGGCGACCTACCGCGAGAACGGCATCAACTACTACCGCCCGTGGATCTTCCTGATCACGGACGGCGCGCCCACCGACCAGTGGGAGAAGGCCGCCAAGAAGATCCAGGCCGGCGAGAAGGAAGGGCGCTTCGCGTTCTTCCCGGTCGGCGTGCAGAAGGCCAACATGGACGTGCTGGCCAAGCTGGGCACGCGCAAGCCGCTGCACCTGGACGGGCTGCGCTTCCGCGACCTGTTCGCGTGGCTGTCGCAGTCGCTGCAGAAGGTCTCGCAGTCGCAGCTGGGCACCGAGGTCGCGTTGCCTTCGCCCTCGGGCTGGACGGCGGTCTAGGTCCGCCATGGAGGTCGCGGGTCCGTCGATGGGTGAGGGCTGGGCAGAGCATGGGCGCGAGGCCGCAGGCATGACGACGCCTGCGGAGCGCGCCTGGCGCTTCGCGCAGGCCTCGGTCGTCGGCAGCTCGCACCTCCGCAATCGGACGCCCTGCCAGGACGCGTCGGCCTGCGAATGGATCGAGCAGGCCGGCGCGTCGGCGCTGGTGGCGGTGGTCTCCGACGGCGCCGGCAGCGCGCCCTTCTCGCAGTTCGGCGCGCGCACGGCCTGCGAGCTCGTGCTGGAGGAGACGAAGGCGGCGCTGGCCGCCGGCGCGCGCGTCGAGGACCTGGGGCGCGAGTTCGCGCTCGGCGTGCTGGAACGCATCCAGGTGCGCCTGGCACGCGTGGCGCGCCACGTGCGCCGGCCCGAGCGCGAATTCGCCTGCACGCTGCTGTTCGCCGTGGTCGGCGCGCGGCGCGCGCTCTTCGCCCAGATCGGCGACGGCGCGATCGTGGTCTCGCCCGACGTGCACACGCAGACGGCCGTGCCGGGGAGCTACGGTTGGGTCTTCTGGCCGCAGCAGGGCGAGTACCTGAACCAGACCTGCTTCGTGACCGAGGCGGGGGCGCACGAGCGCCTCGAGTGCGCCGCCTGGGACGGGGCCGTGGAGGAGCTCGCGCTGTTCTCGGACGGGCTGCAGGGCCTGGTGCTGGACGGCAAGAAGAAGCTCGCGCACGCGCGCTTCTTCGAGCCGATGTTCGTGGCCGTGCGCTGGGCGTTGCCAGGACGCTCGCCGGCCCTCTCGCACTCGTTGGCGCGCTTCCTCGGTTCGCGCGCGATCGAGACGCGCACCGACGACGACAAGTCGCTGGTGCTCGCCAGCCGGCGCGCGCCCGAGCCGCGACCCGTGCGCCCGGCGCCGGTCGAGCCGCACGCCGCGCTCGGGGCCAGCTGGCCGCGCGAGCTCCGGGAAGGGCGCGGGGCATGAGCCGCGCGCGCAGTCCGTACGCCAGGAAGCCGGCCACCGAGGTCGCGCTCGGACGCGAGCTGGCCAAGGGCGGCGAGGGTCGGATCCACGAGCTCGAGGGCCGGCCCGGCCTGGTGGCCAAGGTCTACCACCAGCCGCCCAGCCCCGAGAAGGCCGCCAAGCTCGAGGCCATGGTGGCCGCGCGCACCGACGAGCTGATCCGCGTGGCGGCCTGGCCGGTGGAGCTCCTGCGCGCGACCCCCGGCGGCACGCCGATCGGCGTGGTCATGCCGCGCGTCGACGACCACAAGGACATCCACCTGTTGTACGGCCCGCGCAGCCGGCTGGCGGCCTTTCCGCTGGCGGGCTGGCCGTTCCTGATCCGCGCCGCCGCCAACCTGGCGCGCTCGTTCGCGGTCGTGCACGCGCACGGACACGTGGTGGGCGACGTCAACGACCGCGTGGCGCTGGTGTCCGAGCGCGCGCTGGTGCGCCTGATCGACTGCGACGGCTTCCAGATCCAGCACGGCGGCAAGCGCTTCGCCTGCGACGTCGGCGTGCTGACGCACCAGCCGCCCGAGCTGCAGGGCGTCACGAGCTTCCGCGGCCTCGCGCGCACCCAGGCCCACGACGGCTTCGGCCTGGCGGTGCTGGTCTTCCAGCTCCTGTTCATGGCCCGCCACCCGTTCTCGGGTTCCTATGGCAAGGCCGGCGACATGCCGCTCGAGCGCGCGATCCGCGAGTTCCGCTTCGTGTACGGGGCCGAGGCCGAGGCGCGCGGCATGCGTCCGCCGCCGGCCGCGCTCGAGCTCGGCTGCGTCACGCGCGACGTGGCGCGCCTGTTCGAGCAGGCCTTCTCGCCGCGCGGCGCCAAGGAGGGCCGGCCGAGCGCGACGCGCTGGGCCGCGGCCCTGGACGAGCTCGAGCGCCTGGTCCAGCGCTGCCGGACCAACCCGAGCCACGCCTACCTGAAGGGCCACGCGTGCCCGTTCTGCGCCATCGACCGCCAGACCGAGCTGGCGCTGTTCCACCAGCCGCTGCTCGGCAAGGGCGCCGGCCGGCGGCCGGTCTCGGTGCACCTGCCGACGCTGTGGAAGGAGATCGTGGCGGTCGAGGCGCCGGGCCCGGCGGCGGAGCTGCCGGCGCCGCTGGTGGCCTTCGCGCGCGAGTGCGGCGCGGCGGCACGCGGACGCGCGCTGCGCTGGGCGGGCAGCGTGCTCGCGGGCCTGCTCACGGTGACGCTGTTCACGGCCTCGGGCGGGTACTCGCTCCTGTGTCTCTTGCTGGTGCCGGCCCTGTGGGTGCGGCGCAAGAAGCTGCCCGGTGGAGCCGCGCTCTCGAAGCGCGCGCGCGGCCTGGTGCGGCGCTGGGGCGAGAAGGCCTCGGCGCGCGCCTTCCAGGAGCGCCGCGCGGAGCTCGAGCACGCGCGGGCCGAGCTCGACGGGCTGGACGAGCAGCACGCGCAGGGCCTGGCCGAGCTCAACGTCAAGCGCCGCCAGTACCAGCTGGATGCGTACCTGCGCAAGCAGCGCATCGCCGAGGCCAAGCTGCCGGCCCTCGACCGCGGCGCCAAGGCCGTGCTCGAGTCCTACGGCATCGAGACCGCCGACGAGGTCTCGCTGCCCTCGCTCTCGAGCGTGCGCTCGCTGTCCGATCCGGCTCGCAAGGCGCTCTTCGCCTGGCGCGCGCTGCAGGAATCGCGCTTCGTCTTCGACCCGAGCAAGGGCGTGGATCCCGAGGCGCGCGCGGCGCTCGAACGCGCGACCCAGAAGCGCCACGCGGACCTGGTGCAGAAGCTGCTCGACGGTCCGGCGCGCCTGCGCAGCGCCGCCCAGCAGATCGTCGTGGCGCGCCAGACGCTGACGGCCGAGATCGAGCCGCTGCTGAAGGAGCTCGAGCAGGCCCGCCGCGCGGCCTAGCCAGCGCAGCGCGGCGGCCCTCCGGCTTGGATGGCCGGCGGCGATCGGGGACACTGTGGGCATGGTCCTGCGACCCCTGCTGGCACTCGTGCTCGCGTTCTGCGCTCCGGCCTGCCGCTGTGCTCCCTGCGCGCCCGCGCCGGCCCGGGATCTCGCCCTGCGCGACGGCACGGCGAGCTCTGCGGACGGCGTCCCGATCCACTACCTGGCGGGGGGCCAGGGTGCGCGCGCGCTCGTCTTCGTGCACGGCTGGCTCGGCAACGCGGAGTGGTGGCGGCCGATGATGGAGCGCTTCGCGCCCGAGTATCGCGTGGTGGCGCTCGACCTCGCCGGGCACGGGCGCTCGGGCCATGGGCGCGAGGACTGGACGGTCGAGCGCTTCGCCGAGGACGTGGCCGCGGTGGTGCGCGCGCTCGAGCTCGAGCACGTCGTGCTGCTGGGGCACTCCATGTCCGGCACGATCACGGTGCAGGCCGCGCGCGTGCTCGGGCCGCGCGTCGAGCTGCTGGTTCCGATCGACACGCTGAACGACGTCGAATGGGACCTGCCGCCCGAGGTCTGGGCGCAGTTCTTCGGCGGGCTGCGGGCCGACTTCCCGAGCGCGGTCGAGGGCTTCTTCCGCGGCATGTTGTTCGCTCCGAGCTCGCCGCCCGAGGTCGTCGCGCGCGTGCTGGCCGAGGCCCGCGCGGCCGATCCGCGGCGAGCCGTGCCGATGCTCGAGCGCGCGCGCGACTTCGACCTGAAGGCCGCCCTGCGGGCCCTGGACCTCCCGATCCATGCGCTGCAGTCCGACCGGAACCCGACCAAGCTCGACACCAACCAGAAGTACGCGCCGCGCTTCGAGGCCGAGGTCCTGCCCGGAGTCGGCCACTGGCCGATGCTCGAGGCGCCGCAGGCCTTCGGGGACCTGCTGGCGCGGATCCTGGCGCGCCCCTGAGTCCGGCCAGGCCTCCATCGTTCGGGCCGCGTCTCCGAGCGCCAGGCGAGCGGCGTTTTCTGCCGATAGAGCGGACTCGGCGGCCCCTCGGTCGCTCGGATGAAGCGCTTCCTCGAAACCCCGCGCCTCGCGCTCGAACTCGTGCTCGCGCTGGCGCTGGCCGGCGCGGCCATCGGGCTCGCGCACGAGCTGGGGCTGGTGGGGGGAGGGTTCGGAGGTTGGTTGCTCGAGAGCGCCGGGTTCGTGCTCCTGGCGGGCCCGCCGATCCTGCTGCGCCTCGCCGCGGCTGCGCGTGCCGAGGCCCGCGCGCGCCGGCTCGAACCGCCGCCCGACTCGACGCAGGTCGAGTTCCTGTCCCGCCACCGGCACGAGTCCGAGCTGATCGACACCGCCGTCCAGCGTCAGGCCGAGGTCGAGCAGGCCGCGGCTCTGGCGGTGACCACGGCCCTGGCGCGCGCGGTCGACGCGGCCGAGGCGGCCGAGGCCGTCAACGATGCGCTGCAGCGCTCGACCGGGCTCGCGCGCACGGCCGTGCTCCTGTTCGGCGAGGATGGCGTGTGCCGCTTCGTCGGCTGGCGTGGGCTCAGCGACGAGTACCGCCTGGCGGTCGAGGGCCATTGCCCGTGGAAGCAGGACGCGCCCGAGGCCGAGCCGATCGTGGTCCCGGACGTCGGGGTCGAGGCCTCGCTGGCGGGTTTCCGCGAGCTACTGCGGCGCGAGCGCATCGGCACGCTGGCCTTCGTGCCGGTCATGGGCGAGACCGGCGTGGTCGGGAAGCTGATGCTGTACGGTTCCGCGCCGGGCGCGATCACGACGATCGGGGTGCGCGCGGCGCGGGTCGTGGCCGTCTCGTTCGGCGCGGCCGTCACGCGCCTGCGCATGGCCGATGCCCTGGCGCGCAGCGAGTCGCGCCTGCGCGCCGTGATCGACACGGCCATGGACGCGGTCGTGTCGATGAACCGCTTCGGGCTGGTGAGCGCGTGGAACGCCCAGGCCGAGGCCACCTTCGGCTGGAGCGCGCCCGAGGCCCTCGGACGCCCGCTGCACGAGCTGATCCTGCCCGACGAGCAGCGCCCGCTGTACCAGGCCGGGCTCGCCCGCTACCTCGAGAGCGGCGAGAGCTCGGTCTTCGGGCGGCGCCTGGAGGTCCCGGCCGTGCGCAAGGACGGCACGCGCATCACGGTCGAGCTCGCGATCGCCCACGTGCAGACCGCGCATGGCGTGCTGTTCAGCGCCTTCCTGCGCGACATCACCGAGCGCAAGCGCGCGGCCGACGAGCTGGTCGAGGCGCGCCAGGCGGCCGAGGCCGCCAACCGCGCCAAGTCGGAGTTCCTGGCCAACATGAGCCACGAGATCCGCACGCCGTTGACCGCGATCCTGGGCTACGCCGAGCTGCTGCGCGACGACGGCGATCTGTCCCGCGCGCCCGACCGGCGTCTGGAGACCATCGACACGATCCAGGGTGCCGGACAGCACCTCTTGACGGTCATCAACGACATCCTCGACCTCTCCAAGATCGAGGCCGGCAAGATGACGGTCGAGGCGGTCGAGACCTCGCTGGCCGCGATCCTGAACGAGATCGAGAGCTTGATGCGCCCGCGCGCGGCCGAGAAGGGCGTGACCCTCAGCGCGCGGCTCGCGAGCCCGCTGCCCGAGCGCATCCTGAGCGACCCCACGCGCCTGCGTCAGATCCTGGTGAACCTGGTGGGCAATGCGGTCAAGTTCACCGAGACGGGCAGCATCACCGTGAGCGCGCGCGAGGAGTCGGTGGCCGGCAAGCCGCGCCTGCTGATCGATGTGGAGGACACGGGACCGGGCCTGACGCTCGAGCAGGCCGGGCGGATCTTCAGCTCGTTCGGACAGGGCGACGCGAGCGTCACGCGCCGGCACGGTGGTTCCGGGCTGGGCCTGGCGATCTCGCAGCGCCTGGCGCAGCTCCTGGGCGGGGCCGTGTTGCTGCAACGCACGGCGCCCGGACAGGGCTCGTGCTTCCGTCTCGAGCTGCCGCTCGTGCCCGCGCCCGGCGCGGAGTCGCTCTCCAGTCTCGAGGCCACGAGCGCGCGTCCCGCTCCGCGCGCGCGGCCCGCCCCGCGCCGTCTCGTCGGGCGGATCCTGCTGGCCGAGGACGGGCGCGACAACCAGTTCCTGATCGCCTACCACCTGCGCCGGGCCGGGGCCGAGGTGGACATCGTCGCCAACGGGCGCCTGGCGCTCGAGCAGCTCGAGCGCGCCACGGGCGAGGGCCGGCCGCACGCGCTCCTCTTGACCGACATCCAGATGCCCGAGATGGACGGCTACACGCTCGCGCGTACGCTGCGCGAGCGCGGGAGTACGCTCGCGATCGTGGCCCTGACCGCCCATGCCATGGCCGAGGATCGCCAGAAGTGCCTCGATGCGGGCTGCGACGACTACGCCGTCAAGCCGATCGACAAGCACAAGCTGCTCGAGACGTGCGAGCGCTGGCTCGGGCGCGCGGGGGGCGCCGGACGCGATCAGGCGGCCTGATCCCGCTGTGCCGCCGCCGGGTCGATGAGGTCCTCACGCTCCAGACGTCCGCCCCGGTATCCTCCCGCCGCCTGCGAGCGCGTTCCGCGCGCGGGGCTCCCCATGCCTCCCGTCCTCCCGCGCACGAACCCGCACTTCGCTCCGCGACGGCGGGACGAGCCGCTCGCGCGCGCGCGCCGCGAGGGAGGGTCGGCGTGAGCCAGTTCACGGTGCGGCCGTACGAGCCCGGGGACGAGGAGGGCATCCTGCGCCTCTTCAACGGGGTCTTCGCGGAGGGCAACCCGGGCTTCGTCCCGCGCACGCTGGAGGTCTGGCGCCACATCTACGCCGAGAATCCGGCCGGTCAGCAGATCTTCGTGGCGCTGGACCCCGAGCGGAAGATCATCGCGAACTACTCGGCCATCCCGGCCTGGCTGTGCGCGCGCGGACAGCGCCGCTGGAGCAGCCAGCCGGTGGACACCTGCGTCGACCCGGCCTGGCGCGGCAGCCTGCGCAAGAACAGCGTCTTCGTGACCGTCGCGAGCGCCTTCATCCAGGAGTACTGCACGCCCGGTCCGCGGCCATTCAACGACATCATGTGGGGCCTGCCCAACCAGAAGGCCTTCCCCGTCGGCACGCGCATCATCGGCTACCAGCCCGTGCACTGTCCGATGCCGAGTCAGGTGGGCCTGCTGGCGCCCGAGTGGATCGAGCCGCTCGCCGCGCTCGCTGGCGAGGTCGAGGTGCGCGAGGGGGGCGCGGCCGGGTTCGACCAGCTGGCCGAGCTCTTCGAGCGCACGCGCGACGAGGTCGAGCTGGGGGTCTGGCGCGACGCCGCGTACCTGCGCTGGCGCTACCGCGACTGGCCGGGGAATCCGTACGGGACGATGCTGGCACGGCGCGGCGGCGAACTCGTGGGCGGCTGCGTGTTCCGCCGCGGCTGGATGGACCAGCCGATCGTGCCGGTCGTCGACTGGGTCGGGCGCGGCGGCGATCGGAGCGCCGTGGCCGGGCTACTGGCGGCGGTCGCGCGCCTGGCCCATGGCCTGGGCGGTCGGCGCCTGGAGACCTGGGTCACGCCCAACATGGCGCTCCATCCCACCCTGCGCGCGCTGGGACTGCTCGAGGAACCGACGCCCTTCAACCTGTGCATCATGGTGTTCAGCCCGCACTTCGAGCTGGAGTGGGCCAAGGCGCACTGGACCGTCACGATGGGCGATTCCGACCTGTACTGAGCGCCCATTCGGGAGGCGAGGCTTCTCGGAAGGAACCGCGGAGGCGCTGAGGACGCGGAGCCTCACGGAGAGGACCAAGGCGGTCGAGGCCCGCGCCGACCCTACCAGCGATACAGCGCCGCGCCCCAGGTGAAGCCGGCGCCGAAGGCGGCCGAGCACACCAGCATGCCCGGCCGGAGGCGGCCCTGCTTGCGGGCCTCGAACAGGCCGAGCGGGATCGTCGCGGCGGTGGTGTTGCCGTACTTCGCGATCGAGCTCACCACGCGCTCGGGCGCGACCTCCAGCGCCGTCGCGAAGCGGTCGTCGATGCGCTTGTTGGCCTGGTGGTTGACGAACAGGTCCACGTCGTTCGGCACCAGACCGTGCCGCGCCAGGGCTTCGAGCGCCACCTCTGGCATGCGCTTGGTGGCGTGCTGGAACACGAGCCGCCCGTCCATCTGCGGGTAGCTGGGCGCTTCGCCCTGGAGCTCGGGCGGGTTCCAGACACGATTCGCGCTGCCGGGCGAGGCCCACAGCAGGTCCTTGGCGTGACGGCCGTCGGCGTGCAGGTGGCACGAGAGCACGCGCGACTCGCGCGCGTCCGCCTTCAGGTCGCCGTCGAGCTCGGTGGCGGAGACGATCGCGGCGCCGGCCGCATCGCCGAACAGCACCGTCATGCCGCGCCCGCGGGTCGAGATGTCCAGGGTCTTCGACTGCATCTCGGCCCCGACCAGCAGCACGTTGCGGCACTGGCCCGAGCGCACGTACAGGTCCGCGATCGAGAGCCCGTAGATCCAGCCCGTGCACTGCTGGCGGATGTCGAGGGCCGGAATGCCGGGGATGCCGAGCTTGCCTTGCAGGAAGCAGGCCGAACCCGGGTAGGCCGCGTCCGGGCTGAGCGTGGCGAAGACGATCAGGTCGATCTCCTCGCGCGCGATGCCTGCGTCCTGGAGGGCGCGCTCGCTGGCCTCCTTGGCGAGGTCCGAGACCGAGGTCCCTTCCGTCTGCTCGGCCCAGTAGCGCTCGGCGATGCCGGTGCGCTTGCGGATCCACTCGTCCGAAGTGTTCATCATCGCGGACAGGTCGGCATTGGTGACCTTCCGCGGCGGGAGCGACATGCCGAGCCCGCGGATCCTCGACCAGATCTTGGACATGGGGTTCGCGGGGTTCGGTGAGACGAGCGCTCCAAGGCCGCGCTTTCTCGTGCTCGCGGACGCTCGAAGTCGGGCGCGGACCACGCGCCGGGCAGACAGGGGGCGTCATTGTACCCGACTCTCGCGGCTCGGGGAGTCGTCCCGTGTCCGTCGATCGAGGCGGCGCGCGGGCCTCGGCGCGGGTCCCTAGCGCCTTTCCCGCTCGACGTGACGCCTCAGGAGATCCCCGCCGAAGTCCCGCTCGAGGTCGCGCCACAGCGCGTGGACGTGGTTCACGCCCGTCACGTCGAACTCGACGATGAAGTGTGGGCCGTGGAGCCGGTAGTAGAAGGGCTGCCCGACTTCGGTGGACCCGAGCCACAGGAAGTGGATCGCGGCGAAGCCCTCGCGACAGCGCGCGAGCTCGCGCTCGGCCAGATCCGGACGCAGGTTCCCGATGTACTCGCGCAGCAATGGCTCGAGCAGCGCGCGCTGCTCTTGCGTGAGCTCCGCCGCCGGGATCCCGTCGGGACGGGCCTCGGCCGGATCCTGCCCCGGGCCGAAGAGGACGTCGCCCGGCCGTCCCTCGGCGCGCACCGCGCGCGCACGCTGATCCGCCGAGAGGCTCGCGAGGAGCGCTCGCGCGAGACGCTCTTCCTCGTGCAGCACGCGCAGGCCCTCGTGCGGGCCGGAGCGGACCTCGGCCGGATACGCCCCGAGGAAGAACGGCGTCCCGGCGACCTCGCCTCCGGCGAGGGTGTAGTTCAGCGCGAGGTGATGGCCCGCGAGCCGCCAGCTCCAGGGATCGCTTCCACCGGGCACGCCCCAGAAGGCGAGCGAGTACCGCCCAGGATCACGCTCCGCGACGCGGCCGGACTCCTCGTGGATGATTCCCTGGAGCTGCAGGACGCCTCTCACCTTGGCCAGCCCGCGCTCCGAGAGCGCGCTGCGCAGGAGCCGATCGAACCCCTGCTGCTCGGCCGATTCCAGCTCGCCGAGGGTCACGCCGGGCCAGTCGTAGTAGTGATACTGCCACTCGACCCTGCGTGCGTCGGCGAAGGAGAACGAGGCCCGCTCGCGCAACTCTGGCCGCAGCGCGCGGCTCAGCTGCGCGGCGCGCTCGTCCATCGGATCGCCCGTTCCTCCGGCGGCGAGTGCGGCGCCGAGGAGGCACAGCCCGAGTCCCGCGAAGCTGCGTACGAAGGTCGAGGGCATGGGAGTCCCGAGCCAGTGTCCTGGAGCGACGCGGGTACGACGAGGGCCAGCGGGTCGCTACTTCGGGTCCGGTTCCGCCAGGCAGTAGAGCCAACTCTTGCCGCGCAGGAACAGCTCGTCCCCGGCCACGGCCGGCGAGGCGTCGAAGGCGTCCTCGAGCGCGTTCACGGCCAGGGTGCGGACCGCGGGCGCGAGCGCGAGCACCTCGACCTTGCCGTCGCGCCCGGCCACGTACAGCCGGCCACCGGCGAGCACGGGCGAGGCCCAGGCCTCGCTCACGCCCTGCAGGCGCTCGGGGCCGTACTCGACCTCGCCGCTGGCCGAGTCCAGCACCGTGAGCTGGCCGGAATCGCCCTTCAGGAAGTACACGTGGGTGCCCTGGGCGAGCAGCGAGGGGATGTTGTCGCTGGATCTCCGCGACCAGAGCAGCTCGGCCGGCTCGCCGCCCGGCAGCGCGACCAGGGCGCGCAGGTCGCCGCGATCGACGCCCGGGACCAGCACGAGTTCACCCAGCGCCACGGCGCTCGCCATCGCGGTGTTGCCGCTCGGTTCCCCGAGGGACCACAGCTCGCGCCCGGTCCGCGGATCGAAGGCGCTCGTGCGCTTGCCCGTGACCACGAGCTGGTCGTCCCCGTCCACGTGCACGACCAGCGGCGTCGAGCAGTTGTTGCCCTCCGGAATCGGCGCGCGCCAGCGCTCCTGGCCATTCGCGGCGTCGAGCGCGATCACGAAGCTCTCGCCCCAGTGCGCCCACTGGAGGATCAGGCTCCCGTCGTAGAGCAGCGGCGAGCTGCCCTCGCCGTGTCCGCGGTTGCTCAGGTCGCCGAGGTCGACCTGCCAGACCAGCTCGCCCGCCGGCGTGAGCGCGTACACGCCGTAGGATCCGAACGAGCAGTACACGCGCGCGCCGTCGGTGGTGGGGGTGGGCGTGGCGTAGGTGTTGGTCGGGTGCGTGGGTTCGTGCGGCATGGCCAGGTGGACGCGCTTGCGCCACAGCTCTCGACCGCTCGCGCGCGCGAAGGCCAGCACCAGGAACTCCTGCTCCTCGAGCTCGAACGGTCGCAGGAAGCCCGCGCCCACTTCGCCCGCGCGCTTCTTGCCGGTGGGCACGGCGGTCGTGACGAAGACCTGCTCACCCCACACGATCGGGGAGGAGAGCCCCGCGCCGGGCAGCGCCGCCTTCCAGCGCAGGTTCTTGTGCTCGCTCCACTCGATCGGCGGCGAGCCCTCGGCCGTGCCGTCGCCGCGCGGACCGCGCCAGCCGTTCCAGTCGTCGTGGCCCGAAATCGGAGTCGGCAGCGGACACAGCAGGGCGAGCAACGGGTGCATGTCGCCGACGATAGGGCGCGCGCCGCGCGCTGCCGCCAGGACGCGGTAAGGGATCGGTGCCGCGCGTGTTGCGCCGGAGACGAGGGGGGCTGGCTACGGGCGCTCGACCAGCGCGAGATCGCCCGTGCGGGCCCCCGGGGCGAAGGCCCAGCCGGGGGCGAGCTCGAGCGTCCAGCCCGGGCCGCTCTGGTGGTCCGACGCGGCGCCGGTCAGCGCGACGCGGCCCTCGCGCGTGCGCGTGTCCTCGAGCAGCGCACCGTCGTGCACGGCGAGCACGCCCCACTTCGCCCGGAGCTTGCGCTCGGTGTAGAGCGTGCGGCCCTCGTCGAAGGCGTGCACCTTGCGCGTGTCCATCGTGCCGGAGGTGACCAGGGTCAGGTCGAGCACCAGCACGGGGCCGTCCACCAGCGCCTTGCGCCAGAGCGCGAGACGTTCCCGACGCTCGCGCTCGCGCCTCTCCTCGGCCGCGCGCAGCGCGTCGCCGCCGTGCTGCGGGGCGCGGCCCCCGGCGCGCGCGGCGCTCGGCGTGAGCGCGAGGGCTTCGCCGAGCCGCGCGCCGAGGTCGCTCGTCTTGTCCAGCCCCACGCGCCAGTCCGGCAGCGCGCCGTCGAGGAGGTAGCCGTAGAGCGGCCCGCTGAAATACGCGAAGGAGCGCACGAAGCCCTGCTCCTTGGCGCGCCGAGCGGCGACGTACGCCGCCACCTCGGCATCGCCCTGGCCCGCGAGCCGGAGGCCGCTGTAGCTCGCCAGCCCTTCGCGGATCTCGAGCGCGTTCTCGCGCTCGGCTGCGTCCGAAAAATACGCGCGCCGCGCCGCACGGAAGTCGAGCGCGTCCTGCACGGCCGCGCGCCGCGCCGCGCTCCCGGCGGGGGAGGCCAGCGCCACCTGGAGCGCGTTCCACTCGAGCTGCAGCCACAGCCGTCCCTCGAGCGCGTCCAGGTGCGCCGTCTCGGCCGCGAAGGCGTAGAGCCCGAGCGCCGGCTGCAAGAGGTGGAACGACTCGTGCGCGAGCAGCGCCACGCGCTCGGCGCGCGTCTCGCCGAGGTACGGCGCCATCACCATCGCCCAGCGCACGCCGGCCCACTCGACCGGTGCGTTCGCGATCGGCTTGTCCGCCGGCAGCGTGCCCATGAAGATGCCGTCGCGCGCCACGAGCTTCCCCTCCGCGTCGGCCTGGCCGGCCGCCACCGCGCGCGTGGCCGGATCCACCAGCAGCACCGGCCCGCACACGGGCACGCCCCAGAGCTTGCCGCCGTCCACCGCGCAAGCCGCCGCGAGCTCGGCGAAGGCCTCGCCCGCGCGCGCGAGCGACGGCGGGGCGGGAGCGGGCTTCACCTCCTGCGGGCCGACGCGCCCGAGCAGCGCGAGCGCGAGGAGAGGGAGGGCGGGCGTCATGGCGAAGCCCGAGCCTAGCGCACGCGAGGAGTGCCGAGGAAGGCTACTGGGGGGGCGTGCCTCATGCGCTGGCCACAGGGGCAGAGTGGGGCAGTGAGAGTTGAGATGACCCGTTACCGCCTGAGTCCTCTCCCGGTCATGCGAGACAGGAAAGGACGGCTACAATGAGCAAGCTGCCTTCGGGCAAGCCCCACGAGATGATCCTGCGCATCGAGACCGAGCTCGAGACCGACGGCCGATGGCTGGCCGAGGTGCCGGAGCTTCCCGGCGTGCTCGTCTATGGTGAGACGGAGTCCGAAGCGCGGGCCCGCGCCCAGGCTCTTGCCTTGCGTGTGCTCGCCGATCGCCTCGAGCACGGTGAAGCCGGCCCAGAACTGCAGGACATCTCCTTCACCGCGGCGTGACCCCCTTCTCGAGCTGCTAAGCTCGACGGGTCCTGGCCGCGCTCCTCCGGATCGGTTGGTCGATCCAGCGGCAGGTCGGATCCCATCGAGTCCTGGTCCGCAGGGGCTGGCCGACCTGCGTCTTCGCTTACCACGACGGAGAGGAGGTCGGGCCTCGCGCTCTCGTCCGTCTTGCGAAGAGAACAGGGATACGCCCGGAGGATATTTGATGCCATGGGCGCGCGCACACGTCAACCGAACAGCTTTTCGAACAGCTCGTGATTGTGTTGACGTAGAACGTATCCGGTGTGAATCGCTGGGCCTTGGTGCGGATCGTGTACTTCGGATGACTTGGGTCTGGAGCAAACAAGACGAAGCCAATGCCGAAAAGCATGCAGAGAGCCTCCAGCCGACTCTTGTCCTCCTCTGAAATCGTCGTCGGCATCACGATGTAGGACTTCGTCGAGAACAGCCGGTACGCAATGGCCTGGCCGAAGGCTTCGATCGAAGAGCGTGGGTCAATCTTGAGCTCAGCGGACACGACCTCTGGATAGAACTTGACGATGTCTGCGGCGCGGGCCTTGTACACGCCAACCACATCCGGTGTGCCCCACTTGCTCTTGAGCCCTGCACCTCCGAGCTCCGCGGCTATCGTGACCTCATCGAGGTCCTTTTCGAGGAAGTCGGCGAAGCTCTTGTAGAAGGCTCGCTCCTGTGTCGGCTCTGGCGGCTTCTCCTTTGGTTCCGTCTTTCCGGCCCCGGAAGCAACGCCGGCGGGCATGAACAGCCCGCGAGAGGGCTTGCTGATTTGCTCGGGGTACCGCGTGGCCAGATCCCAAACTGAGCCGTGAATCGTGTTCCGCGGGGTTTGGATGTGTTGGGTAGCGATTTGCTCGACCAACTCCGAGTAGCGGATGCCTCCGGGAGAGCGGCCGACCATCCTTCGCGCGAGGTCGCGGATCTGTTGCTGAGTCAGCTTGGTCATGCTGTCCGTTTCACGGCAAGAACCCCTTCCGGTTCTTCAGCTTCGCCGGCAGGTACTCCTCGATCACGTAGTTCAGTCCCCACTTCGCGAGCGCTTGCTGCTCGGCGCGCACGCCCATCTTGAGCATCTGCTCGAGGGCCTTCTGCCAGGGCTTGTGGGCCTGGAAGAAGGGGTCGTTCTTGAGCGCGTCCTTGGCGCGCTTGATGTCGACCTCCTGCAGCTTGTGGGTCGCGTCCTGGAGCTTGAAGTCGATGATGTCCTGCGGCGTGACGCCCAGGAACTGCGCCTGGGGCACGCAGAAGAAGCGGTTGATGTGGGCCATGTTGCCCGAGCCGACCTTCAGCGTGCGGTAGATGTTCGCGATGCCGTAGGGGTCGCAGTCGACGAAGGCGTAGACGGGCAGCTTGTGCTGGTCGGAGAGGATGCGGATGAAGCGGCGCGTCGCGCGCGTCGGCACGCCGGCGGTCTCGATCAGGATGCAGGACGCGGTCTGCCAGTACTTGTGGTTGTTCAGGCGCTGGAACATGCCCCCGGTCTCGATCGCGAGCACGAACTTGGCGTCCGTCTCGAACTTCAGGTGCTCGACCGAATGCGGGATCGAGTACGAGCCCGTGCCGAAGCCCTGGCAGTCGATGCGCACCTCGCGGCCGGTCTCGGGGTCGCGGTCGATGACGACCATCTTGCCGGCCACCGAGCCGCCGTGCTCCTCGGGGTAGAAGCGCAGCTGCTCGCGGCTGAGCCCGTCGAGCGAGGCCAGGGCCTCGATGTCGTCCATGACCGCGTCCGACTCGGGCTGGTCGTCGAACTTGCAGTCGCCCCAGTTCTTGGAGACGTAGTAGGCCTCCCGTTTGGTGGCGAAGTCGTCGTTCTCGACCATCTCCTTGCTGATCGACATCAGGCGCAGGGTCTGGGCGAAGTTCTTGACGGTGTTGACCGACAGCGCGCGCTGCTTGGTGTGCTTGCCGAGCTCGAAGTAGCCGACCTTCTGGTCGTACTTCACGTTGCCGAGCGAGCGCTCGGGAAAACGCAGCTCGGGCAGGCCGCGCGCGTCGATCTTCTTGTGCACGCGCTCGGCCGTGCCGCGGATCAGCGCCAGGGTCTTCTTGTCGAGCTCGTCGAGGTGCGGCTTGCGGCGTGCCTTGGCGGGTTGCGGGTCGGGTTGCTGGTTCTTGGCCATGGCGCGCGAGCTTGCGGCCTCGCCACGGACGAGTCCAGCGGGAAGCGCGCCTGCGCGCCGGGCGCGCGCGGTAGATTCGCGGGCAGCGCTCCGCCCGCGGGTCCGCCCGCTCGGTCGCCGCGCAGCCCTCGATGAAGCCCACCCCTTCGCTCCTCGCTCTGGTGCTCGCCGGCGTCGGCGCGGGGCTCTGCCTCGGCTCCTGGGCCTGCGCCGCGCGTCCCGGGGCGCCGGTCGAGCCCCGTTCCAGCGCCGCGCCGCGGCTGCCGCCCTCGGCGCTGGCGGGCGCGGTCCACGCGCTCGAACAGCTGGCGGCCTCGCAGCCCGTCGACGCGCTGGTGCAGGTGCGTGCGCTCGAGGCCAGCACGCTCGAGCTGCACTCGGCCCCGGCCGGGCGGGTGCGCGTCTACCTGCACCTGACGGTCTACGCCGCGACCGGCGCGGGCGCGCGCGGCCTTCGATGGGCTGCGCGCGGCGCTGGAGCTCGACGCGCGGCGGCCGCTCGCCTCCGAGCCGGTGACGACCGAGCGCGCGCGCGCGGTGCTGGGGGCGCCGGGCTGGACGCCCGCCGGCGGCGAGGAACTGCTCTCCTACTCCGATGCGCTGCGTCTCGAGTACACGCCCGCGTCGGCCTCGCCCGGAACGCGGCGCGCGCGCGTATCGGTTCCGTTGGCGGGGGCGCTGCCAACGAACGTCGGGATCGAGGACTACGTGCACGCCGCGGCGGCGGCCGAGGGGCTGGCGGAGCTCGAGCTCCAGCTGCGACCGGGCGCGGCCACACCCGGCGTGGACGAGATGCGCTGCTTCCTGCGCGACCAAGGCCTCGCGGGGCATGGGCGCGCCGAGCTCGGGGCGTTCCTGGCGGCGCTCGAGAACGAGAGCCCGGCCGCGCGCGTCACCGAGGTTCTCCTCGAGCACGCCCCGAACGCGCCCGACCCGCACGACGCGCGCGCCTGGGCGCTGGAGGCCCTGCTGGTCGTGCGCGTGCCGGCCGACGGATGAGCACGCGCGCGGACGAGCCTCACGACGACATCTTGTAGGTCTTCGGTTTGCCCGGGTAGGCGCGGTGTGGCCGTCGCGCTAGCGGGGGCAGCGCTCGTCCGCGCTCCCGCCGCCGCAACGATGCTCGTACGAATCGCCCTGGTTGTCGCGACGCTGGCCGGCGGGCGCTCGCTGCCCTCGGAACCGGCGCAGGTGAGTGCCTCTGGGTCGGCTCGAGCCAGCGGACCCCGCCAGTACACGTTGCGCGACGTGGGCCTGAACGGGACCGGGGCCTCGCTCGGGGCGGTCGGCCTGTCCGACTCGGGCTTCCTGGTCGCCTCGGAGGGCGCGCGCGGGCGACACACGGCGCCGCGCGGATACCGCCTCGTGCTGGGCGGGCGCGCGGACGCGGGCTCGATGCTGCTCCCGGGGAGTTCCAGCTGGGTCGGCTGCAGCGCCGTGGACGTCAACGACGCCGGCACCTTCGTGGGCAGCTTCGGCGAGGAACCGGGCGCGGCCTTCCTGACGCGCGGCTATCGCTGGAAGGACGGCGTGATCGAGGAACTCTTCACGCCGCTCGGCCAGCGCGCCTTCCCGAGCGCGCTCAACGAGGCCGGCTGGATCGTCGGCACCGCCGGGATCCAGCCGGCCGGCACGCCCGGCGCCGTGCTGTGGGATCCCGAGCTCGGCGCGCGCTTCGTGGCCGACCTGACGCGCGCGGTCGACATCAACGACCGTCTGCAGGTGGTCGGCTACCGGAACGACGCCGCGGGGACGCCACGCGCCTTCCTGTGGGAGGAGGGCGAGCTGGTCGCGCTCGGCAGCCTCGACCCGCGCGGCCTCGGCGCGGTCTATCCGCGCGCGCTCGACGAGCAGGGGCGCGTGGTCGGCGTCAGCCTCGTGCGCGGGCGCGAGCATGCCTTCCTGTGGACCCGCGCGGGCGGCATGCGCGAGCTGCTCGGGCCGACCGCGGGCCGGGCCCTGGGCGGCGCGTGCGCGCTCGACCTCAACGAGCACGGCTGGGTCATCGGCTACGCCGCCACGGCGCGCGGGTCGGCCGCGGTGCGCTGGGCGCCCGACGGCAGCGTCAGCGAGCTGGCCGCGCTCGTGCCCGCGCTCGGCGCCGGGAGCCTGCGGGCGCTGCGCATCGACGCCGCCGGACGGATCGCCGGGACGCTCACCGGCGAGGCCGGCGCGCGCACCGTGCTCTTGACGCCGCTGCAGCCGAGTGCCCCGCCCGCGCCGGCGATGGGCTTGCTTGGTCGCTGAAGACGCCTCAGGTTCGGCTCGACTCGCTCGCTGCCAATTCCCGGCGCAACGCCGAGTGCCTGTAGCCGTACGTGAAGTACAGCACGAGCCCGATGGCGAGCCAGATCACCAGGCGCAGCCAGTTGGAACGCTCCAGGCCGAGGATCAACCCGAAGCAGGCCAGGGCCGAGAGGATCGGCGTCACGGGGTAGCCCGGGACCTTGAACGGCCGCGGCCGGTCGGGCTCGCGCCTGCGCAGCACGATCACACCCAACGAGACGAGGATGAAGGCGAAGAGCGTTCCGATGTTGCACAGCCCGATGGCCTGGCCCGGAGTCATCACGTTGCAGGAGAATGCCACCAGCAGGCCGGTCACCCAGGTGTTCACGTGGGGCGTCCGGTGCTTCGGATGGATGCGCGAGAAGGCTTCCGGCAGCAGGCCGTCCCGGGCCATGACCATGAAGATCCGCGTCTGCCCGAGCTGGAAGACCAGCAGCACCGCCGTCATGGCGATCACCGCGCCGAACGCGAAGGCCGTCGCGCCGCCCTCGAGGCCCATCACGTGGAAGGCCTCGGCCAGCGGGTCCTGGGAGGTGATCTTCTCGATCGGCACGACGCCCGTCAGGACCGCGGCGGTCGCCATGTACAGCACCGTGCAGATGATGAGCGACCAGATCAGCCCGCGCGGCACCGCGCGTTGCGGGTCCTTGCATTCCTCGGCCGCCGTCGAGACGGCGTCGAAGCCGATGTAGGAGAAGAACCCGAGCGCTGCCGCCTGCCAGATCCCGTGCGCGCCGTTCGGGGCGAAGGGATGCCAGTTCGCGGGATCGACGTGGAACGCACCGATCGCGAGGAAGGCGCCGATCAGGACCAGCTTGAGCAGCACCATGACCGCGTTGGCCCGCGCGCTCTCCTGCACGCCGATGTAGAGCAGCACCGTCAGCGCGAGCACGATGCCCGTGGCCGGGAGGTTGAGCGCCACGACCCATTGCCCGACGCGCGGCGCGGCGGCCAGGGCGTCCAGGGTCGTCTGCGCGGCGGCGTGGGCGCCTGCGCTCGCCTCGGGAGCCGCCAGGACCGCGCTGGCCTCGCGCACGAGGTGCGTGGCGCTCTGGAAGTCGCGCGTCAGCCACAGCGGTATGCGCCAGGATTCGTTGAGACCCGACAGGAAGGTCTGGAAGTAGTCGGCCCAGCTCTGTGCCACGTACACGTTCCCGATCGCGTACTCGATCATCAGGTCCCAGCCGATGATCCACGCGAGCAGCTCACCGAAGGCGGCGTAGGTGTAGGAGTAGGCGCTACCGGAGACCGGCACCATGGCCGCGATCTCGGCGTAGCACAGCGCCGCGAAGCCGCAGGCGATGGCCGTGAGCGCGTAGGAGACGATCACCGCCGGCCCCGCGCCCTGCAGCGCCGCCGTGCCGGTGATCATGTCCTTGATGCTCGAGAACAGTCCGGCGCCGATGATCGCACCGATGCCGAGCATCGTCAGGTCGAAGGCTCCGAGCGTGCGCTTCAATCCGACCTCGCCCGCGGGGGTTGCGGAGGAGCTGAGCTTGCGGAGGAACAGCGAGCTGGACTTCATGCACTCGCGAACGGCAGGGGAGAGCTCCCCGGCCACGCACCGCGCGTGGCCCGAGGTGGGCATACGGTAGTGTCACCCGCGCCGGAATTCGCCCTCGGCGCGGCGCGGATGACGCGGACGGGGGCCGGGCGCGCGGAGCCGCCAGCCCGGACCGGGCTAGAACTTGCGACTCTTGTGCAGCACGTCCTCGAGCGTCTTGACGGTCTCGTCGCGCTCGGGCACCGAGAGATCGAGGATCTCCTGCAGCGCGATCCCGATGTGCGGGATGTACTTCTCGATGTAGCTGCGCTTGTCGAACTCGCTGCGCAGGCGCTGGCCCTTGCGGATGTAGGCGCCGAGGCGCCGCCCGGCCTCCTGCAGGCCGAGGCGCAGCTCCTTCTGGATCTCCGGGTAGTTGGCGATGGCCTCCTTCGACTCGGAGGTGAACGGCACCCACACGCTGGCGATGTGCACCATCACCGCGCAGGCGCCGATCGGCAGCCCGCCCTTGGGCTGCTGCAAGCCGTAGGCGCGCCAGTTGGTCTGGATCACGGCCTTGGTCACGGCGCAGGCCGCCTGCTGGTAGAGCAGCGGGACGCGGTTCGCGTAGCGCAGGATGCGGATCGGCTCGTCGGCGTCGGCCACGAGGTCCTCGGAAGCCTCCGTGTCCTTCTTCTTCTTCTTGGTGATGCGGCCTTCCTCCGTGAGCTCGAGCCCGACGCCGCCGGGCTTGCCGTAGGCGACGCCGACCTCGATCTGGAACGGGTTGCCGCGGTACACGGCCGCCGGGCGCGTGACGGCGGTGTAGAAGTCGGCCTCGATCTCCTTCTTGAGGCCCGAGAGCACCAGCTCCTCGCCGATGGGCGAGATGCAGGTCGTGGGCGGCGCGCTGATCTTCGTCTGCTGGATCGCGGCGTGCAGCGCGGCCGCCTCCTCGCGCGCGATGCGCGTCGGATAGGCCTTCTCCGACACCTTGGCCGCCCTGCAGATGTCCTCGGCCACCTTGCGCCCGACGCGCACGAACTCCTCCTGCAGGAAGCCCGCCAGCGAACGGCAGCTGGTCTCCTTCAGCATCGCGATCAGGATCCCGAGCTCGACCCCGTGGGGGTGGGGCTTGATCTCCTCGACCTGCGGCGGGAGCACCTTCGTGGCGCGCGGGTAGACCGAGGTCACGCCGCCCGGGTCCACGTAGGTCAGGGTCACGTGCGGGTTGGCGATGGCGGTCTGCTTGACGTACATGTCGACCGAGCGCAGGCCCTTCTGGTAGCGCGCCTCCATCTCGATCTCGACGCGCGTGCCATGCTCGCGCGGCCAGTCGCCGAGCTCCTTCTCGCCGTGCAGGTCGGCCTTGTTGTGGGCCGTGTCCATCGACATCAGGATCTCGTAGGCCGGCTTCTTCTTGCCGGTGCGCGAGACGATGCGCACGGGCTTGCCGGTCGTGAGCTGGCCGTACATGCACGCGGCCGAGATGCCGATGCCCTGCTGGCCGCGCGTCTGGCTGAGCTTGTGGAACTTCGAACCGTACAGGAGCTTCCCGAAGACCTTCGGGATCTGCTCCTTGACGATGCCGGGGCCGTTGTCCTCGACCGCGATCTTGAAGCGATCCTCGCCGGTGGGCGTGATCTCGACCACGATCTCCGGCAGGATCCCGCCCTCCTCGCAGGCGTCGAGCGAGTTGTCGACGGCCTCCTTGACGGCCGTGAGCAGGGCTTTCAGCGGCGAGTCGAAGCCCAAGAGGTGGCGGTTCTTGGTGAAGAACTCCGAGACCGAGATCTCGCGCTGGCGCCCGGCCATGTCCTCGGCCGAGGCGCGCTTCGTCGGGCGCTCGCCCGCGCTGCGCTTGGCCGCGCCTGCCGCGGGCTCGGCCGCGGGATCCGCTCCGGCTCCGGCCTTGGGCTTCGTCTTCTTGGAGGGCATCGCTTCGGGCTCGAGCTCGTCGAACAAGGTGGGTGCGGGAACGGAGGGGCTCATTCGCCCCCAGGGTCGAGAACACCCGGCCGCGATGCAACGCCCAAGGCCGCCTCGGCTCGACGCGGACTCGCTCGTCCGTCCGTCCGCGCCGGCCTAGACCCCGCGCCGCGGCCCCGCGAACTCGACCTCGAGGCCCCCCGGCTCCGAGCGGCGCAGCTCCAGCGCATAGCCATGCCGGCGCGCGACTTCGTGCGCGATCGAGAGCCCGAGGCCCAGCCCGTCCGGATGACGCGAGCGCGCCGCATCGCTGCGCCACGAGCGCTCGCCCAGGCGCGCGAGCTCCTCGGCCGGGATACCGGGGCCGTCGTCGAGAACGCGCAGCGAGAACCGGTCGGGGCCGCGCTCCTCGAGGCTGACCAGCACGCGTCCGCCGGGCCGTCCGTAGCGCACGGCGTTGTGCACGACGTTGCCGACGGCCTGCTCGAGCAGGGTCACGTCGGCCTCGACCGTGAGGGGCTCGCCGGGCAGCGCGTGTTCGAGCGTGAGCTCCTTCTGGAGCGCGATCGGACGGTGGCGCGCGAGCACGCGCTCGACCAGCTCGTCGAGCACCAGCGGGCGCCGCTGCAGCTCGACCACGCCGGACTCCAGGCGCGCGGCCGCGCCGAGGTTCTGCACCAGCGAGGTCAGGTAGTGGGCCTCCTCGAGCGCGTCGCGCAGCACGTCCAGCTCGTCGGGCCGGGCCCCGAGACGCTTCTTCAGCGCGATCAGGTGGCCCTGCAGCACCGTCAGCGGCAGCATCACGTCGTGCGTGGTGTTGGCCACGAAGTCGCGTAGCGCGCGCTCGCGCGCCTCGAGCGCGGCGACGTGCGTGTGGACCTCGGCCCCGGCCGCGTTGAAGGCCGCGGCCAGCTCGCCGACCTCGTCGTGCCCGGACACGCCCACCGGACGGGCATAGTTCCGGGCCGCGCTCTCGCGCACCTCGCGCGACAGCCGGCGCACGCGCGCCACGATCGGACCGGCGGCGAGCAGCACGGCGCCCAGCATCGCGAGCGTCAGGAACAACGCGTTCTCCAGGAAGACCCCGGCGAAGCTGGGGGGCAGCGGCCCGTGGCGCAGCACGAGCACGACGGCGCACGGCCCCGCGTTCCAGGGCATGCGCACGCCGACCGCGAGCCGCGCGCGCCCGCCCTCGCCGAGGTGCGTGTCGGCGCTGGTCGCGCCGTGCGCGAGGGCGACGCGCAGCTCGTCCGGGAAGCGCGGCGCGAGCGGGTTCGCCGACTCGAACTCGGGCGAATAGGTCCAGAACTGGATGACCCCCGGGGCGGGCTCGCGCGCTGGGCGCGGGGGGCCCGGGTGCTCGCGCGGTCCCAGGGCGGGCGGCGCGGACGGTGGCCGGGGCGGAGCTCCAGGCGGAGCTCCAGGCGGCGCTCCGGGCGGCGGTCCGGGCGGTGGTCCGGGCGGTGGCGGGAAGTGCTCCGGATCGGCCTCGCAGCGCGCGCGCGCGAACTCGTCGAGCTGGAAGCGGGCGAACTGCACCAGCGCATCGCGGGCCTGCGCGCGCTCGACCCGACGGTGCTGCCAGGCGAGGACGCCCACGACCGGCACGGCGGCCAGGAGCAGCGACAGCGCCAGCCGCAGGCGCAGGCTCACGCGCCGCTCCCGGGCTCGAGCCGGTAGCCGACGCCCCACACGGTCGTGATGGCGTCGGGCAGGCGCGCGAGCTTCTTGCGCAGGCGCGAGATGTGCACGTCGAGCGTGCGCTCGCCGCCCTCGCGCTCGGGATCGAGCACGTGTTCGACCAGCCAGGCGCGTTGCACGGCCGCGCCGGGGCGGCGCGCGAGCGCGCGCAACAGCTCGAACTCCACGCGCGTCAGCTCGACCGGCTCGCCGTGCAGGAGCACGCGGCGGGCCTGGAGGTCGAGCGTCAGGGGTCCGAGCTCCAGACGGCCGTCTCGCTGGGCCGTCGGTCGGCGCAGGCGCGCCTGCACGCGCGCCACCAGCTCCTCCGGCCAGAAGGGCTTCGTCAGGTAATCATCGGCGCCGAGCTCGAGCGCGCGCACCTTGACGGCCGTGTCGGTCTTCGCGCTGAGCACCAGCACCTGGCGGGCCAGGCGCTCGTCGTCCTCGACCAACAGGATCTTCTCGGGCATGCGCGGGTTCCCGGGGCAGGTGTCCCCCGGCGATCCTAAGCAAGTCTGAAGCGGGCGCGCGGGCGGGATCGGGCGCTGGCTTCAGGATCCCGCAAGGTGCGCTGCCCAGTCTTCGCGCGCGTCGGGCAGCCCCTTCCCTCCATCGAGGTCCTCATGCACGCACGAACCCTCCATCGTCCGCTCCTCGCCGTCCTCGTTCCGGCGCTGCTCGCCGGCCCGGTCCTGGTCGCTCCGCTGCACGCGGCCCAGGCGCCGCTCGGTCCGCCGCCCGCGCCGCCCGCGAATCCCGTCACGGAAGGCAAGCGCGTGCTCGGGAAGATCCTGTTCTGGGAGGAGCAGCTCTCCAGCGACGACACGATGGCCTGCGGCACCTGCCACCGACCGGCGGCGGGCGGCGGGGATCCGCGTCTGGCCTTCCATCCGGGCCCCGACGGGACCTTCGGCGGGCTCGACGACAAGCGCGCCTCGCCCGGCGTGGCGCTGTCCGACGCGACCTACGACTTCGCGCCCAGCACCGCTTTCGGCTTCGATCCGCAGGTCACGACGCGCAGCGCGAACTCGTTCCTGATGGCGGCCTACGCGCCCGAGGTCTTCTGGGACGGGCGTGCGGGACGCACGTTCCTCGATCCCGACGGCGGGGCGGTCCTGATCCAGAACGGCGGCGCGCTGGAGAACCAGGTCCTCGGCCCGCCGCTCTCGGAGGTCGAGATGGGGCACCCGGGTCGCGACTGGGCGGCGGTGACGGCGCGCCTCGCCACGGTCGAGCCGCTCGCGCTCGCCAGCGACCTGCCGGCCGACGTGGCCGCGGCGCTCGCGGCTCTGTCGACCTATCCCGAGCTGTTCGCGGCCGCCTTCGGCAGCCCCGAGATCACCGCCGCGCGCATCGCCTTCGCGATCGCGACCTACGAGCGCACGCTCGTGCCCGACCAGACGCCCTGGGACCGCTTCATGGCCGGCGATCCCACCGCCCTCACTCCGGGCCAGGTGGCCGGCTGGAACCTCTTCCGCACGCCGCCTGCGAACTGCGCCGTCTGCCACGCGCCGCCGCTCTTCACCAACAACACCTTCCGCAACATCGGCCTGCGCCCGGTGGCCGAGGACACCGGGCGCCAGGGCGTCACCGGCAATCCGGCCGATCGCGGGCGCTTCAAGGTGCCCACGCTGCGCAACGTGGGCCTGAAGACGAGCTTCATGCACAACGGCGGCGTGGTGCAGGGCGGCATGGACTCGCTGGCGGACGTGGTGGACCACTACATCCCGGCCGGCGGGCACGTGCAGTTCCTCGACAACATCGACCCGCTCGTGCCGCCCATCGCGATCGCGCCGGGGGATCGCGCGCCGCTGGTGGACTTCCTGAGGAACGGTCTCACCGACCCGCGCGTCGCGGCCGAGACCTTCCCCTTCGATCGCCCCAGCCTTCGCTCCGAGCGCGGCGGCGAGCTCGAATTGTCCGGCAGCGGTCGCGCCGGCAGCGGTGGGTTCGTGCCGCGCATGCTCGTGTACACGCCGCCGCACCTCGGCAGTCAGGTGTTCCGCGTGGGGCTCGCCGCGGCCCTGGGCGGCGCCCCGGCCTGGGCCAAGCTCCAGTTCCCGGCCGCGCGCGGTCCGCGCCTCGCCGCCGTGCTCACCGGTCTGACCCTCGCGGGGAGCGGCGCCGGCGCGGGCCACGGCACGGCCCACCTGCTGCTGCCCACGAGCACGGCCCTGATCGGGGCGCGCCTCGACGTCACCTGGTTCGTGCGCGACCCCCTGGCCCAGGCCGGCATCGCGCGCAGCCCGACGGCGCGCCTGAGCCTCTTCTAGGTTCCTTCCGGCACCTCGACGCTTGCCGACTCCTCCTCCGCCTCGCGGAGAAGACCGGCGGCGAGGAGTTTCAGCGCACGCCGCGTGGCGCGCGCGTACCTGCGCACAGGTCGAGCGCCGCGGCCGCGTCGCGGAAGGCGTGCAGCGCGGGCACGAGACGTTCGCCGGGTTCGTACAGGCACTCCTCGAACAAGTAGTGGCGCGTCGCGGCTTCCGACACGCGCCAGGCGCTGGCGGCCTCGCGCGCGAGGGCGTCCATGCGCGCGGCGCCGAGGGCGCGGCTGCGCGCGAAGGCCGGTGCCCAGGGTTCGAGCTCGATCCCGGCGCGTGCGACCCACAGCGCGAAGACGAACGGGAGCCCGGTGCGCGCGCGCCAGGCCTCCGATGGGTTGAACACCGGCGGCGAGCCGGGCGCGAGGTGCTCGCGCAGCGCGGCGTCGCCGATGCGCAGCCAGGCGTCGGTCGGCGCGGCGCGCGGGTCGGCGCCCTCGGGCACCGCGAGGAGCTCCGGACACGCGCCGGGCCACACGATGCGGGCCAGCACGGCCGAGGTGCGGCTGGCGGGATCGAGCGCGAGGCTGCGCACGGCCTCCACGGGCTTGCGCAGGAAGACCTGCACGCTGGAGACGCGGCCCTCGCCGGCGATGCAGGGGCCGTCGAGGTAGCTCGCGCCGCTCAGGCGGAAGAGCTCGATCGAGCTCACCAGCGCGACGTCCAGCGAACCGTCGGCCAGGCCGCGCGCGAGGCGCGCGGGCACGGCGCGCGTGAACTCGATGCCGGGTTCGGCCGCGAGGCCCTCGTCCAGGGGACGCCCCACCAGGTAGGGCACCGAGGCGACGCGCAGCTTCGCGCTCCTCGCGTGCGAGGTCGGCGGGTTCGTGCTCAGCATGCGCGGCCGCAGAATCTATCATCCGCGCGTGCAGCCCGCCGTGTTCGAGCCGTGCGCCTTCCCGGGCTACGCCCTGCTCGATTCGGGCGCGGGTGAGAAGCTCGAGCGCTTCGGCGAGTTCGTGCTGGTCCGGCCGGATCCGCAGGCGCTGTGGCGGCGGCGCCTGGGGCCGGAGGAATGGCAACGCGCCGATCTCGTGTTCGTGCGCGAGTCCGATCGGGGCGGGCGCTTCGAGCGCCGCGGCCAGGCGCCGCCCGCGGCCGGCTGGCCGCTGGAGTTCGACGGCGCGCGCTTCTGGATCCGTCCCACGCCCTTCAAGCACGTCGGCGTGTTCCCCGAGCAGGCCGCGAACTGGCGCTGGACGACCGAACGCCTGCGCGCGGCCGGTCCCGGCGCGCGCGTGCTCAACCTGTTCGGCTACACGGGCGTGGCCAGCCTGCTGGCGCGCCGCGCGGGCGCGGAGGTGACGCACGTCGACGCCGCGCGCCCGGCGCTCGCCTGGGCGCGCGAGAACGCCACGCTCTCCGGGCTGGGCGAGGAGGGCCTGCGCTGGGTGCTCGACGACGCGCTCGTCTTCGCGCGCCGCGAGGCGCGGCGCGGCGCGCGCTACACCGGGATCCTGGTGGATCCGCCGCACTACGGGCGCGGGCCGAAGGGCGAGAAGTGGCAGCTCGAGGACGGACTCCTGCCCCTGCTCGAGGCCTGCGCCGCGCTGCTCGCCGAGCGCAGCTTCCTGGTGCTCTCGAGCTATGCCGTGGGCTACACCGCGCAGTCGTTCTGGAACCTCCTGGCGGAGTTCGAGGGCGGCGCGGTGGAGGCGGGCGAGCTGGTGCTGGTCGAGCAGGGCGCGGGCGGGCGCCGGCTCCCGTGCGGCCTCGCCGCGCGCTGGGTGCGCGGACTGTGAGCACCGCGCTCGAGGTTCTCCTGGCCGACAACCACCTGCTCGCCGTGGCCAAGCCGCCCGGCCAGCCGACCGTGCCCGACGCGAGCGGCGACGAGAGCCTGCTCGAGCGTGCGCGCGCCTGGGTCAAGCGCGAGAAGGCCAAGCCCGGAGCGGTCTACCTCGGCGTCGTGCACCGCCTCGACCGGCCGGTGTCGGGCGTGGTGGTCTTCGCGCGCACCTCGAAGGCCGCGGCGCGCCTCACGGCGGCCTTCAAGTCGCGCGACGTCCACAAACTCTACTGGGGCGTTTGCGCCCTGGCTCCCGCCGTCGCGGAGGGCGTGGTCGAGCACTGGCTGGTGAAGGACGCACAGCGCAACGTCGTGCGCGTGGTGGCGAGCGAGCGCCCCGGCGCGCTGCTCGCGCGCACGCGCTATCGCGTGCTGGCGCGCTCGAACGTGGGCCGCGGGCCGCGCGTGCTGATCGAGCTCGCGCCCGAGACCGGGCGACCGCACCAGCTGCGCGTGGCGCTGGCCTCGCTCGGCTGTCCCTTGCTCGGCGACCTCAAGTACGGCGCGCGCGCGCCGCTCTCCGACAAGAGCATCGCGCTGCACGCACGCGAGCTCGAGCTGCCGCACCCGACGCGGGGCGAGAGGGTTCGCATCGAGTGCCTGCCGCCCGAGCTCGCGCTCTGGCGCTTCTGATCGATACCCCGCCTTCCTCTCCGGGGGAGGAGTCGAAGCTGCGTCCGCTTCAGCCGCCCAGGATCCGGCGGCGCTCGAGGACGAGGCCGCGCTCGCCATCGATCTGGAACACGCGCTCGATCTCGATCCCCGAGCGGCGCACGGGCTTCCGGTACTCCGCGCGCGCCTCGGCGTCGCGCTCGCCGCGCGCGTCCACGCCCGCCAGCGCGGGCGCTTCCTCGTCCTGGATCTCGCGTGCGAACAGCGGCAGCACGGTGAGGGCCAGCGAGTAGGTCGCGTCGCCCACGAAGGACTCGATCACCAGGTGGAAGTCGAGACCGCCCGCGAACACGTCCACGCCGCCGACCTCGGGGTTGTCGATGCTGGTCCAGCTCGCCACCGTCTGGTCGATCTGCGGGTCGTACAGGCTCACGTCGAGGTCGGCCGCGGCGTTGTCGATGAACAGCTCGAAGTCCACGTGCAGGGCCTGCCCCGCGGTGAAGGCGAAGCCGTCGAAGGGGTCGGCCAGGTCGTCGCGCACGTTGCCGTCGATGAACAGGCGTTGGCCCGGGCGCAGCACGCCGAAGTGGTTGGCCGTGAGCGGGTCGTCGTTGCGCTCCTGCTCGCGGAACACCGGGATGCCGCCGTTGCCCGAGCCACCGCCGTGGTGGCCGTGATGGCAGGCGACCAGGCCGAAGGAAGCCAGGGAGAGCGCGAGAAGTCGGGGTCGCATGGGCGGTGTCCTCGGGTTCGGGCGAGTGGCGCGGTGTGTGTCCTCCCGGGGGGCCGCAGAAGGCGTCCGCCGGGCGGCGCGCGCGCGCCGGCCGTCGCTGGCGCAAGGCGTGTGCCGGTTGCGAGCGGCCGGGGCGCGCGTCGACGGCCGGACGGGAGGCCCGCCACGGAGCCCGCGGGCGACCCACCCGCGCGGTCGTAACTCTCCGATTCGATGGAGGCTTAGGCGCACGGCGTGGGGCCCCCTGGCGAGGCCCTTGAGGCGCGCGCGGCAGTTCTCTTTCCTGCGCAATGGGTGGGAACATGAAGACTCTCGCGTTGGTGAACCAGAAGGGCGGCTGCGGCAAGACGACCACGGCCGTGAACCTGGCCGGGGCCCTGGCCGCGCGCGGCGAGCGCGTGCTCTTGGTCGACCTCGATCCGCAGGCGCACGCGACCATGGCGCTGTCCGTGGCGGTCGAGCGCGGCGAGACCTCGATCGCGGACGTGCTGCTGCGCGGGACCTCGCTCCGCGACACGCTGCGCTCCGCGCCGGGCGGGATCGCGCTGGCTCCCTCCACGCTCGAGCTCAGCGAGCTCGAGGAAGCGGCCGGGCGCATGCTGCACCCCGAGCAGCTCCTGGCCCAGGCGCTGTCCGAGCTCGGCGACGACTTCGACTTCGCGCTGCTCGACTGCCCGCCGCGCGCCGACGGCGTGCTGACCGCCAATGCGCTGCGCGCGGCCGACGTGGCCGTGCTGGTGGTCGAGATGGGCGCCTTCGCGCTGCAGGGCGCGATCAAGGCCCTGGCGGTGTTCGCCGACCTGGCGCGCGACATGGAGGTGCGCTTCGAGCTGCGCGTGGTCGGGACGCTGTTCGATCGCGGCACCGAGCTCGCGCGCGAGCTCCTGATCGGCACCCAGGCGCGCTTCGCCGAGAGCCTGTTCGACACCGTGATCCACCAGAGCGTGCGCCTGCGCGAGGCCGCGGCCTCGGGCGTGCCGGTGCAGGTGCTCGATCCGGGTTCGCGGGCGGCGCGCGACTTCGCCGCGCTGGCCGAGGAGGTGTGCGCGCTGCACCCGCGCCACGCGCGTTCGCCCGAGCTGGTGGGCCTGCACGCCGAGGAGGCCTGATGGACGGCCTGGCGCTGCTCTGCAACCTGTGCGCGGACGGACCCGTGACGCTGAAGCGCCTGCGCCTCGCGGGCGTGGGCAGCCTGGCCGAGCTCGAGCGCGCCGCGCCGCCCGAGCTCGCGGAATGGCTGCACGCCTCGGTGCCCCAGGCGCGCGGCTTCGTGGAGGAGGCGCAGAAGCTCCGCCGGCGGCTGGCCGAGGAGCAGCTTTCGGTCGTGAGCCTGGACTCCGCGGCCTCCGCCGTGCGCCGGGCGCCGCGCTCCGTCCCGGAGCCGGGCGCGCCCGCGCTGGCCTCGGCGCCGCCGACGTCCGCGCTCGAACCCCTGCGCGCGGGCCTGCTCCCCGGCCTCGACGAGGCCTTGTGCACGCGCCTCGCCCTGCACCACGTGCGCACGCTCCAGGCCCTCGGCGAGCTCGCCGGGCTGGCGCTCGCGCGCCGCACCGGCATTCCCTACTCGACCCTGCTCGAGCTCTCGCGCCAGGCGCGCCGCTTCACCATCGCGCGCACGCGCGAGTCGCAGACGAGCGTGGCGCCGTACACCGAGTCGGAGCCCGTTTCGGTCTCCGAGGCCGCGTCCGAGGCCGCCGCACCCGCCGCCGCACCCGCCGCACCCGCCGCCGCACCCCTAGCAGAGCCCGTGCCCATCGAGGCGCGCGAGCTGCGGCCGCAGGTCGTCCAGCTGCGGCACGTCGAACCCCGTCAGGTCGAGCCCCGGCCGGAAAGGGTCGACGAAGGCGAGCTGCGGGAGGTCGAACTCCGTCCCTTCGAGCCGCGTCCGAGGCGCGCGGCACACGAGCGCGAGTTCACGCGTTCCGACGAGTTCACGCTGCCGCTGGTCGAGCCCGAGTCAGCCGGCCCGTTCGGCTGACGGATTTCTCCCCCGTGCTCTGCCGCGCAGACCGCGCCTCCACGGTCGGTTTCCCTCCGGCGGGGGCGCGCCCCTAGGCCATCACCGGCGCCGGTTCGCCGACTTTCGCCCGCTCCTCGTCCGCCGACCACACGACGTTGTAGAGCGTGTCGCGCTCGACCGGGGTGCGACCCGCGTCGCGGATCCAGGCCACGAGCTCCGCGCGCTGGACCTGCTGCGGCGTCTTCGCGCCGGCGTCGTGGTAGATGTGCTCCTCGACCACCGTGCCGTCCACGTCGTCGGCGCCGAAGGCCAGCGCGAGCTGCGCGATCTCGATGCCGAGCATGATCCAGTAGGCCTTGACGTGCGCGATGTTGTCGAGCATCAACCTCCCGACCGCGATTTCGCGCAGCTCGTCCAGCGCGCTCGGCCCGGGCAAGTGCGACCACTCGTTGTTCTCGGGGTGGAACGAGAGCGGGATGTAGGTCTGGAAGCCGCCGGTCTCGTCCTGCAGGCGCCGCAGGCGGTCGAGGTGGTCGACCCTCTCCTCCAAAGTTTCGATGTGCCCGTGCAGCATGGTGCAGTTCGAGCGCAGCCCGGCTTTGTGAACGATGCGTGCGAGCTCCAGCCACTGCTCGCCCGTGATCTTCAGGCGATAGCCCTGCTTGTGGATGCGCTCGGAGAAGATCTCGGCCCCGCCGCCCGGGCAGGACCCCAGCCCGGCCGCGATCAACTCGGGCAGCACCTCGGCGAGCGGCCGCTTCGCGCTCTTCGCGATCTGGTCGAGCTCGACCATCGTGAAGGCCTTGATGTGGATCGACGGACGCGCCGCCTTCACCGCGCGCAGGAGCTCGAGGTAGTACGAGTACGGGATCTTCGGCCACACGCCCGCGACCATGTGGACCTCGGTCACGGGCTCGTGGAGCTGCGCGCGGACCTTCTCGGCGGCCTGCTCGGGCGAGAGCTGGTAGGCGCCGGCCTGCCCGGGCAGGCGGTCGAACGAGCAGAAGGCGCAGAACTTGTTGCAGTAGTTGGTGTAGTTGACGTGCTGGTTGACGTTGAAGTACGCGAGGTCCCCGTGCAGGCGCTCGCGCACGTGGTTGGCGAGCTCGCCCAGCACGTACAGCTCGTTCGTGCGGTAGAGCGCGAGCCCGTCGTCGAGGGTGAGGCGTTCGCGTGCCAGGACCCTCTCGGCGATGGCGCCGAGCCCCGCGCGTCGGGCGCGCTCGCGCAGCGTCGCGACGCCAGACTCCAGGGCGGCAGGGCTCGAATCCGTGGGGACCATGGGCTGCGAGTATAGGTTGCGGGCCTCGTCCGACCCACTGCGGCCCACGGGCGATTCGGGCGGGCTAACCGTTCCCGCTGGCCGGCTGCGCGCGGTCGAGCTCGAGCTGCAGGCGCGTGTGCACGAGATCGTTGATGCGTTGTGAGTCGCGCAGGGCCAGCAGGGCCTGCGACTGGGCCGCGTGGATCGCGGTCCGCACCTCGCGCGAGACGTCCAGGCGCGCTCGCGCACGCAGGCGCTCGGCCTCGTCGCGCTCGCGCAGCGCCTCGAGCTCGTCCTGCATGGCGGTGCGCAGGTGGTGGACCGAGATGGGGCACGAGACCTCGCAGCAATACTCGTCCAGGCGCGCGATCCCGGCCTGCAGCAGGGCCTCGCGCGCGGTGCGCAGCTCGGCCGCGGTCTCGTCGCCGGCGTCGATGCGCAGGGCGCGCACCAGGGGGCCGAGCGTGAGGCCCATGGCGAACAGCGTCACGAGCACCACGACCAGCGTCACGAACACGATCAATTCGCGTCCAGGGAAGGGCGCGCCCTCGGCCACCGTCGCGGGCAGGGCCAGGGCCGCCGCCAGCGAGACGCTGCCGCGCACGCCGCACCAGCCGGCGACGAGCACGTTGCGGAGCGGCGGATAGCCGCCTTCCTTGGCGCGCAGGCGCGGGTTGAGGCGCAGCGGCAGGTAGCCGGCCGGGAAGATCCACACGAAGCGCGTCACGATCACCACCAGCGCCACCCCGAGCGCGCCGGCCAGCGCGTGCGGCGCGCTCAGATGTCCGCCCTGCACCAGCGCCGGTACCTCGAGCCCGATGTACAGGAAGCTCAGCGCGTTGGCCACGAACACGAGCAGGCTCCACACCGAGTAGAGGGGCGCACGGCTCTGGGCCGAGACGTGGTGGATGCGCAGGGCGACGAAGAAACCGGCCACGACCACGGCCAGCACGCTCGAGACGCCCAGCTTCAGCCCGAGCAGCGCGGCCAGGTACGGCGAGATCAGCGACAGCACGAACAGCGTCGGCGTCTCGCGCACGCGCCGGTTGAGGGCCGCGAAGACGAGCCCGACCAGGAGGCCGAGGGCCACGCCGCCGCCCGTGACCCAGGCGAACCTGCCGACCACGGCGCCGAACTGGAAGCCTCCCGACAAGAGCAGCACCACGCAGATCTGCAGCCCCACCAGGCCCGTGCCGTCGTTCACCAGGCTCTCGCCGCCGAGGATCGCGGTCGCGCGGCGCGGGATGCGCAGGCGCTCGAGCACGGCCTGGGTCGCGACCGTGTCGGTGGGCGAGAGGATCGCGCCGAGCGCGAAGCACGCCACCCAGGGCAGCTCCGGGAAGAGCCAGCGCGCCGCCAGCCCCACCGTCAGGATGGTGAAGGCCACCAGGCCGATGGCGAGCATCAGGATCGGCCGCAGCCAGCGCCGGAAGTCGTGCCACGAGGTGTTGAAGGCGTCCGCGTACAGGAGCGGCGGCAGGAGCACCAGGAGCACCAGGTTCGGGTCCAGGCGCGGGTGCGGCAGGCCGGGCACGAGCGCCAGCGCGAGACCGGCGAGCGTCAGCGCGATCGGCAACGGCAGGCGCAGGCGCGGCGCGGCCAGGGCCGTCAGGCCGATGGTCACGAGCAGGGCCAGGATGGCGTCGAGCGAGGGCACGGGGGCGGGAGCTTAGCCGCCCACCCCGGACCCGCAAGCCGCGCCGAAACGCGCGCGGGGGTGGATCGGACTCGTCCGATAGGGAGGATCGTGCCCATCCCGGCCGCAGTGGAGACCGACCCATGACCGAAGCCAAGGGCATGCTCACCCCCAGCGAACTCGCCGAGCGCGTCGAGGACGGCGCGCTCGAGACCGTCATCGTGGCCTTCACCGACCACTACGGGCGCCTGATGGGCAAGCGCTTCGACGCGCGCTTCTTCCTGGAGGAGGCACTCGAGCACGGCGCGCACGCCTGCGACTACCTGCTGACGGTCGACATGGAGATGAACCCGGTGCCGGGCTACCGCTTCGCCAGCTGGGAGCGCGGCTACGGCGACCTGCACCTGGTACCCGACCTGGCGACGCTGCGCGTGGCGAGCTGGCTGGAGAAGAGCGCGCTGGTGCTGTGCGACGTGCACGACGTGGAGTCGCACGCGCGCGCGTCCGTGGCGCCACGTTCGATCCTGCGCGCGCAGGTGGAACGCGCCGCGCGTGCCGGCTTCTGCGCGCTGTGCGCCTCCGAGCTCGAGTACTACCTCTACCGCGGCACGCAGCGCGAGGCCCTGAGCCAGGGCTGGCGCGGGCTCGAGCCGGTCGGCCACACGCTCGAGGACTACGACCTGCGCCAGGGCGCGCGCACCGAGCCGTTCCACGCGGCCGCGCGCGCGCACCTCGCGGCCTCGGGCGTGCCGGTCGAGACCTCCAAGGGCGAATGGGGTCTCGGCCAGCACGAGCTCAACGTGCGCTACACCGAGGCGCTGGCGATGGCCGACCGCCACGCGGTCTACAAGCAGTGCCTGAAGGAGCTGGCCGACCAGCACGGCCTCGCGCTCACCTTCATGGCCAAGGTCGCCTCCGACCAGGCCGGCTCGTCGTGCCACATCCACATGAGTCTCGCGCGCGACGGCCAGAACGCCTTCGCCGGCGACGAGCCCTGCGGGCCGGTGCGCGGCTCGCGGACGTTCCGCCACTTCCTGGGCGGCTGGATCGCGCACGCGGCCGAGCTCATGCCGTTCTACGCGCCCACCGTGAACAGCTACAAGCGCTACCAGAGCGCCTCCTGGGCCCCGACGCGCCTGGCCTGGAGCCACGACAACCGCACGGCCGGCTTCCGCGTGGTCGGGCACGGGGAGAGCCTGCGCATCGAGTGCCGCATCCCCGGCGCCGACGCGAATCCGTACCTGGCCTTCGCGGCGTCGCTGGCCTCGGGCCTCGACGGCATCGAGCGCGAGCTCGAGCCGCCGCCGTGCTTCGCGGGCGATCTGTACGCCGCGCGCGAACTCCCGCGCGTGCCCGGCAACCTGCGCGACGCGCTGGCGGGCTTCGAGGCGAGCGCCTTCGCGCAGAGCGCCTTCGGGGCCGAGGTGGTCGAGCACTACGCGCACTTCTTCCGGAGCGAGTGGGAGGCCTGGGAGAGGGCCGTGACCGACTGGGAGCGCCAGCGCTACTTCGAGCGCATCTGAAGCGACTGCGGAGAGTCATTGCGGCGGCGCGACGATGGTCGGAGGAACCGCGGAGCCGCGGGGGTCCGCGCTCCTGCTGCTTCTCGATACCCGCCACGCGCTCGCGCCGCGCTCCGCCCTGGCGTACCGTCTCCTCTCATGCCCGGGCCGTCGCGTCCGTCCACCGCGGTGCTCGCTTGACGCGCCTGCTCGTCGTGCATCCGCGCCTGGCGGACCTGCGCGGCGCCGAACTGGCGCGCTTCGAGCCGCTGCTGCGCGCGCTCGGGCTGCGCCTGGTCCTGGCGGACCACGAGCCCGACCCGGTGCTCGCGCGCCATTTCGACGAGGTGCTGGCGCTGCCCGCGCCGCACGAGGTCGAGGCCGGCTGGCAGGTGCTCGAGCGCGCCCTCGCGGCGCAACCGGTCGACGGCGTGCTGGCGCAGACCGAGTCCGGCCTGCCCTACGGCGCGCTGGCCGCGCGCGCGCTCGGGCTGCGCGGCCCGAGCCCGGCGGCCGCGTACCTGTGCCTCGACAAGCACGCCTGCCGGCGCCGTCTGGAGCAGGCCGGCGTGGCGCAGCCGCGCTTCGCGCTGGTGCGCGACCTCGCGGGCGCCCGCCGCGCCGCGCGCGAGTTCGAGTATCCGCTGGTGCTGAAGGGCGTGGCCTCGGCCAACCAGCGCCTGGTGACGCTGGTGCGCGCGGAGTCCGAGCTCGCGCCGGCCGTGGCGCGGCTGCTGGCGGGTCTGGCGGGCTCGCGCGACGTCGCGCGCCTGACGGGCTTCGCGCGCGCGGCCGGGATCGCGCCCTCGTGCGAGCCGACGGCCGAGTTCCTGGTGGAGGCCTTCGCGCCCGGCGATCCGCTCGAGAGCGACGGCCTGGTGGTCGGGCGCGAGGTACAGAGCTTCGGCCTCACCGAGCAGATCCACGCGCGCGCGCCGAGCTTCTTCATCGAGGGCTACCTGACGCCCGCCGAGCGACCCGCGCCCGAGTGTGCGCGCCTGGAGGCGCTCACGCGCGCCGCGCTGGCGGCGGTCGGGCTCGAGGACTCGGGTTACTCGCTCGAGTTCCGCTCGGACGCCGAAGCCTCGTACCTGATCGAGATCAACGGGCGCCTGGGCTGCGACGAGGGCTTCGGCGACCTGTTCGAGGCGGTGATCGGCGCGCAGCCCCTGTTCCTGGCCTTCCTGCTGGCGATGGGGGCCGAGCCGGCTTTCACGCCGGGCGGCGTGCACGCGGCCGTGGCCTACCAGTCGTGCTACGCGGCCGGACGCGTGCGCGCGCTGCCCGCGGCGGCCGAGCTCGCGCGCCTCGAACGGCTCGATCTGCGCGTGGGCGTGAACGTGCGCCCGGGCGAGTGCACGCGCGCGCCAGGCGACCCCGAGATCCACCCGCACCTCGCCTTCGTCCTGGCCCGGGACCCCGGTTCGAGCCGCGCCGCCTACGCGCGCGCGCGCGCCGCCGTGGACGGGCTCCGCTTCGAGCTCGAGCCCGACGACCTGGAGCGGACGGGAGCCGAGCAGACGGGAACCTGAGGGGGTGCGGCGGTGGGGGCAAGGGCACCGGCTCAAGCAAAGCAGCCCGTCTTCCGAAGCTCGGGGCGAGGTGGCGATCCCCGCTGCCAGGTTCCGTCCCCGGCCCTCGTCTCGAATCCCATGAACTCGCGCGCCCTGCTCGTGTGCTCCGTCCTCGCTGCGTCGATCGTCCCGGCCTGCGGTGGAGGAAGCGGGGGCTCGGGCAGCATCGAGGGGCTCACGCCGCCCGAGCAGATCTCGGTCGTGACGCCCAGCTCGCCGCCCGCGCTGCCCGTCGATCCCGGCTTCGCGCCGACGTCCGACTACGCCCGCGACGCGGTCGGCGTGCACGTCTACGACCCGGCCATCGAGCCGCTCAAGCTGGTGAACGAGATCCTGTGCCTGGTCAGCCAGACGGGCGCCTCCGAACTCGTCAACGAAGGGCCCTATCTGGCCCAGGTCAACGCGACCCAGTGCCAGCAGGGCGAGGACCAGAACGCCAACAGCACGGGCCAGTCCGCGGGCGCGGTCGACACCTTCCAGCTGTGGAGCGTGGACAGCACGCGCAGCTCGAACGCCGAGCCGCAGTCCGTGCACTACTGGGTGCCCGAGGAGGACGACGGCGACCCGCTGACGATCTTCGTGCAGATGCTGCTGACGCACGGCGTGGAAGCGCTGTACCCGTTCGGAGAGTTCGAGCTCGACTTCGCCGGCGCCCAGGACGTGGCCGACCTCGCCACGCCGCGCTTCCGCGGGGCGCTCTCGGCCCGGCGCCTCGTCTCGGGCCTCTCCGGCTTCGAGCTCTACTTCCGTTCGGGCGAGCTCACGCAGGTGCCGAACCCGGGAGAGCACGCCGAGGCGACGGCCGCGACCGTGGCCGTGGGCGCCGACCTGGAGAGCGGCGCGGCGCGCATCCTGCGCCGCGAGCGCAGCGACTTCGGCGGCGGCGACACCGGGATCCTGGTCGACGAGTACCAGATCGCCTACGACGCCACGCACTTCCTGCGCGCCCTGAACGGCGGCGTTCCGCAGGCCTTCAAGCGCACCGAGTTCATCGAGAACGTGTGGCGCTACAACCTCTACCACGCCAGCGGACCCCAGGCCGGCCAGCGCGTCGAGCTCTCCTCGGGCTTCGGCTTCCGCACGGCGAGCGACGAGTACGGCTGGATCGGGTACTGGGGCATGTGGACGCCGCCCGGCGTGAGCGTGGCCAGCGGCGACACGATCACGCGCGACGAGTACGGCTCGGCCGGCGAGGACTACACCGTGTTCCGGGCGCCCGGCCGGCTCATCCGCAGCACGCGCCACACGCTGGAGTTGTCGGAGCTCGGCGGCGTGACCTTTCAGTGGTGGTGGCACGATGCCTTCAACGCGCCGACGAGCTACGTGGTCGAGTACGACGTGCTCGGCGGGCAGTGGCAGAAGATCGGCACCCAGCAGCCCGGCGAGCCGAGCATGACCCCGCTCGTCCCCCCCGAGGCGATCGACACGGCCGCGATCGGCTTCCTGAACATGTGGTCGCAGGGTCTGGGCGGTCCCACGGCCTTCGTGCACGGTCAGACCTCCGTGACCTACTACGCGCAGGCGTTCGTCGACGGCTCCGATCCGGTCTTCGCCGGCGGCGACCTGACGCTGTACGGCCTGGTGCAGTGCCTGGCCTGTGGCGTCAACGGCGCGGAGGCCGAGGCCGGCAACGTGTACCTGCCGGACGCGCCCGACGTCGCCACGCCGCACGTCCTGCGCTTCCAGCAGAGCGACCTGACGCTGTACCTCGACACCACCGCGACCGGTGGCGGGCTGGAGCGTGTCGGCCTCGCCACGGGGCAGGCCCCCGCCAGCGGCCCCTACACCTGGGGCATGCGCTCCGGCCCGCTGGTCACCTCGACCGCCGGCCTGGCGAGCATCTGGGACATCTGGAGCGCGGCCGAGTTCTACGTGTGGGAGACGGGCGCGAACGAATGGAACCAGCTCACGCGCGTGGTCGACGGCGGGGGACACTTCGTGGCCTTCGACGCACCGCTCGCCTTCAGCTACGTGCAGGCGCCCGGCGACGATCGCAACGGGGACGACTCCCAGGCCGGGCACACCTACTTCCTGAACTACGGCGGCGCCGGCCAGCTCTGGGGCCTGCCGCAGCAGGGGATCGACCTGAACGAGGACAGCCAGCCCGATCGCTGGTATCCGGTCGTCAACCTCGCGGACGGCCTGCTGCTCGGTCCGACCGGCAGCGAGTACGTCGTCAAGGCGATGGAGATCGAGCAACGGCTCGCCCCCGAGCCGGCCTACGCCGGCGCGCTGAACCTGGTCGGTGCGGCGGCGCTGGTCGTGCCGACCGCCAGCCTCTACTCGCAACCCGACATCGGTCCCGCGCCGCCCCTGAGCGGGCCGCCGCGCGTCGTGCAGGGCGTGGTGGTCGGGCCCTGAGCGCGGCCCCCGGTTCTCGACCGACGCGCACGGCCGTCGTAGGCTCGCACTCCGTGAGCGTGCCCATCCTCGGGATCACGACCTACGCGCCGCGCGAGAACCTCGAGCGTTTCCACCTGCCCGTCGAGTACGTGCACGCCGTGCGCCGCGCGGGCGCGCTACCCTGGCTGATCCCGCCGGGCGAGCCGCGCCTGGCGGAGCTGCTCGGGCACCTCGACGGGCTGGTGCTCTCGGGCGGCGGCGACGTCGATCCGGAGCTGTACGGTGGGGCGCGCGACCACCCGCAGCTCTACGGCATCCACCGCGAGCGCGACGAGACCGAGCTCGCGCTGGCGCGCGCGGCCTTCGAGCGACAGATCCCGACGCTCGGCATCTGCCGCGGCTGTCAGCTCATCAACGTGGCCTTCGGCGGCAGCCTGATCGAGCACCTGCCGGACGAGGTGGGCGAGGGACTCGCGCACCGCGGCGCGGGGCCGGGCACCTCGAGCCTGCACGAGGTCGAGCTCGCGCGCGGCTCGCGCCTGCTCACGATCATCGGCCGCGAGCATCCGAGCACGTCCTCCTCGCACCACCAGGCCATCCGTCGCCTGGCGCCGGGCCTCGAGGTGGTCGCGCGCGCGCCGGACGGCACGATCGAGGCCGTCGAGCGCCGCGGGCATCCTTTCTACCTCGCCGTGCAGTGGCACCCCGAGGAGACGGCCGCCGAGGACGCCGGCCAGCAGCGACTGTTCGACGCGCTCGCGGCGGCCGCGCGCGCCTACCGGAAGGACCAGACATGAGCGCAGCGGGTGGCGGACGGTTGCAGGGACGGGTGGCGCTGATCACGGGCGCGGGCGGCGGCATCGGCGGCGAATCGGCGCTCTTGTTCGCGGCCGAGGGCGCGGCGGTGCTCGTGGCCGACGTGGACCAGCGCGGCGGTCAGGAGACCGTCGCGCGCGTCACCGCGGCCGGTGGGCGCGCGCTGTTCGTGCGCGCCGACGTCTCGCGGGACGCCGACTGCGCGCGCATGGTGGCCGAGGCCGAGCGCGCCTTCGGCAAGCTCGACGTGCTCTTCAACAACGCCGGGATCATGGACTCCGCCGACGACGACGCCGTGAACACGCCCGAGTCGGTGTGGGAGAAGACGCTGGCCATCAACCTGAAGGGCGTGTTCCTGGGCTGCAAGCACGGCATCCCGGCCCTGAAGCGCGCCGGCGGCGGCAGCGTGATCAACGTGGCCTCGTTCGTGGCGCACCTCGGGGCCGCGACCCCGCAACTCGCCTACACCGCCTCGAAGGGCGGCGTGCTCGCCATGACGCGCGAGCTCGCGGTCATCCACGCGCGCCAGAACATCCGCGTGAACGCGCTCTCGCCCGGCCCGCTGCGCACCGAGCTCCTGATGAAGTTCCTGGACACCGAGGCCAAGAAGCAGCGCCGCCTCGTGCACATCCCGATGGGCCGGTTCGGCGAGGCCAAGGAGATGGCCAAGGCGGCGCTGTTCCTGGCCTGCGATGATTCCTCCTACATGACCGGTGGATCGCTGCTGGTCGACGGCGGCATCACGGCGGCCTACGTGACGCCGGAGTAGGATGCGGGCCGCATGGCCATCGGCGTCGTCTGGCTCCTCCTCGGCCTCTTCTACTGGATCGCGATCCTCATCGGAGCGTTGCTGGTCTTCGTCGCTGCGCCGAAGGGGCGCAGGGCCCTGCGCGTGGCAGCCTACTTCGCCATCGTCGGGCTCACCGTCGCATCGAGCGCGCTGATCCCCGCCATCGGAGTCTGGATCTGGGGCCCCGTGCTGTTCGTCGCCGCGATCCCCCTCGGCAGCCTCATGGAATAGGTGACCTGAAGCGCTGTGCGAGCTGCGCGGGGATCCCTGTCCGCACTCGAGATCCGCGAGTGTCCGACACCCGCGCGGAGGCACGGCAGTCTTTCGTCTCCAGCTCCCTGGACGGAGTCAGAGATGCCGGTATGGTTTTCCATATGAAGACGACCCTGGTCATCGACGACCAGGTGATGACGCGCCTCAAGCAGGAGGCGGCGCGTCAGGACACCACGATCTCGGCGCTGGTCGAGGCCGCCCTGCGCGCGTTCCTGCGGCGGCCGCGGCGCAGGGCCGACCTGCCCCCGCTGCCCTCGTTCCGCGGCGGGGTCCCGGCAGTGGACATCGCCGATCGTGAGGCGCTCGACGAGGCGATGGGGGACGGCTGACGTGGCTCGTCGACACCAACGTGCTGGTGTGCGCGGCGAACCGGGACTCACCCGAGCACGGAGCCTGCCGGCCGCTGTTCGAGCGGTGGAGGGTCTCGGCCCTGATGCGGGAGCACGGCATCCGCCGCATCGTCACCCGTGACGAGGGCTTCCGCCGCTTCGCGTTCCTGGAGGTGCTGGATCCCTTGAAGGTGAAGTCGTGACCGCGGTCGCTCCGTCTCAGCGCCGGTTGCCAGGCGTCAGGTGCGTGAGCACCTGCACCAGTCGTTCGAGCAGGTCGCCGTCGCCCGGCCTCCCGAAGTTGCGCAGCACGACTTCCTTGGCGAAGAGGTGGATCAGGTAGCGCAGGCGGCCGGCGTCGCTCTCGGCCGCCGTGCGGTAGTCGGGGTGGCTCTCGTTGTACTCCCAGGCGTCGGCCACCAGGCGTGAGCGCCAGGGCTCGCCGGGGGCGTGGATCGGACGCGGCTCGGGGATGCCGCCGACGCGTTCGCGGCCCAGGAGCTCGAGGCTGGTCTCGAGCTCGGCCGTGGCCTCGGCCTGGAGCTTGCCCGAGTGCACGAGCACGTGCAGCACGGAGAGCGCGGGCGTCGAGGGCGCGGTGAAGCGCGCGCCGTCGGCCTCGGCCACGAGCTCGCCCGGGCCCTCGAGGCGCCAGCGGAAGTCGAGCGGGCCGCTGGCCGGCCGGCCGTCGGCGTCGAGCGCGCGCGCGCGGAAGGAGCGCGTCACCTCGGGCGGCAGACGCAGGTTCCCGGGCACGAGCTTGACGCGCGCGAGCGGGCCGGGCGGGAAGAGCTGGCCGTCGGCTTCGTGCGCCGGTGCGGGGGTGTCGTCGCGCTCTGCGGCGGCCGAGGCAGGCTCGGCCCGCGCGGGGGTCGCGAGCGAGGCCTCGAGCGCGGCGCCGAGGCGCTGGCCCCGCTCGCGCGCGTCCTCGCGGGCGTCGTCGCGCGCGCCGGCCTTGACGTCGAAGAGCTCGTACTCGGGCAGACGCGAGGCCACCGAGCGGAACGCGCGGCGGATGTCACGCGCCATGGTCTGCGTGCGCGCCGCCTCGCTGCGCTCGCTCTCGGCGGCCAGGCGCGTCTCGAGCTCGCGCTCGAGGCCCGCCAGCGCCCGCAGGAAGGCCTCGGCGGCCTCGTTGGGCGCGAAGCCGCGGCGCGTGCCGGGTGCCACCTCGAGCTCGGGGTAGTCGATCACGCCCTCGAGGCGGCCGGTGGTCCACACCGGGCGCGGGAGCTCGCCGTCCACCAGCGCGATGTCGTCGAGCACGGTCGCGCCGCCGCAGGCGAGCGCGACCCGGCCCGTGCGTTCGTCCTCGCCGGAGACGAAGTACAGCTCCACGCGCGCGTCCTCGTGGCCCGGGACAGCGAGCTCGTGCAGCTCGGCCAGCGGCGCGCCCAGGAACGGCTGCGGCTTGACCACGAAGTGCTTCTGGGCCGTGCCGCGCGAGACGCGGTCGCGGATGGTGAGCTCGGCCCCGCGCTCGAGCAGCTGGCCGCGCAGCTCGCCCGCGAGGTACGCCTGCAGGCGCGGCGGCCGGATCACGCGCGCGGCGGCCTCGTGCAGGCCGCGCAGCGTGATCTCGGTGTAGGTCGGCTCGTCCGCCAGGGCCTTGGCGCGCACCTTGACGATCTCGGCACGCTCCTGGTCCTCGTAGAGCCGCAGGCACAGCGCCGCTCCGCCGCCCACGCGGCTCTCGATCTCCATCGCCGCCGACACGCTCCAGAAGCCGATCAGGCCGATGCCGTACTTGCCGAGGATCATCTGCTCGCGCCGCTCGGAGGGCGAGAGGTGGCGCTTGTGCGAGTGCCCGATGGTCGTGGCGATGCGCCGCAGCGCGTCCTCGCGCTCGAGCTCGGGGAAGATGCCGGTGCCGTCGTCCCAAAGGCGCAGCACGCGCTTCCCCTTCTCGTTCAGCCACACGAGCTCGATGCGCCGCGCGCAGGCGTCGAGCGAGTTCTGCACCAGCTCGGCCACGGCCTTGCGCGGGTCCGACTGGCTGCGCGCGAGCAGCCGGATCAGGTCGAACGGGTCCTGCGGGCGTAGACGCACGCGCGCGGCGGGAGTCTGCTTGGCCATGGCGGCGCAGAGGATACCTGCTGGGGACCCGGATCGGCTCGGGGCGAGTGCGGTCGACCCCGGGGCCGGAGCGGCCGGCGGCCCGCACGGGCCCGCAACGACAGCGGCCCGGACCACGGGGCCCGGGCCGCTGCCTTCGTCGGATCCCGCGACGCTCAGGCGCGCTTGTAGTGGTTCGTCATCATCTTGATCTCCTTGCCGTCCGGCATGGTGCAGAACATCTCGAAGACGCGCTCGTTCTTGCTGATGACCTTCTCGGTCGTGCGGTGCTTCAGGACCGAGTTCGTCATGCAGCTCCAGAACTCGCCGTGCATCGTCAGGGTGTCGCCCTTCTGCGTGCCCTTGAGGACGCACAGGACCGGCGCCATCGAGTCGACCCAGGTCGAGACGAACTGCTTGGAGTGCGGCTCGAAGCCGAGCGTGGCGCGCCCGGTGAAGGGCATGCCCATCATCTGGTTCTCGAACTTGCTGAGGGTCCAGAACTCGCCCACCATCTCGACCGTCTCCTTGGCGGTCGACTCCATGGGCGGCTGGCCGGGTTCCATGTAGAACTTGCAGGCGACCTTCCAGGTCCCGGCGTGGTCCTTGAGCATGCGGTGCTCGGCGGTCGGCTGCGGCATGGGGGGCGCGGATTGTTCGCTCATCGGTATTCCTCCGGAGTTCGGTTTCGTGTGCAGGATGGAAGCGGGCGTGGCGCGCCCGCTGGGGCCAGGCTAGCGGCGATCCGGCGCCGGGCAACCGACCGTCCCTGGCATGAACTTGGCTCGAACCTGGCGAAGCGCGCCAAGAGGAGGCGTGGGGACAGCGCCCGAGCCGAGTAGGATGCCCCGGCTGCCTGCCGACGCCGACGGAGCGTCGCGGCCAGCCCTGCAAGATCGAGCCGCAATATCGAGATGGAACTCCTCTGGTTCGCGCTGATCGGATTGGCCGCCGGCTGGTTGGCGAGCCAGCTCACCAGGGGCGGCGGCGGGAGCTTCGTTGGCTATCTCGCGCTGGGAGTGGTTGGAGCCCTGCTCGGCGGCTGGCTCTTCCGCCTGGCCGGCTTCGCACCCACCCATTTGCTCGGCAGCCTCATCACCGCCACGGTGGGTGCGATCGTGGTGATCTGGGTCGTCGGTCTCGCCAAACGCAAGCGCTGACGGACGCAGAGGACTCTCAGCGCCGCAGGTGCACGCTCTTCCGGCGCGTCAGGTGCAGGAAGCCGTGGCGGCCGAGGGTCGAGCCGAGGCCGCTCTCCTTCCAGCCGGTCCACGGCAGGCCCGGCTCGAGGTAGTCGCAGCGGTTCTGGAACACCGTCCCGGCCTCGAGCGCGTGCACGAAACGCTCGGCGCGCCCCGCGTCGCGGGTCCAGACCGAGGCCGTGAGTCCGAAGCGGCTGTCGTTCATGCGCGCCAGCGCCTGCTCGTCGCCGTCCACGGCCCGCACGGGCAGCACCGGGCCGAAGGTCTCCTCGCGCATCACCAGCGCGTCGTCGGGCACGTCGGCGAGCAGCGTGGGCTCGTAGAAGAAGCCCGCCAGCCCGGGCGCGCGGCGTCCACCGCACACGAGCCGCGCGCCGCGCGCCAGCGCGTCGGCCACGTGCGCCTCGACCTTGGCCAGCGCGGTCGCGTCGACCAGCGGTCCCAGCGTGGTCGTCTCCTCGAACGGATCGCCGAGGCGGTAGGCCGCCATCACGCGCGCGGCGTGCACGAGGAATGCGTCGTGCACGCGCGCGTGCACGTAGGCGCGCTCGACCGCGCAGCACGACTGCCCGGCGTTGTAGCAGGCGCCGTCGACCACGTTCTCGGCCGCGAAGGCGGGGTCCGCGTCCTCGGCCACGTAGGCCGGATCCTTGCCGCCGAGCTCCAGGCCGACGCCGCACAGGCGTTCGCTCGCGCTCCGGTACACGCGCCGGCCGGTGGCGACCGAACCGGTGAAGCACACGTGGTCGACGCGGGCGTCGTCGACCAGCGCGCCGGCCTCGGAGTCGGGCACGACCACGTGCTGGAACGCGTCGGGCTCCGAGAGCGAGGCCAGGGCGCGCGCGAAGTGCGCACCCGCGGCCGGCGTCTTCGGGCTGTGCTTCAGCACGACCGCGTTGCCCGCCGCGAGCGCGGCCACGACCACGTTGACCGGCACGATCAACGGGTAGTTCCAGGCCGCGATGTCGAGCACCACCCCGAGCGGCGCGTGCTCGACGCGCAGCTCGAAGCCGGGCCTGCCGGGCACGTTCTCGGGCGCCAGCGCCGTCGGCGCGAGCGCGAGCAGGTGCTCGACCCGCGCCAGCAGCGTGTCGACCTCGCCGCGCGCCTGGGTCACGGGCTTGCCCATCTCGCGCGTGACGTCGCGCGCGATCGCCTCCTTGTCGCGCCGGAAGAGCTCGAAGGCCGCGCCCAGCTCGGCCAGGCGCCGCGCGAGCGGCAGCGCCTGCCAGCGCCGCTGGCCCGCGCGCGCGCGCTCCAGCTTGGCCGCCACCTGGGCCGGCTGGTCGCAGGGGACTTCGCGCCCGGGCGCGCCGCTCGCCGGGTCCAGGAGTCGCAGGGTGTGCATGCCGGAGATCCTGGAGAACGTCGCGGGCACCTGTCCAGCGCGGGCACGCCGACCCCACTGTGCGCAGGGATCCCGAGCGCGAGGCGGAATCCATCGCCTGGATCCGCTCGACCGGGCAATCCGCGCACGCATCGGTTTCGCCCGGCGGCCCTCGGCCGGTAAGGGTCGTGCTCGCGCGGACCGTCCGTTCAGCTCGAGCCCCGGGCAGACCGAAGGCTGCCGTGCTTCTCGCTGGGGGCGGGAAGCGGGGCTCGTTACAAGGGGAGGCCGTGGGGTTGTCGAGATCATCCGGGTTCGCAGCGTCTGTTTCGTTCCTGCTCGCGGCGAGTCTGCAAGCGAGCGCCGCCGCGCAGGAGGTGCGTCTCGCCGGCGTGAATGCGGAGGGCATCCTGCTCGGCGTCGATCCCTCCAGCGGCCGCGCCACGCGTCTCTCGGGCGTCGGGGTCGCGGGCTACGGCTCGGTCGAGGGGCTGGCGCTCGACCCGAGCACGGGCACGCTCTACGGCGTCGACGTCGACACGCGCGAGCTGCTCACGATCGATCCCGTGACGCGCCAGGGCACGCCGGTGGGTGGGCTCGGGTTCCTCGGCGTCGGCAGCCTCACCTTCGATCCCACGCGACGCGTCCTGTGGGCGGTGGAGAACGTCCCCGGGGCCTCCGATCGCCTGGTCTCGATCGATCCCGCGAATGCCCACGGCACGGTGGTCGGCGAGATCGGCGTCACCGACGTCGGCGGCCTCGCCTTCGACGCGAGCACGCGCATCCTGTACGGCACCGACGTGGGCACCGCCGACCGGCTGATCCGTATCGACACGAGCACCGGGCGCGGCACGCCGATCGGGCCGCTCGGCTTCGTGTGGGTGGGAGCCCTGGGCTTCGACGGGAACACGCTGCGCGGGGTGGACCTGCAGAGCGACGTGCTCGTCACGATCAACCGCGTCACGGGCCAGGGCACGGCCATGCCCACGCCGCTCGGCTTCAGCGACGTGCGCGGGCTGGCGCTCGACCCGAGCACCGGCACGCTGTTCGGCATGGACGCCGCCACGGGTCAGCTGCTCGATGTCGAGCGCCCAAGCGGCCAGGCCGCGTCGCTCGGGCCGCTCGGCCTGCGCGGCCTGCGCGGCCTGGCCTACCTGCCGCGCGCGGGCGTGCTCTACGCCACGGACGCGGGCAACGACACGCTGCTCTCGCTCGATCCGTTCTCGGGCCGCGCCACGGTCGTCGGCAACCTCGTGGATCCCGGCGGCAATCGGCTGTACGAGGTGTTCGCCCTGGCGCAGGATCCGTTCCGCCGGCGGCTGTACGGCGTGGATCGGCTGAGCAAGCGCCTGCTGCGCATCGACCGCACCAGCGCGCGAGCGACGAGCGCGCTGGCCCTGACCTACCCCGGCGGGCAGCCGATCTTCGGGCTGCGCGCGCTGGCCTTCGACACGGGGACGCGCACGCTGTTCGGGGTCGATTCGAACGGCGTCGACAGCCGCCTGGTGCGCCTGGATCCGGAGCGGGGCGTGGGCACGCTCGTGGCCCCGTCCGCGCCGATGCCCTTCGCCAACGTGCACGGTCTGGTGTACGCCTCGCGCGAGGGCCTGCTGATCGCCACGACCGAGCAGGGCAGCGCAGGTGCGCTGGTGCGCAAGCTGATCGCCATCGAGCCGAGCAACGGACACTGGAGCGAGCTGGCTCCGCTCGGGTCGGGCACGGTCTACGGGCTCGCCTACGATCCCTTCTCCGGCGCGCTCGCGGGGACGACCGGCTCCAACCTCTACCTGCTGGATGCCAGTGGAGTCGGCGCGACGCTCGGGGCGCTCGGGATCACGGAACTCGAGGGGCTGGCCTACGACGCGGTCGGCGATGTCCTGTACGGCACGACCGTGGGCAACTCCCTGGTGCCCACCGGCCGGCTGGTGACGATCCAGACGCACAGCGGGGCCGGCACGCCGGTGGGCCCGCTGGTCGACGCCGCGGGCAACGTCTACAGCGCGGTCGCGGGCCTGGCCTTCGATCCGCTTTCGCGGCGGCTCTACGGCGCGGACACGCTGCGCGATCAACTCGTGCGCATCCAGCCCGGCACGGGCCGCGTCACGCCGGTGGGGCCGCTCGGATTCCAGGAGGTGCAGGGCCTGGCCTTCCGCGCGAGCACGGGGACCCTGTACGGGGTCGACGGCGCGACGGACCAGCTGATCCGTATCGACCCGGCGACCGGCCGCGGCACGGCCCTTGGCGCGCTGGGCTTCCGCGACGTGGAGGGACTCGAGTTCGACGACGCCTCCGGCACGCTGTACGGGAGCGACGTCGAGACGCTGCAGTGGCTGCGCATCGACCCGCTCACCGGGCGTGGCACGGCGCTGGGCTCGACCGGCTACAAGATCGACGGGTTGGCCGGTCGCATCCCCTAGGGGCACCGTCCGAGGACGGTCGGAGGAGGCAGGCCGACCCGGCATCCGGCCCCCGCTCCGTCCGGGATTTCAGCCCTGCAATCACGGGCAGGGGAGCGCTGCGATGTACCGTTCCGCGAAGGAGGTCGCATTCGATCGTGATTGCGACTCGCTACCGGGATGAAGATCCTCCTCATCGAAGTCGAGCCACGCGCCTCCGGGCACGTCGCGCACGAGCTCGGCCCGCTCGGGTTCCAGGTCGAGGTCGTCCCCGATTGGCGCACGGGGCTGAAGCGCGCCGTCGGCGGCGGACACGAGGTCGTCGTGCTCGACCTCGTGCTGCAGGGGATCACCAGCAACCGAGTCCTGGGCGAGCTGCGGCGCAGGGACGCCAGCGTCCCGGTGCTCGTGCTCTGCGCGCACGACGGGGTGGGGGAGCGCGTGCGCGCGCTGAACGAGGGCGCCGACGACTTCCTGGGCAAGCCCTTCAGCGTCGACGAACTGGCGGCGCGCGTGCGGGCCCTGGTGCGCCGTACGCAGCGGTCCATGGCTGGCGTGATCGAGCTGGCCGACCTGCGCATGGACCTGCGCACGCGGCGGGTGGAGCGAGCGGGGCGCGCGGTCACGCTCACCGCCCGAGAGTTCGCGCTGCTCCAGTTCCTCTTGAAGAACCGCGACGCGGTCGTGACGCGCGCGATGATCGCCGAGCACGTCTGGGGGCAGCACTTCGGCTCGTTCAGCAACGTGATCGACGTCTACGTCCGCTACCTGCGCGCCAAGGTCGATTCCGGGCGCGAGCCGCGCCTGATCCACACCCTGCGGGGCGTGGGCTACGTGCTGTCGGAATCCCAGCCCTGACCGAGCGCGGCGGACCGTTGGGCCCCTGCGCGGGGCAAGCGAGTTCCGGGGGTCCCGGGAGCGAACGGCCGTGGCGTTCCGGCACCTGGGCGTCATCGGCGGACGTGGTTCGAGGCCGGGCTCTCATCTCCTTCTCACGGGGCTCTCATTCCGCTCTCACCCGGTCGCCCTAGCTTCCAACCCGATCCCGAGGCCAGCCCGTCGCGAGCCTGGGATCGGTCACAAGCAAAACGGAGAGCAAGATGCAGACAACGTTGTTCAGAGCAGCCGGGCGGGGTGCGCCCCGGGCGTTCCTCCTGGCCCTCGGAATGGTGACTCCGGTCGCCGCTCAATCCTTGAAGACGGTCCCCTCGAACCAGGACCTGATCGATCTGCTGAAGAACCCCACGGCTCCGCCGGGGCCGCGCGTGCTCTTCCCCGGATTGAACGTCCTGCCGCCGCTCGACCTCCATCCGCTGGAGGTGAACGCGCTCACGGCGCAGCCAGTGCGGCTGGAGCTGCCGCCCTTCGGGATCTCCTTCTCCATTCCCGCCACGGGCACCTCGCCCTTCGTCGGCGGCGTCACCAATCGCCCGCTCGAGGTCCCGTTGAACGAATCGGACTTCGTCGTCGATCGGATCGCGGCCGTGCGCCTGGGCAAGGCCCTGTTCTGGGACATGCAGGTGGGCAGCGATGGCGTCCAGGCCTGCGCCTCGTGCCACTTCCACGCCGGCGCGGACAACCGCGTCCGGAACCAGCTCAACCCCGGGGTGAACGCAGGCGACAACACGCTGCAGGTCAAGGGCAAGAACCAGGCGGTGGTCGCCGGTGACTTCCCCTTCCACCGCCTGGCGAACCCGAACACGCAGGGCGAGCCGCTGCTGAATCCGGCCAACGTGACGAGCGACGCCAACGACGTCATGTCCTCGATGGGCGTGCGCTTCCGCCAGTTCGTGGACATCCCGGCTCCCGGCCCGGGCGCCTTCGTCCCCGGCACGAACCCGGCGGTCCTCAGGGCCGACATCGGTGGCGCGCTGCCCGACCCGGTGGGCGCCGTGTTCCAGGACGTCCGGCGAGTCGAGCCGCGCAACACGCCGACCCTGTTCGCCTCGTCGAACAACTTCAACAACTTCTGGGATGGTCGCGCCCGGCAGGACTTCAACGGCGGCAGCCCGTTCGGCGCCTCCGACCCCGCTGCGCACATCTTCGTCGACGCGGGCGGCAACCTGCAGGCGACGCGCCAGCTCATCCGCTTCTCCAGCCTCGCTTCCCTGGCGACCGGGCCGGCGCTGAGCAACTTCGAGATGTCGTTCGACAAGCGCTACTGGGCCAAGATCGCCAAGAAGCTGCTGCAGTCCGGGGTGACGCCGCTGGCCAACCAGCTGGTGGATCGGACCGACAGCGTGCTCGGGCCGCTCTCCAACCAGAACGCGACGCCCGGGAGGCCGGGGCTCAACGTCAGCTACGCGACCCTGATCGAGCAGGCCTTCGGCCCGCAGTTCTGGGCGAACGTCAGCCAGCACCTGGTGCCGGTCGCCAACCCCGCGGATGGCTTCGACGGCGTGTCCCTGGCGATCGCGGGTGGACCGGCCGTGCCGAGAGCGACCAACGAGTTCACGCAGAAGGAAGCGAACTTCAGCCTCTTCTTCGGCCTGAGCGTGCAGGCCTACACCGAGATCCTGCAGCCCAACGACTCGCCCTTCGACCGCTTCCACGACGCGAACCCGGACGAGTTCCTGGGGCTGGTCACGGACATCGATCCGCTCACGCCCGGCGTGCAGGTCGTCGGTCTGACCACCCGGCAGCTGTTCGGCTACGACCTCTTCCAGGGCTCCAACCTCTCGCGTCTCAACCCGCTCTTCCGCTCGGGCAGCTGCACCATCTGCCACTTCCAGCAGGAGTTGACCGAGCACTCCTTCAAGTCGATCCAGAACGTCACGCCGCCCGACCTGATCACCGGCGCGGACAGGGTCCTCACCGGGTTCATGCTCGAGTACTTCATGCGCGGGCCCGCCAAGATCGCGGGCGAGATGGATGGGCTGAACCAGACGCTGGATGGCAACGGCGCCGCCACCGGTAGCGGCCTCGTGGACAAGGGGATCTACAACATCGGTGTGCGCCCGATCGGCGAGGACATCGGCCGGGGCGGCAACGATCCGTTCGGGTTCCCGCTCTCCCTGTCGGCCCTGGCCCTGCAGAAGGGCGGCTTCCCCGTGGGCGTGTTCTCGAACCCCAACAATCCGGTGGCGCCGCTGCCGGCCACGCTGGCCCCGTTCGTCAACGACTTCCCGATCGGGCTCGCCTTCCCCAACATCAACCAGACCATCTTCCTCCCGGACACGATCTCGCCCACGGTCGACGTCGTCGTCCTGCCGTCCGGCACCTTCCCCAATCCCAACCGCGTGGCGCGCATGGGAAGCTTCAAGGTCCCGCAGTTGAAGAACGTGGAGCTCACCGGGCCCTACTTCCACAACGGCGGTGCCTTGACCCTGCGGCAGGTGGTCGACTTCTACAGCCGGGGCGGGGACTTCCCCGTGACCAATGCCTCGGATCGCGATCCGCTGATCGTCGATCTGCACGTCAACTTCGGCGCGCTGTTCACGGAGACGGACAAGGCGGCCCTGGTGGACTTCCTGCTGTCCCTCACCGACGCGCGCGTGAAGTTCGAGCGCGCGCCCTTCGACCATCCCGAGGTCATCGTGCCCGTGGACGGTACCGCCCCCGACAACACGGCCGGCCGGAACACGCTGCTGGCCGACGCCCGCTTCCTGCGGATCCCGGCCGTCGGGGCCGCGGGCCGCGCGACCCCGCTCCCGAACTTCCTGGGGATCTCGAGCGTGGAAGGTTCGGCCGGTCCGGACCACTTCGATGCCGTCACGGGCGTCGTGGCGCCTCCTCCTCCGGTCGGGTTGGTGCTCGCCGTGCCCGTGCCCGGAACGGCCGGCGTTCCCAACACCTTCACGGTCACGGGCGCGACTCCCAACCGTCCGGTCGGCGTCTACTCGAGCCTGGTCCAGGGGGCGGCGACCCTCCAGCTCGGCAACTGCGGCGGGATCGTGACCGGTCTAGGCGCCCCGCTGCGGCTGCTCGGCAAGGCGACGGCCAATGCGGCCGGGGTCGCGACGATCGTGGTGACGCCGCCCGCCTCGAGCGCGGGTCGGACGTTCTTCTTCCAGGCGGTCCAGCCGTCGTCTTGCGCGCTCAGCAACCTGGTCAGCGAGCCGCTCTAGCGGCCTGATCAGGACGCCCCACCGCCGGATACTCCAGCCGGTGGTGGGGCCTCTACGTGGCACCGGCTCCGGCGCGGGCAAGGCCCGAGCGGGCATCACGGACCCGGGCCCGTCGGTTCCAGCTCACGCTCGCGCTGCGCGATGCGTCGCGCCTTCCTCGCGCGACTGCGGACCACGCGGGCAACCGGGCGGCAGCTCGCGCTCGTCCACGAAGCCGTACCAGGTGTTGCGGCGGCGTGGCAGGAAGCCGGCCTCGGTGATGGTGCGCTCGATCGTCTCGATCGATTCGAGGTGGAAGCAGCCGGCGGCGCTGACGACGTTCTCCTCGAGCATCGTGCCGCCGAAGTCGTTGCAACCGGCGCGCAGCGAGACCTGCGCCATCTTCATGCCCTGGGTCACGTAGCTCGTCTGCAGGTTGGCGAAGTTGTCGAGGAAGATGCGCGCCAGCGCGTTGACGCGCAGGTAGACGGCGGGCGTGGTCTTGGGGGGGTACTCGGCCGCCGCGGGCACGCCTTCGGGCTGCACGTTCCAGCAGGCGAAGGCGGTGAAGCCGCCGGTCTGGTCCTGGAGCTCGCGCAGGACGCGCAGGTGCTCGACGCGCTCGGCGGCGCTCTCGAAGTGGCCATACATGAGCGTGGCCGTGCTGCGCAAACCGGCCTCGTGGACCTTGCGGTGCACCTCGAGCCAGCGCTCCGTGGTGGTCTTCTTGGGCGCGATGAGCTTGCGCACGCGCTCGACCAGCACCTCGGCCCCGGCCCCGGGCACGCTGCCCAGACCGGCCGCCTTGAGCTCGGCGATGACGTGTTCGACCGGACGTTTGTCGAGCCGCGCCAGGTGATCCAGCTCGGGCGCCGAGAGCGCGTGCAGGTTGACCAGCGGGAAGCGCGTGTGCAGCTCGGCCAGCAGGCCGCACCACCAGTCGGTCTTGAGGTACGGGTGGTGTCCGCCTTGCATCAGCACCTGACGTCCGCCGAGCTCGGCGACCGACTGGACCTTCTGGATCAGGACCTCGCGCGGCAGGACGTAGGCCTCGGCGTGGTTCGGCCGCCGGTAGAAGGCGCAGAAGCCGCAGTCGGTGATGCAGACGTTGGTGGGGTTGACGTTGCGATCGACGATGTAGCTGACGACGCCGTGCGGGTGCAGGCGTGCGCGCACGAGGTCGGCCAGACGCCCCAGCAAGAGCAGATCGGCGCGCTCGTGGAGCTCCAGCGCTTCTTCCGGCGTGATGCGCTCGCCTGCCTCGACCTTGGCCGCGATGCGCGCCAGCGCGACGCGGGGTGCGCGTCGGTCAGCCAGGACAGGGGCGAGCGGGGGAGAGGAGCCCATGGAGTCGCAGCGCGCCCGGTGGCGTCAGTGCACGCGCGCCGCCGGCGTGCCGCGTTGTTGCGAGGGAGCCTGCGCCTGCAATGGCGCCAGCGCAGCGCGCGCGGCCTCGGTCGCGCGCGCCTGGGCGGCCAGGCGCTGCTGCAGGGCGGCGCCGTCGGCGAAGGCCTGCTGGATCGTCGCACGCGCCGTGGCGATCCCGGCCGCGGTGAGGTCGTGCTCGAGGTAGAGGCGCAGGTCGGTCAGCTCGCGTACGTAGCGCTCCAGGGCCGCGTCGAGCTCGAGCTGGCCCTGGGCGAGGCGCTCGTAGTTGGCCTGCAGGGCGACGCGCCGTTCCTCGGCGCCGCGCTTGAGATCGGCGTTCGCGATGCGCGCCGTGTCCTCGTTCCAGCCGCCGAAGAAGCGCTCGGCGCGGCCGTCCATGCGTCCGTAGGTCTTGCGCGAGCGCTCGACCGCTGCCTCGAGGTTGGTGAGCTCGCGCGCGTAGGTCTCGAAGGTCTCGCGGTTGGAGCGCGGCGAGTCTCCCGGGTTCTCGCTGAGCGCGCGCAGGCCCTCGCTGGCGAGGCCGATCACTTCCGCGAGCCGTCCCAGGTTCTCGCGGTAGGCGCCGGTCTTGTCGGCCGTGGCGCTGGCGCGCTCGTAGCCCGCGTTAGCGCACCCTTGGACGAGGAGCAGCGCGACGAGGTGCAACGAGGCGAAGGTCCGGAGCATGGCGGAGGAGCGGGGGCCGCGGAGATCGACCCGATCGAGGGTGCGACGCTCGCGCAGGAAACGAAAAAGCGGTCCGGCGCGCCAGTGCTGGACCATCGCCAAAGCGAGGTCGGGGAGGGGAACCTGGTTCGAGGAGGGAGAGACCAGTCTCGCCAACACCGGCATTGCGCCGAACCGCGGGCGCTAGTCTAGACTGTATACAAGGGGTCCTGTCAATCTCCGTGTCCGCTAAATCTGAATCGACCGATCGCGGTGCTTCCCGTCCGCGCAGCGGGAACCTGGCCGTCCAAGTCGCGGACACATTGCGCGATGCGATCCTGGGCGGGGAGTACGCGGCCGGCCGACCGCTGCGCGAGGCCGAGCTGTGCGCGCGCTTCGGGGTCAGCCGCATCCCGCTGCGAGAGGCGCTGCACCGCCTGCACGGTGAAGGGTTGGTCGAGCTGCGCCCGAACCGGGGGGCGATCGTCGCCGAGCTGTCCGAGGCGGAGATCGCCGAGATCGCCGAGGCCTGTCGCCTGCTCGAAACCCACATCCTGCGCCTCGCGGTGCCGGCCCTCACGCCGGACGCCCTGGCGCGGGCCGAGGCGTGTCTGGAGGAGCTCGACCGCATCGACGACCCGCGCGAGTGGTCGCGCACCAACTGGCGCTTCCACACGACCCTCTACGCCGCCGCCCGGCGCCCGCTGCTGCTGGACCTGCTGGGCTCGCTGCGCGGACGGGCCGAGCGCGCCATGCTGATCCTGGTCGCGGAGAAGCCGCGTCGCGCCGCGCTCAACCGTGAGCACCGCGCGATCCTGGCCAGCGTGCGCGCCGGACGGGTGGCCCAGTCGTCCGCGTTGCTCGACGCCCACCTGGAGGGCGGTCGGAACGAGGTCTTGCGCCTGCTCGAGCCGCGCTAGGTGCGCGCCGGTGCGGCCTGGACGCCGCACGGCTATGCTGCGCGGCCTTTCGGAGGACCCCCCATGCCCGCGCCGAGCACCGCCGCCAGCTTGATGGCCACGATCGTGTCCCTGTGCAAACGCAGGGGCTTCATCTTCCAGGCCTCCGAGATCTACGGCGGCATGGGCAACACCTACGACTACGGGCCGCTCGGGGTGGAGCTGAAACGGCGCGTCAAGGAGGCCTGGTGGCGCGCGACGGTGAGCACGCGCGCCGACGTGGTCGGACTCGATTCGGCCATCCTGCAGCACCCCAAGACCTGGGAGACCTCGGGCCACGTGGCCGGCTTCACCGATCCGCTGGTGGACTGCAAGACCTGCAAGGCGCGCTTCCGCGCCGACAAGCTGGCCGAGATGCAGTGCCCGCAAAAGCCCAGCCGCTCGCCCATCGAGAACAAGTGCGAGCTGACCGCGCCGCGCGCCTTCAACCTGATGTTCAAGACGCACGTGGGCGCGGCCGAGGACTCGGCCTCGATCGCCTACCTGCGCCCGGAGACGGCCCAGGGCATCTTCCTGAACTTCAAGAACGTGCTCGAGGCCTCGCGTCTCAAGCCGCCCTTCGGGATCGCGCAGATCGGCAAGTCGTTCCGCAACGAGATCACGCCCGGGAACTTCGTGTTCCGCATGCGCGAGTTCGAGCAGGCCGAGATGGAGTTCTTCGTGCCGCCTGCCCAGAACGAGCAGTGGTACGCCTACTGGCGCGAGCGGCGCCTGCAGTGGTACCTCGACCTCGGCATCCGGCGCGACAAGCTGCGCGTGCGCGAGCACGCCAGGGACGAGCTGGCGCACTACTCCACCGCCACCTGCGACGTCGAGTACGAGTACCCCTTCGGCTGGGGCGAGCTCGAGGGCATCGCCTGCCGCACCGATTTCGACCTCAAGCGCCATTCGGAGGCTTCGGGCGTGCGCCTGGAGTACTTCGATCCCGACACGAAGGAGCACTACACGCCGTTCGTGATCGAACCCGCCGGCGGGATCGACCGCATGGCGCTGACCTTCCTGATCGACGCCTACGCCGAGGAGATGGTCGAGAACGAGCCGCGCGTGGTGCTGCGCCTCCATCCGCGCATCGCGCCCATCACGGTGGGCGTGTTCCCGCTGGTCAAGAAGGACGGCATGCCGGAGCGGGCCCACGCGCTCGAGGAACAGCTGCGCGACGCGGGCTTCGCGACCTTCTACGACGAGAAGGCCGCGATCGGGCGGCGCTACCGGCGCCTGGACGAGGTCGGGACGCCGTGGTGCATCACGGTCGACGGTGACACGCTGAAGGACGACACCGTGACCGTGCGCGAGCGCGATTCGATGCGCCAGGAGAAGGTGGCCGCGCGCGAGCTGGTCGCCCACCTGACGCAGGCCCTGCGCGCCTGGAAGCCGGCCCAGGCCGGCGGCTAGTCGCCGCCGCCCCCGTAGCCGAGCTCCTCGAGTTCGGACAGCGTGCTCGCGTCCACGCCGCCCTGCCCGAGCGCCCCCAGCGAGGCTCCGAGTTCCTCCAGCGCGCGGCGCTGGCGCGTGAGCGCGTCCTGGCCCGCGCCGAGACGCGCGTCCGCCTGGCCCGCGAGGTCGCGTTGCTCGCGCGGATCCAGCGCGAGCTCGTAGCGCTCCCACGCGCGTTCGTTCGGGAACAGCAGCCCCGCCGTGGGCGGTCCATGGATCGTCTTCTGCCCGTTCTCCTCGCGCAACGCGTACTTGTGTGCGCGGTCGTCGACCTCGCTCCAGATCGCCCGCGCGGGCCACTGCGGGCCCGTCAGATCCACGCCCTGCATGTGCGCGTCGCGCGCGAACCCCAGGCGTGCGAGCAGCGTCGGTGCCACGTCCACGAGCATCGTCGGACGCGCGCACACCCCCGGCTGGATCCCCGGCCCCGCCAGGATCAGGGGGACGCCGAGCAGCTCCTCGTACAGCGTGCGCCCGTGCTGCAGCGCGCCGTGCTCGAAGAATTCTTCGCCGTGGTCGGAGGTCACCACGATCAGCGTGTCGTCGAGCACGCCGAGCTCGGCCATGCGCGCGAGCAGTTCGCCCAGGCGCTCGTCGGCGTAGCGTAGCGCCGCGTCGTACAGGTGCACGACGTGCGCGCGCATCTCGGGCGTGAAGGCCGCCGCCTCGGCGGCCGTGCGCGTGCGCAGGGCCGGCAGCGACGGGCGCGTGCAGCCGAGTTCGTCGCAGCGGAGCGTGCGCTCGGGCGTGTCGTAGTCGTGCACCGTGTAGGTGTGCAGGAACAGGAAGAAGCGTTCGCGCGCGTGCGCGGCGAGCCAGCGCTCGACGCCCGCGAAGCCGTGCTGGTCCAGCAGGCGCTCGGCCAGGGCCGGCCCGAGGCGGCGCGCGAGGCTGCGCTGGTAGTGCGAGCCGCGCTCGCGGATGGGATCGATCTGGGCGAAGCCCTCGAAGCCCCGATCCAGGCCGAAGTCGGCGTTCACGAAGCCGCCGGCCGTGAAGGCCTGGGTGGCGAAGCCCGCGCGTCCGAGGACCTCCGCCAGGCTGGTCGAACGCCGCGCCGCCAGGGTGCGCCCGCGCGTCACGACCCCGTGCACCGAGGGGAACTGCCCGCTCAGCAGGGTCGCGTGCGCGGGCAAGGTATAGGGCGCCTGCGAGCTCGCGTCGCGGCACACCAGACCGCGCGCCGCGAGGCGGTCGAGGGTGGGGGTCGTGCCGTGCGGGTAGCCGTAGGCGCCGACGTGGTCGGCGCGCAGCGTGTCGAGCGAGACGAGCAGCACGTTCGGACCGGCCGCGCGCGGCGCGTCCGTGCGCACCAGCGGGGCGCCGAGCACCAGCGCGGCGTCGCCGGTGAGCTCGAATTCGAGCACGCGCGTCGCCTCGGCCAGGGCCAGCTCGAGAGGCGCGAAGGCGCCCTCGGCGGCCAGGCCGTGCGCCTCGAAGGCGCGCGCCAGGAGCTCGCGGCCGTCGGCGCGCACGCGCAGCTCGGCCGTGCCGTCCAGGCCCTCCAGCAGGGTCGGCCGCCAGGCGCCCGCGCCGCACACGAGGCGGGCGCCCGGTGCCAGGCGCGGCAGCTCGAAGCGCAGGCGGTCGCCCGGCACGAGCACGATCGAGGGCCGGTGCTCGCCGCCGAGCAGCGCGCTGACGCGCCTGGCACGTTGCCACTCGAACTCGGGCGGATCGACGTCGAGACGCTCGTGCGTCTCGCGTTCGAGGGCCTCGTGCCACAGCGTGGCCAGCGGGCGTGCCTCGAGCACGAGGCGCGCGAAGTCCACGCTGCCCGCGCGCACGCTCTCCTGCCCGGCCAGCGAGCACACCAGGTTCAGGCTGTGGGTGCGCGGCGTGGTCACGAACACGATGCGTTGCGTCTGCCAGCCGGCGAGGCCGGCGACGCTGGTGCTGTTGCGGCTCCGGGTGAGCAGCGGCGTGTCCGTGCTCAGGAGTTCGGCGAAGGGCGCGGCCGCGCTGGCCTCGCCCAGCCACAGGCTCGCGCCGCGGAAGGCGGGCGTGTCGCTCTCGATCCCGTTCGCGCGCAGCTCGCCCGAGAGCACGTAGCAGGTGCCGGGCTCGACCGGGATCTCCAGGTGCAGGCCGCCGTGGACGCCGTCCAGGCGCAGGAAGCTCCGCTCCGGCTCGCGCTCGATGCGCGCGTGGAGCTCGGCCGGACCGCGGCCGGGCCAGGCCACCGGAGCCCAGCCCTCCAGCCCGCCCTCGAAGCGGGTCGCGAACACCTGGCGGGGTGCGGCGGGCGCCGGGGCCTGGACGAGCTCGGCGGCGTGGTCCCACAGGCGCAAGCGTGCGCGCGGCTCGTCCCGCGTTCCGCAGGCGAGCAGCGTGGAGGCGCAGGCGCCGACGAGCAGGCGGGTCCACATCGGGAACGCGAGCCTACCCTCGCGTCGTTCCGCGCACACGCGCCCGCGCGGCTCACACGCCACGGCGGATGCGGCGGTCGGCCCAGGCCCAGAAGCGGCTCTGCGAGGTCTTCCAGTGGCTGCGCGCCCCGAGGAACTGGGCCGCGCCCTCGGCATAGCTGTAGGGGATCGCGTACAGGCTCCACCAGCGCTTCTCGGCGCGCGTCAGCGGCTGGGCCTCGAGCAGTTCGCGATAGAAACGCTGCTGGCCCTTGGCGCCGTGCCACACCGCGCGCCAGTTGCGCACCTGGAACAGCTCGAACAGCTCGAACAGGTTGCGGTGGTCGCAGTAGAGACGCTTGAACTCGCGCACGATGTCGATGCGGTGGCTGTGCTCGACGCGCGCGCTCGGCTCGTAGGCCAGCGCGCCGCCCGCCAGCAGGATCGCCCGACCCCAGGCCACGTCCTCGCCGAAGCTGCGGGCCGGGAAGGGCTGGCGCTCCCAGCTCGTCCGGCGCACGGCCGAGGCCACGTTGTCGAACACGCACGAGAAGTAGCGCTCGAGCGGCGGGAGGGACTCGAAGAGCCGGCGCGAGCCCGCGGGATCGCCCGGCACCAGGACCTGCAGGCTGGGCTCGCTGCGTGACGCGCTCCAACGCCGCAGGCGCTCGGCCAGGAGCGGGTCGCAGTCCGGGCGCGGATACTGGCGCGCATAGGCGCCGTCCACGCGCGGGTTGGCGAAGGGCTTGGCGAGCGAGCGCAGGTAGTCGCCGCCCATTGGCAGCGCGTCCTGCGTGAGCAGCGCCACGATCTCGCCGTGCGTGAGCGCGATCGCGCGGTTGCGGGAGGCGCCGTGGTTGAACTCGCTCTGCGGGATGCTCTCGACCCGCGCGCCGGCCGCGCGCGCGGCCTCGGGCGTGCCGTCGCGCGAGCCCGAGTCGAGCACCACCAGCTCGTGCTCGAGGTCCTGCGAGGCCAGCGCCAGCAAGAGCTCGCGGAAGCGCGCGCCGCCGTTCCAGGTCGGGACCACGACCGACAGCGCGCGCGCTTCGGCGCGGATGGCACTCGGCCGTGTGCTCTCCTGAGCGGGCCCCAAGCTCAACCCGTCCGCGCGCGCGCGAGCAGGCCCTCGGCCACGGCCCGCGCGGCGATCACGCACTGGTCCGAGTTGAAGTAGTCGTAGCGCCCGAAGCGCCCGAGCGGCAGCAGCGCGTTGGCCTCGCACCACTCCAGCGCGAGCGCACGGCGCGCGAAGAGGTGGTGGTCGTAGACGATGTAGGCGTAGCGGCACACGCTGCGGTCGACGAACAGGACCTCCTCGCGCCCCAGCAGGCCCGCGCCCTCGACTCCGGCCAGGGCCTCGCGTTCGAGCTCGGGTCCCGGCGGCGGCGCGCCACCCGGGAAGGTGACCTCGAACAGGAACGAGCTCTTGCCCTCGGGCGCGAGCTCCGGCGAGTAGTTGGACATGTAGGTCACGCGGTTCACCGGGCCCTGCTCGTGGTGCGGGAGGTAGATCCACGAGAGGTCGGGGTGCGCCGGGCGGTCGAGCGCCACCAGGAAGGTCGCGATCGAGTTGTAGGCCAGCCCGCGCATGGCCGCGGCCGCGTCGGCCGGCATGGCCTGGACCACGTCCGGCAGCTCGTTGAGCGGCAGGGTGCTCACCACCAGGTCGAAGGCCTCGCCGTTCACGCGCCAGCCGCCGTCGCGGGCGCGCACCAGGTCCGTGACCGGCGTCGAGAGGCGGATGCGCGCGCCGAGCGTGCTCGCCATGCCGTCGGTGATGGCCTGGAAGCCGCCGCGGCGCGGGTAGTAGAAGATGGCCTGGTGCGTGTAGCCCTCGGTGCGCACGCCGATCGCGGCCTTGAGCACGTCGTCGATGGGCGCATCCGGCACGCGCCCGGCGACCCAGGCCGAGCTGATCTCCTCCAGCGGGCGCTTCCAGATCTTCTCGTTGTAGGGATCCATGAAGTGGCGCGCGATGCCCTCGCCGAAGCGCCAGCGGATCCAGCTCTTGAAGTCGCCCGGCGCCTGGGTCGCGTGCTTGTCGCGCTGGTGCCAGGCCAGCACGTAGCCCTGCAGGCACTCGAACTTGGCCTGCTCCGGCAGGTCCCCCAGGCCGTTCTCGAAGGGGTAGTGCACGAAGCGGTTGCCGAAGCGGATCTTGGTGTGCCGATCGCGCTGCACGAAGGCCTGGTCGCCACCGGCGCAGTCCTTCATCCACTGCATGACCGCGCGGTCCTTGCTGAACAGGATGTGCCCGCCCGAGACGTCGTAGGTGAAGCCGTCCACGCTCTTGGAGCGGCACAGTCCGCCCACCACCGCGGCCGCCTCGAACAGCACGAGGTCGGTGAGCGGGAAGCCGCGCTCGCCGAGCGTGCGCGCGAGCGCGAGGCCCGAGACGCCGGCGCCGAGGATGGCGATCTTCAAGGGAAGGCGGGGGAGAGGGGCGCCTACCTTAGGTCGTCGTCCCCGTCGGGGCCAGGCGCGGGCGCCAGGGGGGCGGCCAGCGCCGCGCCGTAGCCGAGCTGCTCCAGCTCGTGCTCGAGCTCCGCGCCGAGGACCACCGGGGTCGCGGGACGCAGCAGCGAACGGCGCCCGTTTCGGCGCGGTTCCAGCAGGAGTTCGAGCAGCGGTGCGAACTCCTGCGCCCCGATCGGGTGCGCGAACAGCGCCTCCGGATCGCTCTGCAGCGCGAAGAAGCTGGCCTCCGAGCGCTCCAGGTCGTGGATCACCTGCCAGCGTCCGGGCCGCAGGAAGGTGCGCATGGCGGGGCTCGAGCGCGGCTCGGGACCCTCGTCGAGGGTCGTCTCGGCCACCAGGACGTCGCGCCCGCGCACGCCGCGGAAGAGCGTCGGGAGCAGCGAGCGTCCGTCGAGGTCGTCCGGCACGGGCAGGGCGCACAGCGCGAACAGCGTCGGCAGCAGGTCCACCATCTCGACCGCCTCGCTCACGCGCGCGGGTTCCAGGCTCCAGCTCTCGGGTAGCTTGAGCACCAGCGGCACGCGCAGCTGCTCGAGGGACAGGCCACCGTGTCCGACCTGGCCACGCTCCCCCAGGCTCTCGCCGTGATCCGAGGTCACGACGATCAGGGCGCGCTCGAACAGCCCGCGCGCGCGCAGACCGTCGAACAGCCGCCCGAGCTCGGCATCGGCCGCCAGGATGGCGCCATCGTAGTGGTCGCGGAGCGCGGTCGCGTCGGCCGGGTGCAGCTCCACGTCGTGGGGCGTGCGCTGGCCGCAGATCTCGGCCAGGGCGTGGTGGCCCGCGTGCTCGGGGCAGTAGACGCTGTCGAAGGGTTCGGGCGCGACGTAGGGGCAAGCCAGGTCGGCGCTGTTCAGGAACAGGAAGGCCGGGTGCGCACCGTGGTTCTCGAGCCAGGCCAGCGCGCGCGGCACCGCGGCGGCCAGCCCGCCACCGGCGTCGTCGAAGACCTCGAAGCCGTGCTCGAAGCCGGCTGCGCGACCCATCCACGGGCCCTCGGTGAAGCCCGCGGTGCGGAAGCCGCGCTCGCGGAAGCCGGCCGCCAGCGTGCCCTCGACCCCGCTGAAGGTGTCCACCAGGTAGGGGCGGGCATCGTGCAGGCTGGAGAGCTCGAGCAGGTCCGCGCCGGTGCGCTCGAACATCAACGTGGCCGGGTACTTGCCCGTGAAGATCGACTTGTGCGAGGTGAGCGTGTGGCCCGCCTGCGCCAGGACGCTCTCGAACACCACCCCGGCTTCCCCCAGGGCGCGCAGGTTCGGTGCGGTCTCGCGCGCGTAGTCGTACAGGTCCAGGTGGTCGGCGCGCAGGCCGTCGAGCGAGATCACCAGCACCAGCTCGGGCCGTGGACGCGAGCGCGAGGGCACGCCGCTCCGGGCGCGGGTCGGGGCGGCCTGCAGGGATTCGTCCTGGAGCTCGACCAGCGCGCGCGAGAGATCGCTCGAGCGTCGCAGGAAGGCCACCGAGGCGAGGGTCACCACGGCGCACAGAGACAGCGCGACCAGCGCCTCGAGCGAGGTCGAGTGCCGATCGTTCGTCTCGGGGACCGTGGGGGGGTCCTCGCCGCGCGCACGGATCGCGCGGAACATCGCGCTCCGCTTTCGGCTGGCGGGTGTGTGCTGCCTGAACGTGCGCGGGCGCTCTTGCGCTATCCTTGCGCGCTCCCCATGGGAATCGCTTTCCGTCGCGCGCGCCCCGAGGACGCGTCGGGCCTGCTCGGCCTGGTGGAGGAGCTCGGCTATCCCGCGACGCCGCAGGCCCTGGGCGCGCGCCTGGCCCGCTTGCTGGCCGAGGGGGATCAAGCCGTGTTCGTGGCCGAGCCCGCGCCCGGCGAGCGCGAGGCGGCCCCGGCGGGGAGCGGCGGCGAACTCCTGGGGTGGGTGCACGTGCAGGAGTTCCTGTCGCTGGCGGCGGACCCGACCGGGCTGGTGACCGGCCTGGTGGTCGCGCGCGAGCAGCGCGGCCGGGGCCTCGGGCGCGGCCTGATGGAGGCGGCCGAGGGCTGGGCGCGCGCGCGCGGGCTCGCCTCGATGCGCCTGCGCGCGCGCGTGGCCCGCGGCGAGGCGCACGCCTTCTACCGGCACCTCGGCTACACGCTGGCGAAGAAGCAGCTGCAGTTCCGCAAGTCGCTCGCCTGAGCGCCGACGCGCTCAGCGCGCGCGCACCAGCTGCGTGCGGGCCAGGCCGCTGCGCTCGAGCGCGAGGCTCGCGTCGCTCAGCCAGCGCGAGCCGTCGCCGCGATAGCCCGCGGTGGGGGTGAGGCCCGGCTGGAGGCGCGCGAAGTAGGCGTTGAAGGCGTGCATCTCGAGCTCGCGCGCGTACTTCGCCAGGCACGAGGCCAGCGCCACCTCGAAGCAGCTCCGGTCGGCCTGCACGCGGAACTCGAGCTGCATCGTCCCGCTCCCGTCCCGCGCGCTCAGGGAGTAGGCCGAGCGCCCCGGGCTCTCGGCCACCAGCGCGACCTGCGCCTCGGGGAAAGCGCGCGCGAGCAGTGGGCCGTAGCGCCGGCGTCCGCCCAGCATGTCGACCGTGGCGCGCACGGGGGCGCGCAGGCGCGCGGCCCAGGCATGGTGCAGGACCTCGTCCACCTTGTTCCAGACCGAGGTGGCCTTGTTGCCGGTCTGCTCGAAGGAGGCGTTGAGCTCGGCCGCCGGGACCAGGCGCACGCCCGCGTCGAGCAGCGTGATGCGCGCCCGCGCCAGGGCGCGCGCCAGCACGGCCGCGCTCAGTTCGAGCGAGTCCTCGTCCTGGGTCCAGGGCAGGCGCGGCAGATCCGCGCGCCAGGGCAGGGCGCGCCAGGCTGGCGCGGGCGCGAGCGTGCCGAACAGGAAGCGCTCGGGATCGGCCTCGCGCCCGCCGCGCTGCGCCCGGAACGCGAGCGCGGTCGTCTCGAGGCGTTTGGCTCCGCGCGCGCTGCGCTGGAACACCAGCTTCGAGTCGGCCACGATCACGCGCGCGCGCGCACCGGGCGTCTTCGCCACCGTGCCCCGCAGGCGCTTCCAGGGCTCGCACTCGGCCGCCGGCACCTCGAGCAACGCGTAGCCGATGGCGAGCGAACCCAGCAGCGGGCCCAGCCCGGCCTCGTCGATGCCGGCGAGCACGAGGCGCTCCGCGCCGCTCATGTCGTCAGGCCCGCACGGCCGTGCTCACGCGCGCGGGCGTGGCGCGCCGGCGCGCGAGCAGCCACAGGCCGAACGCGAACAGCAGCACCGAGACGAGCTGCGAGGTCGAGACCCGCCCGCCGAACCACACCCCGCGTACCTCGTCGCCGCGGAAGACCTCGATCGCGAAGCGCGAGAGCGCGTACTGCAGCAGCATCAGCGCGGCGGGCACGCCGTAATGGCGGCGCTTGCGGAGCCACACCCAGCCCACCAGCGCCACCAGGGCCGCGTTCAGGCTCATCCACGGCTGGGTCGCCCACAGGACCTTCCCGGCCAGCTCGTGATCGAACAGGCTCTCCTTGTTCGCCAGCAGCCATTCGAGGTCGGGCACGCGGATCGTCAGGGGGCCGACCTCGCCACCGTTCCCGAAGGCCAGCGGTCGCCAGGTGTCGGCCCACGACGCGGGCACCACGCGACCGTAGTCGTCGCCCACCATCAGGCAGCCCATGCGACCGAGCACGAGGCCGACGAAGCCGCACAGGATCCCGGTGTCGAGTGCGTTCCACGGATTCAGCCCGTGCTTCCTGGCCGCGTACAGCCCGAGCAGGATTCCACCGGCCAGTCCGCCGTACATCACCAGTCCGCCCTGCCACAGGAACAGGATCGTGAACGGGTCGTGGAGGAAGCGGTAGCCGACGCCCACGCGGCTGGCGACGCGCTGCTCCTCGGGCGAGAGCTCGGGCAGTGTCACGGGCGCTTGCGTCCGGCTCTCGCCGGCCGCCAGGTGGGCGCGCACGGCAGGGCTGACGTCGGCGCTCAGGTAGCGCGTGCTCTCGACGCCCACGTACATCAGGCGCGCCCCCACCAGCACACCGACCACGATCCACAGGGCGACCTGCGAGCCGCGCTCGGGATCCTGGCGGGGATCGTCGCCGTGGCGCGCGAGCAGGCGGCCCCACAGCCAGATCCCGAGCAGGATGCCGCACGCCACCAGCGCCCCGAAGGTGCGCACCGGGAAGCCCAGGCCGGGCACGTGGAACAGGACCGGGTGCATCGCGGGCAGCCAAGCTAGTGTCCTGCGCCCGAAGTTCGTCGGCAAATCCGGGGCCCTCGCCCGCTCTTGGCGGCGCCACCCGCGCCGCCCCGGCCGAGCTTCCCGGCCGTCGCAGGCGACGCTATCTTCTCTGCCCCGCACCGTCGGCACCCCGGGCCGGCACGAACGTTCGACTCGTTCCGGGAGCTTCGCTCCCGAGGTTCTGACGATGAATCGACCCCCCAAGGCCAAGGTCTACCTCGAAGGGCGCTACCGCAAGCTGTCGCGCGATCTGCCGCAGACGGTCTTCTTCTGTCCCGAGTGCAAGGGGCACCCGCGCCGGCGCAAGGACTGCGCGCGCTGCGAGGGCTTCGGCAAGCTGACGCGCGATTCGGTCCAGGAGCTGATCGGCTGGGTCGCTGGCAAGGCCTTCGCCACGCGCAAGCACGTGTTCCACGGCGCCGGGCGCGAGGACGTCGACGTGCGCATGCTCGGCAGCGGGCGCCCGTTCGTGGTCGAGCTGGTCGACCCCAAGGTCTTCGAGGTCGACCTGGCCGCGCTCGAGGCCGAGATCAATCGCCGCAACGAGGGCCGGCTCGAGATCCAGGGCTTGCACTGGAGCGAGAAGAGCCGCGTGGCGATCCTCAAGGAGACGCCGCACGCCAAGGAGTACGAGGCGCTGGTGGAACTCGAGGGCGAGCTCGATCCGGCCAAGCTGGCCGCGCTCGTGGGCCAGCGCTTCGAGGTCACGCAGCACACGCCCGACCGCGTGGCCCACCGCCGCGCCGAGAAGGACCGCCAGCGCTGGATCGAGTTCCGCTCGCTGACGAGCGAGGGCCCGGCCCTGGTGCGCGTGCGCCTGTCGACCCAGCACGGCACCTACGTCAAGGAAGTGCTGAGCGGCGAGGGCGGCCACACGCGTCCCTCGCTCGCGAGTCTGCTCGGCATCCCGTGCCGCTGCCGCGAGCTCGACGTGCTCGGCATCCTCGACGCGGAAGGTCAGGACCAGCCCGTGTACAGCGCGCCGCCCGAGTTCGGGACGGGGCTCTGAGAGGTCGTGAAGGAACCCCGCGCCGCCTACGAGTTCGGCCGGACGCGCGGCCGGGTGCGCCTACAGCTGCATGCCCGAGATCTCGGACTCGAACACGATCTTCCCGTCCACCAGGCCCTGGAACTCGTACTTGAACATGCCCTTGCCGCCGTGCACCCGGCTGCGCTGCGCGCGCCCGAGGAACAGCAGGCGGCAGGGCGGCTCGACCGTGGCGCGGAAGCGCGTGTTGTCGATGCCGGTGAAGGCGATGAAGGCCAGCGGGATCTCCGGGTGACGCCGGAAGAAGTCGAAGCTGCCCAGCTGGGCCGAGGCCTCGACCATCAGCACGCCGGGGAAGATCGGCCGCCCGGGGATGTGGTCCTTGGCCCACCACTCGTTCGCGCGCACGTCGTGGTAGCCGACCACCAGGTCGTCGCGCTGCGGGTCGAGGTGCAGGATGCCCTGGATCAGCGAGAAGGAGCCGCGCTGCAGCAGGACCTCCTGCATGTCCGCAACGGTGTACACGGTGCGCGAGAGGTCGAGCTGCTCGAGGTCGGCCAGGGGAGCGGGCATGCCCGGGAGTGTACGAGGGCTGCGGGTCGATGCAACGCCAGCCGCGGGCTCCCCGGCCGGGGGCAATACGAGCCCGAGCTTGCCGGATGCCCGCATGCGCCATGAAGTGGCGCCGGAGCCACCCATGGAGAACATCGCAAGCGATCCCGAGCTGCGCCCCGCGACCCTGTGCGTGCACGCGGGCACGAGCGGCCCCGGGGCACCGCTCGTCCCGCCGATCGTGCGCAGCAGCACGTTCCGGCTGGACGACGCGGTCTACGCCGCGCGCGCCGCGGGCCAGGCCGAGCGTACCGCCTGCTACACGCGCGAGACCAACCCGACCCTGGAGGCGGTCGAGGCGCGCGTCGCGCGGCTGGAGGGCGCCGAGCGTTCGCTGGTGTTCGCCTCGGGCCAGGCGGCACTGCACGCGTTGCTGCTCTCGACTCTCGAGCGCGGTGACCGGGTGGTGCTCTTCCGCCAGATCTACGGCGGCACCGTGGACCTGTGCCGCCTGCTGCTCCCGCGCCTCGGAGTCGAGCTGGAGCAGGTGGATGCGAACGATCTCGACGCGCTCGACGGGCTGTGCGACGCGCGCCTGCGACTCGTGCTGTGCGAGAGCCTCTCGAATCCGCTCAACCGCGTGGCCGATCTGCCGCGCCTCGCCGCCCTGCTGGCCGCGCGCGCGCCGCGGGCCCTGCTGGCGGTGGACGCGACCCTGGCCTCGCCGCTCGGCCAGCGTCCGCTCGCGCTCGGGGCGGCGCTGGTCTACCACTCGGCCACCAAGTACCTGGGCGGACACTCGGACCTGATCGGGGGCGTGCTCTCGGGCGCACGGGAACGCGTGCAGGCCGCCTGGCTGTGGCGCACCAAGGCCGGCGGCTGCATGGACCCGGATCCGGCCTACCTGCTCGACCGCGGCATCCGCACGCTGGCGCTGCGACTGGCGGCGCAGAGCGCCACCGCGCTCGCGCTGGCGCGCTTCCTCGAAGGCCACGAACGCGTGGCGCGCGTGCACCACTGCGGGCTCGCCACGCACCCAGACCATGCGCTGGCGCGCACGCTGCTCGCCCACACCGGCGGCCTGTTCTCGTTCGTGCTGCGCGCCCCACCCGGGCGCGACGCGGACGACGAAGCCCTGCGCGTGATCCGCCGCCTGCGGCTGTTCGCCGAGGCCGCCAGCCTGGGCGGGGTCGAGAGCCTGGCCAGCCGCCCGCGCGACCTTTCGCAGGTCGGCCTGAGCCCGGCGGAGCGCCTGCGCGCCGGCCTGGAGCCCGGCCTGGTCCGGCTCGCGGTCGGGATCGAGGACGGCGCCGACCTGCAGGAAGACCTGGCGCGCGCGCTGGCCTGAGCGCGATCGGCTCCGGCCCGGATCAGGGCCCGAGGCGCACCGGCGCTTCGCTCACCTCGCCGGCCACGACGTCGACCGCGAAGCGGCGTTCGTACTGCTCTTCGAAGGCGGGATGCCGGATGCGCATGCGGAAGTGTCCCGCCGGCAGGTGCCGGGCGACCAGGCGCCCGTCGAAGTCGGTCTTGCCCTCGATGACGCCGCCGTTCGTTCCGCTGCCGCGCACCTCGACGCCCTCCAGCGGGCGGGCGAGCGAGTCCACCACGCGCAGCTGGATCTCGCCCAGCGCGGGCAGCGTGATGTCCGGGAAGGTGAGGTGCGGCGCGAGGAAGCGCACCGGCTGGCGCTCGGGGACGAGCGGTGCGCTGGCCCGTCCCACCAGCAGCTCGTACGCGCCGTCGGGAAGCTTCTCGAATCGATAGAGTCCGCTCGCGTCCGTGAGCGCCTCGCGCGCGTGGTTGTCCGCCACGGCGAAGAGCGTCATGGGGATGCCTTCGGCCGGGCGCTCGTGCGCGTCCTGCACGAAGCCCTCGAGCGTCCCGGCGGGCACCATGCGCAGGTTCACGAAGGGGTGCTCGGCGCCGGGTTCGAGCAGCACCGGCAGGACCTGGCCGTTGAAGGCCTCGGCCTCCGCGAACAGGTCATAGCCGCCGAGCGGTAGGTCGGCGACCACGAAGTCCCTCTGCCCCGCCTCGAAAACGAGCGTGCGGGTGATGGCACGCTCGCGCTCCGGCAGGGTCGTGCTCGGGCGCACGACCAGTCGCCAGACGCGCGGGAACGGGTCCTCGCCCTCGACCTCGACGTGCCCACGCAGCGAGCCGCGCCGGCCCTCGAAGGCACTGGCGTCCGCGCGCGCCGCGACGAAGGGCTCCAGCTCCGCGTCGCTCGCGTCCGGCGCTGCGCTCTCCGCGCGCGGGGCCGCGGCCGGAATCAGCTCCGCCGGGGGGCTCGCCACGGGGGTCGGATCCGCGGCGGAGGGTGCGAGCTCACGCCCGGGGGGACGCGCGCCCATCCCGATCCACAGCCAGGCCAGGCCCAGCACGAAGGCGAGCGCGATCCCGAGCAGCCACCCGCGGCCGGAGCGCGGACCCGCACCGCGGCGCATGTACGGGTTTGACAGGCGCAGAGGACGAGCCTTAGCTAGCCGCGCCGATCTGCCGATCCTTGCCTCCGTCCCCGCGGCCCCTTCCGCGACCGGGGCCCCGTTCGGCGGCGCCATCCTGTCCTGCAGCTCTGCTCGTCGCATCCGTCCGGGGATCCTATCCCGCTTCCGACGACCGGCCACAGCCTCCCCATGAACCGACCCCGGACGCTCCTCCGCTCCCTGGCCGCGGCCCTCTTCGCCGCGGCTCTCCTGGCCCCGCTCGCACCCGCGCACCCTCGCCCTGCCGATCCCGCCCCGGCGGAGGGCAAGGGACGCGTCGTGATCCTCGGCTTCGACGGCGCCGATGCGCGCACCGTCCGGGAGTTGATGGCCAAGGATCCGGCTCGCTTCCCCACCCTGCGCAAGCTGGCCGAGAGCGGCACCTTCGCGCCGCTCGAGGTGGTCGTGCCGGCCGAGTCGCCGGTCTCGTGGGCCTCGCTGAACAGCGGGCAGAACCCCGGCAAGACCGGCGTGCCGGGCTTCATCCGCCGCGACCTGTCGCGGGGCTACAGCCCCGGCTTCGGGCACATCGAGAAGAAGAGCGTGAAGCTCGAGGAGCTGGCGGGACGCGCCAACGCGCCCGTGCCGCTGTGGAGTCCGGGCACCACCGCGGCGGTCGCGGGGGGTGGCGTCTTCCTGGCCGTGCTCCTGCTCGCGCTGCTCGTCTTCCGGCGCATGCTCGTGGCGGCCGTCCTGGCGCTCGTCGTCGGCGCGGGCGCGGCCTTCGCCGGACTGCAGGCGCGCAACCTGTTGCCGAAGAGCTATCCGCGCACGGCCAACGTCAACCAGGTCGAGAGTTTCTGGGACGTCGCCGCGCGCGCCGGTGTGCCGTGCGTGGTGCTGGATGCGCAGCAGGCCTTCGACGGCCCGTCGACGCCCGGTGCCAAGGTGCTGTACGGGCTCGGCTTGCCCGACGCGCGCGGCGACCTCGGGCAGTGGTTCATCTACACCACCGATCCGAACCAGTTCAGCCGCGAGGGCAAGAACACGAACACGGCCGGGACGATCTTCCGCGTGGACGAGGAGGGCGGCGTGATCCGCTCCAAGCTGCACGGGCCGCGCAACTTCTACGCCCAGGAGCGCCTGCAGGAGGAATACGAGGCCGAGACCGATCCGACCCGCAAGGACCAGCTCAAGGACAGCCTCGACCAGGCCAAGGGCTCGGGCAAGTACTCCAAGGAGATGGGCGCCGGACGCGCCTCGCTGGAGCTCGAGGTGCACCTCGAGGACGGTGCCGCGCGCGTGAAGATCGGGGACGAGGAACAGCGCCTGACCCCGGGCCAGTGGTCCGAGTTCTACGACCTCAGCTTCGAGCTCAACTGGCTGGTGAAGGTGAAGGCCATCACGCGCGCCAAGCTGGTGCAACTCCAGCCGCACTTCGAGCTGCTGGTCAACGTGCTCGACATCGACCCGCGCGACCCGCCCTACTGGCAGCCGGTCTCCAGCCCGCACGGTTTCGCGGCCGAGCTCGCCTCCGAGTGCGGGCTGTTCGAGACCTATGGCTGGCCGACCCTGACCATGCCCTTCAAGGACGAGAAGATCCAGCCCGAGACGTTGCTCGAGGACGTGGAGTTCACCGAGCGCTGGCGCGAGATGCTCACGCACCAGATCCTCGGCAAGGACGACTGGCGCTGCTTCATGAGCGTCTTCAGCACCACCGACCGGGTGCAGCACATGACCTACCAGTTCTACGACGAGGGTCACCCGCTGTACCGACCCGAGGTGGCGCAGCGCGAGATGACCTTCTTCGGCGAGCGCATCCGGCTCTCGCAGGCGATCCCGGCCATCTACCACCAGATGGACCGCATCATCGGCGACGTGCAGGCCAAGCTGCGCCCCGAGGACACGCTGTTCGTGATTTCGGACCACGGCTTCCAGTCCTTCCGGCGCGAGGTGCACGTCAACAACTGGCTGGCGGAGAACGGCTACCTGACCGTCGCGCCCGGACTCACCACGAAGAACGACGAGGCCCTGCAGTTCGTCGACTGGTCGAAGACCCGCGCCTACGCGGTCGGGCTCGGCTTCATCTACCTGAACCTGGCGGGGCGCGAGCCCAAGGGCATCGTCGCGCGCGACGATGCGCGCCCGTTGATGGAGGAGATCCGCGCCAAGCTGCTGGCGGCCCGCGACCCCGAGAACGGTCAGCCGATCTGCGCCGAGGTCTACTTCCCCCGCGACATCCACAGCGGCAACTTCCTGGGCCTCGAAGCCGACATCATCCCGGGCTTCCAGCCGCCCTACCGCGTGGGTTGGTCGACCTCCTCGGGCGGCCTCGACACGGTCGACCAGGATGGCGTGGTGCGGCCCGGACCGGTCTGCAGCGACAACCGCTCGAACTGGTCGGGCGACCACGTCTCGATGGCGTTGAGCCAGGTGCTGGGCGTGTTCTTCTCGAACCGCAAGGTCGTCGTCCCGCCCGAGGGCGTGCGCGCCCTGCAGATCGCGCCCACGGCCCTGCGCCTGCTGGGCGTACCCGTGCCGGCGGAAATGGACCTGCCGCCGCTCGAGTTCGCCGACTAGCTGCGCGCGTCTGGGGCGCGCGCGGCCACGCCGGTCGCACCGGCCGGGTGGGTCGTTCGCGCTCCGGCGGTCTCAGGTGCTGATCGGCTTCCAGCGCGCGAGCTGCACGCCCTCGATCTTGGCCACGCGCTCGGTCACGCGCGGCGACTGACCCTCGTTGCGCATCGAGATGTAGAAGACGATCTCCTGGCGCGCGCGCTCGTTGTCGTGCCCGGTGGCGACGTCCATCACGGCGATGTGCTCGGCCGCCAGCAGCGCCTGGATCTCCTGCACCAGGGGTTCGAGCTCGGAGCGCTTGGCGAGCACGATCAGGCGCCGGTAGAGCGTCGGCTGGATCGAGCCCGCGAGGTTGTTCACCACCGTGAGCACGAGCATCACGATCGAGGTGCACAGGACACCCAGCAGGTAGTGCTGGGCCCCGAGCACGATCCCGAGGCCGGCCACGAACCAGATGCACGCCGCGGTCGTCAGTCCGCGCAGGAAGTCGCCGCTGCGCAGCACGGTCGATGCGCCCAGGAAACCGATGCCCGTGACGATGCCCGCGCCCATGCGGTTCGGGTCGAACACCGTGCGACCGCCACCGCCGTCCTCGTGCCCGAGCTCGCGCGCGATCATGATCAGCATGGTGGAGGACAGGCACACCAGGATGTGGGTGCGCAGCCCGGCCGGGCGACCGTGGTACTCGCGCTCCAGCCCGACCGCGCCCCCGAGCAGCAGGGCGAAGAGCAACGGCTGCAGGTCCGAGAGGGATTCCATCGAAGCGCCTCCTATCGGCAGATCCCGGGGCGCGGGGCAAACGCGCCAGGCGATCGAGCCTGTGGAGGAGGAGGGCGCGACCCCGCTCCCACGCCGTGCCGCGCCCTCCGTGGAGCGCGAGCGAGGAGGCCGACGTCTCCAAAAGGGCTCCTAGGGACTAGAATCTGGGCCCCCCGGGGGGTACTTCCTTGCTTCCCACGACCGCGGTCGCCCGCTGAACGCCTTATCGAAACTTAGCCGCCGATGACCGATCCCGCGTTGATCGAGCGCATCACCCGCTCGCTCGCCTTCATGCTCCGCCACCAGCCGGAGACCTTCGACCTCGAGCTGGACTCCCATGGCTTCGCGGACCTCGAGGACGTCGTGCACGCGCTGAACGAGCGCCTCGGCGAGCCGGTCGAGGAAGAGGACGTACGCGACGCCGTCAGCTCGGGCGACCGCCCGCGCTACGAGATCCAGGGCGAGCGCATCCGCGCTCTCTACGGGCATTCGATCCCGGTCGAGCCCGGCCCCTCCAGCAAGCCGCCCGAGTTCCTGTTCGTGGCCGTACCGGAGCAGGAGCTCGAACGCGCGCGCCGCTTCGGGCTGCGCGGTGGGCGTCGGCGCTTCTTGCACCTCGCCCTCAACGTGGACGATGCGGCCGAGTCGGGCCGGCGCGTCTCGCGCGACTACACGGTGCTCGTGATCCATGCGCTCGACGCCTGGGAGGAGGGCATCAGCTTCTTCGACCGCACGGCCCTGTGGCTGGCCGAGGAGGTGCCCACGCACCTGCTCGAAGTCGAGGGCACGTACCACGATGGTACGGATCCGCTGCCGCGCCGCTTCGAGGGTGCGAGCGAGCGCGGCGGCCAGGAACGCGAACGCGGAGGCTACGGACGCGGGGGGCGCGAGTCCCACGGACAGGGACGTGGCCCCGAGCGCGGACGCGGAGGGCGAGGACGCCGCGGGGGACGCGGGCGCGACCGGCAGCAGGCGCATTCGCACGAGCCGCGCGCGGCTCACGAGCGCGCGCCCGAGCCGGTAGGCGACGAGCGCGAGAGCCCGGCCTTCTTCGCGCCTGCCGGGGGCGATCCGCGCAGTGGCCGTGGCTCCGGCGAGCGCAGCCACGGTGGGCGCCCGCACGGTGCTCAGGGAGGGGGCGGGCGCGGCCACCAGAGCCGTGAGCCGCGCGACGAACGGCCGCAGCGCGAGGGGCGCGAGCCGCGCGAATCCCACGGAGCCCACGCGCCCATGGCGTACGCAGAGCGCTCGCCCGAGCGCGAGAGCGAGGCCGGTTCGGCTGGCCGTTACGAGAGTCGCCCAGAGCACGGTCCAGATCACCGGCGCGAAGGGCGAGCCACGGAACGGCGAGAACCGGAGCGGCGCGAGCCCGAGCGGCGCGAACCGCGCGAGCCGGAGCGGCGCGAACCGGAGCGGCACGAGCCCAGACGCGAGAGCCGTGGCCACGAGGAACGCGAGCCTCGCCGGGGGCCGCCCCAGGACTCCGGCAGCCCGCGGGGCGGGTTCGGGGCCGGGCTCGACAGCCGCGGAGGTCGCGAACGTCCCGAGCGCAGCGAGCCCGCGCCGGCCCCGAGCGCTCCGCCTCCGCGCAAGGAACCGCCGCCGCCGGTGAAGAGCGACGGCCCGGGCTTCGGCGCCGGCTTGTAGTTCGCTCGATGCGGCTCTGGGAGGTGCTCGACACCTTGCCCGAGGGCTACGAGCTCGTGCGTGGCCGGCAGGGCTGGCTGGCGGTCGAGCGCGGGGCGCGTGCGGCCTTGTTCGCCTCCGGCTTCGGCCCGGACGGCGGCGAGTCCCTGCCGCCGAGCGGCCTCGTGGGACGCGGCGCGCTCGGACTGATCGAGAGCGCGGGCGAACGCTGGCTCGTGCGACGCTTCCACCACGGCGGCTTCCTGCGCTGGCTCGGGGAGCGGCTGTTCCTGCAGCCCTCGCGCCCGTTCCGCGAGCTCGTCTGTGCGCATGCGCTGCGCGCGGCGGGCTTCTCGACCCCGCGCGTGGTGGCGGCCCGTGCGTTGCGTTCGCGACCCTTCGGCTGGCGCCTGGCCCTGGTCAGCGCGCACGTCGCCGGACGCATCGAGGGTGCCGACGTGCTCGAACGCCGCCGCAGGGGCGAGCTGGAGGAGTCCGAGTGGCGCCGCTTCCTGGACACCTTCGGCGCGCTGATCGGACGCCTGCACGCCGCCGGTTTCCTGCACGCCGACCTGACCCCGCGCAACCTGCTGTTCGAGCGCGACCTCGCGGCGGCCTGGGTCCTGGACCTCGACCGCGCCCGCTTCGCACGTCCGCTCTCGGAGCGCGCGCGGCGCGACAACCTGCGGCGCCTGTACCGCTCCGTGCGCCGGCGCGAGGCGCGCGCTCGGCCCTTCCTGCGACACGCGGACTACCTGCGCTTCCTTTCGGCCTACGCGCGGGCGCACGGGACGGCGCCGGACTGGCGCTCGGACTGGGTCGCGATCGAGCGGCGCGACCGGCGCCGCCAGCCCGCGCACCGGCTGGGCTGGTGGCTCGAGCGCCGCTTCGGATCGGGCCCGGAGGCCCGCGACGGGGGCTTCCGGCCGGCCTAGAGGGGCGCCCCCCGGTTCCGGTGCCGGAAGTTTCTTGCGATCTGGTCTCAACTTCGTACTTGACGATGAGATCCATTCGCAATTAGATGGGGAGGTGCCGATGCCCTCCCCCGTGCTGCTCGCGCTCGTTCTCGGCCTGGCTCCGCCCGCGGCGGATCCAGGCCCCGTGGGGCAGGAGGCCGACCCCTCCTGGGTCGAGCGGCGCCTGTCCGCCATGGGCACCTGGCTCGAGCTGCGCGTGCAGGCCGGGGAGCGCGCAGCCGGCCTGGCCGCCAGCGAGCGCGCGCTCGCCGCCATCGAGGCCTGCGAGCGGCGACTCTCGACCTGGGTCGAGGATTCCGAGCTGGCACGCTTGAATCGCGCCCCGCTCGGGGAGTGGCAGGCGCTCTCGCCCGAGCTCGCGCACGAGCTCGAACGCGCCCGCCACTACTGGCGCGAGACCGAGGGCGCCTTCGACCCGGGCCTGGGGGCGCTGGTCGAGGTCTGGGGCCTGCGCACGGGCGGGCGCAGCCCGTCCGAGGCCGAGCTCGCCGCCGCGCGCGCCGCGGGCGGCTTCGCGGCCTTCGAACTGGATGGCTTGCGCGCGCGCCGTCGGCACGCCAGGGCCGCCATCGAGGAGGGCGCCTTCGGCAAGGGCCTGGCGCTCGACGCGGCCCTGGCCGCCCTCGCGGCCGCCGGCGTGCGCGTGGCCGCGCTCGATCTGGGCGGGCAGCTCGCGCTGCTCGGCGCCGGCGCGACCACGACCCTGGCGGACCCGCGCGCGCGCGATCGAGCGGTGCTGGAGCTCGACCTCGAGCCCGGCTCGTTCGCGACCTCGGGCAACAGCGAACGCGGCATCGTCGTCGATGGAGTGGCGCGCGCGCACCTGCTCGATCCCGAGAGCGGCGCGCCGCTGGCGGACTTCGGCAGCCTCTCGGTGTGGGCCGCGGATGCCACCGCCGCGGATTGTCTCTCGACCGGGCTGTACGTGATGGGGCCCGAGGCCGCCCTGCGCTGGTGCGCGGCCCACCCGGGCGTGGAGCTCGTGCTGCTCCTCTCCGCCGGCGAGGGCCTGCGCGCCGTGGCCACGGCAGGCTGGCGCGGGCGCCTGCGCGCGCTCGTTCCCGAACTCGAGCTGCACTTCGTCGGTGCGGACTCGTCGCTTCCCCTTTCCCTCCCCGCTCGTGCGCGATGAAGATGAACTCGTCCGGCTTCCTCCGTGTGTCGCTCTGGCTCTCGGCCACGCTCGCGCTGGGCGTGCTGGCCCCGGCCCAGGAGGATCTGCTCCAGCGCGTCGAACGACTCGAGCACAAGAACGCCGAGCTCGAGTCGCGGCTCTCGGCCCTGGCCGACGAGCAGGAGGGCTTCACGCTCGGGGGGCTCGTGCCGCCCGTGGGCGAGTCGCTCCACGGGCTCGGCCCCTCGGCTTCCAAGGTCTACGCCAGCCAGGGCGGGCTCTCGCTCGGCGGCTATGGCGAAGCCCTGTACCAGCGTCGCAACGGCGACGCCGCGGACGAACTCGATGCCCTGCGCACGGTGCTGTACTTCGGCTACCGCTTCGACGAGCACTGGGTCTTCAACTCGGAGCTCGAGTTCGAGCACGCGGGTGAGGAAGTCGGGGTCGAGTTCGCGACCCTCGACTACCTCTGGCGCGAGGACCTGAGCTTCCGCATGGGGCTGGTGCTGATCCCGATGGGCTTCGTGAACGAGTTGCACGAGCCGCCCACCTTCCTGGCGGCGACGCGGCCCGAGACCGAGCGCCGCATCCTGCCCTCGACCTGGCGCGAGAACGGGCTGGGGGTCTTCGGTGACACGGGGCCGGTCAGCTACCGCGCCTACGTCGTCAACGGCTTCGACGCCGGCGGGTACACGGCCGCCGGACTGCGCGGCGGGCGCCAGGACGGGAGCGAGGCCCTGGCCGAGGACCTGGCGCTGGTCGCGCGCCTGGACTGGACCGACACGCCCGGCCTGCTCGCGGGCGGCTCGGTGTACTTCGGAGGCGCCGGTCAGGGCCAGGCCGGGCTGCCGGGAGCCGAGACTGCCATCGCCGAGCTGCACGCCGAGTGGCGCGCGCACGGCCTGTGGATGCGCGGACTGGTGGCCAGGGCCGAGGTCGACGACGCGGCCGAGCTGAACGCGGCCAACGGCCTGGTCGGGAGCGCGTCGATCGGCGAGGAACTGGTGGGGCACTACCTCGAGGCCGGCTACGACGTGCTGGCCTGGCTGGCGCCCGGCAGCGCGCACTCGCTCTCGCCCTACGTGCGCTACGAAGCGGTGGACACCCAGGCCGAGGTGCCGGCCGGCTTCGCCGCCGATCCCGCCAACGACTTCGACGTGCTCAGCGCCGGTCTGAACTGGCGTCCGCGCTCGAACCTGGTCTTCAAGCTCGAGTACCAGGACTTCGAGCGGGCCGAAGACGGCTGGAACGCCGCCATGGGGTTCTCGTTCTGATGCTCGCGCTCGCGCTCACGCTCGTGCTGCTGGCCCCCGGCGAGCCCGCCGGCGCCGCGGGCAAGGTCTTCCTCACGCCCGAGGAGGCCCTGGCGCTCGCCTTCCCGGACTGCCGCATCGAGCGCGCGACCGAGTACCTGAGCGAGGTCGAGGAAGAGCGCGCCGTCGAACTCGCGCGCGAGAAGCTGGCCAGCCGCATCGTGCGCCCGTACCGCGCGTACCGCGCGGGCCAGCTGATCGGCACGGCGTACTTCGACGCGCACCGTGTGCGCACCAAGAGCGAGGTCCTGATGCTGGTGGTCGGCCCCGACCAGCGCCTCGGGCGCGTCGAGGTTCTGGCCTTCGCCGAGCCGCTCGAGTACCTGCCGAAGGCGAACTTCTACGCGCAGTTCCCGGGCCGCGGCCTGGACGCGGAGCTCGATCTGAAGCGCGCCATCCGCGGCGTCTCGGGCGCGACCCTCAGCGCCCAGTCCGCCACGGCCGCCGCGCGCCGCACGCTGGCGCTGCACCGCGTGCTGGCCGAGCGCGCCACGGTCCCCGTGGCCGTGGCCGGGCGATGACGCGGCGCGAGGCCTGGTGCGTGCACCTCGCCGCGCTGGGCGTGGGCGGCACGGGCCTCGTTTATGGCTGGATGCGTTACTTCCTGCGGCCGAACGACGAGTTCGCGCTGGTGAACCATCCGCTGCAGCCGACCCTCCAGCACGCGCACCTCCTGCTGGCGCCGCTGCTCCTGTTCGCGGTCGGTCTGGTGTGGAGCGAGCACGCCTGGCAGCGCGTGCGTGCGGGCTTCCCCGTGCGCCGGCCGACCGGGCTGGTGTTGTTCGCGCTGTTCTGGCCGATGGTGGTCTCCGGCGTGGGCGTGCAGCTGGCCGAGGCGGAGGGCACGCGCATGCTGGCGATCTGGAGCCACGCGCTCTCGGGCACGCTGTGGTGCGCGGCCTACCTCGTGCACCTGGTGTCGCGCCGCGGGCCGTCGGGTCCCGGGTCTCAGGCGCGGCGCGGGAAGATCGGGCCCTCCGGCGCCAGCACGGCCGCCAGCAAGCGCTCGCCGTAGGCGCGCTGGGCCGCGCGCAGCTCGGGATCGCGGATGCGGCGCCGGCTGGCGCGCATGCGCTTCTCGAGCTCCTCGCGCACGCGTTCGGCCTCGCGCTCGCGCTCCGCCGCGCGCAGCAGGAACGAGCGCGTGCCGGCGATGACGACGCGATCCGTGAGTTCGGCCCCGTGGCGCGCGAGCAACTCGTAGGCTCGTTCGCCCTCGCGCGCGGCCTCGGCGACGTCCCCGCGGGCGTGCCGCAGGCGCGCCGAGAGCGCCAGCCCCAGGGCCTCGGCGCGGTAGAAGGCGATCTCGCGTGCGAGCTCCAGCGCGCGCGCCAGCGTGGCCGAGGCGCGCGCGTCGCCCTGTTCGGCCTCCAGCAGTCCCAGCCAGAGCATCGACAGCACTTGTCCGCGGCGGTCCTCGATCTCGTCGGCCAGGAACAGCGCGTCGGTGAGCTCGGCCTTGGCCTGGCGCGGGCGGTCGAGGTCGAGCAGGAGCCCGCCCCGGCGCGCCAGGGCTTCGGCCTCGAGGCGCCGCTCGCCCGCGCGCCGCGCCAGCACGAGCGCGCGCTGGATGGCCTCCAGCGACTTCCGGGGTAGGCCGGCCGAGCGCCACAGGCGCCCGCGCAGGAGTTCGGCGTAGGCCAGCACTCCGGCGCGCGGCTCGCGCGTCTTCTTCAGCGCCGCCAGGGCCGCCTCGACCTCCGCCAGGGCGTCCTCGATCTCGTCCTCGAGCACGTCCACGTGCGCCAGCGCGAGGTGCGCCAGGGCCTCCTGATTCTCGCCCACCGCCTTGCGCAGCGCGTTCCTGGCCAGCGTGCGCGCCGCCCCGAACTCGCCGACCTGCGCCTGCACCTGGGCCAGGCGTCGCAGGGCCTGCGAGTGGAGCCAGCGATCCTTGGAACGCTCGGCCATGCCCACGGCGGTCTTGAGCCAGCCGCGCGCCAGGCCGAACTGGCCCGTGCCGGCGGCGTAGCGCGCGTGCAGCAGATACAGGCGCGCGGCCGCGGCCGGCTGGCGCTCGGGGTCGAGCTCGAAGTTGGCCAGGTGATCGAGCAGCACGCGCTGGTCCTCGCGTCGTCCCAGACGGTCGGCGGCGTCGGCCGCGTCCTCCAGGAACTCGAGGCGCAGCTCGCCGCGGCCCTCGAGCTCGGGCAGGTGCTCGAGCGCCTCCAGCGCCCAGCGCGCCAGCGTCGCCAGGCGCAGGGCCGAGGCGCGCCGCCGCAGCGGCGCGAGGATGGCGCGCACGCACTCCAGGAGTTCGGCGTGCTCGTCGGCCGCCTGCAGGTGGAAGGCGCGCTGGTAGGCCTGCTCGAGGTCGTCCGGATCGGTTCCCAGCACGCGCGCGGCGGCGGCGTGCAGGCGGCGCCGGCGCGGCGCGGCGATCGAGCGGTACAGCGCCTCGCGCAGGGCCTGGCGCTCGAAGCGGTAGCGGTCGGCGGCCGGCACCAGCCAGCCCTTGCGCACCAGGCGCGCCAGCACGTCGTCGATCTCGCCGCGGCGGGTGGGGGGGAAGGCTGCCAGCAGGAACTCGGGCGTCAGCCGTCCGCCGACCACGCTCAGGCGCTCCAGCCAGGTGCGTTCGTCCGGCTCCAGGGCCGCGACGCGCTGCTGGATCAGGCGATCGAGGGAGCGCGGCATGGGCAGCTCGTCGGGCGGGATCGTGAGCACGAAGCGCGGGTCCTCGTCGCTGGCGGGGTGCACGCCGCCGCGCGCCTCCAGCTCGCGCAGGATCTCGATCAGGAAGCCCGGGTTGCCGCGGCTCTTCTGCCACAGCACCTCGGTCAGGCGCACGAGCGGGGCCGAATCGTGGAACAGGCGCGCCACCAGCGCGCCCACCGCGGACTCCTCCAGCGGCGGGAGCTCGAGGCGGCGGAAGCGCGGGCCGCTCTCGGGCGCGCCGCGCTCCAGGCGTTCGCGCAGGCGCGCGAGCTGGACCGGTTCGGCCGCCGGCAGGTCCTCGCGCAGCGAGAGCACGAACAGCACGCGCGCGCCGCGCAGGAGCTCGAGCAGGCTCGACAGCGCCCCGAGCGTGACCGCTCCGGCCTGCTGCAGGTCGTCGAGGAACACCAGCACGGGGCGCTGCTCGGCCAGCTTGGCGAGCCAGCGCGCCAGCTCGGCCGGGATCGAGCGGTCGATGCTGCCGGCGCTCTTCGGGTCGAGGGCCGCCAGCAACGGGCGCGCCCCGGCCGCGCCGACCAGTTCGCCCAGGCGCGCACTCTCGCGCAGGAGCGGCGCGCGTCCGCTGGCCAGGCCGAGCCAGCGGTTCAGGAGCATCAGCACGGCCCCCGCCGGGCGGCCCTCGTCGGCCTCGCTCCAGCGCGCGTCGAGCAGCAGCGGCGGGGCGGGCCCGCCGCGCACGGCCGCGGCGAAGCCGGTCATCAGGCGCCACTTGCCGCTGCCCTCGGGCCCGACCAGCCACACGACCGCGGCGCGGGCCGGGCTCGCGTGCAGCAGTCCGTCGTACAGCTCGGAGAGCTGCGTCAGCTCCGTCTCGCGGCCCACCAGCGGCCAGGTCGCGGTGTCGTCCGACTCGGGCCCGGCCTCGGCGCGCGCGGGATCGTTGCGCGCGCGCCACCAGTCGCCGCGCTCGCCCTCGACCAGTCGCAGCACGAGTTCGTCGGCGCTGGGTCGCTCGGCGGCCGCGCGCGCCAGGGCCGCGGCCAGCAGGCGGTCGAGGAACGGTGACAGCGAGGGCTCGCGCCGCGAGGGCGGCAGGAAGCGCGCCGCATCGATCGCGGCCAGGAGCTCGTCGGCCCCGGGGAGCTCGATCGAGCGGCGCTGGATCGCACCGCTGGTCGAGGCGCGGCCGAGCAGGCGAGCCTTCGAGCTCTTCGAGCCGAAGGGATGGTGACCGGTGGCGAGCTCGTACAGCACGACCCCCAGGGCGAAGACGTCGGCCGCGGGTCCGCCGGGCTCGCCGCGCACGCGCTCGGGCGAGAGGTAGGCCAGCGAGCCCGCTTCGCCCTGCCGTTCGTCGGCGGGTTCGGTACGCGTTCCACGCGCCAGGCCGGCCCGCACGCGGCGCGCGAAGCCCAGGTCCAGCAACACCGCACAGCCCTCCTCGTCCAGGCGCGCGTTCTCGGGCTTCACGTCGCCGTGCACGAGCCCGTGCGCGTGCAGCGCGGCCAGGGCGCGCGCGAGGTCGGCCCCCAGGGCGCGCACGCGCGGCTCGGGCAGCGGTCCGTCCTGCTCCAGCACCTCGCGCAGCGTGCGTCCGGGCACGTACTGCAGCAGCAGATAGGGCCGGCCTGCGCGCTCGCCGTGGTGCAGCACGCGCACCAGCGAAGGCGCGTGCACCTCGGCCGCGGCCGCGGCCTCGGCGCGGAAGGCAACCCGCGCCGAGGGCTCGTGCTCGGGCGCGGTCGCCAGCGTCTTGAGGGCGAGCTCGGCGCCCACCGGCAGGCCGGCGAAGGCCTCGGTCAAGCGCACCAGCTCGACCTTGCCGGTGGCGCCGCTGCCCAGCGGGCGCAGGACGTCGAAGCGGGGCTCGGTGCTCGTCATCGAATCGACTATCATCCCGCGCGCGCGCGCCCGCGTCACCTCCCCGCATCCGCCGCTCGCCCGCCGTGCCCAGAATGGCCTTCCAGGTCTTCGATTCGCTCAGCAAGGAGAAGCGGGTCTTCGAGTCGCTCGAGCCCGGGCTCGTGCGCATGTACAACTGCGGGCCGACCGTGTACGGGCGCGTGCACGTCGGGAACCTGCGCACGTTCCTGTTCGCCGACACCCTGCGGCGCTGGCTGGAGGTGCTCGGCTACGAGGTGCGCCAGGTGATGAACATCACCGACGTGGGGCACCTGCTGGACGACGCCGACGAGGGCGAGGACAAGATCGAGGCCCAGGCGCGGCGCGAGCAGCGCGATCCCTGGGAGATCAGCCGGGGTTTCACCGAGCTCTTCCTGCGCGACGTGCGCGAGCTCGGACTGCGCGAGCCGCGCGTGCGCCCCAAGGCCTCCGAGCACATCCCCGAGATGCTCGAGATCATCGAGGGCCTGATCGCCAAGGGGTACGCCTACCAGGTGGGCGGCGACGTCTACTACGAGGTCGCCCGGTTCCCGCGCTACGGACGCCTGTCGGGCAACAGCGTGGCCGAGCTGGCGGCCGGCGCGCGCATCGAGGTGCGCGACGAGAAGCGTCATCCGGCCGATTTCGCGCTGTGGAAGAGCGATCCGAAGCACCTGATGAAGTGGGCCAGCCGCTTCGGCCCCGATGGGTTCCCGGGCTGGCACATCGAGTGCTCGGCCATGGCGCGCAAGCACCTCGGCGACGTGCTCGACCTGCACACCGGCGGCGAGGACAACGTCTTCCCGCACCACGAGTGCGAGATCGCCCAGAGCGAGGCCTTCACCGGCCAGCCCTTCGCGCGCTACTGGATGCACTCGAAGTTCCTGCAGGTCGACGGCGGCAAGATGTCGAAGCGCCTCGGCAACGTCTGGAACCTCGACGACGTCAAGGCGCGCGGCTACTCGCCGCGCCAGCTGCGCTTCGCGCTCATCCGCGGACACTACCGCGGGCCGCTCAACTTCACCTGGGGCATCCTGGAGGAGGCCAAGAGCGCGCTGGAGAAGCTGGACGAGCTGGCGGCCGACGTGCGCGCCGCCGCGCGCGGCGAGCGGGCCGCGGCGGATCCGGGCGCCGGCACCGCTGCGCTGGCGCTCGCGCGCGAGCGCTTCGACGCGGGCATGAACGACGACCTCAACGTGCCGCAGGCCCTGGCGGCGCTGTTCGAGCTGCGCGCCGCCCTGCGCGAAGCGGGGCTGGGGCGCGCGGCCGCCGCCGAGGGCTCGAGCTTCCTGGCGCACGCGCAGGCCGCGCTCGGCGTGTTGCAGCTCGAGGAAGCCACGCTCGACGCGCGCATGGGCGCGCTCCTCGCGGCCCGCGCCGACGCGCGCCAGCGCAAGGACTGGGCGGCCTCCGACCGCATCCGCGACGAGATCGCGGCGCTCGGGGTGGTGCTGCAGGACACGCCCCAGGGCGTGGTCTGGCGCCGCAGGGAGTAGCGGCCGGGCAGGGAAAACATCGCGGGGCGGCCGCCGCGCGCAGCCACCGGGGTAGCCTTGGTGCCCCAGGGAGGTTCCCATGCCGGTCCTTCAGGCTGTGCTGTGCTTGGCGTCGTTCCTGCCGGCCCAGGTCACGCGCCCGGCGAGCGCGACCGAGGTCCCCGATCCGCGCGTGCTGCTCTTCGATGACCCGCACGAGCTCTTGCCGCGCAGCCCGCTGCCGCTCACGTCCGTGGCGGCCGGCGACGTCGATGCCGACGGGGACGTGGACCTCTTCTTCTGCGGCGGCGAGGCGTTCAGCGGCTCGGTGGGCAAGCCGCGCGTCTGTCTCAACGACGGCGACGGGCGTTTCCACGCGCGCGTGGTGGCCGGTCCGGCCGAAGTGTCCGCCAGGGCCGAGCTGGTCGATCTCGACTCGGACTCGGACCTCGACTGCCTGGCCGGTAGCCGCACGTACTTCAACGACGGCGCCGGGAACTTCGCGCTCGATCCCGTGCCGCACGGGCTCTCCCAGGACCGCGTCGTGGTGGATCTCTCCGGCGACGGCTTCGCGGACGTCGCGGCCACGAACCGACAGCTGCGCTTGAACGACGGCACCGGCCACTTCGTGGCGGCGCCGGCCAATCTGCCGGCCGGCCCGGCGGCCTCCCGCATCAGCGCCGGCGACGTCGACGGCGACCTCGACCTGGACCTGCTGTTGACGGGCGGGAGCTCTCCGTGCCTGTACCGCAACGACGGGGGCGCGCTTTTCACCGACGTGTCGGCTCAGCTTCCGCCCGTCGCCAACTCCGGCCTGCAGCTCGTGGACGTGGACGGCGATCTCGATTTCGACGCGCTCGGTGGCACGGCCTTGTTCCTGAACGGCGGGGCCGGGACCTTCACGAATGCGAGCGGCCAGCTGCCGGGCTCGATCTCCTCGGCGGGGACGATCCTGGACGTGGACTCGGACGGGGACGTGGACATCGTCTTCGCGAACCTGCTCTGGAAGAACGACGGCACGGGTGTGTTCACCAGCTTCCCCGTGCAGTTGCCGGGTGGAGTACGCGTCAGCGCGGACGCCGACTCGGACGGAGACGCGGACCTGTGCTCGATCCACGCGGGTCTCACCGACGATTTCAGCAGCACGTTCTCCAGGATCGAGCTCGTCCTGAACGACGGCTCGGGAACCTTCGCGCTGGCCTCCCAATGGACCCAGGAGCTCGCCACGCAGACCTACACCGACGCGAACGAGGTGGCGACCTGCGGCGCACTCTTCGATCTGGACGGCGACGGCGACCTCGATGTCGCGACCGGCCGTGCCGAGGTGAGCCTGTTCGACGACGGCCACTGGGTGCTGGCCTGGCACGCGAACGACGGCGACGGACGCTTCGTGGACCAGGCCCAGGCCTTCCCGAACTGGTTCACGCTGCCGACATGCATGCGGGCGGGGGATCTCGACGGCGATGGGGACGGCGACCTCGTGATCGGTGGATTCGACAACCTGGACGGCTCCGGGGGCGGGGTCAGCGCGCTCCTCGGGAGCTCGGGCTCGTTCGTGCTGAGGCACGCAGCCGGGGGAGACACGGCCGATCTCGAGCTCGGCGACGCCGATGGGGACGGAGACCTCGACGTGGTCTTCTGCGGTCTCGCCCCGACCGGCCAGGCACCGGAGGGGCTCCAGCTGCTGCAGGCCGGCGGGACGTTCTCGAGCGACCCGACCTTCCCGGCCCTCGCGCTGGACGCGACCGACGTCACCTGGGCGGACGTCGACCGCGACGGCGATCTGGACGTGCTCTTCGCGGGCAGCTCGCCACGTCTCCTCCTGAACCAACCCGTCGGCTGGTCGGACGCGAGCTTCCAGCTCGGCTTCGGCGCGGCGGAGAGCATCGCGGCCGGCGACGTGGACGGAGACCTCTATCCCGATCTGCTGGTCGTCGACGGCAGCGCGGCGCGCCTGTACACGAACAGCGCCGGGTCCTTCCCGGCCGGCGAGACGCTCGCCGCCCTCGTTCCCGCGCCGACGCGTGCGCGTCTCGTCGACCTGGACGCCGACGGCGACCTCGACGGACTCGTCTTCCGCCAGACCTTCCCCGAGACGACGGCCAGGGCCTACGAGAACCGCTCCCACCACCTGCGCCCGGGAGCGTGGGCCTTGCCCCAGTTCTCGCTCGACCAGGCCGCGTTCGGCGACGTGGACTTCGATCGCGACCTCGACGTGCTCTCGAAGGGGCGGCTGTTCTCGAACCTCACGCGCCACCTGTGCTGGCAGGCCCCGGCGAAGCTGGGGCGGACCCAGAGGCTCGCCCTGCGCGGCCCCGCGCGCTCGCCGTGGGTGCTGCGGTCCTCGCTGGTTCCCCTGTCCGGGCCGGGGCCGGGCGGCGTGCTGCTCGGCGCGCCGATCTCCACCGTGGCGAGCGGCGCGCTCGACTGGTTCGGCCACGGCTCGACCGGACTGGCCATCCCGAACGACCCGCTCCTGATCGGGGTCGAGGTCTACCTGCAGGCCGGCGTCGGGACGCCGATGCGCTTCACCAACCGCGAGACCTCGCTCGTGAGCGGCTTCTAATCCCTAGTCCGCAGCATCGGCGCGCTTCACGGGTCGTCCTCGTCCTCGCGTGCCTGCAGGAAGTCGAGGTACTCGTGCTCGACTTCGGGTTCCTTCGGCGCGGGCGCGGGCAGCTCGGTGTGCGCGGCCGGGTTGATGGCGCGGTCGCGTTCGAGGGCCTCCTGGATCGTGTCGTGCATCCGGGCGGCGAGCTCGATCGAGTCGTCGTAGACCCAGCGCAGGGCCGGGATGCGGCGTGTCTTCAGCACGCGTCCGACCTGCTTCTTCACGAAGCCGGTGGCGTCCTCGAGCATGTGCGCGGTGCGGCTCTTCTCGCCCTCCGTGCCGTAGACCGAGTAGAAGATCTTGGCCGAGGACAGGTCGTCGGAGGCCTCGACGCGCGTGATCGTGATGAAGGTCGCGCGCGGGTCGTTGAGCTCGAACTCGACGCAGTGCGCGACGCGCTCCTGGATGCGGGCCTCGACGCGGGCCTTGGAGCGGGGGTTGACCACGGGGCGCGCGCAGCGCCGCTAGAGCGTGCGCTTGACCTCGACCACCTTGAAGGCCTCGATCACGTCGCCTTCGCGCACGTCGTCGTAGTCCTTGAGCGTGATGCCGCACTCGAAGCCCTCGCGCACCTCGCGCACGTCGTCCTTCTCGCGCCGCAGCGAGCCCACGGCGCCGGTGTAGACCACGCTGGAGTCGCGCAGCAGGCGCGCCTGGCTGGAGCGGAACAGGCTCCCGTCCAGCACGAAGCAGCCCGAGATGTTGCCGAACTTCGAGGACTTGAACACGCGCCGCACCTCGGCGTGGCCGGTGATCTCCTCGCGCCGCTCGGGGGCCAGCTCGCCCTCCATCAGGCGCTTGATGTCCTCGAGCAGGTCGTAGAGCACCTCGTAGATCTTGATCTCGACCCCGCCGCGCTCGGCCATCTGGCGCACGCGCGAGTTGGCGCTGGTGTGGAAGGCCAGGATGCGCGCCTTGGAGGTGGTGGCCAGGTCGACGTCGCTCTCGGTCACCGCGCCCACGCCGGCGTGCAGCAGGTTGATCTGCATCTCGTCGTGCTGGAACTGCCCGACCTGGTGCTTCAGCACCTCGATCGAGCCCTGCTTGTCGGCCTTGACGATCAGGTTGATGGTCGGCTTCTCGGCGTCGGCCACGACCTCGAGGATGTTCTCGTGGCTGACCGTGCGGCGCTCGACCTGCGACATCTGGCGGGCGTGGCGGGCGCGCTCGGTGGCCACCTCCTGGGCCGTCTCGAGCGCATCCACCACGTAGAAGCGGTCGCCCACGGTGGGCAGCTCGTTCAGACCCGTGACCTCGACCGGCTGCGCGGGCCCGGCCGCGTCCAGCGCGCGACCGCGGTCGTCGTGGATCGAGCGCACGCGACCGTAGCCCGCGCCGGCCAGGATCACGTCGCCCTTCTTGAGCGAGCCGTCCTGGATCAGGAGGTGCGCGATCTTGCCCTTGCCCTGCTGGATCTCGGCCTCCAGCACCAGGCCGGAGGCGGGGCCCTCGAAGTGCGCCTTGAGCTCGAGCACCTCACTCTCGAGGAACACGCGCTCGAGCAATTCCTCGGTGCCCGTGCCCTTCAGGCCCGAGACCTCCAGCATGGCGGTCTGGCCGCCCCATTCCTCGGGCGTGAGCCCCAGCGCCGCCAGCTGGCTCTTCACGCGTTCGGGGTTGGCCTCGGCCTTGTCGATCTTGTTGAGCGCCACCACCACCAGGGCCTTGGCGGCGCGCGCGTGGTTGAGCGCTTCCTCGGTCTGCGGCATGACACCGTCGTCGGCCGCCACCACCAGCACGACGATGTCGACCGCGTTCGCGCCGCGCGCGCGCATGGCCGTGAAGGCGGCGTGGCCGGGCGTGTCGACGATCGAGAGCGTGTGCCCGTGCTGGGTCGTGACCTGGTAGGCGCCGATGTGCTGGGTGATGCCGCCCGCCTCGGCGTCGGCGATGCGCGAGGCGCGGATCGTGTCGATCAGCGTGGTCTTGCCGTGGTCGACGTGGCCCAGGAAGGCCACGCAGGGCGCGCGCTTGGCGAGCTTGTCCTCGCCCACCGCCTTGCGGCTCTCGGTCAGCTGCTCGATCAGCTGGGCCTCGGCCGCGATCTCGGTGTTGACCTCCAGCTCGGCTCCGAACTCCTCGGCCAGCAACATGGCCGTGTCGGTGTCGATGGTCGAGTTGATGTTGATGCCGAACCCGACCTGCTTCATGGCTTCCTGCAGGACCTGGTTCTCCTTGACCGCCAGCGCGTTGGCGAGCTTCTTGATCGTGATCGGGGTCTCGATCGAGATCACCCCGCCCGAGAGCGGGGAGGCCGGGCCCAGGGCGTCCCGGCGCGAATCCCCGCGGCGCCCGCCGGTGGCGGGCCCGGAGGTCGGACCGCGACGGCGGCGCAGGAAGCGGCCCTGTTCGCGGTCGCGCAGTTCCTGGGCGGTCATCGTGCCGCGGGTCGTGTCGCCGCGCACCACGCCGGCCTTGCGGTCGCGGCCCATGGTGGGCATCACCTCGGGCACGACGTCGTCCGAGGAACGCAGGCGGCGCGACTCGGGCCGAGCCGGTTGCTGGCGCGCGAACTGGGCGGGATCGATGAAGCCGACGACCTTGCCACTGCGGCGCTTGGCCGAGGGACGGACGATGTCGGTGTCGCTCTCGCCGGCCGCGGCCACGCTCGGGCCGACGTCCTCGACCGGGCTCGCATCGTCCGGGGGGGCCTCGCCGGCCGCGGCCGGGGCGGGCTCGTCGACTTGCGGCTCGGCCTCGGCGACCTCTTCCAGCGTCGGCGCGGGCGTGGGCTCGGGCTCGGGCGTCACCTCGATGCGCGCGGGCTCGGGGCGCTCGTGCCGGGCGTGCACGCGCGGCTCGGGCTCCGGCTCGGGTTCCTCCGCGCGGGGCGCGGGCGCGGGCGCGGCGGGGGGCTCGGGCGGCGGGGCCGGCGCGACGGGAGCCGCGCTCGGCGCGGCGGCGGCCTGCACCTCGCCCTCCTCGGCCGCTTCGTCGCCGGTCGGGATCTTGCGCTTGCGCTTGAGCTTGAGGCCGCCGACGTTCGTGACCTGGGCCGCGGACTCGCCCACGATCCCGTAGGCCTCGAGACGCGCCTGGATCTCGAGCACCTCGAAGTCGGACAGAGCCGTCATGTGGCTCTTGATCTGGGTGAAACCGAGATCGCGGAGCTTGGCCGCCAGCTCTTGGCCGGTCATGCCGATCTCCTTGGCGATGTCGTAGACCCGTTTCTTGGCGCTCAATTTCGAGTGGAGTGAGGACGTGGGGTGCGGAAGGGCGATCTGGGGCTGGCGTCAGTTGCGGGGCGCGTCCAGGGAGCCGGACGCCGCCGTTGGGACTTCGCTCTCCGGCTCGGACTCGTCGCCTTCGGCCGGTGGTTCGCCGCCCTCGCCGCCGGTCCCTTCCGGCCTGGCGAAGCCCTCGGCCTCGAATTCCTCGCGCGTCTTGATGTCGATGTCCCAGCCGCACAGGCGGCTGGCGAGGCGCACGTTCTGACCCTTCTTCCCGATGGCGAGCGACTGCTGGTCCTCGTCGACGACCACCACGACCGAGTGGTTGTCCACGTCGGCGTAGATGTTGTCGAGCTGGATCACGGCCGGCTTGAGGCCGTTCATGACCAGCTGCTCGAGCGAGTCGCTCCAGCGGATGATGTCGATGCGCTCGCCGCGCAGCTCGTCGATCACGGCCTTGATGCGCGAGCCGCGC
>CAZWAY010000012.1:0-94799 GCA_964631945.1 uncultured Planctomycetaceae bacterium
CATGACGGCCGGAGCGATCGAGATCCGGGGGGCGCGGCAGAACAACCTGCGCGGCGTGGACGTCGACATCCCGCGCAACCGGCTGGTCGCGATCACCGGGGTGTCGGGTTCGGGCAAGAGCTCGCTGGCCTTCGACACGCTCTTCCGCGAGGGCCAGCGGCGCTTCCTGGAGACGCTCTCGGCCTACGCGCGCCAGTTCCTCGGGCTCATGGAGAAGCCCGACGTCGAGCGCATCTCCGGGCTCTCGCCGGCCATCGCCGTGGACCAGCAGGCCGTCCAGCGCGGCCCGCGCTCGACGGTCGGGACCGTGACCGAGGTGGTCGACCACCTGCGCGTGCTGTTCGCGCGCGCCGGCACGGCGCACTGCCCGGAGCACGGCGAAGCGCTCGCCTCGCAGACCCCGGAGGCCATCGTGCAGGCCGTGCTGGGGGCCTTCACGGGCGAGAACGCGCACGTGCTCGCGCCGCTGGTGCGCGACCGCAAGGGCGAGCACCGGGCCCTGCTCGAGGACCTGCAGCGCAAGGGCTTCGTGCGCGTGCGCGTGGACGGCGAGGTCAAGCGCATCGAGGAGGTCGGCGCGCTGGCGCGCCACAAGCGCCACACCCTCGAGGCCGTGGTGGATCGGCTCAAGCTCGTGCCCGAGGGCCTGGCGCGCCTGCGCGAGGCCGTCGCCAGCGCGCTGGAGCTCTCCAAGGGCGACCTGGTGGTGCTGACGGGTTCGGGCGAGCGCGCCTTCTCGACCCAGCGCACCTGCCGCAAGTGCGCGCGCGAGGCGCCGCCGCTCGAGCCGCGCCTGTTCTCGTTCAACTCGCCGCACGGAGCCTGCCCGCGCTGCGAGGGGCTGGGCGTGCTGCGCCGGCCGTCCGCGCGCCTGGTGGTCGGCGACCCGACCCACTCGATCCGCGCGGGCGCGTTGCTCGTGACGCGCGCCAGCGGTGGTGCCTTGCTCTTCCCGCACGTCGACTTCGCCTTCCTGGAGCGCGTCGGCAAGGCCCACGGCTTCGACCTCGACACGCCCTGGAACGAGCTCACGCCCGAGGCCCGCGCGCTGCTGCTGAAGGGCACGGGCGAGGAGCGCTTCGAGGCCACGGCCTCCTGGGCTGGCGAGAAGTACCAGGGCAAGGTCTCCTTCCAGCGCCGCTTCCGCGGCGTGCTGCCGGCCCTCGAGCGCGCCTGGAAGCAGGGCCAGCGCAAGGCCTTCGTCGAACGCTTCCTGGAGGAACGTCCCTGCCCGGAGTGCGCCGGCAGCCGCCTGATCGACACCGCGCGCGCCGTGCTCGTGGCCGGCGTGTCGCTGCCGGAGCTGATGCGCACCTCGGTCGCCGAGCTCGGTGAGCGCCTGCGGCGGCTCGCGCTCGGCGGGCGCGAAGTCCAGATCGCCGAGCCGCTGCTGGGCGAGATCCAGCGCCGCCTGGCCTTCCTGAACGAGGTCGGACTCGGCTACCTCTCGCTCGACCGCGCGGCCGACACGCTGTCCTCGGGCGAGGCCCAGCGCATCCGCCTGGCGGCCCAGCTCGGGGCCGGCCTGCAGGGCGTGCTGTACGTGCTGGACGAGCCCTCGATCGGTCTGCACGCGCGCGACCACGGGCGCCTGTTCGGCGCGCTCGAGCTGCTGCGCGACGGCGGCAACACGGTCGTGGTGGTCGAGCACGACGAGGCCACGCTGCGCGCGGCCGACTGGCTGATCGACATCGGGCCCGGCCCCGGCCGGCACGGTGGACGCGTGGTGGCCCAGGGGCCGCCGGCCGAGGTGCGCAACGCGGACTCGCCCACCGGACAGCTCTTGCGCGGCGAGCTCGTGCTGCCGGCGCCCGCGCAGCGCCGCAGCGGCAACGGCAAGTCCCTGGTCCTGCGCGGTGCGCGCGGCTTCCATCTGAAGGGGATCGACGTGGCCTTCCCGCTGGGCACGCTGACGGTGGTGAGCGGCGTCTCGGGCTCGGGCAAGTCAACGCTGGTGCACCAGACGCTGCAGCGCGCCGTGGCGCGCCACCTCGGGCAGGACGCGCCGCCGCCCGAGCCGCTCGAGCGCATCGAGGGCTTGCAGCACGTCGAGGAGCTGGTGTTCCTGTCGAGCGCGCCGATCGGACGCACGCCGCGCTCGAACCCGGCCACCTACACCGGGGCCTTCACGCCCATCCGCGACCTGTTCGCGAGCCTACCCGAGGCCAAGATGCGCGGCTGGGGGCCGGGGCGCTTCTCCTTCAACCTCGCCGGCGGACGCTGCGAGGCCTGCCAGGGCGCGGGCGCGCGCTTCGTCGAGCTGCAGTTCCTGGCCCCGGTGACCGTGCCGTGCGAGGAGTGCGGCGGGCACCGCTTCCAGGCCGAGACGCTGGAGGCGCGCTACCGCGGGCGCTCGATCGCGGACGTGCTCGCGCTGACGATCGAGGAGGCGCTCGAGCTGTTCAAGGACATCCCCAAGGTCGCGCGCCCGCTGGCGGCGCTGGTCGAGGTCGGGCTCGGCTACCTGCAGCTCGGGCAGCCCTCGACCACGCTCTCGGGCGGCGAGGCCCAGCGCGTCAAGCTGGCCACCTACCTGCAGAAGCGTTCGACGCGCCACACGCTGTACCTGCTCGACGAGCCGACCACGGGCCTGCACCAGGCCGACGTGCTGCGCCTGGTGAGCGCGCTGCAGAAGCTGGTGGACCAGGGCCACACGGTGGTGCTGATCGAGCACATGCTGGAGCTGATCGAGATCGCCGACCACGTCATCGACCTGGGACCGGAGGGCGGTGCGGCCGGCGGCGAGCTGCTGGTGGCGGGCACGCCCGACGAGGTCGCGGCCTGCAAGCGTTCGCACACCGGGGTCGCCCTGCGCGCGCGCCGGCGCAACGGCAGCGCCGTGGGTACCGGCCGCAGCCCGGAGCTGGTCGCGGCGCCGCGCACGCGCCTGGAGGTCTTCGGGGCGCGCACCCACAACCTCAAGAACGTCGACGTCTCGCTGCCGCGTGGCGCCCTGAGCGTGATCACCGGTCCGAGCGGCTCGGGCAAGAGCTCGCTGGCGCTGGACACGATCCATGCCGTCGGGCGCGCGCGCTTCGTGGAGTCGCTCTCGACCTACGCGCGTCAGTTCCTGGGCGACCGCGATCGTCCGCCGGTCGAGCGCATCGAGGGCCTGGGCCCCAGCGTGGCGGTCGAGGCGCGCACCTCGGGTGGGCACCCACGCTCGACGGTCGCGACCACGACCGAGATCCACGATCACCTGCGCGTGCTGTGGGCGCGTGCGGGCACGCCGCGCTGCCCGACGCACGGCGAGGAGCTCACGCGCACCGACGCGAGCCAGGTCGCGCGCCGCATCCTGCGCGAGCTCGGCGGGCAGAAGGGCTGGCTGGTGGCGCCCGTCTTCGGACCCGGCGGGGCGCGCGCCGAGCCGCTGGCCGAGGCGGTCGAGCGCGCGCGCGCGGCCTGGCTGGCGGGCGGTTTCGCGCGCGTGCTGGTGGATGGGGTCGAACGCCGCCTGGACGCGCCGCTCGCCTTGGCGGACACGGTCGCGCGCGTGGACCTGGTGCTCGACCGCCTGGCCTTCGAGCCGGCCGCGCGCGCGCGCATGGTCGAGGCCATCGAGCAGGGCGAGGCCATCGCCGGCGGACGCGTCAGCGTGCTCACGCGGGCCGGCAAGGAAGCGCCGGCGACGAGGCTCGAGTTCAGCACGCGCGGCGCGTGCACGCAGTGCGGCTTCCAGCTGCTCGAGGCCCTCGAACCGCGCCACTTCTCGTTCAACACGCACGTCGGCGCCTGTCCGGCCTGCGACGGCCTGGGCGAGCACTGGCGCTGCTCGTCCGAGCTCCTGCTGACGCACCCCGAGCGCGCCCTGGTCGGCGGGGACGACGAGGGCGGCGGCGCCATCGGCGGCAAGCTCGGGCGCTACCTGACCAAGGGCAAGGGCTACTACGAGTTCCTGTTGCGGGTCGTGGCCGAGACGCACGGGATCGATCTCGAGCTGCCCTTCGGCACCCTCTCCGACGCCGCCCAGGCCCTGCTGCTGCACGGCGCCGGCGCGCGGGCGAAGTACGAGGTGCGCATCGAGAAGGAGGGCCGGAGCTTCCAGCTCGAGGAGCGCTTCAGCGCCGAATGGCCGGGCCTGTGCGGGCACGTCGACGCCTGGCACAAGAAGTCCGAGGATGCCGAGTGGCGCGCGATCCTCGAGCGCACCATGGCCCAGACCACCTGCGACCAGTGCCACGGTGAGCGCCTCGCGCCCGGGCCGCGCGCGGTGACGCTGGGCAAGAGGCGTCTGCCGGAGGTGCTCGCCCTGGCGGTCTCCGAGACGCACGCCTGGCTGGCGGCGCTCGCCCTGCCGGTCGCTGCGCGCACGGCGGTCGCGCCGGTGCTGGAGGAACTGCGCGGGCGCGTGGCGTTGCTGGAGCAGGTCGGGCTCGGCTACCTCACGCTGGCGCGCTCGGTGAGCACGCTCTCGGGGGGCGAGGCGCGGCGCGTGCGCCTGGCCTCGAGCCTGGGTTCGAAGCTGGTGGACGTGTGCTACGTGCTCGACGAGCCGACGGTGGGGCTGCACCCCTGCGACGTCGAGCGCCTGACCACGGCCCTGCTCGCGCTGCGCGACGGCGGGAACACGGTGCTGGTGGTCGAGCACGACGAGAGCCTGATGCGGCGCGCCGACCACATCGTCGACATGGGGCCGCGCGCCGGACGCCACGGGGGCGAGGTGGTGGCCAGCGCGCCGCCGGCCGAGCTCATGCGCCACCCGACCTCGCTGACCGCGGCCGCGCTGCGCGGCGAGCTCACCCTGCCGCCGCGCGCCGCGACGCGCGACGAGAGTGCGCCGCGTCTGGCGCTGGAGGGGGCCCGGCTCCACAACCTGAAGGGCGTGGCCTTCGAGGCGCGCTTCGGCGAGCTGACGGGCCTGTGCGGGCCCTCCGGCTCGGGCAAGAGCACGCTGGTGCTCGAGTGCCTGGTGCCCGCGCTGCGTGGCGAGAAGCCGCTCGGGCGCTGGAAGAAGGTGCGCGGCGGGAGCGAGAGCGGCGCGCGCGTGGTGGTGGTCGACGCCAGCCCGCTGGGGCGCACGCCCAAGAGCGTCCCGGCCAGCGCGGTGGGTCTGCTCGAGCCGTTGCGCGAGCTGTTCGCGCGCACGCCCGAGGCGCGCGCGCGCGGCTTCACGTCCTCGCACTTCTCGTTCAACTCGAGCCGCGGACGCTGCCCGGCCTGCGAGGGTCGTGGCAGCGTCCAGGTCGAGATGCAGTTCTTGGCCGACCTGTGGCTCACGTGCGAGGAGTGCGACGGCAAGCGTTACCAGCCCGAGGTCCTGGCCGTGCCCTACCGCGGACGCTCGATCGCCGACGTGCTGGCCATGCCGGTCGACGAGGCCTTCGAGTTCCTGCGCGACGTGCCCGAGATCGCGCGCACCCTGGAGACCCTGCGCGCGGTGGGCCTGGGCTACCTCGGTCTGGGGCAGAGTTCGACCACGCTCTCGGTGGGCGAGGCCCAGCGCGTCAAGCTCGCGGCCGAGCTCACGCGCGCCGAGGGCGGCCCGCGCAGCATCGTGATCCTGGACGAGCCGACCACGGGCCTGGCGCGCTCCGACGTGGTGCAGCTGTTCGGCGTGCTGGCCAAGCTGGCCGAGCGCGGCGACGCGGTGCTGGTGATCGAGCACCACGTGGACCTGCTGGGGGCGTGCGACTGGCTGGTCGAACTCGGCCCCGGCGGCGGCGAGGCCGGTGGACGCGTGATCGCGCAGGGCACGCCGCGCGCGCTGGCCGGCGACCCGGCCTCCGTCACCGGGCCCTGGCTGGCGCGCCCCGCGCCCGGGACCCGCGCGGACGCGGCGCGTCCGGCCGCCCGCGCCGGGCGGCGCAAGCAGGTGAGTCCATGACGCTCGCGGCCGACAATCCGCTGATCGTGCAGGGCGACCGCTCGCTCGTGCTGCACACGGTGCGCGCGCGCCTGGACGAGCATGGCCGGCCGCAGCGCGACGCCCAGGGGCGTCCGTTGACCGAGGAGCACCCGCGCTTCGCGGCGGCGCGCGATGCGCTGGCGGCCTTCGCCGAGCTGGAGAAGAGCCCGGACTACCTGCACACTTATCGCATCACGCCCGTCTCGGTCTGGAACGCGGCCGCGCTGGGGCTCACGGCGGCCGACATCCTGGCGCGGCTCGAGGAGTTCGCGTGCGTGCCCATCCCGCGCAACGTCGAGAGCGAGATCCGCGGCTGGATCGAGCGCTACGGCCTGTTGCGCATCGAGCGGGTGCCGGACGCCGACGGCAGCGCGCGTTTCGAGCTGTGCTCGGCCGCACCCGCGGCGCTGGCCGAGGTGCTCGCGCACGAGGCCGTGCGCAAGCTGCTCGAATTCGACGCCGGAGCCCGCGCCTGGCTGCGCGAGGAGCAGCGCGGCTCGCTCAAGCAGGCCCTGATCAAGCTCGGCTTCCCGGTCGACGACCGCGGTGGCTACCTGCAGGGCGACCCCTGCGAGGTGCGCCTGCGCGCGAGCCTGCGCAACGGCGTGCCCTTCGCTCCGCGGCCCTACCAGCGCGCGGCGGCCGAGGCCTTCCACCGCGCCGGCAGCGTGCTGGGCGGCAACGGGGTGGTGGTGCTGCCGTGCGGCGCCGGCAAGACCGTGGTCGGGCTCACGGCCATGAGCCTGGTGGGGGAGAAGACCCTGATCCTGACCACCAACACCGTGGCGGTGCGCCAATGGCGCGAGGAACTGCTCGACAAGACCGAGCTCACGAGCGCGGACGTGGGCGAGTACACGGGCGACGAGAAGAGCGTGCGGCCGGTGACGGTGAGCACCTACCAGATGCTCACCTGGCGGCGCACCAAGACCGACCCCTTCGAGCACTTCGCGCTGTTCTCGCGCCAGAACTGGGGCCTGGTGATCTACGACGAGGTGCACCTGCTGCCGGCCCCGATCTTCCGCGTCACGGCCGCGTTGCAGGCGCGCCGGCGCCTCGGGCTCACGGCCACGCTGGTGCGCGAGGACGGCAAGGAAGACGAGGTCTTCTGTCTGATCGGTCCCAAGCGCTACGACGTGCCCTGGAAGGTGCTGGAGGACAAGGGCTTCATCGCGGCCGCGCGCTGCACCGAGGTGCGCGTGCCGCTGGACGCGGCCCACAAGCCGGCCTACGCGAGCGCCACCGCGCGCAACAAGTTCCGCGTGGCCTCGGAGAACCCGGCCAAGGTGCGCGTGGTGGAGCAGCTCATCGCGCGTCACCCGGACGGGCGCGTGCTGGTCATCGGGCAGTACCTCGACCAGCTCCAGGACCTGGTGCGCCACGTGCACGCTCCGCTCATCACCGGCAAGACGCCCAACGCCGAGCGCGAGCGGCTGTACGAGCGCTTCCGCCGGGGGGAGGAGCGCATCCTGGTGGTCTCCAAGGTCGGCAACTTCGCGATCGACCTGCCGGATGCCAACGTGGCCATCCAGGTTTCGGGCACCTTCGGCTCGCGCCAGGAGGAGGCCCAGCGCCTGGGGCGCATCCTGCGTCCGAAGTCGGATGGCTCGGCGGCCGCGTTCTACGCGGTGGTCACGCTGGGTTCGCGCGACCAGGAGTTCGCCCAGAAGCGCCAGCGCTTCCTGACGGAGCAGGGCTATTCCTACGAGATCATCGACTCGTCCCAGCTGGAGGCCTCGCTCGGAGCGTGAAGGAGCCGCACGATCTCGAACACGGCAGCGGAGCCGTCGGCGACGCGGCTGCGCGTCCGGCCGCGCCGTCCGCGCAGACGAACGGACACGGACGCGCGCGGGCCGCCCCGGCGCGTGGCTTCGAGCTCGCGCCCTGGCTCGCGGGTCGCGGCCGCTCCGACCTGATCGAGCTGCACCGCTTCTGGGGTGGCAAGGCGTGCGAGCCGCCCAGCGGCGACGACGATCAGCTGCGCGGGCGCATCGTGCGCTGGATGGCGGATGCGGCGCGCGTGGAGGAGCGCGTGGCCGCGCTCGGCCGGCGCCTGGGTAGCGTGGTCGAGACGCTGGCGGGCGCGCCGCGCTACCAGCGCAGCTGGGCCGAGCTGGCGCGTGCCCCGGCCCTCAGCGCGCTCTCGCCCTACGAGATCGAGGCGTGCCTGGCCTCCCTGCTGCGGCGTGGGCTGGTGGTCGAGGGCGACGACCGCCGCTTCGAGAGCTTCGGCGAGCGCGTGCTGGGGCTGCCGCTCGAGGTCGGCGACGGCCTGCTCGTGCGTCGGCGCGAGAGCCGCGGCAGCCTGTTCGCGATCCTGACGCTGAACGGACACCTCGACCAGCTGTACGCCGCCGGCGAGCGCGGGGCGAGCCTCTCCGCGCGTCGCCTGCGCGAGATCTACAAGATGTATGCGCAGGAGACCGCCTGCGTCGCGCGCATCGAACGCCTGCCGGAGGGTCTGCAGGCCCTGGTCGAGAAGGCCATCCTCGAGTTCGGTGGCATCCTGCCGAAGGCTTTCTTCGAGCGCACCGACAGCAAGGACCTGCCCTGGAACTCGCGCCGCTGGCGCCTGATCCTGGAGCAGTCGCTGGTCGGCACGGTGCGCGAGCTCGACCTCTCACGCCACGGCATCGCGTTGCGCGACGAGACCCTGGTGGTCTTCAACGAGGTGGCCCTGGCCTGGCTGCGGCGCGTGGCCGTGCCCGGCGACCCCGACCGGCCGCACGAGGAGATCTCGACCGGCATCGACCTGGCCTCGAACATCTCGCGCTTCCTCACCTATCTCTCCGAGCACGGCGTGCGCTTCACGGTGCGCGGCGAGATCTTCAAGACGACCGAGAAGCGCATCCTGCAGCACCTGATCCCGGAGACCGGGCGCGAGCTCTCGCGCGACGACGTGCTGCGCTTCATCTTCCGCTTCGCGCGCCAGGCCGGCCTGATCGACCGCACCGGGAACCGCACCTTCGCCGTGACCGCGCAGGGGCGCGAGTGGGAGTCCCTGCCCCTGCTCGAGAAGCAGCGACGCATGCTGGAGTACACGCAGAACGAGCGCTCCTTCGGGGGCGAGCCGCTGCACCAGCTCGGCATGCGCCAGCTCTTCCTGCGGCTCCTGAAGCGCATCGAGCCGCAGACCTGGTACGACCTGATGTACCTGCCCTTCCTGGCGCGCAACACCTACCTCTCGAACCTCGAGGACGGCCGGGCCGAGGAACTGTTCGCGGAGCGCACCCAGGCCGGGCGGCTGCCGACCCTCGAGGATCCGCAGCGCCTGGCCTGGAACCTGATCCGCTGGGCGCGCGAGCGTCTGTACCTGCTGGGCCTGATCGACCTCGGCTACGACAAGGGCGGGCGCCCGGTGGCCATGCGGCTGACCTCGAGCGGCGCGCGCCTGCTCGGCCTGGACGGTGTGGCCGCGCGCGCGCTGGTGGAGAGGCCCGAGCTCCATGGCCACCCGGCCGCCAGTCTGGTCGTGACGCCCGACTTCGAGGTGGTGCTGTTCCCGACCGGCGACGACGGCGAGCTGATCCACACCCTCGACCGCTTCTCGGTGCGCGAGAAACAGGGCTCCCTGCTGCACTTCCGCATCACCCAGGACGGCCTCGTGCGCGCCCTGCGCGGCGGCCTGGGCCTGGCCGAGATCCAGCGCGTGCTCGAGACCCGTTCGCGCACGCCCGTGCCCCAGAACGTGGCCTTCTCGCTCAAGGACTGGGCCCTGCGCGCCGGGCTGATGCGGCTGCAGCCGAACCTGCACCTGGTGTGCGCGGAACCCGACGTGCTGCGGCGTTTCTGCCAGGATCCGGGCACGCGCCGGCACCTGGCCGAGGTGCTCGACGAGCGCAGCGTGCGCCTCAAGGGGCGCGTGACCCCGCGCCGCATGCAGGCCCTGTTGCGCGAGCTCGGCTACCTGGTGGAGCTGGGCGAGCCCCTGGCCTGAGCCGTGGCCCCGCTGCCGCGCCTGCTCGCGCTCACGCCCGGCGACCTCGACGCGGCGAGCGCGGCGCAGTTCGCGGCGCGCCTCGAACCGGCGCTGGCGGCCGGGCTCCCGGGCGTGCTCCTGCGCGAGCCGCTGCTCGACGAGCGCACCTACCTGGCGCTCGGACGGATGCTGGCCGCGCAGCGTGCGCGCTTCCCCGGATTGTGGCTGGGCCTGCACGACCGCGCACACCTGGCGCGGGCCCTCGCGGCCGACGCGCTGCACCTCTCGTTTCGCTCGCTGCGTCCGGGCGAGCTGCGCGCCTGGCTCGGGCCCGAGATCGCGCTCGGCCTCTCGACCCACGCCACGGACGATCCGCGCAGCTGGGGCGACGCCGACTATCTGTTCCACGGTCCGCTGCACGCCACGCCGTCCAAGGCCGGACGCCTGGCTCCGCTCGGCTTCGAGGGCCTGGCGCGCGCGGCCCGCGCCGCGAGCTGCCCCGTGCTGGCGCTCGGCGGGGTGCAGCCGACCGACCTGGCACGCCTGCGGCGCGAGGGCTTGCACGGGGCCGCGGTGCTGGCCGGGGTGTTCGGTTCGTCGGATCCGGCCCGCGCGACGCGCGCCTACCTGGAGGCCCTGGGGTGAGCGCGCCCGCGCCGCACCTCCTGCGCATCCGCCGCATCCGGCGCGTGCTCCTGTTCCTCACCCTCGCGGCGGTCCTGTACGGGTTCGCGCGCTTCGACGTGGTGTTGCTGCCCGCGGGTGCGCTCTCGCCGGTGTACGGGGTCCACGCCGGGGACCGCCTGCTGGTCGACCGCCACGCGCGCGACGGCGCGCCGGGGGAGCTGTGGCTCTTTCGCGGTCCGGACGGGGTGCTGTTGCTCGGACGCGCGGCCGAGCCGCCGGCGGAGCTCGGGCCGGCGGCGCGCGGCGAGCTGGCGCGCGGCGCGCTGTGGCTGCGCTTCGAGCGCGCGGTTCCGGGGCTGGGCGACAGCCGCGAGCTCGGTCCGATCCCGGCCGAAGCCCGGGCCGGGCGCGTGGTCTTCGTGCTTCCCTGGTGAGCGCGAGTAGCATGCGGCGGATGGGTTGGAACGAGGCCGAACTCTTGCGCTGGCTCGCCCGTCGCCCACGGCCGCCCGGGCTGGTCGGATCGAGCGGGCACGACGCGGCCGTGCTGCGGCGCTGGCCGGGCCGGCCGGTGGCGTGCGCCGATCAGGTCGTCGAGGGCGTGCACGCGCGGCCCGGCTGCAGCGGGCGGGTGCTCGGGCGCAAGGCGGCCGGGCGCGCGCTCTCCGACCTCGCCGCCACCGCGGCGCGTCCGCACGCGCTGCTGTTGTGTCTGGCCGCGCCGCGGAAGGAGCGCGCCAGCCGGCTGCGGGCCGTGATCGAGGGCGTGGACGAGAAGGCCCGCGAGTACGGCGCGGCGCTGGTGGGCGGCGATCTGTCGCAGACCAGCGGACCGCTGAACCTCTCCGTGACCGCGCTGGGCTCCTGCGCGGGCCGGCGTCGCACGCCGGGCCGTGATCGCGCGCGCCCCGGACAGCTCGTGCTCGCCAGCGGCGGTTTCGGCGGCAGCGCCCTCGGGCGCCACCTCGAGCCCGTCCCGCGCTTCGCGGAGGCCGAGTTCCTCTGGGGCCACGGCGCCAGCGCGTTGATGGACGTGAGCGACGGCCTGGCGCTCGACCTCGCGCGTCTGGCCGCGGCTTCGCGCGTGCGCATCGACCTCGAGTGCGTGCCGCAGCATGCCGATGCGCGCCGCGCGGCGCGACGCAGCGGCCGCACGGCTCGGGCGCACGCGCTCACGGACGGCGAGGATCACGAGCTCGTGGCCACGCTCTCGCCGGCCGCCTGGCGCTCCGTGCGCGCGCGGGCCGCGCGCCGCTTCCCTGGCCTGAGCGTGATCGGCCAGGTACGCGCGGGCGCCGGCCTGTGGTTGGCGGACGAAGGGCGCGCAGCGCCTGTTCGCTGGGATGGGCGGGGGGGCTGGATCCATGGCAGCTGAGCTCGTTTTCCGCGCGCGTTCGCGCGCGGCCGAGACGACCGAGGGGCTGGGCGAGCGTCTCGGCCTCGGGCTCGGTCCGGGCGCGCTGCTGGCCCTGGTCGGCGAGCTCGGCAGCGGCAAGACGACCCTGGTGCGGGGGCTCGCGCGCGGGCTCGGAGTGGAAGGAACCGTGAGCTCGCCCACCTTCACGCGCATGCGCGCGCTGCTGGGCCGGGTGCCCCTCTATCACTTCGATGCCTGGCGCGGCGGAGCGCCCGAGCTGTTCGAGGAGGGCGCCGAGTTCCTGGCGGGCGAGGGCGTGGCCGTGGTCGAGTGGGCCGAGCGGGTCGAAGCGGCGCTGCCCGCGCCGCGGCTCTTGCTGCGGCTCTCGCACCGGGCGCCGGAGCTGCGCGAGATCGAGGCCTGCCTGGTGCCGGCGGCCGAGGGGGGTGGCCCCGGGGATGCCCGGATGGTCCGGGACCTCCGCCTGGCCCTCGAACGCGCGCGCTGCACGCCGGGCCTCGAGCTCCTCGGCCCGTGAACCCGGACCCGGACTCCTCCGTTCGCGGCCCGGGCGGAATGGACCGCTGGCAACTTCCGCGGGATCCCTTGCTCGCCCTGCAGCAGGGCGACCCGGCACCCTTCGAGCATTTCGTCCGCACCCACGCCCGCACCTTGATCGCCTTCTTCCGCCAACGCGGGGCCAGCCCCGGCCGCTCCGAGGACCTCGCGCAGGAGGTCTTCCTGAAGCTCTACCGGGGTGCCGAGCGCTATCAACCCGAGGAGCGCTTCTCCTCCTTTTGCTTCCGGGTGGCCCGCAACGCCTGGATCGACGAGTGCCGCCGCAAGGGAGCTCGCCTCGAGCTGCTGCAGGAGGGCAGCGACGGCCCGCTCGCCGACCCCAGCGCGCCGGTCCACGACCCGGCGGCCGGGCTGCTCGAGGAGGAAGAGGAGGCGAATCTGCGCAGGCTTCTGGCCACGCTGCCGGACGCACACCGCGCGGTGTTCGAGCTGGCCGTCCTGGGCGAGCTCGAGTACGCCGAGATCGGCGCGCTGCTCGGCATTCCGGTGGGCACGGTGAAGTCGCGCATGTTCTACGCCGTGCGCCGCCTGCGCCGGGCCTGGGCGGACGAGCAGGACCCGGAGGTGACGCGATGAGCGCGGACCCGCTCGAGGAGCGCGAGAAGCTCGTGCTGGCGGCCGTGCTCGGGAGCCAGCCGGAGCGGGCCGCTGCGCGCGCTCTCCTGGCGCGCGACGGCGGCGCCGAGAGCGAGGTGCGCGCGCTGCACGCCGGGCTGGCGCGCTCCGGCCGGCTGCTGCGGGATTCGACCGGGCTCGGGCCCAAGCAGGAGGCGCGCTTCGTGGCGCGCGTTCTGGCCCGCACCACGCGCCAGGACCCTTCCTGGCGCGGCGACGCACGTCTGTGGCTCGACTTCTTGCGCGCACGCCTGGCGGCCTCCCCGGCCCTGCGCCTGCTCGCGGCCAGCATCGTGCTGCACCTGGTGGCCGCGCCGGTGGTCGCCTACTGGGTCCTGCGCGAGCCCGAGCGCCGGCCGCGCTTCACGATCCACATCGAACAGCCCACGGCCGAGCCCTTCGCTCCGCCGCCGCCGGCCGCCTCGCCCGGGCCGGACGAGCTGCGTGCCGCCGCCTGGCGCCGCGAGGCCCGTGAGAGCGAGCTCGCACGCCAGCGCTACGTCCTGCAGGCGCGCGCCCGCAGCGCGCCGACGCTGGCGACCGAGGCGCCATTCCTCGAGGCGCGGCTGCTGGCCGCGCGCGCGCGCTTCCTCTCTTCGCCCGGGGACTCGTCCGCGGGGGCGGGGAGGGAGCCGCCGCCCGAGGCGCTCGGGCCGCTGGCGCTCGCGCTGTGGGCGGAGGGCGCGCTCGACCGGCTGGTGCTGCGCGGCGTGGGCGCGGACGAGCTCGCCCCGGCCTGCCCGGTCCTCGCGCGTGTCGCGCTTGATCGGGAGCTCGAGGCGCGGGCTCCGGCCACCGTTGCGCTGGTGCGCGCCGCGTTGCAGCGCGCGCAAGGCCTCGGGCTGTGCCCTGGCTCGAGCCCGGACTCTGTGGGGCTTCTCGCGCCGGCTTGGTTCGACGCGTTGCGGCGAGCCTGGCGCGAGACCGGACTCGAGAGTTGCCCCGAGTGGACGGCCTGGCTGGCCTGGGGCCAGCCGTAGGGCGGGTTCCCCTTCCGTAGGGCGCGGGCCCGGTCGTGGCTTGCCCGCGGCCCCTCCCTTATGCTCTCGCGCCCATGTCGTACCGGTGCTGCCGGCGTGCCCGTGCCCGTTCGGGCCCCTGGCTCTTGCTTCCCCTGTTCGGCGCGTCCCTCCTGGCCCAGGAGCCGAGCGCTCCCGTGCCCCCGGGTCCTGCGGCCGGAACCGAACGGGTGCTGCAACTCAGCCTGGCGGACGCGCTAGGGGTCGCGTTGCGGAACAACTTCGACCTCGAGATCGCGCGACTGACCAGCGAGGCCGCGGGCTACGACGCGGTGGGCAGCTGGGGGGCCTTCGACCCGGTCTTCAGCGTCACGGGTTCGGCCAGCCGGAGCGAGTCCGAGCAGCGCAACGCCTTTTCGGGCGCCACGGTGGTCGAGGACAGCGACCTGAGCCTGCAGTCCAGGCTGTCCGTACCGCTGACGACGGGCGGGAGTCTTTCGCTCTCCCTCGACCACGTCAACGCCAAGACGAACAACCGCTTCGCGGCCTTCGACCTGTCGACCACCGATGTCCTCACGGCCGCGCTGACCCAGCCGCTCCTGCGCGGCGCGTGGAGTCGCTTCGCCACGGTCGATCAGCGCGCGCGCCAGATCGCGCTGGAGCGCCAGCTGGAGAGCGAGCGCGAGACGCGCGCCCAGGTGCTGATCGACGTCTACGATGCGTACTGGGACCTGGTCAGCGCCCAGGAGGAGCTGGCCGTGCGCGAGATCGCGGTCGAACTCGGCAAACAGCAGCTCGCCCAGGACCAGCGGCGTCTCGAGGTCGGGGCGGGCACCGAGGTCGACGTGCTGCAAGCGGAGACCAACGTGGCCCAGCAGGAAGAGTTGCGCCTGCGGGCGGATTACACCGTGCGCCAGGCGCGCGACGCGTTGCGACGCATCCTCGCACCGCGTCCCGAGAACGAGCTCTACCAGGACTATCTCGATACGTGGGATTGGCCGATCCAGACCCTGACGGCCCTGCCGAACGCCTCGAACCCGCCCCTGTTCGACTGGCGCGCCTCGTTGCAGCAGGCCATCGAGCGGCGGCCCGAGTTGGCGCAGCGCCGCCTGGACATCGACACGGCCGAGGTCGAGTTGCAGCGCGCGCGCTCGCAGCGGCTGCCGCAGCTCGATCTCGACCTGTCCACCTCCAGCGCGGGCTTCGACCCGGATCCGAACCAGTCCTTCGACAAGGCCGTGGGCTGGGACTTCCCCAGCTCCTCGGCCGCGCTGACCTTCAGCATGCCGCTCTGGAATCGCGGTGCGCGCAACGCGGAGCGTGCCGCGCGCGCCAGCTTGCGCCGGTCCATGCTGCTCTACGATCGCTTCGAGCTCGATCTCCTGGCCGAGGTGCGCACGGCCGTCAACGAGGTGGACAAGCAGCGCGAATCGGTCGGGGCCGCGACCAAGAGTCGCGCTCTGGCGCAGCGCCAGCTCGAGGCCGAGGAGACGCGCCAGCAGGTCGGGCTTTCGACCACCTTCCAGGTGCTGCAGTTCCAGGAGGACCTGGCCCGGGCCCTGTCTGCCGAGGTCCTGGCCAAGGCCTCCTACGCCAAGGCCGTGGCGCGTCTGGCCTTCGTGGAGGGACGCATGGAAGAGCTGGCGAGCGGCGAGGGCGGCGTGCGATGACGCCGGGCCGGGCGCGGCTGGTGCTCGCGCCGCTGGGCGTCGCCTGCCTCGCCTGGCTCGGATGCACGCGCGCGGCCCCGGATGCGCGGCCCACCCAGGGGGACCCGTCGGGGCTCCTGCGGATGGACCGTCGCCTGATCCCCCTGCTGCAGGAGTGCGAGCAGACGTCCTTCTACGACCGCGACCTCTCGGATCTGGTGCCGGTGCTGCTCGAGAAGGTCGAACGCGCGCGGCCCGACGCACTCAAGCGCGCCAAGGAGGAGCTGGGACTGCTCGGGGGCGAGGCGTTCCCGGCCATGGGCAACCGCTTCCACGCCTACTACACGGATCCGATGCGCTCGGCCTATCTCGAGAACGTCGTCGATGCCCTGACCTTCAACACTTCCGACGCATCGCACGAACTCCTGATCGAGGCCCTCCGCCACCCGCAGGAAACGGTGCGTTCCAAGGCTCTGGACGGCCTGGAGCGTCTGGCGCGCCCGGAGGACTTCGACTTCCTGGTCGAGCGCCTGGCGATCGAGACGCGCGAACTCCGGCGCCACACGGTCCCGGCGCTGTTTCGCGCCGACCGGGGGCGCGCCGAAGACCTGCTGCTCGATGCCATGGCGCGCGGTGTCGAGCGCGACCTGTGGATGAGCGCCGCGCCGCAGCTGACCAAGACCGAGCGCGAGGTCACGGCTCGTCGCTGCGCGGAACTCTTCCCGGGACTCGATCTCGTGATCGCAGCGTACCTGGCCGCGGCCGCGGCGCGCTTCGAGCTGCCGGGAGGCATCGAGCACCTGCGCGCCGAGCTGCGGGCCGACGGCCTGCAGCGACGCCTGAACGCGGTCGAGGCCCTGCGTCAGGCCGGCCTGGTGGACGAGCTCGCTCCCGCGCTGCTGGAGGACGAGGCCGTGCAGGTACGCGCGATCGCTGCCGCGGCCTTCCGCTCGGTCGAGCTGGACGGGCCGCGTCGTGCCTGGTTGCGCACGGCCCTCAACGATCCGAACCCGCAGGTCCAGGGCGAGGCTCTGGCGGCCCTGTGCGAGCACGCCGACGAGGAAGGAGTGGCGCGGGCCCTCGCGCAGCTCGATGGCCAGGCGGGTCCGCTGCAGTCGGCTCTGAGCGCCTTGCGCACGCCGTTGCAGCGCGATCCGGCGCTGGTGCGCGTGGCCTTCGAGCGCCTGCTGCAGCGCAACGCGCTGGAGGAACACCGTCCGATCCAGCAGCGCACCGCGACCTTCAAGGCCATCGGTCAGATCCCGCGCCGCGAGGCAGCGGAATTCCTGCATCGTCTGGGAGTGGCGGCGGGCGAGGAGAAGCTCGAGAGCCTGCGCGCCCACGATTGGCTGATGATCCAGGCGGCCAACACCGGCCTCGAGGGACGGACGTTCCTGGTCGAAGCGCTGCGGAACGAGGCCGACCCCGGACGCCGCATCGATCTGATCGATGCCATCGGCTCGACCCGCGACGACCTGGCGCGCGCGACCCTGCTGGAGTGGGTCGAGTTCGGCGCGCGCTCGCCGCTCGAGCGACTCTTCGCCGCGAGCGCCCTGATCCGGATCGGACCTTCCTGGGACGTCGCGCCGCGCCTGAAGCGCGTGGCCTTCGGGATGCTCAGCCGGGAAGAAGGCGAGGCCCGCGCCGCGCTGCAGTGCCTCCTCTGGCGCTGGTACTGAATACGGCCGTCTTGGGGCGAGCCGGGCGCGCTCCGGCCGGGTTCGGAACGCGGCGGGCTACGGCCCGGCCGGTTTCCAACCCGCCAAGCTCTCGAGCGTGGCGCCCCTCGCCTCCACGCCTTCCCAGCCGGCGCCTGAGTTCGGGTGGGCCAGCGTGCCACCCTTCTGGGTGACCAAGAAGGCGACTCTGCCGGTGGTCCCGTGGTCCCAGGGCCAGGCCCGGATCGCGAGCAGGCCGCACAGGGCAGCGGGTTCGCCGCCCAGGAGGGCCGCCGGTGCGGATGCGGCCGTGATGGTCGGGGGCAAGCAGGTGATCTCGAACAGATAGCCGTGCCGCCGCATCACCTGGCCCCCGGCCAGGAGCTCGGAGTCCCCCAGCCCGAGCAGTCCCGGGCGGCGCAGGAGCTCGCGCAGGGCGGGCTTGCGGGCGGGGCTGGAGCCCAGCTCGCGCAAGGCATTGGCCAGCGAGCGCGCCGTGCTCTTGGCGTCGACCTCGTTCTCCTGCAGAGCGAGGCCGCGCAGGCGCGGGAGCGACACGACCACAAGGACCGCCACGACGGCTAGAAGCGAGAACGCGCCCGAGAGCGAGATCGGACCGCGTGCTCGGTGCGAGAGAACCGCCTCACTCATCCAGCCGCGGATTGTGCGTGGACGCGTGCTAGGCTTCAAGCGCGATGAGGCGGCCCACGATGCAGGCCCTGCCGCGGGAGCTCGCCGAGGCCGCGCGCTCGGTGGCCGCGACCCTGCGCGCGGCAGGGCAGCGTACCTGGCTGGTGGGTGGGGCGGTGCGCGACCTCGCGCTCGGCGTGCCACCCAAGGACATCGACCTGGCCAGTGCGGCGCGGCCGGAGGAGCTGGAGCGTCTGTTTCCCTCGACCCATGCCGTCGGCCGCGCCTTCGGCACGGTGGTCGTGCGGGCCGGTGAGCTCGACGTCCAGGTCACGACCTTCCGGGCCGAATCCGGCTTCGACGATGCGCGTCGTCCGACGCACGTGCGCTTCGGCGCCAGCCTCGAGGAGGATGCGGCGCGTCGCGACTTCACCTGCAACGCGCTCTATCTCGATCCCCTCCAGGACGAGCTGGCGGATCCGACCGGCGGACTCGCGGATCTCGGCGCGCGGCGGCTGCGCTGCGTGGGGGACCCGGCCGAGCGCTTCGGAGAGGATGGCCTGCGGCTCCTGCGCCTGGCGCGTTTCGCGGCCGACTACGGGTTGGAGGTGGAGGCGGGAACCCTGGAGGGGGCGCGCCGAGCCCACGGGGCCTTGCGCGGAGTCAGTCCCGAGCGGGTCTTCGCCGAACTCGTGCGCATGGCGGAGGGCTCGGCCCCGGCGCGGGCGTTCCGGCTCTTGCTCGAGATCGGCGTGCTCGAGCGACTGCCGGGAGTGCACCTCCTCGCGGTCTCGTCCCCGCCGCTCGCGGCGCGGGTCGCGGCCCTCGAGCAGCTGTCGGGCGAGACCCCGGAGTCCCTCTTCGCGGTCCTCTTCCGCCCCCCGGCGTGGGGCGAGGCACGCCGGTTCCTCGAGGCCCTCGGGGAGCTGCGACCGCCGCGGGCCTTGCACCAGCACGTGCAGCGGATCTGGGAGCTGGCCGAGGGGTTGGAGGTCGCGCTGGCGGAGCTCGCGCGCGGCGTCGAGCGGCGTTCACGCTGGGTCCGTCTGGTGCGGGCGCACGAATTCCGCGGGGCTCTGGCGTTCCAGCGCGCCTGGCATCCCCTGGAGTTCGTGCGCGAGTGCGAGCAGCTGGCGACTCGGGCGAGGATGGCGCACGACGAACTCTGGCCGCGCGCCCTGGTGACCAGCGCGGAGCTCGCGCGCGCGGGCATCCCGCGCGGGCCGCGCTGGGCCGAGCTGCTGCGTGCGGCCGAAGACGCCCAGCTCGATGGCGAGCTGAACACGCCCGAACAGGCGTGGGCCTGGCTCGCCGCGCAGGCGCGCGCCGGGCGTCCCGAGGCGAAAGCCTGAGGCCGGACTCCCGGCTCAGGCGCGGGTCTCAGGTCGGCGGAAAGACCCGGCGCAGCGCGAGGCTCAGCGGATACCCGCACAGGATCGCGGCCGCGACCGTCAGGCCCGCCGTTCCCCCCGCACCGGCCGCGAAGCAGGCGCTGGCCACGAGCAGGCGTCGCAGCGCCATGCCGGCGGCGGCCCGTACGTCCGCGGGTTGCGGGCGTCCGCGCGCCAGGGCGCGCGCGCGGCGCGCGAGCCCGAAGGCCGCCGCGCTCGCGAGGAGCAACGCGGCCGCGCTCGCGATGGGCATCGCCTCCGAGCGGATCGTCCCTGCTCGCGTGGCGAGGTAGGCGGCGACCAGGCCCGTGCCCAGCAGCGCCGCCGCTGCCGCCATGAGCCAGCGCGCTGGACGCAGCTCACCCGCTTCGTAGGTGCGCGCGTCGAGATCCTCCAGGCGCGCCAGGCGCGAGACCAGGAAGACGTACAGCCCGTAGGAGAGCGGGGCCAGGACCAGCTCCGGACGCCACGCGTATGCCGAGCCCGCGTAGACCAGCCCCAGGCTGAGGTTTCCCGCCCGACAGGCCGCCAGCAGCAGCGGACCCCGCCAGGGACCGCGGCCCCGGAGATCGTAGAAGGCCGCGCTGGCCGCCACGGCGGCCAGCAGCAGTCCACAGCGAGGCGCGCTCCAGAAAGCGAGGACAGGGCCGATGACGAGCAGACTCGCGGCGAGCGCAAGGGCGTGGTTCGCCCGGATCGCACCGCTCGGTATCGGACGCTCGCTGCGCACGCGCGCATCCTCGCGCCGATCGGCCCAGTCGTTCAGGGCCATGGCGCCGTGATAGACGCAGGCCGATGCCGCCAGCAGGGCCACGGGCGCGAATCCAGCGGGCCAGTGCCGCGCGCCGAGCACGATCCCGGCGGCAACGTCCGCGAGCGCGGTGGGGGCCAGCGAGAGTCGCAGGAGGCGCCCCAGGGCGAGCATGGGCGCCGTCAGGAGCGAAACACCCAGCGCACGAGGTCGTTGTAGGTCACATAGACCATCAGCGACAGCAACAGCACGACGCCGACCGCCTGGCTCGTTCCCAGCACGCGATTCGAGACCGGCGAGCCCTTCAGCTTCTCGACGATCAAGAAGAACAGGTGCCCCCCGTCGAGCACAGGAATCGGCAGCACGTTGAGGAACGCGAGGTTGATGCTGACCAGGCACAGGAAGAACAGGAACTTGATCCAGCCGGCTTCCGTGAGCCCGTAGGAGACCGCGCTGATGGTGATGATCCCGCCCACGTTCTTGGGCGACACGTCGCGCGTCAGCATGCGCTTCAGGGTCAGCCAGGAGTCCTCCAGGAAGCGCCAGGAGTAGCGCACGCCGAAGACCAGCGCGGCTGGGAAGTTCTCCGAGCGGTAGATGTACTCCGCTTGGCGCAGCGAAAGCCCGTAGTCGGGGATCGGGCGCGCCTCCGGGGCGACCTCGAAGGTCAGGTGATCCTCCGCCCCCGGCCGGCGCACCCGGAACCGAGCCGCGCGCTGCTCGCGGCCGGCCTGTTCGACGAGACGCTTCACGTCCTGCCAGACCTGGACCTCGACGCCGTCGATGGCGAGCACCTCGTCGTGCGTGCGCAGGCCGGCCCGCTCGGCGGCCTCGTCGGGCTGGACCACGACCACGGTGGCGCGCTCGTCCGCCCCCAGGGCGATGTCGCCAGCCAGCGCGAGCGCCTGGGCGCGCAGGAGGGCAGGCCCGTTGAGCTCGAGCTCGGCTGCACCCCGTCGCACGCTTGCCCGCAGGGGTTCGTCGGAGGCCAGCAGGGCCCGCGTCAGATCGCCCGTGGCGACGATCGCGACGCCATTCACGCTCAGCAGGCGGTCTTCGGGCTCAAGCGAGAACCCGGAGGCGCGCGCCGTTCCGCGCAGGGCCTCCACCCGGTTCACGGGCGGTGCGATGCCGACGCGGGCAGGCTGCAGCTCGGCGCTCAGCTCCGGTTGGATGTGCACGCTGCGCAGCTCGCCGGCCGCGTTGCGGACCGACAGGTCCAGCGCTTGGCTGCGACTCATCAAGAGCGAGAGCTGTTCGGCCGGACTCAGGCCCGGCAGTCCGGCCAGGACCTCGACGAGCCCGTCACCACTGCGCAGACCCACGCGAGCCGCGGGCGAATCCTCACGCACCCGCAGCAGCGGTGTACCGTCCGCCGAGCGCTCGATGTCCGGGCGTACCCCGATCGTGCTGAAGCCCTCCTCGGCGTCGCGCTCGGGGACGAGTTCGTAGGCACGTTCGGCGCCCGTGTGCGGATCGCGCGTGACCACGCTGGCGTGGCCCGGGTCTCCCAGCGCGACCTCGGTGAAGAGGTGCTCGAACTCGAACACCTCGTTGCCGTTCACGGACACGATCTCGTGGCCCTCCGGCAGGCCGGCGCGCCAGGCGGAGCCGCCGGGCACCGTGTCGCCCACGATCGGGCGCGTGAAGGGCACGCCGATCTGGAACAGGATCGGGAACACGACCAGCCCGAACAGCATGTTCATCAGCACGCCGCCGGAGTAGATGAAGAAGCGTGCGCCCACGCTCTTCGCCGGCAGCTCGTCGGGTGCGGGCTCCAGGCCGTCGAGGCGCCGCTCTTCGCCGGCCATGCGGCAGAAGCCGCCCAGCGGGATGAGCGCGACCTGGTAGTCGGTCGGTCCGATGCGCTTGCGCAGGAGACTTGGCCCGAAGCCCAAGCTGAAGGTCTCCACGCGCACCCCACACCAGCGTGCCGCCAGGTAGTGACCGAGCTCGTGCACGAAGATGACCAGGCCGATCCCGAAGATCACCTGGAGCGCACGAGCGAGTTCGAAGTCCATCATCGCGAGTCAGGAAGGGAGGCTGGGCATGCGGGTCAGGCGCGCGATCTCGGCCTGGGCGAGCTCGCGCGCGCGCCGGTCGGCGGCCAGGAGGGCATCCACGGAGCCCGACAGGCGCGGCCGGCGCTCCAGCACCGATCGGTTGATGCGCGCGATGTCCTGAAACCCGATGCGTCCGGAACGGAAGGCCAGCACGGCTTCCTCGTCCGCCGCGTTCAGGACGGCCCCCGCGTCGCCGCCCTCGCGCACGCAGCGATAGCCGAGTTCGAGACTCGGGAAGCGCTCGGGGTCGACGGCCTCGAAGCTGAGCTCACGGAATCGTCGCAGGTCGAAGCCCACGAGATCGGAAGGCCTGCGCTCGGGCCAATGCAGGGCGAAATGGATCGGGCCGCGCATGTCGGGAGGGCCCATCTGGGCCAGCACCGAGCCGTCCACGAACTCGACCAACGAGTGCACGATCGACTGGCGGTGCAGGACGACCTGGATGCGCTCCGGCTCGAGCCCGAAGAGGTGGTGGGTCTCGATCACCTCGAGGGCCTTGTTCATGAGCGTGGCCGAACCCACGGTGATGCGCGGCCCCATGTCCCAGTTCGGATGGCGCTCGGCGCGCTCGGGCGTGACATGCTCCAGCTCGGCGAGTGGCAGATCGCGAAACGCGCCGCCGGATGCCGTCAGCCAGATGCGCCGGACGGAGGCAGTGGACTCGCCCCGCAGGCATTGGAAGATGGCGGAGTGCTCCGAGTCGATCGGCAGGATCGTCGCTCCGCGCGCGCGCGCCAGCTCCATCAGGGGCTCGCCCGCCGCGACCAGGGACTCCTTGTTCGCCAGCGCCAGGACCCGACCGCGCTCGAGGATGCACTGGGTGGCGCGGACCCCGGCCGAGCCGGTGACCCCGTGCACCGCCAGGTCGTACTCGAGTTCGAGGGCCAGCGCCTCGGCCGCATCCGGTCCCACGCGCATTCCGATGCCAGCCGGAAGGGCGGGCCGCAAGCGTTCGGCCGCTTCCTCGTCGACCAGGCCGACGAGCGCGGGCCGGAACTCGCGGGCCTGCTCCAACAGCCGCTCCCAGGAACGCGCGGCGACCAGGCCGAGCACGCGGGTCTCGTGCGCCGAGCGCCGCACGAGATCCAGCGTTTGGCGCCCGATCGAGCCGGTGCTCCCGAGGAGCAGCAGGTTCTTCATGGGAGGGGATGCGTCACGGTGCGGCGTGCTCGCGCCACGATTGCCCTTCGGGATGGCATCACCTAGTCTAGGACGCGCCTGGGGGCATGGGAAACGGCGCGGGCGCCGCGCTGGCGCCTCCCGGATCACCCGTCGTTGCAGAAGGCCGTGTGGCAAGACCAGGCAAGACACTGCCCCCAGTGCAGCGCCGAGCTGCGCGAGTCCACGGTCGCTGGCCGAGTCCGCCTGCGCTGCGAGCGTTGCCCCTTCGTGCTGTACAGCAATCCCGCCTGTGCCGCGGCGGGTGTCGTGTTCAACCGGGAGGGCGAGGTGCTCCTGGTCAGGCGCGCGATCGAGCCCTTCCTCGGTTACTGGGCGCTGCCCGCAGGCTACCAGGAGATCGACGAGGATCCGGCCACGACCGTCGTACGCGAGGTGTTCGAGGAGGCGGGAGTCGAAGTCGTGGTCGACGGCCTCCTCGACTTGCTCTTCGTGTGCAACGATCCCCGCAAGCCGGCGAACGTGGCCGTCTTCCTGTGCCGAGCGGTGGGGGGCGTGCTACGCCCCGGTGAGGAGGAGAGCGAAGCCGCCTGGTTTGCGCTGGATGGCCTGCCGGCGCAGATAGGCTTCGACAACTACCCTCGGATCCTGGGGCGTTTGCGCCACTCCGCTGGCTATCCTGAGTCTCCCTGGAAGCGCCTGCGGGGGCTCGTGGAACGCGATCGACCCCCGCCCAACACCGACCCTGAGTCTCCGTGAACGGCAAGATCAGCTACAAGGACGCGGGCGTCGACATCGATGCCAAGGAAAACCTGCTGGAGCGCGCCAAGGGTGCGATCCGCAAGAGCTTCACACCTGGCGTGCTGGGGGACGTGGGGCTCTTCGGTGGACTGTTCGATCCAGCCAAGGTCGGGTTCGCGAACGCGATCCTGGTCGCGACCGCCGATGGCGTCGGCACTAAGATCGAGGTCGCGCGTCGTGCCCGGGTGTACGACACGGTGGGCTGGGACCTGGTGAACCACTGCATCAACGATGCCCTGGTGCAGGGGGCACGCCCGCTCTTCTTCCTCGACTACGTGGCCATGGGGCGTCTCGACGGCGAGATAGCCGGAGCCCTGATCGCCGGTTGCGCCGAGGCGTGCCGGGCGAGCGGCCTGGCCCTGATCGGAGGCGAGACCGCGGAGATGCCGGGCGTGTACCGCGATGGCGACTTCGAGCTGGCGGGCTTCCTGGTTGGCGCGGTCAAGAGAGAGCACCTGTTGAATGGCTCGCGGGTGCGGCCCGGGCAGGTGTTGCTCGGGCTCCAATCGAGCGGCCTGCACACCAACGGCTATTCTCTGGCGCGACGCATCGTGTTCGAGCGCATGGGGCTCGAACTCGGTGATCGCCCCGCGGAACTCGGCGGTCGGACGGTGCAAGAAGCCCTGCTCGCGATCCACAGGACCTATCTCGAGGTCCTCTGGCCCCTGATCGAGACGCGCAAGCTTGCCGCCATGGCGCACATCACCGGGGGTGGGTTGCCCGGCAACGTGAATCGTGTGCTCGGCTCGTGTGACGCGCTCATCGATCGTCGGACGTGGAGTCCGCCTGGTTTGTTCCAGCTCTTGGTTCGAGGCGGCGAGCTCGACGACGAGGAAGCGTATCGAGCGTTGAACATGGGCATCGGCATGGTCCTGCTCGTGGAACCGGCGCTGGTCGAGGAGGTCGAGCGTGATCTCCGGGATCGCGGAGAAAGCCCAGTCCGAATCGGACGCACCGTGGCGGGGAGCGGACGGGTCCTCTGGAGCGACGAATGAAGGGGCTGGTGCTTTCGCTGTTCGTGGCCGCCGCTGGCGCGCCGCAAGGCGATCCCTGGGCCCAGATCTGGACCGAGCTGGAGGCCTTGCGGAGCGGCCCGACTTCCGAGGCCGAAGCAGGTGCCCTGCGGGAGCACCTCATGGAAGCCTCGCGTAGCGGACAGCCCACCCCGCAGCGCGAGTTGCTCAGCGCTACCCTCGAGGCGCTGGCTGGACGCGAGGTTTCCTTGCCGGCCCGACGACTGTTCGCGCTGCAGCCAAGTCCCTTCTCGGCGCGCGAACTCTGGTTCCTCGCCGATCTTCTTCCTCCAGGACGGGACAGGGCGCGTGCCGTCATCGGCGCCTTGGAGGCGCCCGCAGCCCTGCAGCGGTGGCAGTTCTTCCTGGCGTGGAACACGGCCGTGGACGAAGCCCGCGCCCTGCGCTACGAAGGGTCGACCCTGGTGATCCAATCGAGTCTCCACGCTCGGTACCAAGCGGAATGGAGCGCCTTGGACCTGGCCTTGACCTACAAGGCACTCGGGGACCGAGCAGCAGCCGAGCGCGTCTTGAACGAGGCGATCGCGCGCGAGGAGGAAGCCGGACGTAGACCTCATGCCTTGTGGGAGTCACGGGGAATCGTCGCTCTGGGGTTCGGTGACGAGCGTGCGGCACGGGACTATCTAGGCAAGGCCCTCGCCCTGGGATCGAACGATGCCGGGCTGTTGCTGGCGCGCCTGGACTTGATGCATGGCCGAACCGAAGCTGCAAGACGTGGTTTCAGGGCCTTGCTCTTCGCTCAACCGCCCCCCGACTGGGCCTGGAGGGGATGGGGCACGGCTCTCCTTCCTCCAGCCTTCGCCGCTCCCGCGAGAACCGCATCCACACCCTAGACATGCCTTTCGCCCAATCTTTTTCTCTTCTTGGCTGCACCCTGCTGCTTTCTCTGCCGTTCGCTTCGGGCGAGCTCAAACTGAAGGACAGCGACCATGTTCTCCTCAGTCGTAAAGTAGGCGCTTACTTCACCGCCGTGCGGGAAGAAAAGGGCATCTTCCAGTCGCTGCAAGTGGTCGTTGACCAGATCGAGGCCACCGAAAAGGCGAAACTGAAGGGGGGCAAGCTGTTGGCAGCAGTGGCGGATTGGGAGCAAGTCTTCAGACTCGTCAACGAGGACCTCTTGGTTACAACCCTCAAGAAGAGGGGCGAGGTCGCCACTGCCAAGCTGAAGAGCGACGATCTCGAGGTGAATCTCGCGTACTGCGTGCCAAAGAAGGCGCCAAAAGGTGCCCTGCCGCTAATCTTGATAGCCTGCGACGGTGCCGAGTCCCCGAGCAACCACCTGAACAGCTTCTGGAGCGATCAGGGCATCCGGGACGCGGCGATCTTGGTCGCGATCGATCTTGGCAAGGACACCCAGTCCTGGGGCATGTTCGGCTCTCCAAGCGCGCCCGGAGGCGCGTACCAGGTCATGACTGCCCTTGGTCTCATTCAGCGCGAATTCCCGGTCGATTGCAACCGCCGCTTTCTGGTGGGCTCTGGCAAGGGCTTCGCCGCAGTAGAAGCAACGGCCGCTTCCTATCCGCAGGTTTTCGCGGGGGTGATCGGAATAGGCGATGTTGCGATGGTCGATGCCGGCAACCTTGAGAACTTCCGGACGCTGCCCACGCTGCTCGTGAAGGGCGGCGAGGGCGCCAAGGCGATTGCAGCCAGGCTCGACGAAAACGGGTTCGCAAACTGCACACAGGAGCCCGAGGGCACTGGAGCGCAGGCCTGGGAATGGATGGGCAGGAATCCACGGCTCTCCTACCCTCCTCACGTGACGTTTGCGCCCAAGAACGACAATGCGCGAACCGCACACTGGCTTTCCCTGTTGGGCTTTCAGAGTGCAGAGAATCCGCGTGTTGATGCCAAAGTCGATCGTACGAGCAACACGGTCACGATCGACGCACAGAAGATCGCAGACGTCGTGATCTTCTTGAACGACGAGCTCGTCGATTTGGACAAGCCAGTGCGCTTCGTGATCAATGGAGCGACTCATGAGCGAACCGTGGAGCGCAACGCACCGGAGATGATCAAGAACCAGTACAACTGGGGTGACTGGGGCAGGGTTTTCACCGCCTCGGTCTCGCAGAGCGTACCCCCGAAGTGAAGTAGGGCCGGCTCCTGAGTCACCCGATAGAGAATACCCGGAATGGCGGCGCCATCGCGTTGGCGGTAGCAGCCGTCTCGGGTGCTGGGACGATGGTGGTCGAGTTGGCAGCGGTGCGTGTGCTTGCGCCGTGGTTCGGAACCAGCCTGGTCGTTTGGACCAATGTCATTGCCGTCATCTTGCTTGCTCTTGCTGTTGGGTACCTACTAGGGGGGCGTCTGGCTGTGTGCGACTCGCCCGCGCGGGTTCTGAGCTGGGGCCTGTTTGCTTCAGGATCCCTCGTCGCCTGGGCACCATTGTTCGCGGCGTGGTGCGCGCGCTGGCTCATGCCTGCAGAGATTGCTCTGCACGAGGCTGCCGGTCTCGTGAGGTGGGGGAGCTTGGCGGTTTCCTTGCTGGTATTTCTGCCTCCGGCTGCTCTGCTCGGGATGGTTTGTCCGCTCGTGGTGGAGATTCTGTCGCGAGCGCGACGAATCCAGGCAGGAGCCGCGGGAGGAGCCGTGCTCTTTGCTTCAACGCTGGGCAGTCTCGTGGGAGTGTTCAGCACGAGTCATATTCTCTTGCCGCAAATGGGGGTGCAACGCACTTTCTGGCTGTCGAGCGCCGCCCTGTTCATGGCAGGGCTGCTTGCGAGGGCTCTCGGACGCGGCACTAGGCGCACGGCAGGCGGACATCTGGCGCTATGGACTGCAGGACTTGCGTCATCGCTGGTTTCCCTCGGACAGCACCCCCCTGAAGCTGGCCTGATCGAACTGGCGAGCCGCGAGTCGCCCTATCAGGCTCTTCGAGTCATCGAGGATCGTACGGGCCCGGTCACCCTGAGGATGTTGCAGGTGAACGAGGGCTTCGACTCCTTCCAGTCTGTGTGGCAGGAGGAGGAGGGGTGCCTACCAGATGGGTTCTACTACAATGACTTCTTGCTTCCGTTGAGCTGGAGCACGCCGAGTGAGGAATGGCGAGTGCTCGTGCTCGGGCTAGGAGCAGGCACGGTCGCACGGGTCTTTGCGGGCGAGCGTGGTCTTCGCACCAGAGTCACGGGTGTCGAGCTGGATCCCGCGGTTGTCGCCCTGGGCAGGCAGTTTTTCGCAATGCAACCGGACGGAGAGAATCTGCGCGTATTGTCTGCGCTCGATGCTCGCGTCGCCCTCCGCATCGAGCCCGGCCCGTTCGATCAGATCGTTCTCGACTGCTACTCGAACCAGGTTGAGATACCAGCACATCTGTGTACACTTGAATTCTTCATGGAACTGAAGGGAAGGCTTGCGGAAGGCGGGTGGCTGACGGCAAACCTTGGCGGATTCGGATTCGAGGACCCGGTTGTATCCGCGGTGGCTAGCACCTGTGCTAGCGCCTTCGAGTCTCCGGTTCTGCTTGTGCGGGTTCCCCATGCGAGGAACTTTCTCTTGTTGGCGCGTAGGTCGGGAGAACTGCCGTGGACGGGGGCGGGGCTGACGCCCGCAGTCAGGCAGTCGTCGCTTCATTTGGGGCCTAGACTCCTGCCCGGATTCGTAAAACTCGTACGCCCGTCGGGTGGCCCGGCATTGCTCAGCGATGACCGCTGTCCGATCGAGTTGTTGCAGATGCTCTCCATCGCTCTCGCCGGTGAGACCCGAGCTTCCGGTGGTGGATCTTGATTGTCGAGTGCTTGAGCCTTGCCCTACTAGGTCTGGAGCATCGAACCGGATGGAGAGAAGCCCTTGATTCCGAGGAGTACTCGAGGGCGTGGGGCCTCGCCGAGATCGAGCTTGACGAGCTTTCGAGATCGGTAGCAAAGGCCGAAATCCTCTATAGAGCCGGGGATCCAGTCGGAGCACTGGCTGCGGCGGAGAATGGTCTCCAGATCGATCCAACCCAGCTCGACCTTCTATTCCGTGCTACCGGAGCTGCTGTTTGGCTCGAGCAGAGTGCGTTGGCCTCCGACTACGCGGCGCGGCTCGAGAGTAGCGTGAACACCAGCACGCTGCTTGACTCCACCGAGGCAGCTGCCTGGAGAGCAGCTGCCGCTGCCCTTGGACAGCGCTCTGCGGTCTTGAACGGGCACGTAGAGGAGGTCCGACACGCGGTGGAACGGGCGAGATTGCTAACGTTTGGCGGTACGGCCTTCGTATTGGCCTTCGTTGCCTTGCTGGCCCGACCACGTTACGGGAGGTCCAGCAATCCGGTTTCGTAGATAGGTTCGAGCAGGGTTGGCAAGGCGATGTCGTACTGCACGTTGACCGACAGACGGCCGACCCAAGGCCAGTGGTCCTGGTCGCACATTCTTCCGATGGCCACCGCAGTCCAGGCGCGTGCCGTGTCGTTTCTGCGCGTGTCCCCGAGCATCGTGCAAAGGTCGCCCAGGGGGCGCGGATCACGAATCCACCCCATTGCGGAAGCAACAGAGGACTGCACCCGGGGATTCGAAGAGCGATCGAGTACCGAAAAAAGTCTGGTTCCGGTCTCCTGGTCTCCTAGCAAAGCAAGAGCAATGGATGCGTTCTCGACGACGAAGGGCTGGTTCGTCGATCTTGCCAGCAGGTCCCGGATGGGATCGATTGCTCCAGGAGCTCCGATCATCCCGAGCGCGAGAGCGATGTAGCCACGCATGTAGCTGTCGCCAGCGTCTCGCATGCGAGACATGAGGACTTCCGCAGACTCTGGGTCTCGAATCAGCCCCAGGGCAATGGCGAGCGCGCCGGCCACCTCCGAAGAACGAGCCTTTTCCAAGGCATTGGAGAGGGCCTTGGCTGAGTCGGGCGAGGCGACTTCTCCGCGGGCCTCCGCGTCCTCCTCCAGGACTCCCAGAGCGAGCGCAGTCCAGGCCAAGGTTTCCCCACGACTGGTCTTGAGATTCCGCTGGAGGGCACGCCTCATCGGCTCCAGTCCAGCGAATGGTTGCTCCCCGCTTCCTTTTCGTGTGGCCACTTCCGCCATCGCGATCATGGCCAAGTAGCGTGTCGAGCGATCTCCGCTGGCCTTGTAGGCGACCTTCTCCAAGTGGCTGCGGATCTCCTGATCGATGGGGTCTTGCCCAGAGGCGCCGATCATTCCGAGGGCGATGACCGCAGCGTTCTGTACTTCCCGCTGTTCCTGGGTCAAGGAACCAGAAGCCGCGAGGAGAGAGTAGGCGGCATGCCCACGCAGTGAGGAAGGTGCCCCATCCAACAAGCGTGCAATGGAGTTGGGCGCCTGTGCTCTGGCCAGGAAGGACTGCGCGCCGTCCTCGAAGAATGCCTGCAGAGCCAAGACCTGATCGACTCTCGTCTTTCCCCTGAAGAGTTCCCCGCCCTCGACGAACGTTTCTCCATTCGGCATCGGAACGAGCCCCAAGGCGAGGAGGCATGCGGCTTGCACCTCTGGCCTTTCAGCAGGAAGAGCCTCCATCAATGCGTCGTAGACGCCAACGCGAACTCCGGAGTCGCGCGTCCGCTCGCCGAGGAGTCCAAGACCGTAGGCAGCAAACGTTCTCAGTCTGTCGCCGACCAGCGAGCGCCCGACGAGGTCGCGTCCCTCCGTTCTGTCAGCCAGTACGGATGCCAACCAAGGAAGAAAAACTTCGTCTCCTCGAATGCCAAGGGCAAGGACGGCCTTCTCGGCAACGAACTGGTTGGCACTCCTCAAGAAAGGGCGCACCACGCTCGCGAAGTCGGGAGTCCCCTCGGGGCGGGGGACATTTCGGATCTTCGCCAGGCTCTGTAGCGCAAGGATCTCGAATTCGGCATGCCCTCCTGTCGCCAACGCTCTGGTCAACGCGGGCTGGACGACGTCCCGTATCTGATTTTCGGTCGCGCGAAGAAGCGGGGCCACTTGAGCCCGCTCTCCATGGCCAAGGAAGAAGCCACCGGATCCAGTCTCCGCCAGCAAACCACCGTCGACATGAAGGTGCGCCCAGCGGTTGTAGTGCCACCATGTCTGCCAAGAATTGAGGGTGTCTGTCCTGGGAGGCGTGGTGGGTTTCGCGGGCGGCGCCTCGGTCGGAGTTCCTGGAGCCCCCTCTACCCCGGGAAGCGGAATTTTTGGAGAGAAGGCGCTCGCGCCGTCTCCGAAGCCGGGAGGCGGGGCAAGGGACGGGGGAACACTAGGTGTGGGGGGCCGTCCGCCTCCTCCGGTGCTTCCGCCGGGGACCGTATCGCCAGGGCCGGTCCAGCCACCCCCCGCTCCCGCACCCGGGCCACCTGGGACGGTCGGAACGGTTCCAGGAGTGCTTGGACCATCCCCGGATCGCTGGCTCGTAGCGTAGGGGGCTACCAGGATGCATGCTGCGAGGGCGGCAACCAACTCTCGATGCTTCATGTGGTCCTTCGTTGTGCGGTTCCTGGGGCGGATCCCCGACATGCTCTACGGCAAACGGCGATCCCAATGGTAGGCCAATTCGCCCGGCCAGAGAATCCATTCCAGAGGCCTTGTGCGTTCTCGCACGGCCCCTTGGGCTAGGCCCGCACGCCAAGGCGGGCGCGAGTGCCCGGGAGCCCAGGAAAGCGAGCCGCCCGGACACCGGGCGGCTCGCGCAGAAAGAAGGCTTCAGCCTAGAGGGTGGGCCCGGTTCAGAGGATGTCCAGAATCCCGGTTCCCGTACCCTGATCCGTCAGCGTTTGAGTCGAGGCTCGGTAGTTCAGGTCCAAGCCGATCTTCGAGTTCCACGGTAGAGGTTCCTTGTCGGCCACGATTCCAAGGGCCACTGCGGCAAAGCCTCTGGCCTGCTCGGTCAAGCTATCATTCTGGAGCATCAGAACTAGTGGTTCGATCGAACGCTGGTCCCCAATGAAGCCGAGGGCCGACGAGAGCGAGGCTTGAGTGGCCAGACCCTTCGATTCCCCAAGAAGCTTCACCAGCTTGGGAACCAGTTCCTTGTCGCCGAGTAGTCCGAGCGCGATTGCAGCTTGCTTGAGAAGGTCGGGACGATACTTGGACTCGTCCACGATCCGATTGATCTTCTCGATTGCGTCACGGGCATTCATCAGTCCCAGCGCGATTGCCACGTAGCCTCGCGCGGCCTCTTCCTTCTCGGAGTCGAGACGTTTGAGGAGAGTGGGCTTGGCTTCGAGGTGGCTCATGATCCCGCACGAGATGGCGAATGCTCCGACCTTCGAGGGGTCCTTCTCTTCCTCCAGGGCACTCAGGACCGCCATCTGCAGGGTGCCTATCTTCGCCGACTGGACCTTCGCTTTGCCCAGTAGGTCAGCCATGACTCCACAGGAGAGTCCGGCCCACGGCTTCACGCTGCTCTTGCCATCGGCGAGCTGGGCAAGGAGGGTCTCGCTCACATCCTTGATCCCGCCTTCGGAGTCCTTGGTCCCGAGTGTTCCGCCGATCTTGGCGAGGGCGATCATGGCAAAGTTGCGGGCCTGTTGGTCAGTGATGTCCTTCGGGACGGAGGCCAGCGTCTCCCGGATTTTCTTGTCCAGGGGGTCGCTTCCGTCGTTCGTTCCGATCAGGCCGAGTGCAAGGATGCTACTTTGGATGACTTCGGCCTGCTCCTTCTTCCTGGCGCCAAGGCGCTCGAGGAGATCGCCAGCGATCTTCTGGCGATATGCCTGGTGCAGTTCCGGAGAGAGTCCAACCAACAAGCGGGCCAGCGCGGTCGGGCAGTGTGCTCGAACGAGGTAATTCTGGTCCTCGTTCTGAAGGAAGGCTAGGAGGTAGTCCAGTTGCGCGGGGCGGGAGTTCTCCGGCGGGATCAGGGCTCCCTTCTTCTCGGGCTGCACGCTGGTTTCCATCGTCTCGAGCTTGACGAGGCCCATTGCGATGACACAGCTGACCTTGAGGTCACGGGTTCGAGTACTGTCGGTTTCCAATACCTCCCGCAGGATCTTCACGATCCTCGTGCGGTATTCCTCGCTGTTCGCCTGGTAGCCGATCAAGCCCAAGCCATAGGCTGCGAAGGCGCGGGTGCGGTAGTTCACCTCGGGTTGGCCGACCTTTACGCGGCCTTCCTTCGTGTCACGGAGGAGTTCCTCGAGGGTGTCGATGGACTTGGGATTGGCCAGGATCCCGAGGGCTACAGCTGCCGTTTCACCGATTTCTTGGTTCTTGTCCGAGAGGAACTTGGCGATGACCTTTTCGAACTGCGACTCGCCCGTCTCACTCGATGCGTCGCCGATCTTTGCGAGTGCGATCATGCAGCCCGTGACGATGTCGTTGTTCGTCTCTTTCTCGAGGGCCGCAAGGAGCGCGGGAACGATCGTTTGACGGATCTGCTCTTCACTCGGCTTGAGGCTGTCCTTGCCTTGGCTCTTGGCGCCGTGACCCAGGAAGAACCCGTCCGTTCCGGTTTCCGCGCCACCTTGCTGGATTTTGGCCTTGAGGTTCAGGTAGGGCTCCCGATTGAACTCCCACCAGAAGCTCCACAGTGTCAGGTCGGGACCACTGTCTCCACTTGCGCCCGTCGTAGGGCGAGCACCGGGCGCGCCGGGAGCACCAGGCGCACCAGCACCTGGTGTGCTCGGCCCAGAAGGGCCGGGAGTGGTAGGCCCCGCAGGCCCGGTCGCCGGTCCGGCGCCGCCGCCGCCGCCGGCGCCACCGCCGCCGGGGGGGACCGTGTCGCCAGGGCCGCGGTATTGCCCACCGTGTGCGTGAGCGGCACCGTCGAGACCAAAGAGGCCTCCAAGCGCGAGAGTCGAGACGAGTAGGAGCTTCTTCATGGCAGCTTTGTGTGTTGGATTTGGCGGCGTTCGTCGGGGAAGTCGCGCCTCCGCAAAGCAGAGGCCACGGCTCCTGGAGGCCGGTGTCCTCCGCGCTGCGCTGGAGGATAGCCATCCAGGAGGGCAACGTCAGCGGTCCTTCGATGGTCTTTTTCGCTCTTCGGCGCAGGCGCCGCCTTGACCTCAGGCGACCCCCCCCCCTCGCGTTCCCCTGGCGTAACGATGTGCCCCCTAGTCCGTCGAGGCCCAACGGGGGCAGTGTGCCTCCGATCGTGGCGAGCCTACTCGCGCTCGATTCTGGCCTCGTATCGAATCCTGCCCTCCAGGAGACGTCCTTGTTCCACGAGCACTTCGGCTCCCTCTCCGTCGTGCTGGCCGAACGCCATGAAGGATTCGGTGACCAGCCTGGAAGCCTGGCAGTCCAGCTCAGCGGAGAGTGCGTGCCCTCCTTGGATGTCCCAGACGATCGTGCCCGCTACTTGGCGCTCGATGTGCACCTCGGCAGTCACTTCAGGACGCTCCAGCCCCTCCTCTTCAGAGGGGGGCCAGACGCGGCTGGAGCCGGTCTTGATCCCGAGTTCGAGATGAATCACGGCAACCAGGACTTCGCCCTCCTCGCGTACCTCCTTCAGACGTGCTCGACCTGAGCCCTCGAGGTGCTCGATCGTCTGTTGGCTGGCTAGGCGATCCTCGGCGCTGGGATCTTCTTCCTCCGAGTGAAAGTCCAGCAGACCACTCGGCCACATGAAGGCGAGGTACAGCTTCGGGTCGACTTCCCATTCATCGCCCGGTTCGACTTCATGATCAGGCAGCAATAGCAGGAGGTCCATGTCCGCCGCCAACCACTCGGCCTGTTCCTGCTCTAGGTCTTCTTCGTCGTCGGCCTTGATGTGATAGCCGGCTTCACCGCCGTCATACTCGAATCGCAACCGCCGCCCCTGGAGTGAACTGGAAAGTTCGATGCTCGACTCTTCGCCATCGAGCGCTTCGCTGTTTTCCTGACGAAGGACCTCGAATGTGCGCGTGAACTCGGTCGGACGTCCGCCGTCGCAGGCCTCGAGAGTATCGAGCACCTGGATGTGCTCCGTGAAACTGGTCGAATAGGCCGGAATTTCCTCTGGCCGATCCATGACTTCTCCATCAACGGAGCCCGTCAAGTCGGCAAGATGGTATTCAGCCTCGGCAAGGAACGTGCGCCTGAGGGATGCGTGCGCCTCCGGGGCAAACTGCAGGACGACCTCTTCGCCTCGGTTGGAGAAGAGGAAGAGCAGTGCAGGCGCGAGCAGGATCTTCATGGAAGGTCCAGAGCGGTGAAGCGCCTGGCCCAAAGGGAATCACTCGGGCTTGGTCATCTTGTCGGGAGCGCTAGGAGCATCTCCATCGTCCGGAGAGGGTGGAATCTCGAGGCTTTCCGGACCTTCAGACGCAGATTCGTCCGTGTCCACCCCGAGATCGTCCATCAGTCCGCTGAGCCCTCCGTCCCCTCCAGCCGGCGTGGGCTCGGCCATCAGGTCCTTCAAGCGCTTGGCTAGTTGATCGACCTTGTAAGAGCTGATCTGGAAGGCCCACGCGGCAAGGCGCTGGTTCAGTTCTTGGGCTTCCTTGCCGATGTCAGGCTTTTCCGGGTGGCCCTCAGCCTTTGTCTCAGCCCCTTGATCCGGCCCGGAATCCGCTCCTTCGCCTTCTGCAGGAGCGAGGTCCTTGGGTGGCGGAACATACGCGGCCACGATGCGCGCCCACGTCTTGTCGTCCACTCGTGCTGTTTCGACCAGCAAGTCCAGGCCGTCGGCGCAGTGGAAGCTGGTCCTGGCCAGTGGCTCCCTGGAGAAGTCGATCTCATGCGCGGGGCGCACATCCTCGAGTTGCATGCTCGACAGCGCCTGAGCAACGCCGTTGGCGACTCCGGAATAGCTCTCGCTGCGGCCGAGAGGCAGATTCTGGACAGTGAACTGGGTGTGGTTGGCGGCAGACCGTCCGATCTCCACCCGTTCTCCGTCCGCGTGTTCGATGGTCACGGATTGCACTCGATCGCCCGGCAGGGCAACGAACTTGGGCTCGATCCATCCCTTCGCGTCAGCCTCCAACGCGAGCTGCTGACGTGGGGAGCAGAGATAAACTTGGTCTTCGCTGGCTCGGCGTACGAAGACCTTGGTCTTGCTGCCCTGCCATTCCGACTTTCCGACCACGAGCGAAGCCAGTTCCACGCCCGCTGCATCCGCGAGTGACACGCGCGCGGTGGTGCTGGCGTCCGAGCCCTCCGAGCTGGGCGGCCACTCGAGCTGCAGCTTGGCGTGGTTGTCCTTGCGACTCGTCTTCGCCTCCTCTATCTCGAGGTCTGCGAGACGCACGGCCAGTTCCTTGACCTTTTCGAAAAGAGCCGGATAGCCGCCACGATCGACCAATTCCCATCGGCCGCCTTCACGCTGGAGGGTGACACTCTTGCCCTCTTTCTCCACCCGTACTCGCGCGATGTCGTTGATGCGCGCGGACAGCTCTGGGAAAAGACGCGCACGCCCGGCAGTGGAGGCCGCGCTGTTCTTGTCGCGCAAGGCCAGCGCCGCCATCGTCAGCGCGACCGCGGTGACGATCGAAAGGATCAGCAGACTTTTTTGCTTCATGGCAGACCTCGCGTGCTCTATCTGGGCCTTCGCTGTTGCGAACGCCATGCGCCCAATGCAACTGCGACCACGCAAACCAAGGCCGGCATGAGGGCGATGTTCAGCCACTTGAGGTTCGTGCCCAAGCGTTCGATGTCCTTGCGGAGCTGGTGCTTGACCTCGCGCAGGTCGCGACGCGTCTGCACGAATTCTTGGCGCAGCCGTTCTTCTTCCTTGCGCTGCTCGGCGGTGACCAGTTCCTCGCTGCCTTCTGCCTTGGCTCTGTGCAGCTCCGTCAGGCGCTGCTCTGCGTCCTGCAGCTTGCGCTCCAGTTCCTGTTGTCGGAGGAGGAAGCGCTGGTCCGCGTCTCGCTGGATCTCTTGCACGCGTTCGAAAGGCCGCAGGATCTTGCCCCTCGTGCGGATACTCATCAGCTCCTTGCCGCCGCTGGTGCTCTCGATCGCATTTTTCAGCAAGTCCAGGTTCTCTGAAATCGGCTGCACGCCGATGACCTGGGATCCGATGCGGACCTCTCTCATCCACATGCGGTCGTGGAGCAGGTCCGCGTCGGAGAATACGATCAAGTTCAGGGGTTGCTGCGAGGCCGTCAGGGCGGGGGGTACGGTCTCCGCCTGGGACGCGGCGGGCGTGCCCGGTTTGCCCTCCGGGAAGGCGGTCTGCACGTTACCTGTGACGCGAGCGCCTAGCGTGAGTCGTTCGTAGCCGGGTTTGAAGCTGGCCAGCAACTCTTGCGGATCGGGCATGATCTGGAACGCCTGGCTGTCGGCTTCCTGGGCCTCTTCGCTGGTCTGGAGGATGGGCGCAAACGCGGTCGTGCCTTCCGCGAGCTTGTGGAGCGAACCGGGGGTCAACATCAGGATGTTGCCCAGCAGGCGCGTGACCGGGTCGTCTCGGCTGGCTTCCTCGCGGCCCAGGCGCAGGAAGAACACTACGGGTAGCTCGGTCTGCGTTCGTTGATCTCGACTGCGGACAGCCTGGCGCACGCCGAGCTTTCGATCGCATGCGACCTTGTTCTTCGTCAGCGCAAAGCCCCACGCCTTGAAGAGCTTCTCCATGTCGGAGTCCTTCTTGGCCATCATGCGCGACATCGGGTTGCTCGGGTCGTCCGAGGCCCCGGGGTCGACGTCACACTGGGGATCGACGAAGACGACCAAGGGCTTGCCAGCCAGGGCCCATTGGTCGATTTGATACAGGGTCTCCTCGCCGAATCCGCGCGGATGGATGACCACGAGGATATCGGTTTTTCCGAGATCGGCGCCCGAACTCGGCAGTACCTCGACCTCGAAGAAGGCGCCCAGCTCCGCAAGGATGCCCCATGCGGGTTCTCCCTGCTGACCAAACATGGGATTGCCCCCGCTGCCCTCGAGTGGCAGGGCCGTCAGGATCCCGACGCGCTTCTTCTCCGGGTGCGCGAGAGTCCAAATCAGCTTGGAGAGGTCGTACTCGAGCGTTCTCTGCTTCTCCTGTTCGAGGGCGAAGAACGGAATGGCCACACGATCGCCAGTCGCGCTCGTCCCCACCAGGCCGAAGTAAAGCACCTCGCCAGAAGGGAGCGGCACGCCCTGGATGCCCTGTTCGACGGCTCGGTCTTCGTCCTCCGAGAAGGGCTCGGGTTCGAGCACGCGGAGCAGGATGTTCCCGGCCGAGCTGCGCGCGTATTCGCGCAGCATGCCCTGGACGCGATCTGCGTACACGATGACGTCGGGGTAATCCTGCGCGACGCTGCGCGAGAAGTAGAAGTAGAGATTGATCGGCTCTTCGATGCCCTTCGCTATGCTTTTCGAGCCTTCGTCCAGGGTGAATATCTTGTCTTCGGTCAGGTCCACACGCAGCGTGCGCAGCGTGGCGTTGGCCGTGATGTTGAGCGCGAAGAACAGGACCAGAGCCAGGCCCGAACCCAGCAGGATGAGGTTGCGCTTTTCCATGGGTTGCTCCGGCTAGTCTGCCTTCTTGAGTTCGAGGAAGAGCGCATTGGCGTACAGCGCCAGGCCGATGAGCGAGGCGAAGAACACCAGGTCGCGAGCCTCGATCAGCCCTCTGGAAAGCCCGTCGAAGTGCGTGAAGAAGCTGAACGAGGCGATCGCCTCGGCCACGGGAGCGGGCAGCCAGCTGCTGAAGAGCACGATGACCGGAGGGAAACCCGTCAACAAGAAAACGAGGCAGATGGAGATCGACACGACGAAGGCGATGACCTGATTCTTGGTCAAGGCCGAGACGCACGAGCCGATGGCCAAGAATCCGCCGGCCATGAGAAAGCTGCCGAAGTAGCCGGCCACGATCGTTCCGTTGTCCGGGTCGCCCAGGTAGTTGACCGTGATCCACATTGGAAAGGTCAGCGCCAGCGCGACACCCGCAAAGAGCCAGGCCGCCAGGAACTTTCCCAGGACTGCCTGGGTCATCGTGATCGGCAGCGTCATCAGAAGCTCGATCGTGCCTTGCTTGCGCTCCTCGGCCCACAGTCGCATGGTCAGCGCCGGGATCAGGAACAGGTAGAGCCAAGGGTGCCAGCCGAAGAAGCCCGACAGGGTCGCTTGGCCATTGCCGTCGCCGAAGAAGTCGCCCAGCTGGCAGGTGAAGAAGCCGGCGAGCAGGAGGAAGATGACGATGAAAACGTAAGCCACCGGCGTGGCGAAGTAGCCGGAGAGCTCGCGCTTCATGATCGTGAGGGTGTGCTTCACGCGCGCCTCCCTGCCTCGGCAAGCTCAGGCTCGGGCAGCTTCTCGCCATTCGTCAGCTTGCGGAAGACCCAATCCATTCGGTTCTTCGTGACCGTGGGAGGAGCTTGGGACTCGAGCTCCTCGGGCCGTCCGTCGAACACGACATGCCCCTTGGTGATGATGATCGCACGCGTACACACGGCCTCGACTTCCTCGAGGATGTGGGTCGAGAGCAGGATGGCCTTGGAACGCCCCATCTCGCGGATGAGGGTACGCACCTCGTGCTTCTGGTTCGGGTCGAGCCCGTCCGTTGGTTCGTCCATGATCAAGACCTGCGGGTCGTGCAGGATCGCCTGAGCCAGTCCAACGCGGCGCTTGTAGCCCTTCGAGAGCGTTTCGATTGGCTGACGCAACACACCCTCCAGGTGGACGCGACGCACGACTTCGGCGATGCGCTCCTCGAGGGCCGCGCCGCTCAATCCGCGCACTGCGCCGATGAACCTCAGGAAGGCGATCGGGGTCATGTCCGGGTAGGCCGGAGCGCCCTCGGGGAGGTATCCGATGGCGCTCTTGGCCGCAACCGGGTCCTCACCCACGTCGTGTCCGGCCACCCGCACGCTGCCCGCGGTGGGGGTGAGGAAACCCGTCACCATCTTCATCGTGGTGGACTTGCCCGCGCCATTCGGCCCGAGGAAGCCGAGGACCTCGCCCTGGGCAACATCGAAGGAGACGCCGTCCACGGCCTTGAGAGGCCCGAAGTGCTTCACTAGGCCTCGGATCTCGATCATCGCGTTCATGGAGAAGGAGAGGGATCCGCTGGGTTCAAAGGAGAAACAACGACCCGAGCCACGACCGCTGCCTCACGGGCTCCCCTGGATGGGGTGCAAGCTCCGACGCGCCCGAGGAGGGCCGAGTTTGTATTGTCCTTCGAGAGGGTCCGCAAGGGCCGCAGGGGTATGGGGCGGCCGCTACGAGGGAAGGGCGGGGCTTGTTGGCGCGCTGCGTCGATCCACGACGGCCCAGCTCGGCCAACGGAGCCTTCTGGAGCCGTCGCCTGCGGGAAAAAGGGCGGAAGCTCGAACCGCGAGGCCCCAGGGTGCTCCCTGTGGCCGTGATGTTGTGGCGCCCTCCTTCCTGCGCCGGCCCAGGGGCACCCCGTATCCCAGGCTCAGAGCCCCATGATGTGGTAGCCGGCGTCCACGTAGACCGTGGAGCCCGTGATGCCCCGAGCGAGTGGACTCGCCAGGAAGGCGCAAACGTCGCCAACCTCTTCGGCCGTGATGTTGCGTCTCAGCGGGGCGCGCGCCGCGATCTGGTCCAGGATCGACGCGAACCCGTCGATGCCGGCGGCCGAGAGGGTGCGGATCGGTCCCGAGGAAATGGCGTTCACGCGGATGCCGCGGGGGCCGAGGTCGTGGGCCAGGTAGCGCACGCTGGCTTCCAGCGCCGCCTTGGCCACTCCCATCACGTTGTAGTTCGGGATGACGCGTTCGGCGCCTATGTAGGACAGGGTCACGATCGAGCCCTCGCGCCCCTCCATCAGTGGGACCATGCGCCTGGACACCGCGGGCAGGGAATAGACCGACACTTCCTGTGCCAGGTGGTAGCCCTCCTTCGAGGTGTCGAGGTAGGTGCCGGTGAGCTCCTCGCGCTTGGCGAAGGCCACCGCGTGAACGATGCAATCGAGCTGCCCGAAGGCCTGGCCGACGCCGTCGACCAGACCGTCGATGTCCCGTTCGCTCGTGACGTCACAGGGCAGGATCGCGCGCGCCCCCAGGTCGGCGCCGAGTTCGCGCACGTTCTCCTCGAGACGCTCGTTGGCGTAGGTCAGGACGAGGTCCATGCCTTCACGCTGCAGGGCCTTGGCGCAAGCCCATGCGACCGAGCGCTTGTTGGCCACCCCAAGGATGAGTCCCTTCCGTCCTTCCAGGAATCCGCCCAAGAATTCGTCTCCCGTTGTCGCGGTGTCTACCGAGGGTCGAACGTGCCTTCGGGCGCGAATCCTAGTCTTCGCGCACACGAGTTCCACCACGAAGGCCACGAGCACCTGATCGGAGTCGGGCCAGGAGTCCGGCTCCGATGGGATCCGTCCCAACTCGGATCCGGGCTCCAGGACCTCAACGGGTGGTGATCGCATGGACCGACTCCCCCTGGCAAGAACGAGTACGACCATTCCGCTCCCCGGCGGGCCAGGCGCCGAACTGCTCCGGGACGGCAAGGTTGCAGAAGTGCTGGCGCGCCTCGTACGAGACGATCCGCTCGGGCTGCGGGCCCGCATCGCCCTGCGTCTCGGCCAACTCGCCCTGTTGTGTGACATCGAGCGCGTGCTGCTCACTGCCCAGGTGCTCTGCGCGCTGGATGCGCCCGACTGGCGGGGCGAGCCGGCCCTTTCCATCTGGCTCGACACACAGGTGGAGGAGGCGCTTGCGCTGGTGCAGGCCGAAGACGAAGCCGAAGACACGCCGCTCGATCTGCTCCAGTCCTTCGCCGGGCCACTCGCGCTCGACGCGCGTGCCTTCGCTACCGCCTGCGGTCAGTTCAACCGATTGTCGTTCGATCAACGCGAGGCCTTCTGGGCACTCGTCCTGGACGCGGGTCGCGCGGATGGGCTGGCCCGCGCGCGGGGGCTCTCCTTGTCGGAGCTGGCACGGCGCGCCCGGGCCGGTCTGCGCCTCTTTCGCCCCGTCGCCACAGGGCTGGCATCGAATCCGGCGTCGGCAGCGGGTACGCGCGAACGCGTGAGTCCATGAGGAGGATCCGTGGGCGACGACAATCTGGGACTGCTGCTGCCTGAAGCCTCCGAGGCGGAGCACGCCCGGCTCCGGCGCGTCATCACTGCCCTGCGCCTGTTGCGCGAGGATGCCCGCGCTGGGTGCGAGCGCCGCAGCGGAGCCTCTTGGCGCAAGGCCAGGTCAGAACTCGAGCGCAGGGAGCGCCTGCGTCGCTGGCGAGCCCTCGAGGGTCTGCTGCACGCCTACTTGTCGGCGCTTCGGCCCGAGGACTCCTTTCTCGACCTGGGGCAGAGTCCCATGGATCTAGCCACCGCGTGGCGCTTCCTGCTCACCGGGCCCAGGGTCCCAGGCTTTCCTCCGGATCCAGGGGAGCCGCTGCTGTCCGTCGGCGAGAGACTGCTTGTCCTGCTGGGGTCCGAAGGGGCTCCGCCGGCGACTCGCAGTCTCTGGGACCTGCGTCTCCGCCATCTTCGCGCGGCTCCGGGCTCCTCGGAACGCTCGTGGGAGCGGCATTTCCGAGCGGCGGTCGCATCCGGCGCCCCGGAGGGCTTCCAGGCGCGCCTTCTGTCAGGCCTGGTTGCTGGCCGGCTGGAGTGCTTCCAGCCCACACGAGCCTTCGAGCTCTTCCGCGCTCATCCCGGCCTGGCGGGCCGCGATCTCGCTCTTCGTCGTCTGCTCGGCTGGGCGGCCCTGTTGTGCGGCGAACAAGAGCAGGCGCGCACTCTTCTCGTCGGCCTTCCGCCCGTTGCCGTCCTACCGGCGCCGCTGGCCGACCTGCGCACGGATTGGCCGGAACTCGCCGAAGTGCTGGGCGGCACCATCGGGGCCTGCCGGCCAGCTCCCTCGTGCTCACGCGCCCCCGGACGCGCCGCCCTCGGTGCGCTCCTCCTTTGCATCGTCAGGCGGACTCCCGGCGAACCTCGGATCCTCGTCCTGGACACCGAGGTCGCACTGCGCGCGCGCGCCGAGCAACGACTGTCCGGCGTCCCCCTCCAGTGGACCCCGCACAAGAGCGAGTTCTTCCATCGATGTCGTCGGCGAAGGCAGGAACCTCCCTTGCAGCAAGCGTTGGCTGGGGCCCGCACCGTGGCCTTGGTGCGTGCCTCGCTCACCGACGAGGCGGGCACGTTGCAGGGCTGGGTCCAGATCGAGAGCGAACACCAACTCTTGCCGAGCATCGTCCAGATCAAGGCCCTGGGGCGTGGGTGGGCGGAGGCCTCGGAGAGGGGTGCGGCTTCGCCAGCGCTCGTGCGCCCCGCGAAACCTGCGATCGACTCGCGCTACTTCGTGTCATCCGATCCGCGCAACGCCTTCACCGAGCGCCTGTTCGAGGCCCTGGCTCCCCTGACGGGACGGCGGGCGTACTGGCTCGAAACCGATGAGTCGGGGACGGAATGCATCCGCGCGGAGCGAGGGGGGGGCCTGCGGGATCGGGAGTCGCGCGCGGGACGGGCCGGGAGCTGGCGCCTGGCAACGGATGGACTCGAGTTCGTGCGCTTGCGAGGAGGGGTCGACGACGGGATCCATGCCGGGGCCGCGGCGGGACTTGCAGTTCCGCTGCTGGATGCTCGACGTACGCGACGACTCGGCCTGCTGGTGCTCGAGTTCGAGCACGTGGAGCTCCTGACGGAGGAACTCGTCCGTTCGACGCGAGCCACCCTGCAGGCCCTCGGACCTTGGTGGTGGGCCGCCGCCTTTCGCGCCTGGCACCTTGCGCACGTAGGCGACGACGTTGCCTGGGGGCCCGAACGGCGCTACCCGGCGTCGCTCGAACCGATCGTGCGCGGGATTGGCGGGCGCGAGCCCATCCTGCTCGTCGGCTCGCCCGGTTCGGGGCGGCGAACCTTGGCTCGTTGGTTCCATTTCTGTGGCTCGAACGCGCAGGGTCCGCTCCTTGAGGGAGGCCTCGGAGAAGAGAGCATCGAAGGGGCGACGCGGCTGCTGGAGCTCGATGCGCTGGAGCGAACCGGGCAGGTGGACCTGGCCCGAAGGCTCACAAGGGGGTCGAGCGGACGTTACATCCTCCTCGCGCGTGGGCCAGCTCAGGTCGTGCGTGAACGCGGCGAGCTGGCGAACGAGCTGCAGGGGTGGCTCGACCCGTTGCCGGTGGTCGTGCCGCCCTTGCGCGAGCGCCGTGACGAGATCCCCGACATGACTCTAGTCCTTGCAGGCAACAGGGCGCGGCGTGAGGGCCTTGCCGCGGTGCGATTCGACGACGAAGTCATCGGCCATCTCTGGCGACAGGACTGGAGCGGAGGAGTGGCCGAACTTGCCGCAATCGTCGCCAGGCTGGCTCGGGCCCACCCTGGAGAGACGATCCGGACGCCCGAGCTACGCGCGCTCTTCCGGGCTCATCGAATGGAGTTCAGGGCGCGCCTACCCTCGCTTCGCCCGCGCATGGCCGACGTCGAACTGGCGCTCGAGAGCACGCTTCACCGGAATGGCAGCGAGAACCACGCGCGCGCGGCCCGCTACCTGGGCTGGGATGCTGCGACCCTGCAGAGACGACTGGAAGGGGTGGCCCGGCGGGCTCGAGGGCGTCCGCCTCGGGTCGAAAGGCGAGAGGCGCCAGCCGTGTCCCTGACTGGCGCCTCTCGAATGCATCCTTCGGAGGACCCTCCGGAAGGACTCGCCCCTTGACCGAGGCCCCCCGGGCGCGGACAAGGGTCGCCGGAGCCTCCTTGCGGTGACTCCATTGCTTCCATGAACGGCAGAGAAAGGCTGGAGGTCCACAGGAATTCCTTTGCGGCCGCCGAAGATCGGGTTGGCGTCCCCGATCCGGGACAATGAGCGCGGTCCTTCGCGCGGCGGATGGGTTCGGTGCCGACGCCGCCGAGTTGCTGCGCTCGTCATCCCCCTCCCAGGGCCCACGCCTCGCAGGCTGGAGAGCTTGAACCTCTCGGACTTTTCCTACGAGTTGCCGGAGGAGTGCATCGCGCAGCAGCCCGCGCCGGTCCGCGATCGCGCGCGCCTGCTCGTTCATGAGCGAGGACCCGACAGGAGTCACCACCGAGAGGTGCGTGACCTGCTCGAGTTCTTGCATCCAGGCGATCTCTTGGTCGTGAACGACACCCGCGTTCGCCGCGCGCGTCTCTTCGCGCGGAGGATGAGCGGGGGGAGGGTCGAGTTCCTGCTGTTGGAGCCGCGCCCGGAGGTGCCCGGCGCATGGACAGCGCTCGTGCATCCTGCCCGGCGCTTGCGCGTGAACGAACGCCTGGTGCTGGAGGCCGCCCCCTTCGTCGTCCACCTCCTGGGACGGGACCAGGACCCCGACGGCCAGGCCGCGATGGAGTGGAGCGTGCGGATCGAGGACCCTCAGGGGCTCGCGGTCGATGCCGAACTCGTCATGGAGCGGGCCGGGCACGTGCCCCTGCCGCCGTACGTGAGACGTGCCGACGAGCCCCAGGACGGCTCGCGCTACCAGACCGTCTACGCGACGTCGCCGGGGGCGGTTGCGGCGCCGACGGCCGGGTTGCATTTCACCGAGGAACTGCTCGACCGCCTCGCGGAGCGGGGGGTGGAGCGGGCCACGCTCACGTTGCACGTGGGGCCCGGCACCTTCCAGCCGGTCAAGAGCGAGCGCATCGAGGAGCATCACATGCACTCGGAGCGCTTCGTGCTTCCGCCCTCGACGGTCGAGGCCGTCAAGCGCGCGCGCGCCCGGGGAGGGCGCGTCGTGGCGGTGGGCACGACCGTGGTCCGTGCGCTCGAGAGTTCGGTCGACGAGCGGGACGAGCTCCAGGCCGGGCAGGGATCGACACGCCTCTTCCTCCGTCCAGGCGCACGATTCCGCGTGGTCGACGTGCTCTTCACCAACTTCCACTTGCCGCGTTCGACGCTGCTGATGCTGGTGTGTGCCTTTGCCGGGCAGGCGCGCGTGCTGCGGCTCTATCGTGAGGCGATCGCGCTCGGCTACCGCTTCTACAGCTACGGCGACGCGATGCTGTTGCTCTGAGCTGCCTCGGCCGCGATCGGCGCTGGCAAGAGCAGGGCCTCGAGCTTCGACGCCTCCACTTCGCGCTGCACGATCGAACCATCGAAGCGGTAGGTCACGGGGACGCCAGCATGGGCCGAGAGGGCTTCGGCTGCGCGCCCCCGAGCCCAGGCCGTGGTGGGGGAAACGGTGAAGTCCCGCGCGTCTGTTTCGCCTGCGTAGGTGTCGATCCGCAGCACCTGTAGCAGGAAGGGGACGACCTGGGTGAAGCCTGCGTGCAGCGCGGTAGCGGCACATTCTACGCGCGTTTCGAGGTCGGGATGGGGCCGCGCCCCAACGGCCAGCGGAACGAGACGTTGGGCATAGCGGCGCGGATTGGGGAAGCGCGCCAGGGCGGCGGCGGCCAGGGTGTCGCCGCAGTCGGAGTAGCGCTCCGGTCCGAGCACGCGCTTCTCCAGACGGCGGATCAGCACTGCAGCGCTGGTCGGGTAGCGGCTGCGACCCAGGATGACGGCCGCCCGGACGGCCAGTGGATCGCGGAGGTCGCCGTCCAGGGGCGTGGTCACGTCGTCGAGCGCGCGCTGGAGCTGGCGCAGGCTGGGCAAGTCGATGGGGGTGGCGAGGTCGTCGGGGACGGCCGCGACGACCCAGGCCTCGAAGGCGGCGGGTGACAAGCTCCGCCAATCGCTAGCCAGAGTCAGGACTGGACCGCGCGGAAGGCCGAGCCCGACCTCGCCATCGTCGCGAGCAGGAGAGGTCCAACAGCCCGCGAGCAGGACGAGGGGCAGGGCGCGAGTGAGGTGGAGCACGGCTTCATCTTATGCCGCGGAAGCGGGGATTCTCCCAGGGGAACTGCAACCGGCGTGGAAGCGCGGCGGTCTTGGGGCCGGAGGTGATTCCCACCATGAATCATGAATTGAAACGCGTCTGGGGTGCTGTCCCGAAGGCCTCGTCGGTCCAGGGACTGCGCTCGATCGTTCTTCTGTTCTCTCTGTCCCTTGCGGCTGCCGCCCAGAGTTCACGAGTCGTCGTCTCGACCACCGACGACGTTCCGCTCTCGGCCGGCATTCCGTTCTCCGTGACCGACGGCGACCTGGTCGTGGTCGAGTCCGGGTCTCCCGTGACGCCATACCTTGCGGACGGCCACTTCCTGGCCAGCTGCGGCTTCGTTCCGAGCGACATCGATGCCTTCGCGCACCTCCCGGGCTCTGCCCCAGGAAGGGCGGAATCCAACGTCTTTTCCCTGCTTTCGAACGAGGGGGGATTCCTGGACGGCGACATCCTCGTCCTCGCGCAGGGCGGTGGCGCGACCCTGCTGGTCTCCGAGCTGGACGTCGCTACCGCACTCGGCTCGAGTGCGGCCAACATCGACGTCGACGCCCTGGCTTTCGATGATCAAGGGCGAATCCTGTTCTCGCTCAGCGACAATCTGGGGGCTGTCCTGGACGGGGACATCTTGCGGCTCGAACCCAACCTGGGCGGGGTCACGCTCATCCTGTCCGAGGCCGAAGTCCAGGCCCGTTTCACGCAAGCGACCGGCATGACCGACGCGATCCTGGACGTGCAGGCGCTGGAGTGGGCCGGAGGCCGGCTGTGGGCTGCCGTACAGTCGCCCAGTCGTCACGATGGCTCCATCATCGCTCTCGAGGGCATTCCGCAGGTGGTCTACGACGAGAACGACCTCGGGCTGGGCGGAGCCGAGATCGATGCGCTGGGGACCCTGCGCCCCGCTGACGAGATTCCGGTCCTGCACATCTCGAAACAGAGCGCATTCCCGGGTGATCCCGTGCACGTCGAGGCGCGTGGGCGTCCCGGGGCGATGGCCTTCCTCTTCATGGCGGGAGGCTCGGGCTTCGTTGACTTGCACCGCTTTGCCGGATTTGGCGGGCTCTACATGGACCGCTTCGATCCCTGGCTGAGCGTGCTCCGGAGCAGTCACGCCCTGCCGATCGTGCTCTTCGATGGTACGGGCAAGTATGCCAAGGACACGATCCTCCCCAGCGCCGCGGTGTTCGGCCCCGGCCCAGCCGGTGCACAGGGGTGGAGTTTCCAGCTCCTCGAGCTGGGGCCGGCGCGACTCTCGGCGCCCTTCCGTGTGAAGAAGCTCTGAGGCGCGCCCGCGGCGGCCGGGAGAACGATGCGGACTGACCTGAATGCGAGTTCCGGGGACGGAGGGCGCGCCCGTGGCGCCCTCCACTCGCCGCTACTTGCCCGCGGGGAACGGGACCATCTGCGCGAGATCGGGCACGAACGAGCGCAACCCGAAGGCGTCGGAGACCCACAAGCGCCCGTAGGGCACCAGAGCCTTCGGTCCCTCCCAGGCGACGTAGACCCAGTCGCCGAGACGCTCTCCGCTGAATCCCCGTCCATCAGGGGCCGTGACCCGGTACTCCGATTCCCCCACGACGACTCTCCACTGGTTCCAGGGGGAGACGAGCTCGGCGCTTGCCCCGACCCCGCGCCGCATGACGGCCACGTTCGGGGTGATCAGGCTGTCCTTGGCGAAGGGGCCACCCACCATGGAGTCGGCTCGGTAGAAGACAGGCTCGAGTCGGTCCGTCCACACTCCCACCCGTCCATCGGCGAATTGCACACTGACCCCGCTACGGGTGAGCTCGGGGCCCACGGCTGGAAGGGACCCGATGTCGCGCGGCCCTTCGACCTCACCGCTCTGCGCGTGCACCAGCCAGACCTGGCCGTCCTCTCCCACCACCAAGAGCCAGCCGGACTTGTTGGGCAGGAACACCGGCGTGCGCGCGACACCGCCCAGGGTCTTCAGGTCGATCTCCCACTTCGCGTGGCTGTCCTGGTCGATGCGTGCAATGCGGCCGCGCCGATCGGCGACGATGTGATCGTCGCCCGAGGGTACGGGGGCCGCTTCGATCTTGTTCGAACTCTTCCAGGAGCGCTCGGGGAAGAGGTGCAAGTACACCAGGAGGTCACTGGGATCCTGGACCTCCAAGGTCCGTTCCGCGAAGCCAGGCATCGTGAAGCGGAACGTCACGTGCTCGCCAAAACCCGACTTGGCGACGAAAGGCGTCGTGCGCACGCGCCCGTCGGACTGGGTCACCCGTGCGCCCGTGGGCAGCGAATCGACCCGGTAGGGCAGGAGGTGCTCGATCGGGCGCGGGCAGACGGCCTTCAAGACTCTCTCCGCCTCGGCCTGGCGCCCCTTCTCGCACAGGCTGAGGGCCTGCTGTAGCGCTCGGTTGTGGGCGCGAACACGCTCGATCTCCTGCTGCAGGTCTGGGATCAGTCCCAGGGCAGGATCACTCTCGAGCAGCCGTTCGTAGGCCGTCAAGGCCCGCTCCAGGTCGCCGGCCTGGTCATGCGCGCGGGCGGTGGCGAGCAGGATGTCCTGCTCCTTCTCCTTCTCCTTGGCGAAGACCTTGACGCGTTCGTTGGCGCGCTTCTCGCGCCGGGTCCGGACTTCCTCGCACAGCTCGTCCACCCGGAAGCGGAAGGAATGGGCTTCGGCGGGCAGTTGCTGGCCCTTCATCAGGACCTGGAACTCCTCCAGGAGGTCGAGCAGGCGCTCCTCCTCGTTGATCGACTCGAGCGACGCGTCCACGGGCAGGTCGAGCGCCTTGGCCTGGGCATCGATGCGGCGTGCCAACTGGCCAAGGAGGTCGTTCATGTCCGCGGTCCCGCTCGCGCTCCAGGAAGGGGGCGGGGGTAGCTTCAGGGCCTGGCTGAATCCGAGCAGGGGGTCCCCGAACCGGCACGACTCCTCGGCTTCCCGGTAGCGGCTCGACCATTCGTCGAAATGGCGACGCTGCTCCTCCTCGTTCGTGCGCACGAGTCGCTCGCGGAGTTCCTTGATGCGCGCGGGCGGGTCCTGTCCGAACTCGAGGTCGAGCTGCGTCAGAGCCAAGGCTGGGCTCTTGCCGCTCAGGCTGTCGACCCAGCGCTGGGCCTCGCGGTAGTCGTGGAACTTGATCAGCGCGACGAGGGACAGGACCGCTCCCGTCGAGAGCCCGATGGCGAGGGTCCAGCGCAGGCGTTTGCGCTTGACCTGCACGACCTGTGCCTGCTCCAGCAGCGCGCGTGCTTCGCTGTGCTCCGGTGCGACCCGTAGTACCGCGCGGATCGGGAGCATGGCGGCCTCGCCGTCCCTGTTCGCCAGGAGCTCACGCGCGGTGTTCAGGAGCCAGCGGCTGCCCTCGGCCATCAGGCCGGCCTCGAGCATGCGTCGGCCGAGTTCGACGCGGATCGCGCCCCCCTCGGGTAGGTGATTGGCGCACAGCCGCAGCAGCATGCGCGTACGCCCCGTGAGGCCGCGCGCATGGAAGGAATGCGCCAGGCGCAGGAGGTCCGAGAAGGTGCGGCTGTTGGGGTTCGAGGACGCCAGACGCAGGGAGAGTTCGTGCAGCAGCGTCAGTTCGTCCTGACGGTGTAGCTCGACCAGGATCTTCCAGCGCTCGTGCACGACGCGGCGATCGTTCTCGAGGCGGTCGAGGCGGCGCAGCACCCCGCGCGCGCAACGCGAATCCACCAGAGCGAGGGCCTTGGGCAGACGATCGCGCTGCCACTCGTTCAGCAGTAGTTGCGCATCGGCGGCGCCGAGCGGGCCCGGGGCCGAGCGCAGGGTCCAGCCGACGAGGCGCGAGGCGGCTCGGCCGGCTCGGCCGAGTTCCATCTCGCGCTGGGCTGCTGCCAGCAACTCGCGCGGCTGCGCCATGCGCACGAGTCCCGCGCGCAGGTACTCGCCGATCACCCCGCGGCACTTCGAGAGCGGCCAGCCCAGGCGATCGGCGATCTCCTGGATCGTCGAGCTTCCCGAGCACTGCAGCAGGAAATCGCGAATCTCTGCGTCCTGTCCGTCGGGATCGAGAGCGCGCGGCAGGTCGAAGTCGGCGAGCTGGGCTCCCAGCCCGATCTTGACCTCGTCGGAGATGCGCGCGTGCTCGAGCAGCATGTACTCGACTGGCATGCCCGTGCCCCAGGCCGAGGAATCCTCTTCGAAGTATTCCTGGTCGGGGCCGGCGTCGAATTGCACGCTCCTGTGGCCCTTGACCGCGGCGGGTTGCGCGTTGCGCACGGCGGCGCTCGGTGCGGGCGGGAGCTGCCCGGGATCGAAGCGGAAGTGCAGGTTGGGCGCCTCGATCATCTGATAGAAGGTCTCGAGCCGCGAGGCGCGCGCGATCACCTGCCTGCGCGAGGGCTCGAGATTCCCGTCCGGCGCATCCGCGAAGGCGCGCACGCAGCGGTCGCGCCAGAGGCTCTCGTCCTCCTCGGGGCCAGGCAGGAGGAAGAGTTGCCCCTTGCGCAGCCCCACGGTGGCGCTGAGGTGCTTGCCGGTGAGGGTCAGGACGCCGTTGCGCTCGCCGCGCGCCAGCCCCTGGAGCAGCTCGCCCAAACCGATACCGGCGACGTCGCCCTGGAAGCTCATGCGGAACCTGACTTGGGGAGTGGCGCGATGGGGAAGCCCGAACCGCCCAGGCTCGGCCGGCCCTCTATCGAGAGCTCCATCCCCCGGTCTGGAGAGAGAGCGGCAGCGCTTTCAGGTCGGGCGCGCGCGCAACCGCGCGAGATCGAGCGGTGTGTCCAGGTCGTCGAGTATGGCCTCGCTCTCGACCACGAGCGCGAGCAACGGCGAGGCCATGGACCGCAGTGCGCGCAGGGGCCGTTCGGGCGGAAAGCCTTTCAGGTCCGCGACCAGCCCACGGCCCGCGATCACCGGGTGCCCGAAGCAGCGCAGGCCCGCACGAACGACGTAGGGCGCGAGCCAGCCGCGCTCCGGTCGTCCCTGACGTCGCCATTCCGCGGCGAGGGCCGCGAAGACCGCGGCGGGTACGAGCGGGACGTCCACGGGTGCGAGACACAGGTCACGCCCCGGGCGCAGCTCCACGGCGCAACGTACGCTGCTCGTGCGGCCCGTGCTCCACGCGAGGTTGTGGCCGAGCTCGACGCTGCGTGGCAGCGCGCAGGCGAGGGCGTCGTGGGCCGCGCCGCCCACGACGAGTGGACGTGCGTCGTCGAGGACGGATCCCGCCGTCAGCAAGAGCTCGAGCGCCGTCCCGCCTGGCCCAGGGACGAGGCGTGCCAGCGCCTTGGGTTCCCCGAGGCGCACGCTCGCTCCGGCCGCGAGCACCACCAGGGCCGGGTCGGTGGCACTCATTCTCCGTCCAGGCCCAGGGCGCGCGCGTGCAGGTCCCGCGCGCGGGCCACGTCGCTGGTCCCCTCGACCAGGGCGCGGCCGTCGGGGAAGACGCTCACGCGGCAATGCTCGAAGGCGAAGCGCAGGAGTTCGTCGTGCAGGCGCACTTCGCTCGCTCCTTCGGGCAACCGGCGCGCCAAGCTGCTCAGCGCGCGGCGCGCGCCGCGCGCGGGGATCTGCACGGTGTTGCGGCCACACAGGGAGATGGCTTCGGCCCCGGGGCGATGCAGGAACACGAACTCCCGCCGGCCGCAGACGCGGCAGGTGGGATCCCGCGGCGCCGACAGGCGTCTGACTTCGCCGTTCCAGGTGTCCAGCTCGATCAACGCGGGCTCGAACTCGCTCTCCGGTCGCGCGATCAGGCGCATTCCCAGGCCAGCCGCGAACGAGGCCACCGCGCCCACCGCTGGCAGCAACACACCTGCGCTGTCGCAGGTCGGCAAGGCGTCGGCCGGAGGCGGCTCGGGGAACAGGCACGCCAGGCACGCCGAACGTCCCGGCAGGACGGGTAGCACGAGGCCTGCCGAGCCGACCACGCCCGCGTAGACCCAGGGGAGGGCGTGCGCGACGCTGAAGTCGTTGAGCAGGTAGCGCGTCTCCAGGTTGTCGGTGCCGTCGAGGATCAGGTCCACATCGTCGGCCAGGAGCTCGAGGTTGCGCGCGTCCAGGTGCAGGACGTGGCTGTGGATCGCGGTCGGTCCGCCGCTGCGCTCCAGGGTCTCGCGCGCGGCGAGTGCCTTGGGCGTGCTGGCGCGCGCATGTCGCTCGTCGAACAACACCTGGCGCGGTAGGTTCGAGAGCTCGACCACGTCGCGATCGACCAGGACGAGTTCGCCGACCCCGGCCCGGAACAGGGTCTGGGCCAGGACCCCGCCCAGGGCTCCACAGCCGACGACCAGCACCCGCGCGGAGACCAGGTTGCCCTGCCCCACGCGCCCGAGGGGGGCGAAGCGCACCTGCCGATCGAAGCGCAACCCGAGGTCGTGCGAGGACGCGCCCGGCGTGGGCTGGGACGCCGCCTCGCCGACGGGGCCGGCTTGACTTTCGCTCCCGCAGGCTCGATCCTCGAAAGACTTCGCCATGGGCGTGCGGGGGGCAGTCCCCCGCGAACGGTGAGTGTAGCTCAGTCGGTAAGAGCACCAGATTGTGGTTCTGGGGGTCGGGGGTTCGAATCCCCTCACTCACCCCATGCCCGCGCAGGGGCCAGGCACCCGCCCGGCGCCGGGATTGAGCGGGCGAGCGCTTGATCTCGGACCGGTGCGTCTCTACCCCTGGGGGCGTGCACGCCCGTCTCGAGGAATTCTTCCGGCTCGAACCGCAGCTCGGCGAGCTCGAGCGCGAGGTGGACGGGGTGCGGGACGACGGCCGGTCGAACTGGTTCTGCTCCAACTACGTCTGGCTGCCGGTGAACACGCGCTTGCGCCTGCTGATCGGCGTGGCGCGCCAACCCCAGCCCGGCGACGAGGCGCACCCCGAACTCTACGACAGCGGCGCGTACGAACTCGTCTTCGCGCACCTCTCCCGGCGCCTCCCGGCCTGTCGCGCCTGCGGCTGCCGGCGCTTTCTCGCGCAGCGCGAGTCCGAGTCCTGACGAGGCACGCGGAGGCGCTCCGCGCCCTGGGCTCGAAGGCGCCGGTTCACGGTCGGCGACGTCCGAAGCCCGCCTGCCAGCGGCGCCGCGCCGCCACGCGTCGGGAAACCCCTCGGAAGGCCAGCACGCGCTGCAGTGGCGTGCGCATGTCCGTGGAGAGCGGTGGGGGAGAGCGGCGGGGATCGTCGCGAGGCGGGGCAAGGGGTGCGGTCCCGGCTCGCCGCAGGTCAGCCTGCAGCTCACGCAAGGTAGGCCACCACCAGCGCACGGTCAGGAGCGTGACGGCAGCGTAGGCCCACAAATGCGACACCAGGACCCCATCGGCTCGCCGAGCCGGCGGGCTGCACCCTTCGCGGCTCTTCGACGCCGCTCGCTCGAGCGCTACCCTCACCAGCTCGGGTCCGGCCAGAGCGCCAGCGCCTGCATGAATTCAGCCCGTCGCTTTCGTCTGTGCCACGCCCTGCGCGAGGCATTCGAGCAGGGCTACGGCCGAGCGCAACTGCGCGCCGACGTGCTGGCTGGTCTGGTGGTGGGCGTGGTCGCACTGCCGCTCTCGATGGCGCTGGCGATCGCCTCGGGCGCGCCTCCGCAGCACGGTCTGTACACCGCGATCGTGGCCGGCGGCGTGTGCGCCCTGCTGGGCGGCTCGCGCGTGCTCGTGTCGGGCCCGACCGCGGCCTTCGTGGTGATCTTGGCTCCGGTCTCCAGCCGCTTCGGGCTCGAGGGCCTGGTCCTGGCCAGCGCGCTGGCGGGACTGATCCTGATCGGAATGGGGTTGCTGCGCCTGGGACGATGGATCCAGTTCGTGCCCTATCCCGTCACCACCGGATTCACGGCCGGAATCGGGCTCGTGATCGCGAGCCTCCAGTTGAAGGACTTCCTGGGTCTCACGCCCGAAGCGCTCTCCGGGGAGGCCATGTGGCACGAGCGCATGCTGGCGCTGGCCCGTGCCCTCCCGACTCTGCACTGGCCCGACCTGGTGGTCGGCGCAGGTACGTTGTTCGTGCTGATGGGATGGCGACGCGTGCGTACGCCGATCCCGGCGCCGCTCGTCGCGCTCGCGTTCGGCGCGCTGCTCGCATTCGCTCTGGAGCACTTCGCGGGTTCCGTGCCGGGCACGCTGGCCTCGCGCTTCGGCACGCCCGCCGTTCCCGGGGGCATCCCCGGGCGAGCGCCGATCTTCGTGCTGCCCTGGGACTTGCCCGGGCCGGGTGGGCAGAGCGCAGTGCTCTCGCTGGCCTACCTCGAGTCGCTGCTGCCTTCGGCCTTCGCCATCGCGATGCTCGGCGCGATCGAGTCGTTGCTCGCGGCCGTGGTGGCCGATGGCATGACCGGCCAGCGCCACGAGCCCGACGTCGAGCTCACCGCGCTCGGGATCGCCAACGTCTGCGCCAGCTTCTTCGGCGGTTTCGCGGCCACCGGCGCGATCGCACGCTCGGCCACCAACGTGCGCTCGGGTGGGCGCTCACCGATCGCCTCGATCGTGCACGCCTTGTTCGTGCTGGCCAGCGTGCTCCTGCTGGCGCCCTGGCTCGGGCACCTGCCGATGGCCTCGCTGGCGGCCTTGCTCCTGATCGTGGCCTGGAACATGGGCGAGGCGCGTCACGTCGTCCAGGTCGTGCGCACGGCGCCCCACGGCGACGTGGCGGTGCTGCTGTGCTGCCTCGGCCTGACGGTGGTGTTCGACATGACCATCGCCGTCACGGCCGGCGTCCTGCTCGCGGCCCTCCTGTTCATGCGGCGCATGGCCGAGATCTCGGGTGCCGAACTGATCGGTCCGCAGCACGCCGAGCACGGGCGCAACCTGCCGCCCGGGGTCGTGGTCTACGACATCGGAGGACCGCTGTTCTTCGGCGCGGCCCACAAGGCCACGAGCCAGCTCTTCTCCTTCGACCGGCGCGAGGTGCGTGTCGTCCTGCTCGACCTCGAGGACGTGCCGGCGATCGATGCAACGGGGATCGTGAACCTGCGCTCGGCCATCGATCGCCTGAGGAGCGGCAAGATCGCGGTCATGCTGGTCGGGCTACAACCCCAGCCGCGTGCTGCGCTCGAGAAGGCGCTCGTGATCGGTCCGGGCGGCATCGCGCACCACGCGACCCTGGGTCGCGCCCTGGAGGCCGCGCGCGCCCTGGCTCCGGCTCCGGCCATCGAGTCCCCCAATTCCTGAGAGCGGAACGAGGTTCAGCCGCCAGCGAGCAGCGCGCGCGCGCCCAGGATGCCCGCGCCGCCACGGAAGGGGCCGCCCGGGTGCGAGCCCGAACCGCCCAGGAACAGGCCGGGGAGCGGCGTCGTGTAGCGTCCGAGTGCGAGGCTGGGGCGTCGCAGCCAGAGCTGGTCGAGCGCGAGTTCGCCGTCGAACACGTGGCCGCCAGGGGTGCCGTAGCGCCGTTCGATGTCGGGCGGAGTCAGCAGCTCCTTGCCGAGCACGCAGGCAGAGACCCCGGGCGCGATGCGCTCGAAGGCCGCCAGGAGGCTGCGCTCGAGGCGCCCGCGCGCCGCATCGTTCCACCCGCCTCCGGCGAGCTCGTGCGGCACGGTGTGGCACTGCAGGATGGCCACGGCCCGGCCCGCCGGCGCGAGCGCGGGATCGGCGCGGGAGGGGACGCGCACCTCGACCCAAGGCTCGTCCGGCAGGCTGCGGTACTTGAGGCAGTCGGCCGCGCGCTCGAGAGCCAGCAGACTCGGAGCGCTGACGGCGTGCTCGACCGGCTCGCGCTCGCGTCCGGCGAAGACGGGCGGCGCCGACAGGGCCAGGCGCAGGAAGGCGCTCGTACCCCGACTCCGGAAGGACGCCGCCGCCCGCACGGCGCTCTGGGCCAGCGCGCTGGGGGGTACGAACTCGAGCAACGTCCGGTGCGGCGAGAGACTCGAGAGCACCGCGCCGCACTCGAGCGACTCACCGCCATCGAGCTCGACGCCCTGCACTCCGCGCGCGTCGAGGCGCAGCGCCCGCACGGGGCTCGACGTGCGCAGCACGACTCCGAGGGACTGGCACGCGGCCGCGAGCGCGTCCACCAGGGCGCCCGTGCCGCCCACGGGCTCGGGCCGCGCCAGCGCTTGACGCAGGAACACGAAGGCGCTCGTTCCCGGAGCGCGCGGGCCGAGCACGGTCCCGGCCAGGGCCGGGGCGGTGAGCGCCACGCGCAGCGCCTCCATGCGCAGCGCATCCTCCATCCAGTCGCGCGCGGAACTGGGCAGGATGCGCGCCAGCGCGAGCATCTCCGTCTTGCCGAGACGGCGCAAGCGCAGGGCCTTCGGCGCCAGCGACAGCAGCTCACGCGCACCGGGATCCCCGATGTCGGGTGGCGCCTGGTCGAGGAGCGCGGACAGGACCGGGGCCACGCGCGCACACTGCTCGCCCAGGGCGAGCAGGCGCGCGCGCTCTTCGGCTGGCAACTCACCGTCCATCTGCGACGGATCGCGCCGCAAGAGCAGCGGGCAGCCGCTCTTGTCCGGTACGAGCAGGGCCGGCAGCTCCGGGCGCCAGCGCAGTCCGAAGCGCTCCAGCCCGAGCGGCGCGAGCAGGTCACGGCGCACCAGGCTGCAGTCCGGCACCAGCCCACTGGCGTGGAAACCGGGCTGGAACTCCTCGCGCGCCGCGCTGCCGCCGAGCTGGGCGCGCTGCTCGAGCACCACCACCGCGCGTCCGGCGCGCGCGAGCTCGGCGGCCGCGGCCAGCCCCTCGATCCCCGCGCCGAGCACGAGCACGTCGGCGCGCGCGCTCATCGCAGGGCTCCGGAGCCGAGCATGGCCTTCGCGCACAGTGCGCCCGGGGCACCCATGATCCCTCCGCCCGGATGCGCGCCCGAACCGGCCAGCCACAGATTCGCGACCGGCGTCTTGTAGCGCGCCCAGCCCGCGGCCGGGCGCAGGAACGAGAGCTGCTCGAGCGTCAGTTCGCCGTGGAAGATGTTGCCCTCCGACAGACCGAACTCCTGCTCGAGATCCCAGGGCGAGAGCACCTGGCGGTGCAGGATGATCTCGCGCAGGTTGGGGATGTACTCGGCCAGCGTGTCGATCACGGCGTCGCCGAAGGCCTCGCGCCGTTCGGGCCAGTGCTCGGGTCCCTCCTTGATGTGGTAGGGCGCGTACTGCACGAAACACGACATCACGTGCTTGCCGGGCGGGGCCACGCTCGGATCGACGGCCGAAGGGATGACCACGTTCAGGTACGGGCGCGCCGAGAAATCGCCGTACTTGGCCTGGTCGTGGGCACGCTCCAGGTAGTCGATCGACGGGGCGATCGCGATGTCGCCGCGCAGGTGCGGGCCGTTGCCCGGCCGGGAGCTGAACTCGGGCATGCGGTCCAGCGCCAGGTTCACCTTGCCCGAGCTGCCGCGATACTTGTAGCGCTCGATGTCGCGCACGAAGTCGTCGGGCAAGTGCTGCTTGCCGACGAACCCCAGGAACGTACGGCGCGGATCGCAGCCGGAGACCACGTTACGCGCGCGCAGCTCGTCGCCGTTCGCCAGCACCACGCCGCGCGCCACGCCGCCCTCCAGCAGGACGTGCTTGACGTCGACCTCGGTGCGGATCTCGGCCCCGAAGTGGCGCGCGGAGTTGGCGATGGCTTGGCTCACGCCGCCCGTTCCGCCCTTGGAGAAACCCCACGAGCGGAAGGCGCCGTCGATTTCGCCCATGTAGTGGTGCAGCAGCACGTAGGCCGTGCCGGGCGAGCGTACGCCCAGGAACGTGCCGATGATGCCGCTCACGGACATGGGCGCCTTGAGCACGGGCGATTCGAACCACTCGTCCAGGAAGTCCACCGCGCTCATCGAGAAGAGCTTGAGGCGCAGTTCGAGCTCGTCCGGCGGCGCGTCCGCGAAGTGCCGGCCGAGACGCAGGAGCTCGACCAGCTTGGCGGGGTGCAGCGAGCCGGGATCGGGTGCCGGCGCGTCGATGACCGGCTTGGCAAAGCGTCCCATCTTGGACATGGCGAGCCCGAACTCGCCCAGGGCCTCGGCGTCCTTGGCGCTGAAACGGCTGACCTCCTTGCGGGTCAGTTCGGGATCGGACCAGCGGCACAGCGAGTCCCCGTCCGGTAGCGGCAGGAAGGAGGACTCGAGCGGGATCAGCTCGAGCCCGAAGCGCGCCAGCTCGAGGTCGCGGATGATCCACGGGCGCAGCAGGCTGACCACGTACGAGCACACCGAGTAGGTGAAGCCCGGGAAGACCTGCTCGCTGACCGCTGCGCCGCCCAGCACGTGCCGGCGCTCCAGCACCAGCACCGAGCGTCCGGCCTTGGCCAGATAGGCTGCACACACCAGTCCGTTGTGTCCGCCGCCGATGACGATCGCGTCGTAGGTCTTCACGGCCTAGGCCTTCTTCCGCGCCGGATCGAAGAATGGCAGCTTGCGCACGCGTGCCCGCGCGCGGTGGCGCTCGTACTCGCAGGTGACCTCGATCTCGAGCTCGTTGTCGGGCGCGGCCAGCTCCGCGTCGAGCGTGCCGAGGGCGAGGTACTTCTTGAGCAGCGGCGACCAGCTGCGGCTGGTGGCGTAGCCGACTTGCCGACCCCCGCGGAAGAGCGGCACGCCCTCGCGCGAGGTGCCGGTCTCGAGGTGGGGCGGCAGGCGATGGCGCTCGTAGAGACGTTCGAAGTCGTCCCAGTCGATCTCGAGCCCCACGAAACGCCGCGCCGGGCCGGCGCGCTGCGCCGCCACCAGCGCGGCCTGGCCCACGAAAGGGTCGCGCTCGAGCTCGACCATCCAGTCGAAGCCGAGTTCGTAGGGCGTCGATTTCTGGCGTTCGATCTGCGCGCGGCGTGCCGAGGTGTAGTCCACGCCGCCCAGCAAGAAGCCGGCCTCCACGCGGGCCACGTCGAGCGCGTCCAGGCCGAGCGGTAGCAGGCCGTGCGGCGCGCCGGCCTCGAACAGCGCGTCCCACAGGGCCAGGGCGTGCTCGTTCGCGACCCACAGCTCGTAGCCGAGGTCGCCGGTGTAGCCGGTGCGTGTGACCACCAGCTCGGCTCCGCGCGGGCCCGGCAGCTTCGTGGGCAGGGCACGGAAGAACTTCAGCTCGCCCGCGGCCGAGCCCAGCAGCGCCTGCAAGACCGCGCGCGAAAGGGGGCCCTGCAGGGCGAGCGCGGCCAGCGTGCGCGATGAATCCGTGATCGTCACGTCGAGCCCACGCGCCTGGCGCAGCAGCCAGGCATAGGCCGGGTCCGCGGCCGTGACCCGGAAGTGCGTGTCGGTCAGGCGCGTGACCGTGCCATCGTCGACGACCTTGCCGTGTTCGTCGCACCAGCACACGTACCCGACGCGCCCGACGGCAAAGCTCTGGAAGGCCTTGACCATGACGCGCGAGAGCAGCAAGGCCGCATCGCGGCCCCGCACTTCGTACTTGTAGAGCGGGGACGCATCCATGGCCGTGGCCTGGTGCCGCACGGCGTAGTACTCGCGATCGACGTAGACGTCGTAGCGCCGGACGGCGTAGCAGCCTGCCCACTCCTTGTAGAGCAAGCTCCCGCAAGCCGGGAAAGTGCGCGGATGGAAGGGCGTCGGCGCCGGCAAGGTGCGCGGACGGTACGGCGCGGGTCCGTTTTCCTCAAGGGCGCGCGCCGGGCGCGGATTCAGCGCGCTCGGCGTCGTCCGACCGCCGCGCTCGCCTGCGCCCGCCGGGCGCGGTGCGCGGCGAGCGGGATACTGAGGAACGGATCCTCGCCCGGGGGCAGCCGCCGCGTAGCGCCCTCCTCGGTCGCGTTCAGGGCCGGCAGGATCTCGCGATACATGACCTTGGCCAGTGGCCACCAGATCGGCGACGTCAGGGCCAGGAACAGGATCTTGGCGTAGGTCTCGGGGACCCAGAGGCTGCTGAGCAGCGAATCGAAGGGGCTGTCCAAGGGGGGGGAGGGGAGACCTCCACCTCCATTGTGTCCGATCCCGACGGCCACGCGTCCCGGAAACTCGTTCCGTTCGCGCACCGCCGGCGCCTACTCCTCCGATTCCTCGCCGGTCAGGCCGGCCACCAGCGAGGGCCGATCGGCGTCGAGGCGCCGCGCCGGCGCGGGGCGTTCCTCGGCGCAGCGGCGGCAGACCTCGAGGTGGCGGATGCCCTCGTCCCCGATGGTCGGATTGAGGACATGGCCGTCCTTGGTCGTGTTCCAGCGCACCGAGGGGACGCGCGTCTCGGGGATCCAGGTGTGCCCGAACAAGCGGCAGAAGACGTTCATCGCGAGGGGGCGGAGGATAGCGATCGTTTCGATCAGCGGCCAAGGGCCAGGGCGAGCCGGGGGCCCGGCCAGGGACCCGGTGCGCAGGCCGGCGGAGCCTCACCGGTTGTTCGAGTCCGCTAGCCGCCGCGCTTGAGCGCCTTGCCCAGCAGGGAGCCGAGGTTGGTGGACAGCGAACGGGCCGCGCCCAGCACCTCCTTCACCTCGGCACCGGCCCCGGCCTCGTCCGAGCCCAGCAGGGCACCGTTCGGCGCCAGGCGCGTGAGGGAGATGCGCTTGGCATGGGGATCGATCGACTGGATGCGGACCGTGACTTCCTCACCGACCTTCAGGCTCTGGCCGGGATCCCGCGCGCGGCCCCCCAGCTGCGAGACGTGCAACAGGCCCTCGATGCCCGGCTCCAGCTCGAGGAACGCACCGAAGTTCATCAGCCGCCGCACCTTGCCCTGGAGCACCTGGTCGGGGCGGTAGCGTTCGGCCGCGGCGTCCCAGGGGTCCGGCTCGAGCAGCTTGCGCGACAGCCCGATGCGCTTGCCGCCTTCCTCGATCGAGATCACCACCACGTCGAGCTCCTGACCGAGCTTCAGCAGCTCCTCCGGGTGCTCGACGCGCCGGTGCGCCAGGTTGGAGACGTGCAGCAGCCCCTCCACTCCCCCCAGCTCGACGAAGGCGCCGTAGGACTCGAGCCGCGCGACACGCCCCTTCACGACCGCGTTGACGGCCAGCTTCTCGCTGGCCGACTTGCGGTTCGTGCGCCGCTCGCGTTCCAGGACGGCGCGCCGCGAAACCACCACGCGGTGTTTCTCGCGATCGACCTCGAGGACCTCGCACACCAGCGTCTGGCCGGCGTAGGCCGCCAGATCCTCGACGTGCTCGAGCGCCACTTGCGAGGCCGGCATGAAGGCGCGCGTGGGACCGAGCTTGAGCTCGAGGCCACCCTTGTTGATCCCGAAGACCGAGCCCTTGACGAGGGAACCGATCTCCAGCTGGTCCCAGGCCGCGAGCTGCTTGGCCTCGCGCACCGAGAAGATCCACAGACCCTGCTCGCGTCCGACCAGGCTGACGGAGAGCGGCGTGCCCGGCGGTGGGATGGCCTCGAACTCGGCGCTCGGCACGGCTCCCTGCACGCGCGGGGAAAGCTCGACCACCACGTCCTCTCCGGACTTGCCGGCCACGCACGCGGCATAGAGCGGCGGCTCGTCGGGGGCGGGCAGCCGGGTCGCTGCGGGTGCAGAGGAGTCGCGCAGTTCGAGCTCGAGCTCCGCGCGCAGGCTGCGGAGGCTGGCATCGCTCTTCGGATTCATGGCAGGGGGGCCGGAGACGACGAAATCGGCGCGCCATCCTACGCCGGATGCCGCACTTCGCCAGCCGGCTCCATCCGCCCCCCGGGTCGAGGGGAACTCCCGCCCACAAGCGGGGAGCGCGAGGCGTAGTCGTCGGAAGTGCGGGCCCGTGTGCCGGCGATCCGATCCGTACACTGCATGCCCCTTCCTTTGCCCGTCCGCCTGCCCCGATCCATGCCCACGCGCGCTGCCGTCCCCCTGCTCGAGCGCGTCGCGGGCGGCCTCCGCCGCGGCCCCCGTCCCGCCTGGGCGTGGGTGGTGCTGGCGCTGGTCGGTTTCCCGGCGGGCTGCGGCCCGGTGGACCCCCCGGACCGTGCGCAGCACGTGCTCCTGATCTCGATCGACACGTTGCGGCCCGATCACCTGTCCTGCTACGGGTACGAACGCAAGACGAGCCCGCACCTGGACGAAGTCGCGCGCAGCGGGGTGCGCTTCAGCGACGTGACTTCGGCGGCGCCCTGGACCCTGCCCTCGCACGCCACGATGCTGACCGGCCTGTACCCCAGCCACCATGGCGTGAAGAGCCACCAGACGCGACTCCCCGAGTCGATCGTGACCGTGGCCGAGGAGTTCCGGGATGCCGGGTTCGAGACCTTTGCGGTGGTGAACACGCACAACGTGGGTGCGCCCCAGTACCAGCTCGGCCAGGGCTTCCAGCGCTTCTCCTACATCTCCGAGACGACCGAGGATCGCGAGCTCAAGCTGCGTACGCTCAACATGGGCGAGGTCGTGGTGGACGAGGCCAAGACCCTGCTCGCCCAGCGCGCGCCGGACAAGCCCTTCTTCCTGTTCCTGCACTTCTACGACGTGCACACGGACTGGACGCCGCGCGAGGAATACCGGCGCGAGTTCGTGCAGCCCTATTCCGGCGAGCTCGACGGCGGCACGCAGCAGCTCAACAAGATCCGCAACCTGGGCGAGCAGCTCGCTCCCGACGACCTCCGCTTCCTGCGCGAGCTGTACGACGCCGAGATCCGCGGCTTCGACCAGGTGCTGGGGGGCTTCCTGGATTGGCTGGGAGCCCAGGGCTTGCGCGAGCACACCTTGATCCTCGTGACCTCGGACCACGGCGAGGAGTTCCAGGAGCACGGGGGCCTGCTGCACGGGCGAACGCAGTATCAGGAGCTCCTGCGGGTGCCGCTGATCCTGGCCGGTCCGGGCATTCCCGCGGGCCGGGTGATCGACACGCCCGTGCACGGCGTGGACGTGACGCCGACCCTGCTGGCGTTGATGGGAATCCGCTCGCGCCAGGCGCGCGATGGCCTCGACCTCTCGCCGACCTGGCGCGGGGGCGCACTGCCGGAGCGCGCGCTGTTCGGCGAAGCCGACCAGGACAACCGCACGGTCGAGCGCGTGGACACGAAGCAGATGGTACGGCGCGGCAAGGACAAGCTGGTCCTCGACCGGGTGGAGCAGCGCTTCGAACTCTTCGACTTGGGGCAGGATCCACTCGAGCAACACGATCTGTTCGCAGAGCAGCGCGAGCGCGCGGGCGCGTTGGCCCTCGAGCTGCGGACTTTCCTGGCGCAGGCGCGCGAGTCGGATCGCATTCCGCCGCCCTCCGAGGAGGACCAGCGCAAGCTCGACGCCATGGGCTACGGAGGTGCCACCCGTGAGAAGTAGTTCCCTGTTCCCGGCCCTCGTCGCGGGCTGGCTCGCGTTCTCGACGGCCTGCTCGGGAGGAGCGGAGACCCGAGCGCGCAACGCGATCCTGATCTCGATCGACACGCTGCGCCCCGACCATCTCGGCTGCTATGGCCATGCACAGCCCACCAGCCCGACCCTCGATGCGCTGGCCGCGCGCGGAGTGCGCTTCGAGGACGTGACCGCAGCCGCACCGTGGACGCTGCCCTCGCACGCCACCATGCTCACCGGGCTGTACCCGAGCCACCACGGCGTGCGCAGTCACGAGACGCGGCTCTCGGAAGACGTGTTCACCCTGGCCGAGGAATTCCGCGACGACGGATTCCAGACCTTTGCCGTGGTCAACACGCACAACGTGGGCGCGCCCCAGTTCCGCCTGCGCCAGGGCTTCGAGGAATTCCGCTACGTGATCGAGACCGAGGAGAATCCGAGCACGGGCCGGGTCCGGACCTTCAACAGCGCTGAGACGATCGTGTCCACGGCCAAGGAGATCCTCGGCGGGCGCGATGCGGGTGAGCCCTTCTTCCTGTTCCTGCACTTCTACGACGCGCACACGGACTTCACGCCGAAGGACGAGTACCGCGAGCGCTTCGTCGGCCCCTACACCGGGCACGTGGATGGCAGCACGAGCCAGCTGGCCGAGGCGCGCGCCCTGCTCGAAACGCTGGACGACGACGATCTGCGTCACCTGCGCGAGCTGTACGACGCCGAGATCCGACAGCTCGATGACGTGCTCGGCCGATTCTTCGCGTGGCTGCAGGGCGAGGGCCTGTTCGAGCAGACACTGTTCGTGGTCACCTCCGACCACGGCGAGGAGTTCCAGGAGCACGGTGGACTGCTGCACGGCCGCACCCAGTACCAGGAGGTGTTGCGCATCCCCCTGATCCTCGCGGGCCCCGGCATCCCGGCCGGAACGACGGTGAGTACGCCGGTGCATGGCGTGGACGTCACGCCCACCCTGCTCGCCCGCATGGGCATCCGCTCGCGCCAGGCGCGCGACGGGATCGACCTGACTCCGGCCTGGAGCGGGGGCGTACTGCCCGAGCGCAGCTTCTTCGCCGAGGCCGACCACAACAACGTGATCTCGGGCGAGGTCGTGAGCGACATCAAGAAGATGGTGCGCAACGGGCCCACCAAGCTCCTGTTCGACGTGCAGAGCCGTGCGCTCGAGCTGTACGACCTGGCCCAGGATCCGCGCGAGCTCCGCGATCTGTCCCTGGAACGGCCCGCGCGCGCAGCGGCCCTGCGGGCCGAGCTCGAGACCTTCCTGGAGGGCGCGGTCGAGGCCGAGAGCGTGGCTCCGCCGAACGAGGAAGAGCTGCGCACGCTCCAGGGACTCGGCTACTTCTGAGGCCTCCGACGTGAAGCGAACACCGGCTCGGACCGAGGTGCACAAGGCAGGCGCCGTCCTGCTCGCCCTCGGGTTGGGACTCGGCGCGGCGGCCTGCGCGGGCGAGGTACCCGCGGGGCGACCGACGAACGTGATCCTGATCTCGCTCGACACGCTGCGGCCCGACTACCTCTCGTGCTATGGCCACGCACGCGAGACTTCGCCCGCCATCGACGCCCTGGCTGCGCGCGGCGTGCGCTTCGGCCAGGCGCTCTCGGCGGCGCCCTGGACGCTGCCCTCGCACGCCACGATGTTCACCGGGCTCTATCCCAGCCATCACGGGGTCAAGGATTACGCCCACCGCCTGCCGCAGGAGTCCACGACGCTGGCGGAGGTCCTGGGCGAACATGGCTTCCAGACCTTCGCGGTGATCAACACCTGGAACATCGCCAATCCGAGTTTCGAGATCTTCCAGGGCTTCGCAGCGGGGGACGTGCACTACGTCAAGGAGTCGCGGCCGGGGCCGGGCGCGACGCAGGTCATCGCCAACACCGGCGCGCGCGTGGCCGAGACGGCGCAGGAGCTCCTGCGGACCCGGGATCCCGCGCGGCCCTTCTTCCTGTTCGCGCACTTCTACGACGCCCACACGGACTTCACGCCCGAACCGGAGTACCGTCGGCGCTTCGTGTCGCCCTACGCGGGCGCCCTCGACGGCACGACCGGCCAGCTCTACGGCCTGCGCGAGGCCGGCGTGCGCCTGGGCGAGGCCGACCTGCGCTTCCTGCGCGAACTCTACGAGGCCGAGATCCGCCAGCTCGACCAGGTCATGGCCGGCTTGTTCGCGTTCCTCGAGGAAGAAGGGCTCACGGAAGAGACCCTGATCGTGCTCACTTCGGACCACGGCGAGGAGTTCCAGGAGCACGGCGGGCTGCTGCACGGGCGTACGCAATACGAAGAGCTCCTGCGCGTGCCGTTGATCCTGGCCGGGCCCGGCCTTCCGCGCGGAGTCGTGGTCGAGCAGCCGGTGGGCCTGATCGATCTGGCGCCCACCGTGCTCGCGCGCCTGGGCTTGACGTTGCCGGGACACGTGGACGGGCTCGATCTCGCGCCGACCTGGGCCGGTGGCGTGCTGGCCGAGCGTCCATTCTTCGGCGAGGCCGACCACAACAATGTCGTCGACGGCAAGCCCGTGGTCGACATCAAACGCATGGTGCGGCTGGGGAGCGAGAAGCTGCACTTCGATCGGATCAGCGCCCGAGCGCAGCTCTTCGACCTGGCGCGTGACCCGCGCGAACAGCACGATCTGTCGGCCGATTCGCCCGAGCGTATGCGCGCTTTGGAGGCGCTGCTCGCGCGTTTCGCCCAGGACTCCCGCGCGGGCCAGGAGAGCGGCCAGAAACCGAGTGCGGCCGAACTCGACCTCCTGCGCCAGCTCGGCTACGCGGGCGCGGAGGACGATCCGGACCCCGAGAACGGCGCCTCGAAGTAGGCCGCGCGACGCAGAAAGAGTTTCCGCCGGGGGCCTGGCCCGCCGACGCGGCAACCACGCGACCATCAACTCGCCCGGCGTCGGCGACCGAAGAACGGGGCACGCCGGGCCGTCCCTCCGGCCTCCCCACATGACGCTGCAGGGCGACCTCTCGACCCTCGATTTCGCCGGTCTGTTCCAGAACCTCGAAGCCGCTCAGAAGAGCGGCCTCTTGACGGTCCAGTCCACCGGCCAAGGCGAGACACGGCTGTACTTCCACCAGGGCAAGCTGGCGCTGCTGACCTACCCGGGCCGGCCCGAGCTGGCCGAGATCCTGGTGGCCTCGGGTGCCATCAGCGCGCGCGAGCTCGAGGTCGCGAAGAAGCGCAAGAAGGGCAGCAAGCGCCCGTTGGTCGAGATCCTGCCGGCCATGAAGGTCCTCGACGAGGCCAAGCTGGCCACGGCCTCGGCTTCGCGCCTGACCGGAGAGGCCTGTGAGCTGATCAACTCCGGTGGTGGAGCCTTCGTGTTCAGCGAGGGACCGATCCCGCGCGGAGTATTCGACCCGGAGGAGCGCGCGCTGGGCGTCACGCTGCCGGCGGGACCGCTCCTGCTCGAGGCGGCGCGGCGGGCGGACCACTGGCGCCTCATCCGCGAGCGCGTGCCCTCCGACTCGACGCACTACGTGCTGGCGCGCACGCCGCGCACTCCGAGCGATGCCTCCCAGGCGCAGGTGCTCGAGCACATGATGCCGATGCTGGACGGCTCGCGCAGCGTGACCGAGATCGTCGGTGCCTTCCCGCACCGACGCTTCGAGGCCTATCAGGTGCTGGCCGATCTGGCCGAGACCCAGGCCATCCGCGTGGCCGCGGCCACCGAGATGAACGAGCTCATCCAGGAGCTCTCGCGTCACGATCGCGAGCGTGCCATGGCGCTGCTCGAGCGCGGCCTCGCGGCCAATCCGCGCAACCTGAACCTGCTGTGCACCAAGGCGCTGCTGGCCGAGGAACTCGGCGAGCTGGAGCAGGCCAGCGAGGCCCTGAAGGTGGCCGTGCACCTGCAGCTCGAGGCCGGTGCCAAGGGCGACGCGCGCAAGGGACTCGACCGGCTCAAGGAGCTGGGCCCCGAGGACCCGTTCGTGTGGGAGCGCAGCCTCGAACTGGCCCTGCAGGAGGGGCGCACGGCGGACGCGCTCGAGGACGCCGAGCAACTGGTCGAGCTGTACACGGGGCCCGGCCTGTTCAAGAAGGCCGCAGGGGTGCTCGAGCGCATGGTCGAGCTCTCGGATGGTGCCTGGGAGCATGTCAAGGCCCTGGCCCACGCGCGCGCCGACGCGGGTGAACGCGAGGAGGCAGTCGCGGGCCTCGAGGAGTACGGGGCCAAGGAACTCGCCAAGGAGAACTACCCCTTCGCGCACAAGGTCTACGAAGAGGTCCTGGCGATCGATCCGGAGCGCGAGAGCGCGCGCGAGACGATCGTCGAGATCAAGAACGGGGAGTTCGCGCGGAAGAAGGCCCTGTGGCGCAAGATCAAGGCCCGCACGCTGCTCGGACTCTGCGCGGCCGGCGCGCTGCTGGCGCTCTCGTACGAGATCCTGGCGCGACGTGCCTACGTCGCGGCGCAGCTCGAGGTCACGCAGCGAGGGCTGATCGAGGCCGGACAACACGCCCAAGCGCTCGAGGTCTATGCGCAGATGCGCGCGCGGTATCCGTGGGCGACCGTGTCGCTGTACGACGTACGCCGGCAGATCGCCGAGCTCGAGGCCAAGCTCGCCGCGGGCGGGCCGCGCCCCGGGCCCTGAGCGAGGGCGCGCGGTCCGCGCCGCGAGTCGCGCCTACTCGAGGCGCTTGATCAGGTGATAGCCGTGCGGGCTCTTCGGCTCGTGGCCAGGGACGCCGCCGTCGTAGGGCAGGACTCCGATCTCACCGACCCCGAGCCGCCAGGCCACGTCTCCGAAGCCCGGCACCAGTTCCGCGCGCGCATAGACGGGCGGGCCCGGACTGATCCCCAGGGACATGACGTAGATCCCCGGGTGGACCTCGTCGGTGTGGCTCTTCACCAGCGTGTCGAAGTCCTCGCCCTGGCGAGCCCGCGCGAGGAGCCCCGCCGCGAAGGCCTCGGCCTCGGCGGGCGTGCGGGTGGCGCTCGGCACGCCGCCACCCGCGACGGCCACCAGCAGGTGCTGGATCGTCACCTGCGGATCCTGGTGCTCGGGCCGCGCTCCGAGCTCGACGACCACCTGCCGCATCTGCCGCAGCAGCTCCTCGGGAGTCTCGGCGGCGGTCTCGGGCGGAGTTCCCGAGGAGTTCGAGCACGCCGAGAGCAGCACGAGCAGGCAGAGCGTCGGGAGCTTCATCGAGGCGGATGGTAGGGGCAGGGGGGCCGGAGACTCCAGGGGGCGGGCAGGACGTCGGGGTCGGCTGGCCCCCCAGCCCTCCTCGGGACATCGTCGGGCGCGGTTCTGCAAACGGGATCAGAGCTCGGAGGGACGCCAGCGCTGGACCACGACCTGGCCGGGAAGAATCGGTTCCGGCGCCGCGGCCCGTGGCCCGAAGCGTACCCAGGCTCGCACCTGTCCCGGTGCAGGCGCGAGGCTCCAGGGCACCTCGGCTGCAGCGTGCTTTCCTTCCGGCGCGGGAGTGACTCCGAAGCGCGCCAGGGCGCGCCGGGCCGAGCGCGGGGTGCGCTGGCCGAGCTGGGTCGCGAGGGCTCGAGCGCTGAGGCCGGAGCGCGCGAGACGCGTCGCACAGGAGTGCCGCAGGAGGTGCGCGTGCACGCGCTTCCCGAGGCCGGCACGGCGCGCCAGGCGCGCCAGCATGGCGCGCACGTAGGCGGGCTCGAGCGCCTCGCCGGCGAGCGTGCAGAACAGGGGTGCGGGCCCGGGCAGGCCTCGCTCGGCGCGCACCGCGAGCCAGGCCTCGAGGTACGGCTGCGCTGCTCCGAAGACGTGCGCCGTGCGCGCACACGGGGCGCGTACCCGCACCAGCGACGCCTCCAGATCGAGCTCTGCCGGGTGCAGTCCGAGCGCTTCGGCCAGGCGCAGCCCAGAGCAGTACAGCAGCGCGATCAAGGCGCGGTTGCGCACGCCGCTCGGGGCGCGCTCGCTGGCGGCGAGCAGCAGCCGCTGCACCTCCGCTTCGCCGAGCAGCGCGGCATCCATCCGGCTCGAATCGGGCACTCTGCCTGCATCGTCGGCGGCGCAAACGCAACTGGAGCCGCGCCGGGAGTTGCGTTCCCGCCCGCCGGCGCGAGCGGAACGAATGGCTGGTGCGTGCTCGGAACCGCCGGCCCGCGCCGCGCGCGCGCTACCATGCGCGGGTGGGCAAACCCCTCGGCGACTACGAGAAGAAGCGCGACTTCGAGCGCACACCGGAGCCGCCCGCGCACCGCCCGAAGCGTCGGCCGGGGGGCGAGCCGATGTTCGTGGTGCACCGTCACGAGGCGCGCCGCCTGCACTACGACCTTCGCCTCGAGCGGCGCGGCGTGCTGCTCTCCTGGGCGGTGCCCAAGGGCTTCAGCTACGACCCCGCCGACAAGCACCTGGCCGTGCGCACCGAGGACCATCCGCTCGAGTACGAGGACTTCCACGGCGTCATCCCGAAGGGCGAGTACGGCGCCGGGACGATGCAGATCTGGGACCGCGGGCGGGTCACCTACCTGAACGGCGAGGGTGGGCCCGAGGCCGGTGAGGTGAAGATCGTGCTGCGCGGAAGGAGGCTGCGGGGCGAATGGCACCTCGTGCAGACCAAGCAGGGCCCGAACACGTGGCTGATCTTCAAGTCGCGCGACCGCTATGCGGGCGTGCGGCGCGACTCGGTGCTCGGGGCGGACCTGACGTCGGCGGCGGAGGCGCCGCTCCCGGCGCACGCCGTCGTGATGGAGCCGGGGGCGGAGGCGGCGCCCTTCGACGACCCGCGCTGGCTGTTCGAGGCGCGCTTCGCGGGGCGGCGCGTGCTCGCGCGCAAGGCGGGGGATGCGGTCGCGCTGGTGGGGGAGGAGCGCGCACCGCCTGCGGTGCTGGCCGACCTGACCCAGCTGCGGGCCGAGGACGCATTGCTGGACGGGATCCTGGTGGCCCTGGACGAGGACGAGCGACCCTCGCGGGCGTGCCTGGAAGAGCGCCTGGCCGCCGGCGGCGCGGGCGTGGTCTTCCACGCGCTCGACCTGCTGCACTTCGAGGAGTACGACCTCCGTTCGCTGGCCACGCTCGAGCGCAAGGCCGCGCTACGTGGGTTGCTGCCGCCGCTCCAGCACGTGCTCTTCACCGACCACGTGCTGGGACGCGGTCAGGATCTGGCGGAGGCCGCGCGCGCGGCGGGACTGCCCGGTCTGATCGCCAAACGTGCCGACGCGCCCTACAGCGCCGGCAAGAGCCCCGACTGGCGCGCGATCGATCTCGGCGCGCCAGCGCAGGCGGCGAAGGGCCCCGTGCGGCGGGCGCTGAAGCGCAATGCGAAGGCGCACCGGCCTGCGCGCGTGGCCTTCACCAACCTCGACAAGGTGTACTGGCCGGCCGAGGGTTTCACCAAGGGGGATCTGCTCGCCTACTACGAGCAGGTGGCCGAGGTGCTCCTGCCGTACTTGCGCGGCCGGCCGATCCACCTGAATCGCTTCCCGGACGGGATCACCGGCAAGTCCTTCTACCAGAAGGAGGCGAAGCCGGGGACGCCGGCTTGGGTGCGCACGATCGACATCGGCAGCAAGCGCCGCGGCGAGGGGCTGCGCTACATGGTGTGCGACGAGCGCGACACGCTGCTGTACCTGGTGAACCTCGGCAGCATCGACCTGCACCCGTGGATGTCACGCGTCGAGTCGCAGGACTCGCCCGACTGGGCCGTGATCGACCTCGACCCCAAGGAAGCCCCCTTCGCCGACGTGATCCGCATCGCGCGCGAGGTCGGGCGCCTCTTGCGCGGTATCGGTCTGAAGCCGTACCTGAAGACCTCGGGCTCCTCGGGCCTGCACGTCTTCGTGGGACTGGGTCCCGGCTATGGCTACCAGCACTCGGAGCTCTTCTGCGAGAGCGTGGCGCGCATCGTGGCGCGCGAGCTCCCCGAGATCGCCACCGTCGAACGCTCGCTGGCCGAGCGCGGCGGCAAGGTCTACATCGACTTCGGCCAGAACCGCAAAGGCCAGACGGTCGTGCCGCCCTACGTGGTGCGTCCCGTGCGCGGCGCGACCGTGTCGACGCCGCTGGCCTGGGACGAACTCGAGGGCGACCTGCACCCGTCGCACTTCACGCTGCAGAACGTGCCCGAGCGGCTCGCGCACCTCGGAGATCTCTTCCGACCGGTCCTGAGCGAGCCCCAGGACTTGAGCGCGGCCATCTTGGCGCTCGAGAGCTACTGGAAGGGGCGACGCTAGTAGCGCGCGCATCGATCGTTCTTCGCGTTCCGCGCTCGCAGCGCGAGCGCGCGTCGCTTCTACCGAGCTGCTGGTGAGCGCCGATTCGCCGGCGATTCCTCGCGCGCGCGAGGTGGCAGCGCTGCAACGTCGCCCGCGGCGGATAAGGGCCTTGTAGCAAGTTGCATTGCGACATCTCGGATTGACTAGGGGGATTGAACGCCGGCGTGCCTTCCGCGCCGGCCCGATTTCCTCCCCCCACACCTGGAGTAAACATCGTGACGAGATCTCGATCTCCCCTGCTCGGGGCTGCCCTGCTCGCAGTCCTCTTCCCCCTCACTCGACCGAGCGCGCAGCTCGGCTTCTCTGCCGTTGGACCGGTCGATCCGGTCAACGGGTTCCCGAGCTCCTACACCGACACGACCGGCCTGAGCCTGGCCCCTTGCCTCGCGGATCCGATCCTGTGCGGACTGCTCTCGCCGCTCAACGCGCCCGTCGCCGGCCAGCCGTTCCCGGCGAACTACGGGGGGACGTTCCCGGTCGAGCTCTTCTACAGCCGCTGCGTCGCGAAGATGAACACGACGGGCACGAGCCTGGCCACGCTGGTCGTCGCGCTCGAGGGCTCGTTCCTGAACGGCAACGTGGTGCTGGCCGGGGATCAGACCACCTTCGCCCGCGTGCGCATTCGCGTCCAGGGGCTGGTCGCGGGTCAGACCTACACCGTCACCACGCCGGTCGGGATCTTCACCTTCGTGGCCACCAACGGCTCGATCAACAACACCGATCAGGCCGGCGGCCTGGCGGCGGGGGACTTCCTGACCGCCCTGAGCGGACACTCGGGGCCCTTCCTGCGCTGGGACACGGGCCTGCCCCTCTTCGACGCGGCGGGCAACGAGTACATCGGCAACTTCGGCCTCGACCACACGATCACCGGCAGCCCCGCGGGCACCAACTTCTTCCGCATCGATGGCCCTTCGGTGGGCGGCCCGGGTGTGAACCGCATCGAGACCAACCTGTTCGGGATCGTCGGCATGAAGGCCGGTGCGCCCCCGCCGCCGCCGCCGCCCGCGCCGGTGGCCCAGTTCAGCGCGGTCCCGGTCAGCGGGCCGCCGCCGCTGAACGTGGCGTTCAGCGACCTCTCCACGGGCACGATCACCTCGTGGTCGTGGAACTTCGGTGACGGCACGAGCTCGACCTTGCAGAACCCGAGCCACACCTACGCGCTCGGCAGCTACGCGGTGAGCCTGCAGGTCACGGGCCCGGGCGGGACGAACACGATGCTCAAGCCCGCCTTCATCCAGGTGACCAACACTCCGCCGCCGCCGGTGGCGAACTTCAGCTCGGCGCCGAACGCGGGCACCGCGCCCCTCAGCGTGGCTTTCACCGATCTCTCCGCGGGCACGGTCGCGTCCTGGCTGTGGAGCTTCGGCGATGGCACGACCTCGACGCTGCAGAACCCCACGCACGTCTACGGGGCCGGAACCTTCTCGGTCAGCCTGACGGTCACGGGTGCCGGCAGCTCGAGCACGTTGACCAAGGCTGGCCTGGTCGTCGTGACTGCGGTGGCTGGTGCCCCGGTGGCGAACTTCTCGTCCGCGCCCAACAGCGGCACGGCTCCGCTGAACGTGTCGTTCACGGACTCCTCGACGGGCACCATCAGCGCGCGTCTGTGGAGCTTCGGTGACGGCACGACCTCGAGCCTGTCGAACCCGACGCACTCCTACGGCGCAGGCACCTTCAGCGTCAGCCTGACCGTCACCGGTCCGGGCGGCTCCAACACCCTGGCGAAGGCCAACCTGATCGCGGTCACGGTTCCGCCGCCGCCGCCGACCGGGCTGACCCTCGCGAACCCGGTCCCCGGCATCGCGGGCGTTCCCAACACCCTGACGGTGACGGGTGCTCGCCCGAACTCGGTGGTGGGCTTCTACTCGGGGCAGATCCTGAGCGCCGGCATCCTGCGCAATGCACGCTGCCCGCTCGGGATCCCGATCGGACTGGGTGCGCCCTTCCGCAGCCTGGGGACGGCGCGCGCCAACGCAGCGGGTGTCGCGACGCGAGTGACGACCCCTCCGGCGGGCGCGCGTGGAAAGGTCTTCCACTTCCAAGCCGTCGAGCCCGCCTCCTGTTCGGCCAGCAACGTGGTCAGCGCCACGCTCTAGGAGGCTATTGCTAGCTCCCGCCCCCCCCTCGACGAGGGGGGCGGGAGCTCTCCTCGCTGGGCGAGACATGCGTGGGCGTTCCAAGGAAGCTGCAATCGGGACAGAAGTCAGCAGGTGACTAGTTTGTAGCAACTTGCTTTTTGACACTTCGGTTCCACTTGGGGATGCGTGGACGGGAAAGAGACTTCCCTCTTTCCAAGCCTCCATCGCCCGGAAAACCCTCGATCCAGAACCTGGAGTATCCCCGTCATGCGTCAGAGTCCCCGTCTTGTCGCGGCAGCCGTGCTCGCCGCCCTCTTCCCGCTCAGCGCTGCCAGCGCCCAGCTTGGCTTCGCCGAAGTCGGTCCCATCGACCCCAACAATGGGTTCCCGCAGTGGTACAAGGACACGAACGGCCTCTCGCTCGATCTGTGCACGACGGATCCGCTGCTGTGCCTGCTCGACGTGCCGATCACGCTCAGCGCCCCGGGCCAGCCCTTCCCCGCCAACTATGGCGGAACGTTCCCCGAAGAGGCCTTCTGGCAGCGCTGTGACGGCCTCATGGCGACGAGCGGCGGCGGCAGAGCCCTGCTCGTGATCGCGCTCGAGGCGGCCTTCGCCAACGGGCCTGTCGCGGCCGGCGACCAAGTGGCCTTCGGACGCGTGCGCGTCCGGGTGGACAACCTCGTGGCTGGCGAGACCTACACGGTCACGACCCCCGTCGGCGTGTTTTCCCTGGTGGCCACGGGCTCCGGTCCGAACAGCATCAACACCACCACCGACGTCGGTCTGGTTCCCGGGGTGTTCCCGGCCGCGATCAACAACGTAGGACCTTTCCTGAGCTGGGATGCCGACCTCCCGATTCTCGACCTCGCCGGGAACGAGTACGTCGGCAACCCGGGCCTCGACCACACCATCACCGGCAGCCCGACCGGCACGAACTTCTTCCGCATTGATGGCCCCTCTGTGGGTGGTCCCGGTGTCAACCGCATCGAGACGAACCTGTTCTCGCTGATGGGCAAGAAGACGGCCGTCGTGGTTCCGCCGACGCCGATCGCGGCCTTCACCTCTGCTCCGAACAGCGGCAATGCCCCGCTGAGCGTGGCATTCACCGACACGTCCACCGGCACGATCACCTCGCGCCTGTGGAGCTTCGGTGACGCCACGACCTCGACCCTGCAGAACCCTACGCACGTCTATGCGGCGGGAACCTACTCGGTCAGCCTGACGGTCTCTGGCCCTGGTGGCTCGAACACGGCGACCAAGGTCAACTTGATCGCCGTGGCGACCCCGGGCAACCAGCTCGTACTGGCCAACCCGGTTCCGGGCACGGCGGGGGTGGCGAACACACTGCTCGTGACCGGGGCGACGCCCGGCCGCGTGGTGGGCGTCTACACGGGGCTCACCCTGGGGGCGAGCATCGTCAACCAGGGCCGCTGCGGTGGCATCCCGATCGGTCTGGGGGCGCCCTTCCGCTTGGCCGGCAAGGCCAATGCGAACGCTCAAGGGGTGGCGACGGTCCGCACCACGCCCCCGGCGGGCGCCGCGGGTCGCACGTTCCACTTCCAGGCGGTGGAGCCGAGCTCCTGCCGCACGAGCAACGTCGTCAGCGATCTGCTCTAGGGTCCGAGACCAGGGACCGCGTCCCCACCACGGGGCCTCGCCTTGCCGGCGGGGCCCCGTGCTCGTTTTCAGGGGGCCTGGCGGCTCGTGTGGCCCTTGGCCCGGGGACGTGGAAGAGATTTCCTAAAAGCTGGACCAAATACGGCTCGGACAGGCCGTCCATGCGGCGGCGGTCGGAATCTCGATTCTAGGATTCCGCATTACAAGATTGAGCTTATCCTTTGGTTTGTTCGGACCCCTGGCGGTGGCCCCCCCGGGCCAGGTCCGCATCCCTACTCATTCCCGTCCCCGCCTCAGTCCAGCATCTGGAGTTCCATCACCCATGCGCCTTTCCAAGCCCCTGATCGGAGCAGCCCTCCTTTCGGCCCTGCTCCCCGCCACGTCCCGCGCCCAAGGTCTGGCCGCGGTCGGCCCGACCAACCCCAACCACGGTTTCCCGGACTGGTACGAGGACAACAACGGCCTTCGGTTGGATGCCTGCCTCACCGACACGGGCCTGTGCCTCCTGGACACGCCTCCGCCCGTGCTGGTCGATCCCAATCAGCCTTTCCCTGCCAACTATGGTGGCGTCTGGTCGGATCACACCTTCTACGCGATGGCCGAGGCGGCCATGCCGACCAACGGCGGCGGCCAGGCTCTCCTGGTCCTCACGATCCAAGGCGGGTTCCTGAACGACCTCGGACCCGTCAGTGGAGAGCAAGAAGTCTTCGCCCGCTTCCGCGTGCGCGTGGACAACCTGATCGCCGGCCAGAACTACACGGTCACCATGCCCTTCGGCGTGTTCAATTTCGTCGCGGCCAATGCTGGCGTTCGTGGCATCAACTTCACGAACGACGTGGGCCGAGGGGTTCCGGGTGCCTTCGCTGGCGCTCTGGCTGGGGACATCGGGCCCTTCCTCATGTGGGACACGGGTCTCCCGATCCTGGACGCTGCCGGCCGTGAGTACCTGGGCAATCCGGCGATCGAGCACACGGTCACGGGCAGCCCGTTCGGCACGAACGTCTTCCGCATCGAGGGTCCCTCGGTCGGTGGTCCCGGTGTCAACTCGATCGAGACCAACCTGTTCGCCGTGATCGGCCTCAAGGCCAACGCGGGAGCGCCGGGCGCTCCCGTTGCGGCCTTCAACTCGGCGCCGAACAGTGGCACCGCGCCGCTGCTCGTGTCCTTCACCGACACCTCGACCGGCACCATCACTGCGCGCTCGTGGGACTTCGGTGACGGCGCGACCTCGACCCTGCAGAACCCCACGCACTCCTACGCCGCGGGGACCTACACGGTCAGCCTGACCGTCTCGGGACCGGATGGGTCGAACACGATCACCAAGCCGAACCTGATCGCGGTCACGACGCCTCCTCCGGGCAACCAGCTCGTGCTGGCCAACCCGGCTCCGGGTACGGCTGGTGTGGTCAACACGCTGGTCGTGACGGGCGCGACGCCCGGCCGCGTGGTCGGTGTGTACACGGGCCTCGTGCTCGGCGCGACCATCGTCAACCAGGGCCGCTGCGGCGGCATCCCGATTGGTCTCAACCGCCCCTTCCGTCTGGCGGGTAGGGCCGCCGCGAACGCCCAGGGCGTCGCCACGGTCCGCACCACGCCTCCGGCGGGCGCGGCGGGTCGTACGTTCCACTTCCAGGCGGTCGAGCCGAGCTCCTGCCGCACGAGCAACGTCGTCAGCGATCTGCTCTAGTCGCGGACGGCCGGTTCACCGGCCGTTCTCCTCGGGCCGCCTCCGTCCGGTGTCCACCGGATGGGGGCGGCTTCGCTTCCCGGGTCGCCCGTCCCTGCCCCGACCCGATCCGTTCGCCTCAGCCGCGCGCGCACCTCGGCCGCCCAGGCGGAGTCCGGGTCGTGGGCGAGGTAGGCGCGCCAGTGTTCGCGGGCCCGGACGAGTTCTCCGCACGCCGCCAGGGTCTCCGCCAGGTTGAAGTGCGCGTCGGCGTAGTCCGGCTGCAGCGCCAGTGCGCGCTCGAACTTGGCGCGCGCCTCGCCGTGTCGTCCCAGAGCCGAGAGCGCGTTGCCCAGGTTGTTCCAGGCCTCGACGTACTCGGGGTCCAGCTCGGTGGCGAGCGCGAAGGCGGCGCAGGCATCGTCCGTGCGCTCGAGCGCGTACAGCGTGTTCCCTAGATTGAAGGCCACCTCGGGGCGCGGATGCGCGGGATCGAGGGCCTTGGCGTAGGCGCGCGCGGCTTCGTCCAGACGCTCTTCCTGCTCGAGGCGAAGCGCGCGCTGGAACCACAGCTCCGACTCCGCCACGGCTTCGCCCAACCCACTCGACGGCGTTTCGTCGGGAAACTCGAAGCGCAGCTGTCCGCTGGGCTCGGCCAGATCGCCGCTGGGGGTGCGCACGGACAGGCGCCCGTTCTCGAGCGCGTCGAGCTGTGCGAGCGAGGCGCGCGCGCCGGGCCACCAGCGCGAGAGCGCCTCCAGACTCGCGCGGATGCGACGCGGCGTGACCCCGAGCGCGGCCAGGCGCGCCAGGGCGCGCGCCTGCGCAACCTCGCGGAACTCGAAGTAGGCCAGGCGGCGCACGGTGCGCGCGGGCCGGATCAGGCCGGCGCGCACCCAGGCGGCCAGACGCCGGGGCGGGACGTCCAGGATGCGCCCGAGCTGAGCGCTGGTGTAGAGCCGCTGCAGCGTGGAAGCGTCTCCGAGGCCGAGGCGCGCGAGGAACTCGTCCTCACCCAGGAGCTCGAGCGCCTGTCCGCGCTCGATGCGTCGGCGGGCTTCGTCCAGCGGCCCCGCTAGGGCCCCGTGCTCGTCCACCGGACTCTCGCCGTCCGCCAGGACCAGCCAGGCGGTCTGTTCGCCGGGTCGTTCGGCCAGCCGTCCGCCGGCGCTGGCGATGCGCTCGAAGGCCTCGGCCCGCGACAGGGTCGCCAGGCGTCCGGCGATCACGACCTCGCGCCCCCCGAGATCCAGGGGCGTTCGTTCCGCCTGGCTCGCCCGACGCTTGCCCATCGGAGTTCGAGGATACGCCTCGCCGGCCGGCGCTCAATCCTCAGGCGTCGAGGCGTGGCCAGGAGCGCCGGACAAGGCTAGGATCTCGCCCCCTTTGCGGAGCGAGCGCAGAGCACCAGAGACGCAACCGGAGAAGCCATGAAGATCGAAGACGTGATGACGCGGCGCGTGGTCGCCGCCCGGGCCGATACCGAGCTCGCCCACGTGGCGCGCCTGATGTGGGACAACGACTGCGGCTCCGTGCCGGTCGTGGACGCCGAGGACAAGGTGGTCGGGATCCTGACCGACCGTGACGTGTGCATGAGCGCGAACTTCGCCGGCCGCGCACTGCGCGAGCTGCGCGCCGCGAGCTGCATGGCGAGCGAGGTCGTGACCTGCCGTCCGAGCGACGGGCTGGAGGCGGTCGCCAAGCTGATGGCCACGAAGAAGGTCCGGCGCGTGCCCGTCACCGACCCGGTCGGGCGCCTGGTCGGGCTGATCTCGGTGGGGGACCTGGTGCGCGCCGCGGCCAGCGCCGCGGCCAAGGACAAGAAGGCGCTCCAGGGCGTGCTGCTCGCGACCCTGACCGCCATCTGCGATCGCCCGCCTCGCGAGGAGGTCGCGCCGGCCCTGCCGAGCTCCAAAAGGACCGGCAAGAGCGCCAAGCCGGCGGGCAAGAAGCGCTCGAAGGTCTAGCGCCGCGACGCAGCTAGGGCTGTTCGAGCAGCCCGACGAAGACCGGGGCGCGTAGGCCCTTGTCGGTGCGCTCGAGGTAGCTCACGCTGCAATACAGGCCGGGCTCGACCCACGTGCCCGCCTCCGTGCACGGCACGAAGGGCGTCGCACGCGGGCGGGCACGGCACAGTTCCAGCAAGCGCGCGCGCAGCGCGTCGGTCAGGCCACTGCCGACGCGACCGGCGCTGACGAGGCGTCCGTCCTCCTCGATCGCCACGATCAGACTGGTCAGGTCGCCGCGCGCGTCCGGCACGAAGCCCAGGATGGCGCACGGGACCGTGCGCGTGGTCTTGACCTTGATCCACGAGCGCGTGCGCTTGCCCGGCAGGTAGGCGCCGTCGAGCTCCTTCGCCACCAGGCCTTCGAGTTGCCGCGCCCGAGTCTGCTCGAAGAACGCGCGCCCGGGACCGACCACGCCGTCCGAGAACTCGAAGTGCGGCTCGCGGGTGCGCTCCAGGAGCTCGCGCAAGCGTTCGCGGCGCTCCGACAGGGGCCGCGCGAGCAGCGACGCTCCCGCCAGGTAGAGCAGGTCGAACACGACGTAGCGGGCCGGCAACGAGCGCTGCAGGGCCTCGACGCGCAGCTTGCCACGCGCCTGCATGCGCTCGAGCGCGCGCTTGAAGCTCGGACGCCCTGCGGACATGACCACCAGCTCGCCGTCGAGCAGGGTCCCGGCGGGAAGCCCGCGCAGCCCTGCCAGCTCGGGATAGGGCGGGGCCAGGTCCAGGCGGTTGCGCGAGAGCGCGCGGTAGCTCGAGCCCTCCGCGAAGGCCAGCGCGCGGATCCCGTCCCACTTGATCTCGAACAGGTGCCGATCCGAGTCGAACGGCTCGTCCACCAGCGTGGCCAGCATGGGCGCGACGAACTCGGGCAGCGCCATGGTGGGGCCGAGCCCGGATCAGACCCTTGGAGCACGGACATCGGGCGCGGCGCGAGCCCCTAGCCGGTCTTGCGCGAGCGGCCCTTCTTGCGCGGCGCCGCCGCCTGCGCGACCTCGGAAGGCGAGTCCGCCTGGTCCGGGGAGGGCACCTGCACGCTGGGCGCCATCTTGCGCGCGCCCACCTCGGCCACGCTCTTCTTGAGCGCCTCCATCAGGTTCAGGATCTTCGGCTCCTCGGGGTCCGGGGCCTGCACGATCTCGCGACCCTCGACCTTGAGCTGGATCAGCTTGGTCAGGTTCTCGACGTAGGCGTCGCGGTAGCTCTGGAAATCGAAGTCCTGCAGCGTGGAGGCCCCGATCAGCGTGTTCGCCAGCGAGAGCTCGCTGGCCGTGGGCTGCTCGTCCGGCAGTTCCTCGCGATAGGTCGTCGCGGCACGCACCTTCTTCGGATAGTTCAGCACGCTCATCACGAGCATCCCGTCCTGCGGTCGCAGCGCCACCAGCTGTTCGCGTCCCGCGATCACCACCTGCGCGATGGCGACCACCTTGGCCTCCGTCATGCCGCGCACGAGCAGGGCGTAGGGTCGGTTGCCGGCCGCGCCGTCGGGCAACAGGTAGTACGTGCGCCCGGCCAGGTAGACCGGATCGATCTCCTCGGGCGCGACGAAGCCGTCGATGTTCACCGACTTGTCCGACTTGGCGCGCACCTTGGAGAGCTCCTCGTCGTCGATGACCACGTACTGGTCCTTCTGGTACTCGAAGCCCGAGACGATGTCCTCGCCGCGCAGCTCGCCGTGGCTCTCGCAGACCTTCTTGTAGCGCACGCGGCCATGGCACTCGCCATGGAGCTGGTTGAGACGGATCTCTTCCTCGGTGTTGTTGGCCGTGTACGCCTTGACGGGCACGGACACGAGACTGAGCTTGAGGAAGCCTTTCCAGCTGGTGCGCGGTGCCATCGTTCCGGAGCTCCTTCGGGGACCCGATCCATCGGGCGAAATGGGCTTCGATGGTAAGGATAACCGCCCTGTCCCCGGCAACGGGGGAGCCGCCCAGGAAGGCCTTTGGCCCGTCGTTACGGGCCGGAATTCCCTGGATAGGGGGCTCTTTCCCGCCCTCCCCGTCCCCGTGAGCGCCCCTGCCCTTGACCGCGATGGGCGCGGGCGTGAGTCTCACCGCCCCCCGTGCTGCGCCGTCACGGTGCCTCCCCCTTGCTTCCCCGGGCATGAACCCTGATCTCGTGGGTCCGCTGCTCCTGCTCTCGCCGGAGAGCCTGGGCCAATCGCTGGCGCTGTGGAGCGTGCTGCCCTTCGTGCTGCTCCTGTTCGGCATCGCCGTGCTGCCGCTGGTGGCCGGGCATTGGTGGGAGCACAACCGCAGCAAGGCCCTGATCGCGGGGCTCTGCTCGCTGCCGATCGCGCTCTATCTGCTGCTCGCGTTCGGCGAGGTCGGGCTGGAGGAGCTGGGCCACAAGGGCATGGAGTACGCCTCGTTCATCACCTTGCTCGGTGCGCTGTTCGTGATCACGGGCGGGGTGTACGTGGGCGGTTCGCTGGCCGGAACCCCGCTCGTCAACACCGGCGTGCTGGCGCTGGGGGCCGTCCTGGCCAGTCTGGTGGGCACGACCGGAGCCTCGGTGCTCCTGATCCGACCGCTCTTGCGCGCCAACGCCACACGCGAGCGCAAGGTCCACCTGGTGGTGTTCTTCATCTTCGTGGTCTCGAACTGCGGAGGCCTGCTGACTCCGCTCGGGGATCCACCGCTGTTCCTCGGGTACCTGAAGGGCGTGCCGTTCGAGTGGACCCTCCAGCTCTGGCGCGAGTGGCTGCTGGTGAACGGCACGTTGATCCTGCTCTTCAATTTCTGGGACCAGCGCGTGCTGGCGCTGGAAGAGCGTGCGCGTCCCGGCTCACAGCTCGAGCAGGTGATGGAGCACGAGCCGCTGCGCATCGAGGGCGGTCTCAACTTCGTGTTCTTGCTGGGCATCGTGGCCACGATCTATTGCGCCGGAGCCGGCGTGGGCACGGGCGGCGAGCCCTGGCCGTTCGGGGCCCAGGAGGGGGCCATGCTGGCGCTGGCGGCCGGGGCCTGGTTCTCGACACGCGTGGAGAACCGCCGGCGCAACCGCTTCTCCTGGACTCCGGTGGTCGAGGTCGCGCTGCTCTTCGCCGGGATCTTCGTGACCATGACTCCGGCGCTCCTGATCCTGAACGCCTGGGGCCAGGGCCAGCGCGAGGTCTTCGGGATGGGCTTCGACCTGCGCGCGCCCGCCCAGTTCTTCTGGGGCTCGGGGCTCCTGTCCTCGTTCCTCGACAACGCGCCGACCTACCTGACTTTCGCCTCGACGGCCAGCGGACTCGAGGGCATCCCGCTCGAGGGGCGCTACCTCGGCCAGCTGCTGGCCGAGAGCGACGGCAGCGGGGTGCGGTTGCTCCTGGCCATTTCCTGCGGCTCCGTGTTCATGGGCGCGAACACGTACATCGGCAACGGCCCCAACTTCATGATCAAGGCCATCGCCGAGGAGTCCGGCGTGCGGATGCCGAGCTTCTTCGGGTACATGGCCTACTCGGGCTTGATCCTGCTGCCGCTGTTCGGGATCGTCACGCTGGTCTTCTTCGCCTGAGTCGCGGGGCAGACCCCCGGTGCTGCCGCTCCTCGCGCTCTCCTTCGTCGTCCTCCTGCTGGCCGGATACCACGCTTACGGGCGCTGGATCGAGCGACGCCTGGCGCCCGACGACACCCGCACGACACCGGCGGTCGCGTGCGCGGATGGGCGCGATTTCGTGCCCACGCCGCGCTTCTACCTGTTCGCGCAGCACCTGGCCGCGATCGCGGCGGCCGGGCCGATCGCCGGACCGATCCTGGCGGCACGCGACTTCGGCTGGCTGCCCTGCCTGCTGTGGATCGCGCTGGGGGTCGTGCTGATCGGAGCCGTGCACGACTTTTCGGCGCTGTTCGCCTCGCTGCGCCACGGGGCCGGTTCGATCGCCGAGATCGCGCGCCACGAGCTCGGCAACGCCAGCGGGCGCGCGCTGATGGCCTTCATCTTCATCGCGCTGGTGTACGTGATCGTCGCCTTCGCCGACATCACGGCCGGTTCGTTCGCACGCGGGACCGAGGAGCTGGCCGGGCTCGAGCTGGCCTTCGAGCCGGGCGGGGCCGTGGCCCTGGCGAGCGTGCTGTACCTCGGGCTCTCGCTGGCGATGGGAATCGTGCAGCGCTTCCTGGCGCCGCCGCTGTGGCTGCTGACGCTCGTGTTCGTGCCGGGCACCTTCCTGGTGGTCTGGTTCGGGACCCAGCACTCGGATTGGCTGCGCTTCGACCAGCGCACCTTCGGCATGGTCATCGTCGGCTACTGCGTGCTGGCCGCGCTGACGCCGATGTGGCTCTTGCTGCAGCCGCGCGGCTACCTGGGTGGCTTCGTGCTCTTCACCGCGCTGGCCGCGGGCCTGGCCGGGATCTTCTTCGGTGGCTACGAGATCCAGCAGGTCGCCTTCCGCGGCTGGGAGGCGCCCAAGGCGCTCGGCTCGCTGTTCCCGTTCCTGTTCGTCACGATCGCCTGCGGCGCTTGCTCGGGCTTCCATGGCCTGGTGTGCTCGGGCACGACCTCGAAGCAGGTCGCGCGCGAGTCCCACGCGCGCTTCGTGGGCTACGGCGCGATGCTGGCCGAAGCGCTGCTGGCCTTCATCGCGCTGGCCACGGTCATGATCGCCTCCGACGCCGAGCTGGCCGGGCTCTCGCCGGGCACGATCTACGGCAACGGCCTGGGGCGCTTCCTGACACTCTTCGTGGGCGAGCAGCACCTGCGCTTCGCGACCACCTTCGGGGCCATGGCCTTCTCGACCTTCGTGTTCGACACGCTCGACGTGTGCACGCGCCTCGGGCGCTACCTCGTGCAGGAGCTGTGCGGCTGGAAGGGGCGCGCGGGAGCCGTGGCCGGGACGCTGCTCACGATGCTGGCGCCGGCGCTGATCCTGTGGGCGGCCCAGGAGGGCAGCTACCTGCAGTTCTGGGCGCTGTTCGGGGCCTCGAACCAGATGCTGGCGGCGCTGACGCTGTTCGCGATCGGGGTCTGGTTGCGACGCCAGCGACGTCCGAGCTGGTTCGTGTTCGCCCCGATGCTGTTCGTGCTGGTGGTGACGAGCTGGGCCCTGGTGCGCATCGTGCTCCTGAACGTGCGTTCGGCCGGCGCGAGCCTTCCGGCCGCCGCCAACGCGCTGGCCGCCGCGTTGCTGCTGGCCCTGGCGGCCTTCACCGCATCGAGCGGATTGCGCCGCCTGCGCAGCCCGGCTCCCTGAGCCGCTACACTCCTCGCGCCCTTCTTCCAGCGGAGTCTCGTCCATGCTCTTGAGCCTCTTTGTCGCCGCGTCGTTCGCGCTCACCGGCCACGACGACTGGCCGCAGTACCACGGCGCCGCCAGCGACCGCGTCTCGCCCGAGAGGCTCGGGCTGCGCGCCTTCCCGCCCTCCGGTCCGCCGCGCGCCTGGCGGGTGCCGCTCGACCAGGGCTTCAGCTCCTTCGTCGTGGCGGACGGACGCGCCTACACGCTGGTCGCGCGCGTGGAGGGAGGCGAGGCGCGTGAGGTGCTGGTGGCCCTGGATGTCGCCAGCGGGCAGGTGCTGTGGAGCGCGCCGCTCGGGCAGGGCAAGTACGACGGCGGCGGGGATGCGGGCGCGGACGAGAACAAGGGCGGCGACGGGCCGCGCACCACGCCGAGCGTGGTCGATGGCCGCGTGTACACGCTCGACGCCTTCCTCGGACTGGCCTGCTTCGAGGCCGCTAGCGGCAAGGAGCTGTGGAAGCACGACCTCGTGGCCGAGTTCGAGGGGCGCCTGATCCAGTGGCAGAACGGGGCCTCCCCGCTGGTCGAAGGCGAGCGGGTGTTCCTGGCCGGCGGCGGGCCGGGCAAGTCGTTGCTCGCCTTCGAGCGCAAGACGGGCGCGCTCGCCTGGGCGCACGGCGACGAGAAGATGACGCACGCGACGCCGATCGCGGCGAGCCTGCACGGCCAGCGCCAGGTGATCTTCTTCGTGCAGTCCGGGCTGGTCGCGCTCGAGCCGGAGAGCGGCAAGGAGCTGTGGCGCACCGAGTTCCCGTTCCGCGTCTCGAGCGCGGCCGCGCCGGTCGTCAGCGGCGACGTGGTCTATTGCTCGGCGGGCTACGGCGTCGGCGCCGCCGCCTGGCGCATCCGCGAGCAGGGTGGGGCGTTCGTGCCCGAGCTCCTGTGGCGCGCCGCCAACAAGCGCATCAACCATTGGAGCACGCCGGTCGTGAAGGATGGACACCTCTACGGCATGTTCAGCTTCAAGGAGTACGGCAAGGGCCCGCTGGCTTGCGTCGAGCTCGCCACGGGCGAGGAACGCTGGGCCAAGGAGGGCTTCGGCCCGGGCAACTGCATCCTGGTGGGGGACACCCTGGTGGCGCTCTCGGACGCCGGCGAAGTGGTGCTGGTCGAGCCCCGGCCCGACGCCTACCACGAGCTCGCGCGCGCCGACGTCCTCGACGGCAAGTGCTGGTCGATGCCGGCCTTCAGCGGCGGTTCGCTCTACCTGCGCAGCACCAAGGAAGGCGTACGCCTGGACCTCTCGGGCACGGCCGAGCGCTGAGCCGGTCCCGCCGCCGGGCTGCGGCCCGGCCCGCCCCCGCCCTGGAGCCCGGTTCCCGCCGCATTCCCGGCGTGTTTTCGAGCCTGATCGAGCACGGTCCGGCAGACTACATCGACGCGACCTCCAGGCGACCCGGGCCCGGGGCCGCGCGCTCGATCGAAGCGACAGCATGATCCACCGAAGGGCCTTGCGCCGTGCCAGCGCTTGCCTGGCGAGCCTCCTGGCCGTGGCGTGCTCCGGCGGCGGGGCCGGGGGCACGAGCCCGGCAGCCTCGAGCTTCCAGGTGGCCAGCCTCTCGGTCGCGAACGGCTCGGTGTGGCAGATCAACCGCGAGATCGTGGTCGGCTTCACGCGCCCGGTGGACTTCTCGACGGTGAGCTCGAACACGATCCACCTGCGCACGCTGGCGGACGTCCCCGCGACCGGCACGTTCTCGCTGCGGGATCCGTACACGGTCGTGTTCCAGCCGAGCTGCCCGACGCGCGACGACCTCTCGGACGCGGGCCTGCAGCCGAACGGAGTGAGCTACGTCCTGCGCGTGGCGGGCCTGGACTCGTCCGCCAACACGGTGCGCGCGCTGGACGGGGCCGCGCTCGGGCACCAGCAGGTGCGCACGTTCTCGACTCCGGCCTCGACCCAGGTCTCGGTGGCCTTCCAGGATACGGCCCCCGGACCGCCCGTGCCCGTCGTGCGCGCGCAGGGCTCCACGGATTCCGCGGCGACGTACCTGGAGGTCGGGCACGACCCCGACCGCCGCGTGTACTTCGAGCAGGATGCGACCCAGCTGCTGGTCCTGTCGGATCCGACCTTCGAGGCTCCGCTGAACCTGTACAGCGACGAGCTCACGCGCGTGGCCGTGGTGCTCGCGCTGAACCAGCCCGTGAACCCGGCGGCGAGCAACCTCACGAACGATCGGCTGCGCCTCGAGTTCCGCGACCCGAACGGGGGCTGGCACCCGCTCCAGACGCGCGTGACGCTGGAGGCGAACTGCACGGAGACGGGGGCGCGCGTGCGCCTCGAGCCGATCGGCCCGCTGCCGGGCTCGAGTGCGCTGCGCGCCGTCTTGCGCGCAGGCTTCCAGGACCTGGTCGGCGAGGCGAGCCTGCAGTCGCTCTCGTCCTTCGCCCAGGCCCCGACGCGCGCGGTGCACTACGCCAGCCTGGCCCCGCCGGACCTCGCGAGCGACGAGCTGAACGACGGCTTCGACTTCGCCCACCCCAGCCCGCTCTCGTTCGAGGACGAGACGCTGCTGTCGGACTCGCCGCTGGCGGAATGGGGCGCCGGCCGGCTCTCCGCGGCCTTCTCGTTCCAGGGCTCGGGCGGCCCGAACGGCGAGTTCGACTGGGTCGTGCGCACCGGCGAACTGCTCGTCTTCGACACCACCAGCACGCTGCTCATCGGAGGTCCCGGCGGCGTGCCGACCTCCAGCCAGACGGCCGTGAACGGCGTCGTGGACGTGCACGACCTCGTGATCCAGGCCGGCGGCAAGATCCGCGTGCAGGGCCCCAATCCGATGCGCATCAGCGCCACCGGGCAGGTGCGCATCGACGGCGTGCTCGATCTCTCCGGCTTCGCGGGCAAGGACGTGCTCGGCCTGGGCACGACCAACCTGATGGAGCAGGGCGGCGCCGGTGCGGCCGGCGGTGGCAAGGGCGGCAATTCGAACGAGATCACCACGGCGCCGACGACGCGCGGCGGACGCGGATCGGGGCCGTTCCGGGCAGCCGGGCTCGGGGGCGAGGGGGGGGAGATGGGCGTGAGCGCGAGCAACGACAAGAACCAGCGCCGGCCCGGCGGCGGCGGCGGCGGACGCTTCGCGGGCGATGTCCTGGGCACGAGCACGCCGCCCGGCCTGAGTCTCGTCGCCAGCCGCGGCAACGACGGACACCCGAACAGCCGCGGCGCGGAGTCGGGCGTGTTGCCCTCGCGGGGTGGTGCGTCCGGCCCGGGCCCGTTCGTGGACGCCAGCCCCGCGAACGACTTCTTCGGCGTGTTCCCGGTGGCCTCCGGCGGCGAGGTGCGCGAGTTGATCCGTGGTGAGCTGTCCGGACTCTCGGCCGGCTACGGCGGAGGCGGCGGTGGGAACGCCTCGAACCTCTATCCCCAGCCGGTCTGGAACTCGATGGGCGACGAGAAGGGCGGTCCTGGCGGCGGCGCCGCCGGCGGGCTGCACATCCAGGCGCTCGGGCCGATCGTGTTCGGCGCCGCGGGCGCGATCCTCGCCAATGGCGCCACCGGCGGAGCGGGCGAGCACCTCTTCCTCGAGCACATCGGGGGAACCGGGGGCGGCGGATCCGGTGGGCACGTCATCCTGGAGTCGGCCAGCTTCGTGGACTTCACCGGCGGCGGGGATGCGGGCCTTGCGGCGCGCGAGACAATCCAGGCCGGTGGGCCGCCCTTGAAGACGGGCTCGCTGCAGTTCGTCGATCCGTGCTGCACGAGCTACAGCAACGGGGGCGCGGGCGGGGCGGGCGTGATCCAGATCCACGTCCCCGATCCGGTCGCGCCGCCGGACGACGATCCCCTGCGCACCGACATCCTCGTCCCGACGGACGCGCTCGCGCTCGCAAACCCCCTGGACGCGCTCACGTCACCGCCGGCCTACGTGATGGTGCCGACCTTCGGCGCGCGCTCGAGGGCGCGCTCGAAGTGGATCTCCATCGGCGGCGCGGACCAGAAGCCGGACGGGACTCCGGGCCTCGTGCGCTTCCTGTTCGATGGCGTGGAGAGCGCGGCCGGACCCGACGCGGGCAAGCTGCGGGTGGATGGCGCGCGCGTGGCGGAGCTCGCGCCCTTGCTGACGGTGTCGGACCTGGCGGCCTCGCTGGTGGCGAGCCTGCTGGCCGACGGCTTCACGCTGGAGATCCGCGGCGCGGGGCTGCTCGAGATCCGCTCGGGCACGACCTCGGGAGTCTCGAACGACGCCTACCTGCGCACGCCGGCCCTGCTGGAAGGCTGCGCGCTGCGCCTCGCGCTCCAGGGCAGCCCTTCGTCCGCGGAGGACTTCGACGTGGTGGGCGCCGAGTACGACGAGGGCGACGCCACCCCTGGCGACGAGCGCCTGCGCGTGCGCGTCGGCGCGGAGCGCGGCCCCCTGACGGCCTTCAACCCGACCGGCGCGGCGGGCACGACCCTCGTGCAGCTGATCCCGCGCTTCTTCCGCGTCGTGACCAGCGACCTGCCCGACTTCCTGCCGCCCACCGCCTTCGTGCGCGTTCGCTTCCAGGCCGCCGAGGACAACGGCATCGGCGCGCCGAACGAGGCCAACCCGCTGGTGGACTGGACCGCCGACATCCGCGCCTTCAACGCCCTGCCACCCGGCGCGCTGCAGTTCTTCCGCTACGAGGTCGAGTTCGACCTCGACGCCACCTCGCAGGGTGTCACCAAGGACACCGAGCCCGTCGCGCTCGACTTCCTGAAGATCCCCTTCGTCTTCTAGTTCTATGCGGGAGCGCGGATCCCATCGCGAGGGGGCGCGCCCGCCAGGACTCGAACCTGGGACCGTCGGATTAGAAATCCGATGCTCTATCCAGCTGAGCTACGGGCGCAGAGGGGGGGTCGGGGAGATGGGATTCGAACCCACGACTCGCAGCACCCAAAGCTGCGCCTCTACCAGCTGAGGTACTCCCCGGCGTGTGAGCGAGGAGCGTAGCGCGCGCGGCTTCCGGCCGCGAGCCGCGCCTCGGCCCGGGGCCGCGGCGCGTGCCCGGGTCGTTCGGCGCCCGGCGTCGGCGCGCGGCTCCGGGCGCGGAGAGTGGGGCCGATCTGGTACGCTGCCGGGGATGGCCGCAGGCTTGCGGCCTCCCGCGTGCGCCGCGCGTGGAGTCACGCCCCGACAACCCGACCCCCGACCGAGAACGCTACGGATGAGCTCGTCCCTCAAGGTCCTCGTGGTCGGTTCCGGCGGCCGGGAGCATGCGCTGTGCTGGAAGATCGCGGCCTCGCCGCTGGTGGGCGAGGTGCTGTGCGCGCCCGGCAACGCGGGCACGCAGACGGTCGCGCGCAACGTGGAGGTGGCGGCCACGGACCTGGATGGGCTCGCGCAGCTGTGCGCGCGCGAGCGGCCCGATCTGGTGCTGGTCGGGCCCGAGGATCCGCTGGTCCTCGGGCTGGCCGACCGTCTGCGCGCGGCGGGCGTGCTGGTGTTCGGCCCCGGCCGCGCCGGCGCGCGCCTCGAGGGTTCCAAGGTCTTCTCCAAGGAGTTCCTCGATCGCCACCGCATCCCGACCGGGGCCTGGCGCCGCTTCGAGCGCGCCGGCGCGGCCAAGGCGTACCTCGAGAGCCAGAGCCTGTGGCCGCAGGTGATCAAGGCCGACGGCCTGTGCGCCGGCAAGGGCGTGTTCGTGGTCGAGGACGCGCGCGAGGGCTGCGGCGTGGTCGATGCGCTGATGGAGAAGCGCACGCTGGGCGAGGCCGGACGGGAGGTCGTGATCGAGGAGTTCATCGCCGGGCGCGAGCTCTCGGTGCAGCTCCTGACCGACGGCACGACGCTGTGCCTGCTCGAGTCCGTGATGGACTACAAGCAGGCCCACGACGGCGACAGCGGCCCGAACACGGGTGGCATGGGCATCGTCTCGCCGGTCTCCTTCGTGACGCAGCGCCTGATGCGCCAGATCGAGAGCCGCGTGCTGCTGCCGGCCCTGCACGGGCTGCGCGTCGAGGGCATCGACTACCGCGGCGTCCTGTACGCCGGGTTGATGATCACCGAGGCCGGGCCGCGCGTGCTCGAGTTCAACTGCCGCTTCGGCGATCCCGAGACCCAGGGGCTGGTGCGGCGCCTGCGTTCGGACCTGGTGCCCTACCTCCTGGCGGTGGCGCGCGGCGAGCTCGAGAAGGAGCAGCCGCCCGAGTGGGACGAGCGCAGCTGCGTGGGCGTGGTCGCGGCCGCCCAGGGCTACCCCGGTGCCTACGAGAAGGGCCACGTGATCCAGGGGCTGGCCGAGGCCGGCGCGGTCGCGGACGCGGTCGTGTTCCAGGCCGGCACGCGCAGCGATCGCGGCCAGGTGCTGACCAACGGCGGGCGCGTGCTGTGCGTCACGGCCCTGGGCAGTGACGTGCTGGCCGCGCGCGAGCAGGCCTACCGGGCCTGCGATCTCGTGCGCTGGAACGGCAAGTTCGAGCGCCGCGACATCGGCCTGCCGCGCGCCACGCGCGCCGGCGCCACGAGCGGCGAGGAGCTCGACGATCCGAGCGGTCTCTTCGCGGGTGGACCGCGGGGCCACGAGCACGGCGGCTCGTCGTAGCGGGGGCGGGCGCGGTCGATCGCCCGCGGCCGCCGGGCGCGCTACCATGCACTCGGAGCCCGCCCCGTGAACCAGGCCTCGATCCAGCGCGCCTTCGAGGGCTTCCTCCGGACGCGCGCGCTCAAGCTGACCTCGCAGCGCAAGCGCATCTTCGAGCGCGCCTTCGCGACCCACGAGCACTTCTCGGCCGAGACCCTGTACGGCTGGATGCGCGCCGAGGAGGGCTCGGCCGTCTCGCGCGCGACCGTCTACCGCACGCTCTCGCTGCTGGTCGAGGGTGGCTTCCTGCAGACGCTCGACGTGGGCCAGGACGAGCTCCTGTACGAGCACGTGCTGGGACATCGCCACCACGACCACCTCGTGTGTCTGGAGTGCGGGCGCATCGAGGAGTTCAGCGACGAGCGCATCGAGGCCCTGCAGGTCGAGGTCGCGCTGCGCAAGGGCTTCACGCTGCAGCACCACGACCTGCGCCTGTTCGGGAGCTGCGCGGCCTGCACCAAGAAGCGCGAACGCCGCCCGGCCGGCAGGGTGGGGGGGTGAGGCCCGCGCGCTGGGCGTTCCTCGCGGCCCTCGGCGTGCTCCTGGCCTCGGCCGGCTGCGGCGGACCGCCGGCGCCCGCGTGGATCGATCTCGCGCGCGCCGAGGTCACGGGCGCGCCGCCCGTGGGCGAGCTGGGCGCGGGCGTGCGCGTCGAGCAGGAGGGCGCGGACCTGTGGGTCGTGGGCGCGCTGGAGCGCGCGGCCTGGCGCGCCGAGGCCCAGGCCGGGCGCTTCTCGGCCCCGCTGCCGGTGTTCGCGGTGGGCGCTCCCGCCGGCGGGGGCGCGCCCTATCGGCTGCGCGCCGGGCAGCGCGATTTCCCCTACGAGGGCGAGCCCGAGCGCTTCGGGCGCGAGCCTGGGTCCTTCACCAGCGAGCTCACGCGCGCCGTGCTCGCGCTGGCGCCGGGCGAAGAGCCGCCGAAGCACTGCGAGCTGTGGGCCGTGCTGGCCTTCGAGGAGCGGGATGCGAGCGGGCGGCGCGTGGGGGGGCGCCGGCTGAGCGGCGCCGGGCTGTGGGTGCCGAGCGGGCATCCGCGCTCGATCGCGCTTTCGATCCCGCCCGAATCGCGCCTGCGTTTCGGCACGGCCGTGGAGCCGATCGTGGCGGAGCGCGGGGCGCGCACGGCGCCGCACACCTTCCGCGTGCGCCTCGATGGCGCGACCGTGTTCGAGCGCGTGCTGGCGGTGGGCGAGCTGGGCGAGGCCATCGAGTGGCACGCCATCGACCTGCCGCGCGGCGGCGTGAAGAAGGCCCGGCTCGACTTCGAGGTGGAGGGCCCACCGGCGCTGAGCTCGTTCCTGGCGCCGCGCCTCGGACCGCGCGAGTTCGGGACGTACGCCGCCCGTCCGCCGGCACTGGGGGAACGCCGGCGCGACCTGATCGTGTTCCTGGCGGACACCTTCCGCGCCGACAACCTGGCGGCCTACGGCAACACGCTCGGGCTCACGCCGGAGATCGACCGCTTCGCGAGCGAGTCGCGCACCTTCACGCGCGCCTGGTCCACCAGCACCCACACGCTGCCCGCGCACTCCTCGATGTTCTCCGGGGTCTATCCGCAGCAGAACGGGCAGGTCGACTACTACAACCGCCTGCCCGGCGCGGTCGAGACGCTGGCCGAGCGGCTCGCGGCCCACGGCTACCGCTGTGGCCTGGTCAGCGATGGCGTGATCGTCTCGAAGAGCCACGGCCTCGAGCAGGGCTTCGAGAGCTTCGACGAGCGCAAGGAGCTCGACACGCTCGCGCGCGTGCGCACCTTCCTCGACGGTGACGACGGCCGGCCGCTGTTCCTGTTCGTGCAGTCCTACCACGTGCACGCGCCCTACGACGTGCAGCCGGCCACGCGCACGCGCTGGCAGGACGTGCTGCAGCTCGGTCACGGCTTCGCGGACCTGCTGGCGGCGCCGCTGGTGCGCGCGGTCGAGGACCACGGACCCGCGCACGAGGCACCGCCCGAGGACCCGGCCGCGCGCGCGACCGTGCGCGGCCTGTTCGACCTCTACCGCGCCAAGGTCTTCGAGCTGGACGGGATGTTCGCGGCCTTCCGTGCCGAGCTCGAGGCGCGCGCGCTGTTCACGCGCGCCACGCTGCTGTTCACCAGCGACCACGGCGAGGCCTTCTTCGAGCACGGGCGCCCGTTCCACGCCGGCCGCGTGTACGAGGAAGAGCTGCGCGTGCCCTTGATCCTGCACGGACCGGGCATCGCGGCGGGACGCGAGTCGCGACCGGTGTCGCTGATCGACTTCGCGCCGACCCTGGCGGACCTGGCCGGCCTCGCGCGGCCGGCGCACTGGCGCGGGCGCTCGCTGCTCGCGCCCGAGGAGGGGCGCGTGGTCTACGCCTTCCAGTCGCGCGAGAAGGAGCAGCCGACACTGGCCGTGATCGACGGCCCGCGCAAGGTGATCGGCTACGAGGACCTCGCGGCCGTGCGCGCCGGGCGGCTGCACGCGGCCTTCGACCTGGACGCCGACCCCGCCGAGCAGCACAGCCTGCTGCAGCGCGAGGACTGGCCGGCCGAGCTGCTGCGCGCCCATCTGCAGGCGCTCGAGGAGATGCTCACGCCGCTGGTGACGTCGGAGCTCTTGGACTCGGGCGCGGACAAGCGCATGGAGATGCAGCAGCTCGGCTACACGGGCAGCACGGACGACGCGGAGCGCGAGGGCGAATAGCCGCGGCCCCGCGCCCGGCGCGCATCAGTCGCCCGCGCTGGCCGTGGGCGCCGGGCGCTCGAACAGGGCCGCGCGCAGGTACTCGCGGTTCAGGCGCGCGATGTTCTCGACCGAGATGCCCTTCGGGCAGGCGGCCATGCACTCGAAGTGGTTGCTGCAGTTGCCGAAGCCCTCGGCATCCATGGTGTGGACCATGGCCAGGGCGCGGCGCTCGCGCTCGGGCGCGCCCTGCGGCAGCTGCGCCAGGTGCGCCACCTTGGCGGCCACGAACAGCATGGCCGAGGCGTTGGGGCAGGCCGCCACGCACGCGCCGCAGCCGATGCACGCGGCCGCGTCCATGGCGCGATCGGCCGCGGGCTTGTCGATCGGGACGGCGTTGCCGTCGGGGGCCGAACCGGCGTGGGTCGAGACGAAGCCGCCGGCCGCCATGATGCGGTCGAAGGCGCTGCGGTCGACGACCAGGTCCTTGACCACCGGGAAGGCGTTGGCGCGCCAGGGCTCGACGTGGATGGTGTCGCCGTCGGCGTAGCGCCGCATGTGCAGCTGGCACACCGTGGTCAGGGCCTCGGGCCCGTGCGCCTGTCCGTCGATGACCAGCGAGCAGGCGCCGCAGATGCCCTCGCGGCAGTCGTGGTCGAAGGCCACCGGATCGTCGCCGCGCGCGATCAGGCGCTCGTTCAGCACGTCCAGGAGCTCCAGGAACGACATGTGCGGCGACACGTCGTCCAGCGGGTAGGTCTGCAGCTGCCCGGGTCGATCGGGACCGTCCTGGCGCCAGACCTTGAGCGTGATGCGCATGGCGTCGGAGGGGGAGTGGGCGCCGCTCATTTGTAGCTCCGCTGGCTGGGCTTCACGTAGTCGAAGGTGAGCGGCTCCTGGTGCAGCGTGGCGGGCTGGCCGTCGCCGCGGTACTCCCAGGCGGCGGCGAAGGAGTAGCGCTGGTCGTCGCGCTTGGCCTCGCCCTCCTCGGTCTGGCTCTCCTCGCGGAAGTGTCCGCCGCAGGACTCGCTGCGCATGCTGGCATCGTCGATCATCAGCTCGGCGAACTCGAGGAAATCGGCGACGCGTCCGGCGTGCTCGAGGTTCTGGTTGAGGCGCGCGGCCCCGGCCGGCACGCGCACGTTCTCCCAGAACTCGGCGCGCAGCGCGCGCACCTTCCCCTTCGCGAGCGCCAGGCCCGCGGCGGTGCGGGCCATGCCGCAGTGGTCCCACATGATCTTGCCGAGCTCGCGGTGGAAGC
>CAZWAY010000013.1:0-17268 GCA_964631945.1 uncultured Planctomycetaceae bacterium
ATCTGCGGCGGGGTGTGGACCTTCCAGCGCCCCAGTCCGTGTCCGGTGAGGTTGCGCACGGGCTGGTAGCCCGCGGCCATGATCGTGCGCTCGATGGCCGCGCCGATCTTCCCGACCCTCACGCCCGAACCGACCGTGGCGATCGCGGCGGCCAGCGCATCGGCCGAGGCCTTGATGAGCGCTCTCCAGCGGCCATCGCTGGACAGGTCCACGCTCGCGGCGGTGTCGGCCACGTAGCCCTCGACGTGGACGCCGATGTCCACCTTGACGCAATCGCCCTGCTCGTAGACGAGTTCGTCACCCGGTGCGCTGCAGTAGTGGGCCGCGATCGAGTTGCGGCTGGACTGCGCCGGGAAGCCGGGCTCGGCCCCGCGCGCGCGGATCATCTGCTCGACCGTTTCGAGCACGTCGCGCACGCGCACGCCGGGGCGGATGTTCTCCGCCGCCCAGTCGCGGCACTCCTTGGCGATCTTCCCGGCGCGGCGGTGGCAGTCGAGGGCATGGGCATCCATGGGCGCGGCCATTCTACGCATGCGCGCGCGACCAGCGGAACGAGGAGGAGGCGGCGACCGTAGAGCTCCTATTCGGCGAGAACCGTCGGATCGTGCGCCCGGGGCGCACGGCGTGACGGATTCTGGCGAGCAACCGCTTGGGTCGGGTGGCGTGCGTGTCGATAGGCGGCGGGCGATGAACTCCTCCGCTGCCGTGTCCCTGCTCGCGACGGCCGCCCTGCTCGCCAGCGGCTGCCGCACGGTCTCGACCCGCGAGGTGTCGAGCACGCCGACGCCCGCCGTGCGCGTGGGGACGCGAGCACGCACCTGGGAGGTGCAGTGCGGCGGCGAGACGCTCGGGTTGGTGGTGCTGTTCGCGGACCGCCGGCGGACGCAGGACTCGATCTACGTGGTCCGCAACGCCTGGCACCAGGATCTCGGGCTGATCGACACGCTCGGACGCGCGTTCCGCTACCTGCCACACCACGAAGAGCCGGTGTGGGTCGGGTCGGGCACGATCGCGGCGGGCGCACAGCACATCTTCGGAACGGCGAGCGCGTGCGAGCTGATCGAGCTCGACGAGCCCGCGCGCGATCCGATTCCTGGAACCCGTCAGGGCGCCGAGGAGCTCGGCCTCGAAGCTCACGCGCGCACGCCCGCGGGCCCCTCCGGCGACCCCGTGTCGGACGCTGGATTGCCTCAATCCCGGTAGGGGCATCGCTCGAAACACCCTTGCCCCCAGCGGGGCACAACGACCCAGAGGCGCCCTCCCCCATGATCAAGCTCCAGGCTGGCGAGTACCTCGGTTCCTATCGCGTCCAGAAGTTCCTCGGACGCGGAGGCTTCGCCTACGTGTACCTGGCCGAGGACTCCCAGGGTCGCAAGGTCGCGCTCAAGCTCGGCGACGTGGCCGGCGGCGGGCGCTACGTGACGCGCTTCGTCGAGATCACCGACGAACGTTCACAGGAGTGGATCAGCCCCGACGAGACCCCGGGTGAGGCCGTGTTCTTCCGGCCCGACGGCGTGCGTATCGACTTCCTCGACATGCACGAGATCGACTCGCTGGTGCGCAGCGAGGCCGTGCTCCTGACGGACGTCAAGCACCCCAACGTGGTTCGCGTGCGCGACCAGTTCGAGATCGACGGCCGCCCCGTGGTGGTGATGGAGTACGTGCGCGGCAAGACCCTGCGCGAGAAGATCCGCGCGCTCGAGGGCATCCGCCTGAACTGGTTCCTGGCGATCGCGCGCGCGCTGCAGGACCTGAACGAGTCGGGCACGCTGCCCTACCACGGCGACCTCAAGCCCGAGAACATCATCGTCAAGCCCTCTGGCTCGGTGGTGATGATCGACCCGGCCCTGCGCACGAACAAGGAGACCCTGATCTCCACCACGCCGCACTACAACCCGCTGCTGCTGCGCAACAACAAGGCCGACGTGATGGGCATCGGCGTGATGCTCTACGAGATCCTCACCGGCACGCTGCCCTTCGACGACGCGCCCTGGCAGTACGCCGGGCGCGAGCAGGGCGGCGAGGTCGAGCGCCTGTCGCTCTCCTACTTCCTCTCCTATCCGCCGCCGCGCGCGCTCAATCCCAACACGCCCGAGGCGCTGGAGAAGATCACCTACCGCGCGCTGACGGTGATGGACTACGGCCTGCGTGAGCTGGAAGCCGACCTGGTCGACTTCCTGCGCAAGGAGTAGGACCCGGACGCGCTCGGCTAGCGCTTGCGCGCCTGCTGCTCGCGCGCGCGCTTGAGGCGCATCTCGGCCAGGTGCTCGGCCGCCTCGCGCGTGTTGAGGTCGTGCTCGCGCGCCAGCTCGAAGACCTTGGCCAGCTGATCGTAGATGCGCTCGATCTTGGCCATGGCCTTGGCCTCGTCGTAGCCGCCCGGCGCGAGCTCCAGCCCCACGTTGATGATGCCGCCGGCATTGATCACGTAGTCGGGCGCGTACAGGATCCCCCGCTCGCGCAGGGCATCCGCGTGGCGCGGCTCGCGCAACTGGTTGTTGGCGCAACCGGCCACGGCCTTGCAGCGCAGCTTCGGGATGGTCTCGTCGTTCAGCGTCGCGCCGCGCGCGCAGGGCGCGTAGACGTCGCACGCGATCGACTCGTGGCCGGCGTCGGGTACCGCCTCGAAGCCGTGCTTCTTCTGCAGCTCCTTCACGCGCTCGGCGTTGATGTCGCAGATGACCACCTGCGCACCGCGCTCCTTCAGCAGCTCGGCCATGCGCCCCCCCACCGCTCCAACCCCCTGCAGGAGGAAGCGCTTGTCGCGGAAATCGTCCGAGCCCCAGACCTCCTTCAGCACCGCGCGCATGCCCTGGATGCAGCCCACGGCCGTGTACGGGCTGGGGTTGCCCGAGCTGCCCGACTCGCGCGAGAGGCCCGAGACCCAGCGCGTCTGCGTGCGCACGATCTCGAGGTCGGGGATGCCGATGTTCATGTCCTCGGCCGTGATGTAGCGCCCGCCCAGGCTGTCCACGAAGCGCCCCATGGCCTCGAACAGCGCGCGCGACTTCTTCTTCGGATCGCCGAGGATGACCGACTTGCCCCCGCCCAGCCCGGTATCGGCCACGGCCGATTTGTAGGTCATGCCCTTGGCCAGCCGCAGGACGTCGAACAGCGCCTCGTCCTCGCTCGCGTAGGGCAGCATGCGCATGCCGCCCAGAGCCGGGCCGAGGGTCGTGTCGTGGATGGCGATGAGGGCGTGCAGGCCCGAACGAGGGTCGCGGCAGCGCGCGACGCGTTCGTAGCCGTCGACCTGGATCTCCGAGATTTCCATGGAGGCGTTCTGTCCGGTACAGGAACGGGATCGTGAGCCGTCTGGGGGGGGAAGGAGCTCGGAGCCCGGCGGCACGTCCAGTCCGGTGCGACGGGGGCGCAGGATCCTAATGGAGGAGCCCGAGGCCGTCTAGCGAACGAAGGAGTCTTGCACTCGGCCGGCACCTCGCCCGGGTGTGCGCGCGCGGCGAATGCGCACGCTCGGGCCGCACGGACCCGGCGTTATCCTCACGCACCGATGATCCGCGTGAGCGAGGGAGCACCCTGGGACGAGGGTCTCTACCCCGAGCCCGCGCGCGCCACGTCCTGGTCGGCCGAGCGCCCGGCGCGCCTGGCCTTCGCCACGCTGTGGAGCACCGGCGGCGATCCGACGCGTGATGCCCTGCTGCGCGTGCAGGCGTTGCGCCAGGACGGGGACGGACGCTGGCAAAGCTTCGCGACCTTCGCGCGCTCGCAGAGCGCGCCCGACGCGCCGGGCGACTCGGGCTCCGGCGAGCACGTGGGCGCGCGCCTCGCGCACGAGTTCGGCCTGCAGGGCTCCGATCGGAACCACGCGCTGCCCGCGGCACAGGCTCTGGCCGAGCTGCAGGGCTTCCTGGCGGGCTGCAACGTGATCACGGTCGCGCGCCAGGCCTTCCTCGCCTGGTGGAACTCGCGCGCCGACGCGCCGACGGTGTCCGTGCTCGATCTGGCGGAGATCGCCAGCCTGGTCCTGCCCGGGCGCCTGGCGGCCGAGGGCGAGGGCCTGACCGCGACCCTGCTCGGACGCGAGCCGGAAGCCGGACCGCGCGCGCTCGAACCCGCGCACCTGCGCGCGGCCCTGGGTCGGCTCGCCGCGCGCGTGCTGGCCCAAGGCGAACCCGCGCGCGCGTTGCTCGTCTACGCGCTGGGCGCCGCGGCGCATGCGCTCGAGAGGGCGGGCTCGGGGCGCGCACGCGACGCCGCCCTGGTGCTCGCGCTGCTCGAGCACCCGAGCACCTGGCGCGATCCCGCCCGCCAGCTGGAGCCCGAGAGCTACGAGTTGCGCGATGCGCGCCTGTCCGGCGCGGCGCGCGAGCTGCCCGACCTGTTCGCGGCGCTCGACGCGGCCCGCCCGCGCTGGCAACGCACGGGCACGGGCGAGGGCGCGCTGACCGCGCCGCGCGTCGAGGGCGAGCGCACCCTCGACGAGACCGACCGGCGCCACGTGGACGAGATCTTCCAGGAGCACCTGCCGCGGCACTTCGCGGCTCGTCCGGAGGCCGGAACGAGCCCCAGCTACCGCCTCGGCCAGCACGGGGTCGCCAGCGTCATCGCCGCCGGCTTCGGGCGCCGCGAGCTGCGCCTCGTGCACGCCCCGACCGGCACGGGCAAGACGCTGGCCTACCTGGTGCCGACCGCGCTGTGGGCCGTGCGCAACCAGGCCCGCGTCGGGATCGCGACCTACACGCGCGTGCTCCAGGAGCAGGCCATGGAACGCGAGACGCCGCTCGCGCTCGAGCTCCTGCGCGCGGCCACCGGCATCCAGGACGTGCGCGTCGCGCTGCTCAAGGGACGCGAGAACTACCTGTGCTGGCGCGCGCTGTGCCTGCAGACGCCGAGCGCGGGCGAGGCCCCGGACGAGTTCCTGGCGTGGAGCGCGCTGGCGCAGTTCGCGCTGCGCGACGAGTGCGGCGACCTCGATCGCTTCTCGACTCGCGTACCGCTGAGTGGGCTCGACACCGAATCCTACCGGCGCGCGGCCGAACGCCTGCTGCGCGCGGTGCGCAGCGAGGCGGGCTGCTGCACGCTGGCGAGCGACCGCGCCACCTGCGCGGCCGAGTGCGCGTGGCGCACGGCCGAACGCGCGCACGTCGTGATCACCAACCACGCCCTGGTGCTGGCGCGGCGCGACTTCTTCCAGCACCTCGTGTTCGACGAGTGCGAGCACCTGCACGACGTGGCCCTCAACGCCTTCAGCTCCTCGGTCGGCCTGCGCCAGATCCACGACAGCCTCGCCAGGCTCCACACCGGCGGCGACGGACGCCGGCCCCTGGCGCGCGTGGCCGCCGCGGCGCCGGACGGCAGCGAGGCGGCGGCGCAGGTCGGCGCGTGTCTGGCCGCCCAGGCCGGCGCACGCACGGCCTTGACCGAGCTCGCCCGGCAGGGCGCGGCCTTCAAGACCTGGCGCGCCGAGCGCGTGCACGAGCGCACCGACGCCGACCAGCACTCCCTGTTCCGCGAGTACGCGCTGGAGTTCGGCGACGCCCTGCTGGCGAGCCATGCCGCCCTGGGCACGGCCCTGGGCGCGCTCGGCGCGGGCCTGGCGCGCCTGCAGGAGTCGCTGGACGGCGCGGTGCCCACGCGCGACGCCCCGCGCCTGCGGCGGGCGCTGGAGATCCTGCGGGTCGAGCTCGAGGAGCAGCGCGCCGCCGTGCAGCAGTGGATCCCGCGCGACGCCCACGGGCGACCGGCCTTCGGGCAGGAGAGCTTCCACGACCTCGAGACGACTCCGGGCGGCGACGACGTGCTGGTCACGCGCGTGCTCCTGCCGCACGAGCACCTCGGGCGCCACTACTACCCGATGCTGGCCGGCGCCGTGCTGCTCTCCGCCACCACCTGGCTGCGCGGCGGCTTCGAGTCCGCCGCGGCCTACCTGGGCCTCGCGCGCGCGAGCGAACCGGCGCCCGAGGAGGAACGCGAGCCCGTCCCGGTGCTCTCCTTCCGCGCGCCCGAGGCCTTCGACTACGCGCGCGTGCTGCTGGCCGTGCCGCGCGACGCGCCGCCCGTGGGCGACAAGCAGGCTTACCTCGACTACGCCGCGCGTTTCATCGGCTACCTGGCCGAGCGCACGCGCGGACGGCTGCTGGCGCTGTTCACCAACGCCGAGGACCTGGCCGCGGTCGGCACGCGCCTGGAACCGTTCTTCGCGGCGCGGCGCCTGCCGTTCTGGTGGCAACGCATGCGCGGCGCCAGCAAGGAGGAGCTCGGGCAGCTCTTCCGCTCGCAGGTCGACTCGGTCCTGCTCGGCCTCGACGCCTTCTGGTACGGCGCCGACTTCCCGGGCGCGACGCTCGAATACCTCGTGCTCGCGCGTCTCCCGTTCGGGGTGCCCGATCGCTACCACCACGCGCAGTGCGCCGCGCTGGGCGCGGCCGAGCAGCGCCGCACGATCTACCTGCCGCGCGCGCTGGCCAAGTTCCGCCAGGGCTTCGGGCGCCTGATGCGCAAGGAGAGCGACAAGGGCTGCGTGTTCGTGCTCGACAAGCGCGTGCTCGATCCGCGCCACCGTCCCTTCCTGCAGGAGCTGCCGGTGCGGGGCACGCTGGCCGAGTCGGAGCCGGACGGCGCCGGCGAGGAGCGCCTGGCGCGGCTCGTGCTCGGCGACTCCGAGCGCTGCCTGGACGAGGCCCTGGCGCACATGGGCATGAAGGCCGAGACTCGCCGGCGCGGCCTGGCGCGGCCCTTCGAAGGCTGGCGGCTCGGCGCGAGCACGGAGCACTGAGCGCGACCGAACGCGGATGCTATGCTCCGCCGGGAGATGCCCGCTCGCCCCGCCTCCGCTCCGGACCGGCGTCTCGCCGCCGTGCTGGCGGGCCTGTGCTGCGCCCTGCTGCTGGTCTCCGCCCTGCTGGGCTGGAAGCTCGCGCAGGGCGGTCGCGGCGAGGTCTTCTTCGGCGAGGAAGCCCTGCGCGACCCCGAGGTGCGGCGCGAGGTGATCCGCAAGCTCAGCGAGAACGCCCAGCACTTCGACGCGCACCCCGACCCCGAGGTGGGCCGGCTCCTGATCGCCGAGCGCGAGCTCCATGGCGCCTCGACCAACGCCATCGGAATACGCGAGCGACCCTTTGAGCTCGACAAGCCCCCCGGCGTGGTGCGCATCGTGCTGCTGGGCGATTCGTTCGTCTTCGGGCTGAACATCGCCGATGCCGATCGCCTCGGCGTCGCGCTCGAACACCACCTGGACGAGCGCGCGGCCGAACCGAAGCCGCGCTTCGAGTGCCTGCACTTCGCCGTCAACAGCTGGAACATCCGGAGCGAGTGTGCCTTCCTGCGGCGCCAGCTCGACCGCCTGCGACCCGATCTCGTGCTGCAGATCAGCCTGCCCAACGATCTCGACGACGTCAGCGGCGTGCGCGGCTTCGGGGCCGAGGCCAGCTTCGCCCCGGCCCACCGCGAGCGCGCCGACTCGGTGCTGCTCGACCGCTACCCGGGTTCGTTCCTGAACCACAACACGCGCAACTTCCTGGCGCGCGGCGAGGACTGGGAGAGCCGCACGCGCTTCGCCGGAGCGCTGGCGGCGATCCAGGCCCTGCAGGCGGCCGCGGCGCGATTGCCAGAGCCGGCGCGCTACGTGCTCATCCCGCACTGGGGTCCGCTCGCGCCGCCGCTGCACCAGCACCTGGGCTCCAAGCTCGCGCCCGAGGCGCTGGCCTACCTCCCGGTCGAGTTCGCGCTCGACAAGAGCGCCTGGCTGACGCCCAGCGACTCGCACTGGAACCCGTCCGGGCACGCGCGCGTGGCGCAGTTCCTGTACGGGCTCATCCGCGTGCGCAAGCTGCTCCCGCGCGTGGAACTCGACGCCTGGCCGGAGGCCGAGCGCATGGCCGAGGACTGGACGCGGGACGGCCTGGCCTTCGCGCGCGACCGCTCCGATCGGGCACGCGACCTCGTGCGCGACCCGGTAGCCAGCATCGACCTGCCCGACTTCACGCTGGCGGAGGCGCGCCAGGTGCATGGTGGGCTCGACCTCGAGGGCCTCGTCTCGCCCTACGCCTCGCTGGTGTTGCAGCGCGCTGCGGGGACGACGGTCGTGACCGTCACCGGCCGTGCGCTGCCCGACCGGGCGCTGGCCGGCGCCCGCGTGCGCGTGTTCCTGGAGGAGCTGGAGATCGGCGCCTTCGAGCTCGAGCCCGAGGCCGCCCTGGCGCTGCACGTGCCCATTCCCGCCGTGCTCGACGGACGCGAGTTCCTGAACCTGCGCTTCGAGTCCTCCGACTTCGTCTACCGCGGCGACGACCTGCGGCACTGCGTCGTTTTTCGGCTGCAGCGCGCGGCCCTGGAGTGACGATCGATCCGGGCTCGCGCTCGGCGCTATCCTCGCCCGGCGTTCGCATGTCCAGCCCGACCCACCTGCCCACCCGCGCGCAGCGTCTCGCCGAGCTCGAGCGGCAGCCGCCCGATGTCCTCGTCGTCGGCGGCGGCATCACCGGCGCCGGACTGGCGCTCGACCTCGCCACACGCGGGATCCGCACCGCGCTGGTGGAGCGGGACGACTGGGCCTCCGCCACCTCGAGCGCCTCCTCGCGCTTGATCCACGGCGGCCTGCGCTACCTCGAGCAGTTCGAGTTCGGCCTGGTGCGCGACTCGTGCCTCGAGCGCGGGCTGCTGCTCGACAACGCGGCCGGACTTGTGTGGCCGGAGCGCTTCGTCTTCCCGATCCACCGCGGCGGCCCGACCGGACGGCTGAAGCTGGCGGCGGGGCTCGGGCTGTACACGCTCGTCTCCGTGCCGCGCGTGCTCGGGCTGCCGCGCCTGCTGTCCGCACGCAGCGTCGCGCGCGCCGTACCGGGCATCCGCGTGGCGGGCTTGCGCGGCGGCGGCTCGTACCTCGACGGGGCCACCGACGACGCGCGCCTGACGCTGGCGGTGGTGCTCAGCGCCGTGGCGCGTGGCGCCCTGGCGCTCTCGCGCATGGAGGCGCTCGCGCTCGAGAACGGCAAGAGCGGCGCGAGCGTGCGTCTGCGCGACCGCCTGAGCGGGGAAGAACGCACCCTGACCGCGCGCGCCGTGGTCCTGGCGGGCGGCCCGCGCACGGACGGCCTGCGCGCGCGCGCCGGCCTGCCCTCCGGCTGGATCCGGCCGACGCGCGGCACGCACGTCCTGCTGCCGCGCGAGCGTCTGCCGACCGATGGCGCGGTGATCTTTCCCTCGCCGCTCGACGGACGCGTCATGTTCCTGATCCCCTGGCCGCGCTTCACGGTCATCGGCACGACCGATCTGGATGCCCCCGCCGACGCACCCGTGCGTGCCACGTACCCGGAGGTGCGCTACCTGCTCGATTCGGCCAACGGGCTCGTCCCGGAGGCCGGGCTGGGCGAGGAGCACGTGCTCGCGACCTGGGCCGGGCTGCGTCCGCTCTTGGCCGCGGACGAGGACTCACCCTCGGCGCGTTCGCGCGAGGAGCGCGTCGAGCGCGAGGGCGCCATCTACACGATCGCGGGTGGCAAGCTGACGGGCTACCGGTCCATGGCCGAACGCCTGGGCGCACGCATCGCGGACGAGCTCGGTCTCGGCGACGCGCGCCGGCACTCGCCCACGCGGAGTCTGCGCCTGCGCGGGGCCTTCGAGCGCCCCGTCCCGCGTCCAGCCTGGTCGAGCCTCGACGAACACGGTCGCGCGCGCCTCCCGCGCGAGGCGGTCGAGCCCGCCTGGACGCGGCGCTACGCCGCGCTCGGGCCGGCGGTCGGCGAGTTCTGCCAGCGCAGCGAGGAGGGGCACGCGCCGCTCGATCCAGAGACCCTGCTGGGCGAGGTGGACTGGGCCGTGCGCCACGAGGACTGCCTCGGAGCGTGCGATTTCTTCCTGCGCCGCACCGACCTCGGCTACGGCCCGGCGGCGTCCAGCATGGCGGTCCGCGCGCGCGTGCTCGAGCGCCTTGCGAACGCGCTCGCCTGGCCGAGGGCGAGGCTCATCGCCGAGCGCGAGGAGCTCGAGCGCGCGCTGCACTCCCAGCACGCCTGGCGCGCGGAGGCGCCCCGCGGGGCGGCCCCGCCGGCCGAGCTCAAGCCCTTGTGAGCGCTCGCCTTAGGCCGCGACCGGGATCTCGGCCGGCGCGCCTGCGGGCCGGCGCCGACGACCTAAGACCTTGGCCGAAAAGGGCTTGGGTAGCGCTTTCGAGGAACCGATAGGGAGTACGCTACCCCCCCACCGGGCCCGCCACGGCCCGTTCTCGCGTCCCTTCTCGACCATGACTCTTTTCGCGCTCGCCGCCCTGGTCGTCGCCTTCGTGCTCTTCTACCACGGTCGCACCTGGCTCGGCTGGGTCGTGCCCGGCGCGCTCCTGTTCGCGAACTGGTGGTGGAACGAACCCGCGCACGTCTTCGTGTTCCTGTTCGGCGCGGGGCTGTTCGCGCTGGTCGCCACGCTCACCGGCATCGAGGGCGTGCGGCGCGAGCTCCTCACGGCGCGCATCCTGCCGCTGATCGCGCCGATCCTGCCGAGGATGAGCGATACCGAGAAGGTCGCGATCGAGGCCGGCACGGTGGGCTGGGAAGCCGAGTTCTTCACCGGCCGCCCGAACTGGCCCAAGCTCCTGAACTTCCAGCCGCGCGAGCTCTCCAAGCCCGAACAGGACTTCCTGGACGGGCCCTGCGAGAAGGTGTGCGGGATGATCACCGACTGGGAGGTCAACCAGAGCGGTGACCTCTCGCAGGAGGTCTGGGAGTTCATCAAGCGCCAGGGCTTCATGGGCATGATCATCCCCGAGGAGTTCGGGGGCCTCGGCTTCTCGGCCGCGGCGCACTCGGCGGTCGTGCGCAAGCTCTCCAGCCGCTCGGTGGCGCTGGCGGTCACGGTGATGGTGCCGAACTCGCTCGGCCCGGCCGAGCTGCTGCTGCACTACGGCACGGACGAGCAGAAGAAGAGCTACCTGCCCAGGCTCGCCAAGGGCGAGGAGATCCCGTGCTTCGCGCTGACCGAGCCGCACGCCGGCTCCGACGCCGGCTCCATGCGCAGCAAGGGCATCGTGTGCGAGGGCACCTTCAACGGCAAGAAGGTGCTGGGCATGCGCCTGGACTGGGACAAGCGCTACATCACGCTGGCGCCGGTCGCGACCGTGATCGGGCTGGCCTTCCGCCTGTTCGACCCGGACAAGCTGCTGGGCGACAAGGAGGACCTGGGCATCACCTGCGCGCTGATCCCGGCCAACCTGCCGGGCATCGACATCGGCGAGCGCCACGATCCGCTCGGCGTGGCCTTCATGAACGGCCCGACGCGCGGCAAGGGCGTGTTCGTGCCGCTCGACTTCATCATCGGCGGCAAGGAGATGGCCGGGCGCGGCTGGCTGATGCTGATGCAGTCGCTGGCCGCCGGGCGCGGGATCTCGCTGCCCTCGATGGCCTCCGGCGCGGCCATGCTGACCACGCGCGCGGTCGGCGCCTACGCCACGGTGCGCCAGCAGTTCGGGCTCGAGATCGGGCGCTTCGAGGGCATCGAGCAACCCCTGGCGCGCATCGCCGGGCTCACCTACCTGATGGACGCGACGCGCCGGCTCACGGTGGCGGCCGTGGACGCGGGCGAGAAGCCCTCGGTGGCCTCGGCCATCGCCAAGTGCTACCTGACCGAGGGCATGCGCCAGGTCGTGAACGACGGCATGGACGTGGTCGGCGGCGCGGGCATCTGCGTCGGACCGCGCAACATCCTGGGCGGCGGCTACGCCGCGCTCCCGATCGGCATCACGGTCGAGGGCGCGAACATCCTGACGCGCTCGATGATCATCTTCGGGCAGGGCGCGATCCGCTGCCACCCGTTCGTGCAGGACGAGATGCGCGGCGCGTTCGAGAAGGACCTGGCGCGCTTCGACCGCGCCTTCTTCGGGCACGTCGGCTTCGTGTTCCAGAACATGGCGCGCTCGCTGTGGCTCGCCCTGACCGACGGCGCCTTCGCCAGCGCACCGGTCAGCGGCCCGGCCGCGCTCTACTACCGGCGCTCGACCCGGCTCTCGGCCGCCTTCGCGCTGGCCGCCGACGTCGCCATGGGCACGCTGGGCGGCTCGCTGAAGCGCAAGGAAGCGCTCACCGGGCGCCTGGCCGACATCCACGCCTGGCTGTACCTGGCCTCGGCCGCGCTCAAGCGCTTCCACGACGAGGGTTCGAAGGAACGCGACCTCACCTGCCTGCGCTGGGCTTGCGAGCACGCCCACCATCAGGCCCAGGAAGCCTTCCTCGGCTTCCTCGCGAACCTGCCGCTGCGCCCGGCGGCCTGGTTCCTGCGCCTCTTGGCCTTCCCGCTCGGCCGCACCTATTCCGAACCGCGCGACGCCCTGGCCCACCGCGTGGCGCGTTCCATCATCGATGGCGAGGCCACGCGCGAGCACCTCACGCGCGGCATGTACCTGCCAGCACCCGACGAGATGGGCCTGGGTCAGCTCGATGCCGCGCTCGAGAAGGCCGTCAAGGCCATGGCCGTGCACAAGAAGATCCAGGCCGCGCTCAAGGACAAGAAGCTCGAGAAGAAGCCGACCGACACGCTGCTCGAGCGTTCCGTCACCGCCAACGTCATCAGCGCTCCCGAGCGCACGCTCGTCGAGGAGGCCGAACGCGCTCGCGCCCTTGCGATCGCGGTCGACTCCTTTCCCACCCGACAGCGCAAGATGAAGAGCGCCTAGGCGCCCGGGCCGAGAGCAGGGCAGCCCGGGCCGCCGGATCCGATCGCGAGCCGGGCTCCTTCCTTCAGCCGTCGCCGCCGTAGCCCAGCGCCTCGAGCTGCTCCAGGATCTCGGCCTGGTTCGCGGGCGAGAGGTCGAGCAGCTCGCCCGGGCGCAGGCCCTGGGCCTGGCGCGCGTAGACGGCGAGGCGCGCCTCGAGCTCCACGCGCAGGCGCTCGGCCAGCTCGGGCTGGCTGGCGGCGAGTTCGTGACGCTCGAGCGGGTCGGCGCGCCAGTCGTAGAGCTCGAGCCGGCGGACGGCGCCCGGGGCGCGTTCGAGGATCAGCTTGTGGCTCTCGGTGCGCAGCGCCACCTTGTCGCGACCGTAGAGCGTGCCGTCCAGCACGACCGCGCGCGGCTCGTGGTCCTCGCCGCGCAGCACGGGCAACAGCGAGCGGCCCTCGAAGCCGGGCGCGGACGCCAGGCCGAGGAGGTCGAAGACCGTCGGCAGGAGGTCCAGCGTGCGCACCGGGAGGTCGAGCACCTGGCCGCTCGGAACGGGAAGACCGGACGAGACGGGCATGCGCACGATCAGCGGCACGCGCACCAGCTCGTCGTACAGGCTGTGGCCGTGCTCGAAGGCGCCGTGCTCCCAGAACTCCTCGCCGTGGTCGGCGGTCACGACGATCGTCGTGCGCGCGAGGTCGCCGCGACGCTCGAGCTCGGCCACCAGGCGCGCGATCTGGGCGTCCACGAAGGCGATCTCGGCGTCGTAGGCGGCGCGCACGCGCGCGACGTGCTCGGGCGTGACCGTCTCGCTCTGGCCGGGCAGCACCTGACTGCAGTCCTGCCACTGCAACGGCTTGCGCGGCGGGGCACCGGGCTCGACGTAGCGCTGCGCGAACTCGCCGGGCGGATCGTAGTCGAGGTGCGGATCGAACAGGTGGATCAGGCAGAAGGTCGGGCGCCCGTCGTCCTTGGCGAGCTGCGCGAGCGCCGCGTCGATGGTCGCGTCGGCGCGGCGGATCTCGTGGTTGTAGGCGTGCTGATGGCTCTCGAACTCGAAGCCGCGCGTCAACCCGAGCAAGCGGTTCACGAAGGCCGCGTTGGTGAAGGCCAGCGTGCGCACGCCGGCCGACGCCAGGAGCTCGGCTCCGGTGGGCACGTCCGGACTGATCGGCGTCAGGCGCGTGTTCTTGCCGCGCGCCTGGTGCACGGGCGGCGCCACGCCGGTCAGGATCGAGGCCACGGCGGGCAGCGTCCAGCCGGAGGAGGAGATGGCCTGCTCGAAGCGCGCGCCCTCGGCCGCCAGCGCGTCGATGGCCGGCGTCGGGCGCGCGCTGCCGTAGCAGCTCAGGGAGTCCCGTCGCAGCGTGTCCACGAGCACCAGCACGACCAGCGGGGCATCGCTCTTCGGCTGCGAGCACGCACCCGCGGAGCCGCACACGCTCGCGAGCAGGAGGAGGAGCCGGAAGCGTCGCATCGAGGTCGCGCGCGAGTATAGGGCGCGGCGCAGCTCAGCCGCCGTCGCTCCCGCCGCCTTCGCTCGTACCGGGGACCGGCGGACGGGATCCGGCGAAGGCCGCGAGACGCTTCTTCGCCAGCGCGACGTGCGGGGAATCCACGCCCTCCTGGAGCGCGCCCTGCCAGGCCGCCCCGGCCTCCGCGGTCCGGCCCTGCGCGAGCAGCCCGTCCCCGAGCTCCAGCCACAACGCCGCGCGCACCAGGTGGACGTCGGCGAGGCGCGGCTCCGGCACCGCGAGCGCGAGGCCCTGGCGCGCCGCCTCGGCGCTCGCGGCCGCGTGTGCGTTCTGCCGACACCACTGCGCCGTGCGCAGGTAGGCGTTGGGCACGTCCGCGCACAGGCTCGTCTCGCGTCGATCGAGCACGGCGTAGCGCGCGCCGAACGCCGGCGCGGGCGGGACCACGGGCGCGACGCGCTCGCCCGCGGGCACGATTCGCATCAAGAGGCCGCTCGGCACCTCCTGGAAACCCGCCAGGGACTGCGTGCGCGGGTCGGCGTGGTAGAGGTTCACGCGCCCGAGGTTCGCACGCGCGATGCCGGCGACGCCGGGCGAGTCCTCCGGGATCACGAGCCCGGGGGAGCGCGCCACCAACGCCCGGCGGTACCAAGCGTGGCGCAGCAACCCGGCCGCGATCACGGTCACGTCCGGCCGCGCCTGCTCGACCGTCTGCAGGTACACGAGCGGCATCCAGGCGTTGTCGCCGAAGGTGAAGACCAGCGCCGGGCCCTCGGCCGCCGCCAGCAGGCCGAGCCCGTACTCGCGCAGGACGTGGTCGTCGCGCTTGTCGAGCAGGCGTCGCTGGGCGAGCCCCCAGGGCACGAGCGCGGCCCCGGCCAGGAGACACAGGAGCGGGACGGCGAAGCGCGCGCGCGGCGCCAGCAGGCTCGCGAGCCCCGCCAGGCCGAGCCCCGCCAGGAGCGCCAGCGCGAGGTAGGCCGGCAGGAACAGGAAGCGCAGCTCGTAGATCTCCTCGGGCACCAGCGCGAAGTTGGACATCGCCAGGATCCCCGCGTAGTCGAGCACGACCACCGCCACGAGCGCCGCGCCCGCGCCGAGCGCTGCGCCCCGGCGCGTGAAGGCGAACAGGCCCAGCGCGGACAGCGCGAAGACCCAGGCCGGCCACTGCCCCGCCGCCAGCCCGGCCACGGCGCCGAGCTGCTGCCAGAGCACGCCGAGCTCGCGCGCGAAGGCCTTGCCGGTCGGCATGTCGGCCAGCGTGAGCATCCGCCACAGCCGCCCGGGTGTCTCGGGATCGCCGAAGTCGAGCGCCGGATCGGCCAGCGAGCGCAGCGGGAGGTACAGGAAGGTCGTGAGGCCGAGTGCGAAGGCACCCACGAGCCGCGCGAGCCGGCGAGCCCCGAGCTCGTGCCGCGCGCTCCAGGCGCTGGCCGCCACGAGCACGGCCGCCGGACCGCCGACGTCGTAGTGCGCGCCGAAGGCCAGACCCGCGACCAGCGCGGCCCAGGTCAGCCGGCGCGGTGCGTCGCTCGCGTGCAGCAGCACGAGACACGACGCCAGGAGGAACGTGCTGAGCGTGTAGACCTCGGCGCTGAGCGCCTGGTTCCAGAACTCGGTCGCGCTCGCGAGTCCGATCCCGGCCAGCGCGCCCGCCGCGCGCGTCGGGAGCTCGCCCGCCTCCGGAAAGGCGCGGCGCGCGAGGCGTGCGCCGAGCAACGCCACCAGCCCGACCGTCGCCGCCGCGAAGCAGGCGCTCAGCAGGTTCAGCGCGCGCGCCAGCCCCTCGGCGGGCACCAGGCGCGCGAGTCCCGAGGCCAGCCACATGTAGCTCGGATACCCCGGCGCGTGCGGGATCCCGGCCACGCGCGCGGCGGCCACGTACTCCGAGCCGTCGCCCTCGGCCACGATCCCGGGCGCGGCGTTCGAGCCGTAGAGCGCGGCCGCCAGCAGGAAGACGCACAGCGCGAGCGCCCAGTCGCCGCGCCGCATGCGCGCGCAGGACGGAGCGGGATTCGGGAGCGACTCGGGCACGCGGGGAGCGCAGAGCCTACTGCGTCCGCGCCGGGCGGACGAGCCCGCCGGGTGGGCTCGGCCTAGTCCTGCAGCGCCAGCTGCACCGGCTTGCCGCTGTGGCGCGCCTCGAGCTCGAGCAGCGCGCGCTTGCGCTCCAGCCCGCCGGCGTAGCCCGTCAGCGTGCCGTCGGCGCCGATCACGCGGTGGCAGGGCACCACGATCGCGATCGGATTGGCGCCGTTGGCCCGTCCGACCGCGCGCACGGCCGACGGATCGCCCAGGCGCCGCGCGAGTTCGCCATAGGAGATCGTCTCGCCGTAGGGGATGCGCGTGAGCTCGTCCCACACGCGGCGCTGGAAGGGCGTGCCGTCCGGCGCCAGCGGCAGCTTGAACTGGCGCAACTCACCGGAGAAGTAGCGGGTCAGTGCGTCGATGACGCGCGTGGCGCGGCGCTCGTCCGGCGGCAGCGTGCGCCAGGGCGAGGTGCGCGCGTCGAAATCGAGCGCCACCAGGGCGCCGGAGCGATCCATCACGGCCAGGAAGCGTCCGAGCGGAGTCGGGATCGGGGCGAGCGTGCGCGTGTTCATGACGGGAGGCTCTTCCAGAGGTGGAGGGTGGCGAGGCTCCGATGCGGAGCGAAGGATTCCATCAGACGCGTGGCCGCGGGCGCGTCGGGGCGCTCGTCGAGCCCGAAGAAACGCTTGAGCGCCTCGGCCAGGGCCACGTCGCCGATCGGCGCGCAGTCCTCGAAGCCGTAGGCACGCATGAGCAGGTACTGCACCGACCACGGCCCGAGGCCGCGCACGGCACCGAGGCGCTCCGCGACCAGCGGCACGGGCTCGAGACGCCCGCCCTCGAGGTCGAGCTCGCCCGCCACGATCGCGCGCGCGGCATCGATCAGGTACTCGGCCTTGCGGCGCGAGAACTGGCGGCGCTCGAGGTCGGCGTAGTCGAGCGCGGCGACCTGCGCCGGCGTCGGGTGGGCCACGAAGTCGTCCACGCGCGTGCCGGCGCGCTCGATCAGGGCCGCGCGACAGGTCGCGGCGAAGCTGACGTTCACCTGCGCGCCCACGACCACCCCGCGCTGCTGCTGAAGGACCCCGACGCGCGGGCCAAGGTGGCCGCGGTCGACTGGGCGCGAGTGGCGGGAGCGGAACGAGCGGTGCTCGACAC
>CAZWAY010000013.1:17278-93030 GCA_964631945.1 uncultured Planctomycetaceae bacterium
GCCCGGCGCGCGCGCCCACCAGGCGCGCGATCTCCTTCGAGCGCGCGCCGCGGCGCTCGAAGCCCGCCGGGTCGGATTCGAGCCCGAGCCAGCGGCCGACGCGCTCGTGGGCCGCGCGATGGGCCGCGCGTGGCAGCGCGCGCGCGCTCGCCAGCGTGACGCGCGCGCTCGCGGCGCCGAGCTCGAGCTCGAGGCGGGCCGGCTCGCCCTCGAGCAGCAGGGCCTTCGTGAGCGTCGCGCCGCGCACGCGCTCGGTACGACCCTCGGCGTCGCGCCCGAAGTACCCCGCCAGCTCGCCGGCCTGGAAGCCGGCCGGCAGCGCCAGCTCGAACCCGGACGACTTGCCGAGCTCGCGGTAGGCCGCCGGCGTCATGCCCGTCAGGTGCCGGAAGTTCTCGTGGAAGGCCGAGGCGCTCTCGAAGCCGCTGTCGCCGGCCGCGTCGAGCACGCTGCGGCGCTGGTCGAACAGCAGCGCCTGTGCGCGCCGCACGCGCGCGCGCACCAGGAAATCGGCCGGCGTCAGGTGGTAGTGGCGGCGGAAGAGCGCGTTGAGCTTGGTCGCGCCGAGCTCGGCCGCGCGCGCCAGCGCGCTCGTGTCCGCGAAGCGCGCCGGATCGGCGCGTACCTCGGCTGCGAGCGCGCGAGCGCGCTCGCGATCCGGGTCGAAGCGCCGGTAGAAGTCGTCCGGCCGGCAGCGCTTGCAGGGCCGCAACCCGGCCGCGCGCGCCGCCCCCTCGTCCGCGAAGAAGCGCACGTTCTCCGGCTTCGGCATCTTCGCGCGACACCCGGGCAGGCAATAGATCCCGGTCGTGAGCACGCCCACCAGGAACTCGCCGCGATGGGCCGGATCGCGCGTCTGGAAGCGCCGCAAGAGCTCGCCGCGCTCGAGGATCGTCCCGCCCGTCACGCGCTCATTGGACCCCATCCCCGCCGACCTCGCCTCCGGTTTCCTTCGTTCGAATCCGGTTCCGGGCTGCGAAGCGACGGCTCGATGGGTGGCGCCCGAACCAGGGCGGCCCCGCGGCCGGCCCGATGAGGCCACGGCGCTTCCGGAGCCCGCGACCGCTCCCTAAGATCCGCGCCCGTGACGGGACGATAGCTGCGCGGCCCTTGAACGTCCTCTTCCTCTCCCAGCGCGTCCCCTACCCGCCGAACCGGGGCGACAAGATCACGACCTGGCGCCTGATCGAGCGCCTGAAGCGGCGGCACCGCGTGCGCATCGCGGCCTTCGCGCACGACGAGGGCGACCGCAAGGCGGCGCGCCAGCTCGAGGAGCTCGGCTTCCAGGTGGCGATCTTCCCGCCCACGCCGCGCTGGCGCGCGCTGCCGAAGCTCCTGGGTTCGACGCCGCTGACGCTGGCGGTCTACGGCTCGCGCGCGCTGCAGGCCGAGGTCGATGGCTGCATCGGTCGTGGATCCGGCGGCATGGACCTCGCCTACGCCTACTCCTCGTCGATGGGCGCGTTCTTCCTCGGCCACGAGCTGCCACGCGTGATGCACTTCGCCGAGCTCGACTCGGACAAGTGGCTGCAGTACGCCGAGAAGACGCGCTTCCCGCTGTCCTGGGTCTACCGGCGCGAGGGTCGCACGCTGCACGAGTTCGAGCGGCGCCTGGCGCACGCGGTGGACGAGAACGTGCTGTGCACGCCGCTCGAGCAGAAGATCTTCCAGGAGCGCATCCCCGGGGCCTCCTCGTGCGTGCTCAAGAACGGCGTGGACCTCGCGCACTACCGCCCGGTGACGACGCCCAGCGAGGCGGGCCGGCTCGTGTTCGTGGGCGTGATGAACTACTACCCGAACGTCGAGGGCATCGCCTGGTTCTGCCGCGCAATCCTGCCGGAGGTGCAGCGACGCGTGCCGGGGACGACGCTCGCCATCGTGGGCTCGCACCCGACCCCGGAGGTGCAGGAGCTCGCGCGTCTCCCCGGGGTCGAGGTCACCGGCTTCGTGGACGACCCGCGTACGTGGCTCGCGCGCGCGGCGGTCTCGGTGGCGCCGCTGCGCATCGCGCGCGGCATCCAGAACAAGGTGCTCGAGGCCATGGCCATGGGCCTCGCGGTGGTCGGCACGCGTGCGGCGACGCAGGGCGTCGACGGTCGGCCCGGAAGGGACTACCTGGTGGCCGAGTCGGCCGAGGAGCAAGTCGAGGCCGTTTGTGGTCTACTCCGCGACGTCGAGCGCGCGCGCGAGCTCGGCCGGGCCGCGCGCGCCTTCGTGGAAGCGCACTACGACTGGGAAGTCTGCCTGGAACCGCTGGATTCGATGCTGGAGAGAGTCACGCAGCGATGAGCAAGGTCGTCGAGACGTTCGATCGGTGGGCGGAAGAGGGGCGCGACGCGGAGCTCGAGCGCGAGCACGTCGACGTCGTCAAGCAGGTCATCGAAGCCATGCAGCTGCGACCGGGCGAGCGCGTGCTCGACCTCGGCTGCGGCAACGGCTGGGCCACGCGCCTGATCGCGCAGGCCAACGCCGGGGTCCAGGCCATCGGCATCGACGCCGCGCCCAAGATGATCGCGCGCGCCGAGGCCCTGCACAGCAACACGATCCGCGCGCGCTACGAGCTCTGCACCTTCGAGAAGATCGACTTCAAGGACGCCCACTTCGATCGTGTCTTCTCGATGGAGGCGCTGTACTACGCCGTCGACCTCGGCCAGGCGATCCGCGAGTGCTTGCGCGTGCTGAAGCCCGGCGGCAGCATCGAGACGCTGGTCGACTACTACGCCGAGAGCCACGCGAGCGAGCCCTGGGCCAAGGTCATGGGCCTCCCGCTGCACCGCCTGAGCGAGACCGGCTGGCGCCAGGCCTTCGAGCAGGCCGGCTTCACGGCCGTCACCAGCGCACGCGTGATCGACTCACGCGGCCCGGGCGCCGCCCACGACTTCCAGGCCGACGAGTGCGAGCCCACCCACGCCGCCAAAGCCGCCCTGCACGCCGCCGGCACCCTGCGCGTGCGCGCCGAGAAACCGAAGTAGCGCCGTCCCGCCGAGCGGCCCCGGGCGCAGGCGTGTAGCCAGGCGCTTCGCGCTCCTCACGCCGCCCGCGACTTCGTCGAGCGCCAGGCCGCGATCCCGAGCCACACCAGCGCGCCGCCGGCGAGTTGCACGGCGCCCGGGCGCTCGCCCAGCGTGATCCAGGCGACCGCGAGGGCGACGAGCGGAACGACGTTGGTGAAGGCCGAGGTGCGGGCCGGCCCGATGCGGCGCACGCTGCGGTTCCAGAGCGAATAGGCCAGGCCGGTCGAGAGCGCGCCCGAGTAGAGCACGGCGAGCCAGCCGGCGAGGCCGAGGCCCGCGCCTACGCTCGTCCCCGAGCCTCCGTCGAGGAGCGCGAGGGCCCAGTGCCCGGGCAAGGCGATGCAAGTGGACAGGAAGGCGAGCCGCGTGGCCGGGAAGTCGGCCAGCACGGGGCGCGAGAGCACCGCGCCGACGGCCCAGGTCACCATCGCCGAGAGCATCAAGGTGTTCCCGGCCAGCGAGGCTGCGCGCGTCACCGTGCCGCCGCCCGCCTGGGCGACCACGACCAGGCCCGTGCCGACGAAGGCGAGCGCGAGGCCGAGCCAGGCGCGTCCGCCGAGACGCTCGAGTCCGACGAGGCGCGCGATCAGGGCCGTCCACAGCGGGCCGCTCGCGATCAGGAAGCCGGCGTGGGTGGCGCTGGTGCGCGCGATGCCCGCGATGAAGAGCACCTGGTAGACGAGACTCGTGAGCAGGCCGAGGCCGACCACCGCCGGCCACGGCGTGCGCGGCGCCGGGGCGCGGCCGCGCTCGAGCCGATCCGCGAGGCCGAGCACCACCGCGCTGGCGCTCAGCCGCAGCGCGTTGAACGCGAAGGGCGACGCGTGCACCAGCACGGCCTTCATCACGGGCACGTTGACGCCCCAGATGAGCGCGACCGAGAGCGGCGCGAGCCAGCGCGGGCCGCGGCCGGGAGTGTCGAGGTGGGGCTGCAAGCGAGTCGGGAAAAGGGCCGCGGACGATAGCCGAGAGCCGCGCCGATGGTTGTCTGCTCACAAGCGCCGGGAAGGCCCGCGCGCGCGCTCCACACCACCTTCGTCGTCCAGAGCTCCGGCCTTGGCAGCGCCGCCCTTCGCAGCGCCCCTGGAGCTCGCCCGCCGTGGGGATCGGGCCGGCGCGTCCAGCCTGCGCCAGAGAACGACCAGGAGCCCGCCGCAGGCGACGATCCCGGCCGCGAGCGCGAACGGGTGGCGCGAGAGAGCCCAGTGCACCCCGGCCAATGCCATCAGGGCAAAGCCGCTGAGCAGGATCAGGGCGAAGTTCGCGGCGCCCGTCTCGCCGACGCGGATCGGCTGGGTGAAGGGCACCCTCAGCTCGTAGCGGCGCGCGAAGAAGAGCGCCCCCACGAAGGCCAGCTCGAGCGCCAGGACGATGCGTGGGAGCGCCTCGGCACCGGCCACGAAGAGCTGCAGGCAGAAGACGATCACGGCCGGCCCGCCGACCCACTGCACGAGCAGCGCCTTCAGGCCACCGCGCCGGAGCGCTTCGTCGTCCGCGAGCGGCGCGCTCGCGAACAGGCCGCGGGCCTCGGGCGTGGGCGTGCCCTGGGCCTGCATCAGCACGTTCGGCAGCACCAGGAACAGGAAGCCGGCGGACATCGGCACGAACATGGCGAGCTCGCGGTGCCGACCCAGCCCGATGCCGAGGGACATGGCCTGGAACATCATGAGCTGGGGCAGGACGCCGCGCAGGAAGTGCGGCTCGCGCCGCGAGAGCGCCGCGGTGAACTCGAAGCCCGCGCGCTCCGGACCGCGCGTCAGGCGCGCGCCGATCCGCGTGACGAGGCTGTCCCCCCAGCTCGAGCGCGGCATCGGCGCACTCAGCGTCCCCTGCAGACCGGCCACGAAGTAGCGCGAGGCGAGCCACAGCGTCGTCGCCAGCGCCAGGGCCGGCAGGAGCACGGCCGCGACCAGCGCCGCGAACGGAGCCGCGCTCTCGCCGCCGCTGGCGAGCGTGAAGGTGTCGGCGTACTGGAACGGCGGCCAGAGGAAGCGCAACCACCCGAACTCGTCGAACCACAGTCCCCACTGCTCGCGCCGAGCGAAGCGCGGCGCCTGGGAGCCGGCGAAGAGCAGCATGCCCCCCAGGATCTGGACCCACAGCGTCACGCGCTGGAAGTGCGTCGGCCCGACGATCCGCAGGCACAGCGCGAAGAGCAGGGCGACCGCGCCGAGCGTGGTCGCCGCGCACAGGAGCGAGAGCAGCGGATAGACGAACAGCACCGCCAGCGGCGGCTTGGAGAACACGGCCAGGAGCACGTTCCCGGCCGTGAAGCTGGCGGTGAACACGAGCAGGTAGGCGAAGACCTCCGCCAGACGCACCGCGAAGAGCGTGCGGTCGGCCACGGGGTGCGGCGCCACCACGCCGATGTCGGTCGGGTCCACCAGGATCCCGGCCAGGAACTGGAACAGCATCAGTGCGAGCAGCACCACCAGGACCGACTGCGAGAGCACGACCCAGGCGCCCGCATCCGTGCCGAGCAGCGCCAGCAGTCCGGTGCCGATTCCCGCCAGCCAGGTCATCACCAGCGACAGCGCGATGCCCGCCAGACCCCAGCTGTTCGTGCGCGTCGGACGCAGCGCGAGCAGGAGCCGCACGCGCAGGAGCTCGCGGAAGAGCGCGAAGTCGAGTCCGCTGGCCAGCAGGAGCGGACGCAGGCGGTCCACGCTCCACAGGACCACCGCCAGGAGCAGCGCGCCCTCCTCCTTGGTCCGCCAGGGATCCCCGGCCGCGCGCTCACGCGCCATCGCCCGCCCCCAGCGCGGTCATCAGCCGCTGCACGCGCTCCGCTTGGCCGCCCGTGCTGGTGAGGCCCGCGAAGATCTGCTCGAGCGAGCCACCCCCGCGCGCGCTCTGCAGCTCCTCGAACGTCCCCTGCGCGACCAGCTTGCCACCGGCCAGGATCGCGATGCGGTCGCACACGCGCTCGACCACGTCCATCACGTGCGAGCAGTAGAAGACCGTCTTGCCGGCGTCGGCCAGGGCGCGCAGCAGCTCCTTCACCAGGATCGTGGCGTTGACGTCCAGGCCCGAGAGCGGCTCGTCCAGGAACACGACCTCGGGATCGTGCAGCAGGGCCGAGATCAGCAGCACCTTCTGGCGCATGCCCTTCGAGAGCGTCTGGATGCGCGCGCCGAGACGGTCCGACAGCTCGAAGACCTCGAGGAAGGCGGTGGCGCGGCGCTTCACGAGCTCGTCCTCGAGCGAGTGCAGGCGCCCGACCAACAACAGGAACTCCGCCACGGTCAGCAGCTCGTACAGCACCGCGTTCTCGGGCACGTAGCCGATCTTGCGCTTGACCGCCAGCGGGTCGGCGCGCGGATCGAGCCCGAGCACGCGCGCCTCGCCCTCGAAGTCGGGCGTGAGGCCGCACAGGATCTTGACCGTGGTCGACTTGCCCGCGCCGTTCGGACCGATGTAGCCGAGGATCGTGCCGCGCTCGACCGTGAGGTCGATGCCGTCGAGCACGACGCGCGCACCGAAGCTCTTGCGCAAGCCGCGCAGCTCGACGACCGGTGCTCCCATTGGGCGCGCAGCATAGCCTGCGCTGGATGCCGGCACAGGTGGCGCGTGCGTACACTGTCGCTCCACCCCTGCTCGGAGCCCGCATGCCCGCCCTCGATCGCCGTCGAGTCCTGTCCCTGTCCAGCCTGGCCATGCTGAACGCGCTGCTCGCGTGCCGGAGCGCGCCGCACTCGGTCGCCGTGAGCGCGGCGCGCGGCCAGCGACGCCTGCGCAAGGCGCTCGGCATCGGCATGATCGGCGCGGGCGAGACGCTGCGCGACAAGTTCCTGCTGGCGCGCGACTGCGGCTTCGCGGGCGTCGAGATGGACGGACCCTCCGGACATCGCCACGAGGACGTGCTCGCCGCGCGCGACGCCAGCGGGCTCGCGATCCCGAGCGTGGTGGACTCCGTGCACTGGCAGCACAGCCTGGGCGACCCCGATCCGGCCGTGCGCGCGGCGGGCCGCGCCGGCCTGGAGGGTGCGCTGCGCGACGCGCACGCCTACGGGGCGAAGAGCGTGCTCCTGGTGCCGGCCGTGGTGGACAAGAACCGTCCCTACGACCTCGCCTGGACGCACTCGATCGCCGAGATCCGCGCCACGGCGCCGCTCGCCCAGGAGCTCGGCGTGCGCATCGCCGTCGAGAACGTCTGGAACAACTTCATCCTGAGCCCGCTCGAGGCCCGGCGCTACCTGGACGAGATCGCGAGCCCGTGGGTCGGCTGGCACCTCGACCTCGGCAACCTGCTGATCTACGGCTGGCCCGAGCAGTGGGCGCGCACCCTCGGCGCGCGCGTCCTGCAGCTGCACATCAAGGAATTCAGCCGCAAGAAGATGGACGAGGAAGGCCGCTGGCACGGCTTCGACGTCGAGCTCGGCGAGGGCGACAACGACTGGCCCGCGATCCTGCGCGCGCTCGACGACATCGGCTACGACGGCTGGGCCATCGCCGAGGTCGGAGGCGGCGACGAGGCGCGCCTGCGCGACGTGAGCGCGCGCATGGATCGCTGCTTCGGGACCTAGGACGCGAGTCCCCCGCGCGCGCGCCCCGGGCCTCTGGAACGGAGTCGGGGGATGGCTATCTTCCTGCGCGATGGACATCGGGAACCTGCCGGAGCTCGCCAGCGGTTTCGTGTCGCTGCTGCTGCTGCCGACGCTGGGCGTGGTCGGCTTGATGCACCGCCGCGCGATCCCGGTGCTGGCCTGGACGCTGGCGGCGTGGGTCGCGCTGGGCGGCCTCGCGCTGTGGACGCGCCACACCCTGACCTGGAGCCCGAGTCACTTCCGCCGCGGCTGGCTGATCGGCCTCGGGCTCGGCGCCGCCTTCCTCGCGATCGCGCTGCTCAACCAGGACCGGCGCGTGAAGCCGTGGATCCGGCTGGCGCTCGCGCTCCTGACCGTCGCCGTGTTCGCGCGCTCGCTGCTGGAGTTCGTCGGGCGCTACGCCTGACTAGACCAGGTACGTCGACACCGCGCGCTTCGTCAGCTGCCCCATGGCGTGCTCGGGGAAGCCGAAGTAGCCGCGGCGCTGGTACTCGTTGAAGTAGACCACCAGCTCGTCCTTCGTGTGCGCGCCGCCGTTGTCGCCGAACTTGGTGACGAACGGGATGAAGTCGGGATAGAGCGCGAGCGTGCCCTGGCGTTGCCAGGGGCCGTGCAGGGTGGTCTTGGTGAAGTTGCCGATCATCAGGTCGTCGAAGATCTCGTACTCGACCACGGTCATGAGCGAGCCGCGCGGGGTCTCGAAGGTGATGCCGAGCGGATTGCGGCGCTCGATCTCGAGCACGTTGTCCTTGCCACCGACGCGGAAGTTCAGCGTGCCGAGGAAGGTCTTCAGGTGCTCGAAGCGCGCGAAGTACGCGCGCAGCTTGTCGACGTCGGCGGGTTCGAGCTGGTCCGACCAGTTGTCGCCGAACTGCTCGGGCGGGATCAAGAGGTTCGGCCGCGCGGGCGGGTCGATCGAGCGCACCTCGTCGCGCGTGAAATCGCAGTGGCAGAAGATCGGCAGCAGCTGGCGCTGGCTCGACTTGAAGCTCGTCTTGTAGACCTCGGGCGGCGTGGCGCACTCGTTGACCCAGGCGCTGTCGGTGCGCTGGTAACGGTGCTGCGACGAGAACGGCACGTAGGAGCGGATGCCGAAGGCTTCCAGCACGAGCTCGAGCCCGTCCAGGAAGGGCTCCTTCTTCATGGCCGGCGGTGGGATGCGCCGGCCCCGCTCGTCGCAGAAGTGGATCATGTCGGCGTCGCCGTAGCCGGTCAGCGCCAGCAGGTACGAATCGGAGTACTGGCTCACGATCTGGCGCACGAAGGCGCCGCCGCCGTTGTCGCTGGCGTCGTTCGAGTCGACCAGCAGGTGCCCGCCGAGGTCCACCAGCAGCACGGCGTCCTGGTTGTAGTCGCTGAGCGACAGCACCTTCATGCGCGGCGAGAGCTGGGTCCAGACGCCGTCCTTCAGGACGCGCACGCGATAGCCCATCGCGCGCAGCTCGCGCGCCACGCGGCCACCGCCGTGCACGCCGAAGTGGTCGGGCAGCAGGATCTCCTTGTCCTTCAGCTCGGCCAGCGACTCCTGGCTGAGGTGATCGGGGTGCCCGTGCGAGATCCACAGGTACGTGCAGGCCTTGACGTGCGCCAGTTGCTCGGCCGGGATCTCGTGCGAGGTCGTCCAGCTGCCGAAGTAGGCCGTGCCCTTGATCCACGGATCGGTGGCGAGCACGGGACCGTTGTCGTGACAGATCAGGCAGGCGTTGCCGATGGTTTCGAAGCCGAGGTCCATCGCCCGAACGATACCCGGCCGGAGCACGGGGCCGCGAGCCCTTCCTCAGGCGCGAGCGCGGCGCACGCCGACGCGAGCTGGAGACTCAGCGCGGCGCGTCGGCCGGGATCCCCAGGCTCGCCGGGCCGGCGTCGGACCAGTCCTGCAGCGGCTGGTTGAAGAGCCCGGTCACGATGGTGAACACGGCCAGCGCGGCGATCACGCTCGCCAGCACCGGCTGGGCGAGCGCGGGCTTCTCCTCGACATCCGCCAGGAACAGGGCCTTGGCCACGCGGAAGTAGTAGAAGAGCGAGACCACGCTGTTCAGGGCCGCGATCAGCACCAGCCAGGCGTAGCCGGCCTCGACGCCCTCGTAGAACAAGAGCAGCTTGCCGTAGAACCCGACCGTGGGCGGCAGGCCGGTCAGGCTCACGAGCATGACCACCATCGCGCACGACGCCAGCGGGTAGCGCCAGCCGAGGCCCTTCAGGCTGTCCATGTCCTCGGAGCCCGTGACGCCCTCGAAGTAGAGCAGGAACCCGAAGGCCCCGAGGTTCATCAGGTAGTAGGCCGCCAGGTAGAAGATCGAGGCCGAGAAGCCCGCCTGGCTCATGGCCGCGACGCCCATCAGCGCGTAGCCGGCGTGCGCGATCGACGAGTAGGCCAGCATGCGCTTCAGGTTCGTCTGGCGCAGCGCGGACAGGTTCCCCAGCGTCATCGTGATCGCCGCCAGGATCGCCAGCAGGAGCCCGATGCGATCGGCGTAGGCCGCGACCGCGCCCTGCACGCCCTCCACCAGGAACAGCGCGCCCATGAAGCGCAGCAGAGCCGCGAAGCCGGCGGCCTTCGAGGCCACGGCCAGGAAGGTCGTGACCGGCGTGGGCGCGCCCTCGTACACGTCGGGCGTCCAGAAGTGGAACGGCACCACGGAGATCTTGTAGGCGAAGCCGGCCAGCACGAGCACGATCGCGATCGCGACCGGCACGGGGCTCGCCGCGAACTGCTCGGCCAGACCCACGGCCGAGCCATCCACGCTGCCGCGGCCCATCACGCCGAGGTCGAGCGTGCCGGTCAGGCCGTACAGCAGGCTGATGCCGTACAGCATCACGCCCGCCGACAGGCCGCCGAAGACGATGTACTTGAGCGCGGCCTCGGCCGAGCGCTTCGAGCCCTTGTGGAAGCCCGCCAGCGAGTAGCTGGCCAGCGACAACAGCTCCAGCCCCAGCATCAGGAGCAGGAGGTTGTTGGTGCTGACCATGAAGAAGATGCCGATGGCCGCGCCAAGCAACAGGAAGTAGTACTCACCGATGCCGTGCTTGCGCTCGCGCCGGTCGAACAGCACGAACAGCGTCACGACCGCCAGCGCGCCGACCGTGAAGAGCTTGAAGAAGGTCCCGAAGCGGTCGATCGTGACCATCCCGAAGACCGGCCTGGCCAGCGCGCCGCTGGCGCTCGCCCCGAGATCGCGCCACTGCTGCACCAGCAGCCAGCCGACGACCGCCAGGCCGCCCAGCGTCAGGTAGCCGACCTTGTAGGAGTCGCGCCCGCGCAGCAAGAGGTCCCACACCAGGACCGCCAGCGCGACCAGCGTCAACAGCACCTCGGGCGCGAGGTGGCCGAGCGCGACGAGATAGGGGCTGGCTTCGCTCACCCTAGCCCCCCATCGTCGCGACCCATTGCGCGATCGAGGCCTGCATCCAGTCCATCAGGAAGAACGGGAAGATCCCGAGCACGACGCACAGGATCAGGAACGGCGCCTGGCAGAAGACCTCGCGCGCGGTCATGTCGCCGTAGCCGGAGTACTTCTCGTTCAGCTTGCCGAGGAACACGCGCTGCATGGCGTACAGCAGGAACGCGGCGGTGATGACGATGCCGATCACCGAGATCAGCACCAGCAGCTTGAAGCCCGGCTGGGCGGACTCGTAGGCGCCCAGCAGCGTCATGGCCTCGGACACGAAACCCGCCAGCCCCGGCAGCCCGAGGGCCGCGAAGAAGCCGAGCGTGGTCAGGGCCCAGTACTTGGGCATGACCTGCGCCAGCCCGCCGAAGCCGTTCAGGTCGCGGTGGTGCGCGCGGTCGTAGATCACGCCGACCACGAGGAAGAGCACGGCGCTCGAGGTGCCGTGGTTGAACATCTGCAGCGCCGCGCCGGTCGCGCCCCACTCGGTCAGCGCCGCCAGGCCGAGCAGCACGTAGCCCATGTGGCTGACCGAGCTGTAGGCCACCATGCGCTTGAAGTCGGTCTGGCCCAGCGCGACGTAGGCGCCGTAGACGATCGAGACCACCCCGATCACGCCCAGCACGTAGGCGAACTGGTGGAAGGCGTCGGGCGTGATCGGGAAGCAGGCGCGGATCATGCCGTAGCCGCCGAGCTTCAGCAGGATGCCCGCCAGGATCACCGAGATCGGCGTGGGTGCCTCGACGTGCGCGTCGGGCAGCCAGGTGTGGAACGGCACGATCGGGACCTTGATCGCGAAGCCCACGAACAGGAACCAGAAGACCCAGGTCGTGAAGGCCATGCCCAGCAGCTCGCCGCCCCAGGGCAGGTGCGCGCCGTTCAGCTGGCCGGCCTTCGCCATCGCGACCATGTCCGGGATCGAGAAGGGGCTGAGCTTCGCGGCGGCGGGTCCGGCGGCCGCGAGGATCCCACCCATGTCGATGCGCAGCGCGACGATCGCGACCAGCATCAGCACCGAACCGGCCAGGGTGTAGAGGAAGAACTTGATGGCCGCGTACTCGCGCCGCGGACCGCCCCAGATCCCGATCAGGAAGTACATCGGGAGGAGCATCACCTCCCAGAACACGTAGAACAGGAAGTAGTCCTGCGACACGAACACGCCCAGGATCCCGACCTCGAGCAGGAGCAAGAGCGCGTAGTAGGACTTCTGGGCCTTCTCGATGCCGAAGCTCGCCGGCACGCCGATGAACAGCAAGAGCGTCGTCAGCCACACCAGTGGCAGCGAGAGCCCGTCGATCGCCACGAAGTACTCGGCGCGGATGCCGGCGATCCAGCCGACACGCTCCACGAACTGCAGCGCGCCCGTGCTCTTGTCGAACAGGCCGAAATAGAGCCAGGTGGCGAGGATCAGCGGGATGCCCGTGGCGATCAGCGCGAGCGCCTTCACCAGCGTGACGTTGGCGCGTGGCACGAACAGGATCGCGCCCATCCCGATCAGCGGGAGGAAGGTGATCCAGGAGAGGAGGTGGTCGGTCATGGCAGGGGGGATCAGGCGAGGATCAGCCAGGCGGCGGTCAGGACCGCGCCACCCACGGCGAAGGCGGCGTACTGCTGGATGCGGCCGGTCTGCACCAGGCGGAAGGCCGCGCCGAAGACCTGCGAGGCCAGCGCGACGGCGTTGACCGCGCCGTCGATGAAGACCTTGTCGAACCAGGCCGAGAGGGCGCCGAACAGCTTGTTGAGCTGGCCGACGAGCTTGACGAGGCCGTCGACGACGTTCGCGTCGAACCACTTCAGCGTGTGGGTCAGGGCCCAGGTCGGGCGCAGAACGGCCGCGTCCACGAGCTCGTCGATGTAGTACTTGCGACGGACGGCGGTGTAGACCTGCCCCAGGGTGGCGACGACGCGGCCGGGAATGCCGGGGCGCAGGACGTAGAGCACGAAGGCCAGCGCGATGCCGAGGAAGGCGATGAGGGTCGAGCCCCACGCCGCCCTCTGGTGCGCCTGGTGGACCAGGTGCTCGTGATGCTCCAGGGCGTGTTCTCCGACCGGCTCCGGCGCGACCCATTCGGCGATCTCGGGGCCGTACAGGCTCTGGACCGTGACGAGTTCCTCGAACCACGGGTGACCGCTCAAGGCCGTCTGCGGCGCGCTGAGCCAGAAGTGTCCGCCGAAGGTGCCGAGGAAGGCGAGGATCATTAGCGCGGCCGTCATCACGAGCGGAGACTCGTGCGGCTCGTGACCGCCATGGCCGTGGTCGGCGTGGCCGTGCTCCGCGTGTCTCGGCGCGTGCGCGACGTGCTTCTCCTTGGCCGCCGGTGCGTGGTGCGCGTGCGTGTGCCCATGCTCCTCGGCGTGGCCGCCTTGGCCGGCGGCGTGCCCCACGGGCTCGGCGTGCTCGTTGGGATCCGGCCCCTCGACGCCCTCGGCCGCGAGCATGGCCGAGAAGCGGTGCTGCGCCTGGTTGCCGCGGTACTCCCCGAAGAAGGTCAGGAAGATCAGCCGGAACATGTAGAAGGCCGTGAGCAGCGCGGCCAGGCTCAGCGCGATCAGGGCGTACAGCGAGGCCCCGCCGAAGTGCGCCGAGTCGAGCACGTTCAGCCAGCCGGCCTGGATGATCTTGTCCTTCGAGTAGAAGCCCGAGAACAGCGGCACGCCGGCGATCGCCAGGGTGCACACCAGCGTGCACGCGAAGGTGATCGGCATCTTCCTGCGCAGGCCGCCCATCAGGCGCATGTCCTGCACGTGGTGACAGCCGTGGATGACCGAGCCGGCCGAGAGGAACAGGCAGGCCTTGAAGAAGGCGTGCGTGGTCATGTGGAACATGCCGGCCACGACCCCGCCGAGCCCGACCGCGGCCACCATGAAGCCGAGCTGCGAGATGGTCGAGTAGGCCAGCACGGCCTTGAGGTCGTAGCAGGTCGTCCCGATCGTGGCCGCGAACAGGGCCGTGGTCGCGCCCACCACCGTGACCACGCCCAGCACGGTCGGCGAGAGCAGCGGGTACGTGCGCCCGAGCAGGAAGACCCCGGCCGCGACCATCGTAGCGGCGTGGATCATGGCCGAGACCGGCGTCGGGCCGGCCATCGCGTCGGGCAGCCAGATGTGCAGCGGGAACTGGGCCGACTTGCCGACCGTGCCGCCGAAGATGCACAACCCGGCCCAGGTCAGCCAGGCCGGGAACTCGCCGCCGTTGGCGGCCACGGTCTCGCGGGCCAGCGCCCACAGCTCGGTGAAGCGCAGGGTGTGGAACTTGTCCCACAGGATGAAGATCCCGACAAACAGCAGCACGTCGCCGACGCGCGTGGTCAGGAAGGCCTTCTTGCAGGCCCAGGTCGCCCAGCGGTGGAAGAAGGGCTGGCTCGGATCCTGGGCGTAGTGGCCGATGAGCAGGTAGCTCATCGCGCCCATCAGCTCCCAGAAGATGAACAACACCAAGAGGTTGTCCGCCAGCACCAGCCCCAGCATCGCGAAGGTGAACAGGCTGATGTTCGCGAAGAAGATCGGATAGCGCTTGTCGCCGTGCACGTAGCCGATCGAGAACAGGTGCACGCAGAACGAGACGATCCCGACCACGGCCAGCATGGCCGCGCCCAGCGGGTCGTACAGGAGTCCGAGCACGATGTTGCGGCTCGCCGGCACGGTGCCCTCCGTGTACAGCCAGCCGAAGCTCAGCCCGGCCTCGCTCGAGTGGTGGAAGAAGCGCTCGCCGTGGTGCGCGGCGTGCAGGCCCTTCGCGCCCAGGTAGACCGTGATGCACATCACCACGAACATGCCCAGCGTCAGCAGCTTGTCCCCGTGCGGCAGCTTGCGGCGCAGGAAGATCTGCAGCACGTAGCCGAAGAGCGGGATGGCCGGCACCGCGAGCAGCAGCGCGAAGTCGACGGCCGGGTTGAACTCGAGCGACATGGAGAGGGGCTAGGGGAGCGCGGTCATCCGGGCAGGTAGCTCGTCAGGTACGTGAACAGCAGCAGGTAGAGCACGCCGACGATCGCGAACAGCCACAGGCTGCGCTGGCGTCGGCGGCGGGCCTGGCGCTCGGCCTGCTCGAGCTCGGCCACGCGCCGATCGAGCTGCACCAGCCACTCGCGCAGAGCGGCCTGGTCCTTCGGAGCGTCGCTGCGGGGTGCGTCCACGTTTGCATCACTCGCGCAGGAGGTCGGCCTCGCCCGGCTTGACGGAGTCGAACAGGTAGAAGACGTTCAGCACGATCGCCAGCGCCACCGCGGCCTCGGCCGCGGCCAGGATGATCACGAAGACCGCGAACATCTGGCCGTCGAGCTCCATCGAGCCGAAGCGGTTGAAGGCCACGAAGTTGATGTTCGCGGCGTTCAGGATCATCTCGATCCCCATCAGGATGTAGATGACGTTGCGGCGCGTGAGGATCGCGATCAGACCCAGCACGAACAGCGCCGCCGAGACCGCCACGTAGGCACCGAGTCCCATCTACGCGCCCTCCTGGCCGGCCTCGGGCTCGAGGTCGGCGCGCTTGCGGCGCGCGATGTAGACCGCGGCCACCAGGGCCACCGTCAGGACCACGGCCGCGAGTTCGAAGGCCACCACGTACTGGTCCACCGCCAGGAAGCCCACGCCGATGCGGCGGGCCGAGCTGAACTCGGCCTGGGCGCGCCCGTCGAGCGGCGCTCCGCGCACGAACCAGTGGGCGTTGCTCGCCACCTGCACGCACAGGAACAGCGCCGCGCCGCCGACGAACACGCTGCCGGCCAGGATGCGCGCGAGCTTGCGCTCGCCCAGGTCGGGCGGCGTGAGCATGACCGCGAACAGGAGCAGCGCCAGGATCCCGCCCACGTAGATCAGGATCTGCGCCATGGCCAGGAAGTCGGCCTCCAGCAGCAGGAACAGCCCGGCCACGCCGGTGAAGGTCGCCATCAGCGCGAAGGCGCTGCGCACCACCGAGCGCTCCCAGATGCAGATGACGCCGCCGCCCAGAGTCATGGCGGCGAACAGCGCGAAGGCGCTGCCGCTGGCACCGGCCGAGGCGAGCCCGACGCCGCAGGCCGCCAGGACGAGCAGTCCGAGCGCGCCGTAGAAGATCCGTTGCAGGGCGGCTTCCTTCATCGCGCTCGACTCAGTTGGCGGGCGTCTCGCCCGAACCGCCCGCGGCTTCCTGGCCCTCTTGCGCCGCCTGCTGCGCGGCCTTGGCGGCTTCCTTGGCCTTCTTGGCCTCTTCCTTGGCCTTCTTCTTCTGCTCGGCCTCGAGCATGCGCGTCTTGGCGTCGCGCGACATGCCGCGGTAGCTCAGCAGGTCGTGCACGAACTCGCTGCGGTCGTAGCTGACGAACGCGAACTCGGTGCCCATGTGGATGCAGTCCTTGGGGCACGGGTACACGCACAGCTCGCAGAACATGCACTTCTGGTAGTCGAGCGTGAAGGAGATCCACTCCAGCTCCTTGCCGTGCCGCACCGCGTCCATCTCGATGCAGTCGATCGGGCAGGCGCGCGCGCAGGCCAGGCACTCGATGCACTTCTCCTGCTCGAGGTAATGGATGCCGCGGTAGCGGTTGGGGATCGGCAGGCGCTCGTCCGGGTACTGCACCGTGATCGGCTTCTGCAGCAGGTACTTGCCGGTGATGCGCAGACCGACCAGGGTCGTCTTGACCGTGTCGATGCAGTTCTTGACGTACTTGGCGGCGGCGTTCATGTGCTTCAGGGGAGGACCTGTCTCCAGGGCAGGTGCGGCGCGAGGAAGACTTCCCACAGGCCCGCGCCCAGCACGCACACGAGCGCGAGCGGCGTCAGGTACTTGTAGCCGAGGGTCATGACCTGGTCGATGCGCACGCGCGGCAACGTCCAGCGCAGCCACATCATCAGGAACACGCCCGCGAAGCCCTTCACGATCAGCGTGGCGCCGGCGGCCACCTGGTACAGCACGCCCTCGCCCGCGTACTTGCCGATGAAGTGCGTCAGCGGGCTCTCGAAGCCGCCGAAGAAGAAGAACGCGCCCACCACCGAGTACAGGAACATGGCCGCGTACTCCTCCATGAAGAAGAAGCTCCAGCGGATGCCGCTGTACTCGGTCATGAAGCCGGCCACCAGCTCGGACTCGGCCTCGGGCAGGTCGAAGGGCGCGCGCTTGGTCTCGGCCAGGATGGCGATGAAGAACAGCACGAAGGCCGGCAGCATGAACGGGTTGACCCACGGCCACACGTACCAGTTCATGCCCCACAAGCCGGCTTGCCCGCGGCTGACCTCCAGCAGGTTGAAGCTGCCCGCGACCATGATCGGGACGAGCAGCGAGATGCCGAGCGGGATCTCGTAGGCGATCACCTGCGCGGCCTCGCGCATCGCGCCGTACAGCGACCACTTCGAGTTCGAGGACCAGCCGGCCATCACCACGCCGATGGTGGTGGTCGAGGTCATGGCCAGGATGAAGAAGATCCCGAGGTCGATGTCGGCGAAGAAGAAGCCCGGCGCGAGCGGATAGACCGCCATGGCCGCCAGCACGCTGGCCAGCACCAGCGCCGGCGCGAACACGTACAGCACGCGGTCGGCGCCCAGCGGCACGAGGTCCTCCTTGAGCAGCAGCTTCACGCCGTCGGCGATCGGCTGCAGCCAGCCGTGCCAGCCCACGCGCATCGGGCCGTAGCGGCACTGGATGTGGCCGGCGACCTTGCGCTCGAGCCAGGTCCCGAACATCGCGATCACCGAGATGAGCGCGACCGTGATCCCGACCGCGATCGCGATGGCGGTCGCCGGCACGGCCCACGCCGGCACGGCCTCGGGCTTGACCCCGACCAGGAAGTCCTGGATCGCGTTCGTGCCGTGCTGCGGAATGGACGAACTGAGGAGCGCGAGGGACATCAGCGGTCCGTCTCCCCCACCACGATGTCGGTCGAGCCGATGATGGCGATCGTGTCGGCGATCAGCACGCCCGGCATGAGCTCCTCGAGCACCGCCAGGTTGGTGAACGAGGGCCCGCGCACGCGGCAGCGGATGGCCACCTTGCCGCCGTCGGAGACGACGTAGTGACCGAGTTCGCCGCGCGGGTTCTCGATGCCGAGGTAGGCCTCGCCCGTCGGCACGCGCAGGGTCTTGGGGATGTCGGCCATGACCAGGCCGGGCTCGATCGCGCCCAGGCACCAGCGCACGATCTTGATCGACTCGATCATCTCCATCACGCGCACGTAGGAGCGGTCCCAGCAGTCGCCCAGCGTGCCGCGCTCGCCGCGGCCGAGCGGGATGGCGAAGCAGCCCGACTTCCAGATCTCGGCGTACAGCTCGTAGGGCATGTCCCGGCGCAGATCCCAGTCGACGCCGCTGGCGCGCAGCATCGGCCCGGTCAACCCGAAGTCGAGCGCCATGGCGCGCGAGATCACGCCGATGTTGGCGGTGCGCTGCACGAAGATGTGGTTGACCATCAGGAGGTCGACGTACTCCTGCCACTTCTCCTCGAAGGTGTCGCAGAAGCGCTCGACCTCGGACAGCCAGCCCGGGGGCGCGTCGTTGAAGACCCCGCCGATGCGGATGTAGCTGTAGGTCAGGCGCGCGCCGCAGATCTTCTCGAACAGCGCCATCATCCACTCGCGTTCCCGGAACATGTACAGGAACGGCGTGAACGCGCCGATGTCGAGGCCATAGGTCCCGAACGCGATCAGGTGCGAGCCGATGCGATTCAGCTCGGCGCAGATCGTGCGGATCATCAGCGCGCGGCGCGGGATCTCGATGCCCATGAGCTTCTCGACCGCCATCGAGTAGCCCAGGTTGTTGTTCATCGCCGCCAGGTAGTCGTAGCGGTCGGTGTACGGCAGGTACTGCAGCCACTCGACGTTCTCGCCGATCTTCTCGGCGCAGCGGTGCAGGTAGCCGAGGTGCGGCTGGGCCCCGGTGCAGATCTCGCCGTCGGCGCGCACCAGGATGCGCATCACGCCGTGCGTGGCCGGGTGCTGCGGCCCCATGTTGACCTCGAGGTCCTGGGTGCGCACGTCGAGCATGAACTCGCGCTCGTTCGGCGCGCCGGAGCGCGGGCTCGCTTGGGCCTCGCCGGTCTGGGTTACCGCCATGGCTACTTGCAGGAGATCCCGTGGTACTCGTCGGGGAAGACGTAGTCCTTGCGCAGCGGGTGGCCGATCCAGTCCTCGGGCAAGAGGATGTGGCGCGGATCGGGATGGCCGGCGAAGGTGATCCCGAACATCTCGGCGCACTCGCGCTCGTGCCACTGGGCGGCGCGGTAGACGGGCGTGCTGGAGGGCAGCGTCGGGCTCGCCTTGGCGAGCGTGCACTTCACCTCCAGCCGGTGGCGGTGGGCCAGGGACAAGAGGTGCACGACGACCCACAGGTTGGGATCGTCCTTGGAGGGATCCACCGCCGACAGGTCCACCAGGAGCTCGAAGGCGAGGCGCACATCGTCGCGACAGACCTCGAGGAAGGCGGGCAGCTGTGCCGAAGCGACCCACACGAAGGGATCGCCGGCGCGACCCTTGTCCTTCTTGTCGGCCGGATTCGGCGCGCGCGGCACGTCCGAGCCCAGCAGGCCCGGCGCGTCGACGGCTTGCAGCCGGTCGTGGATCCCGCGGAAGTCCATCAGGCGGTGCGTGCCGGGCGGCGGATGACGGACGACTGCTGGATCTTCTCTTGCAGCTTCATGAGACCCTCGAGCAAGGCCTCGGGCCGCGGCGGACAGCCGGCCACGTAGACGTCCACGGGCACCACGCGGTCGACGCCCTTCACGACCGTGTAGCCGTACTTGTAGTACGGCCCGCCGCCGGTCGCGCACGCGCCCATCGCGATCACGTACTTGGGCGAGGGCATCTGGTCGAAGAGGCGCTTGATGCGCTCGGCCATCTTGAAGTTCACGGTACCTGCCACGATCATCAGGTCGGCCTGACGGGGCGAGGCCCGGAAGGCGCCGGCGCCGAAGCGGTCGATGTCGTGGTGCGCGCAGCCCACCGCCATCATCTCGATCGCACAGCAAGCCAGGCCGAACGTCATCGGCCAGATGCTGGAGAGCCGGCACCAGTTCAGGAGCCAGTCCACCTTGGTGGTCAGCACGTTCTCTTCGAACTGTCGCTCGAGCAGTCCCATCAGGCGGCTTCTTCCGTGTCGGGTTCCGGCTTGGGCGCGGCCGCCTTCTGGGCCTCGAGGGTGGCTTCCATCTCCTTGACCTGCGGCAGCTGCACCTTCGGGCGGCGGTCCGGCGGCTGGTAGCTCGAAGCCCGGTAGGAGAGCACCCAGTCGAGATCGCCCTTGGCCCACACGTAAGCGAGCCCGAGGAACAGGATCACGATGAAGAGGAAGCCCTCCACCAGCACGAACGCACCGATCCCGGCTCCCTGCGCGGCGCCCGTTCCCGCGGTCGCGTCGCGCAGCACGAGCGCCCAGGGGAACAGGAACGCGATCTCGACCGCGAAGATCACGTAGACCAGCGCGACCGTGTAGTAGCGGATGTCGAACTGGATCCAGGCGTCGCCGATGGTCTCCTCGCCGCACTCGTAGGTCTCGAGACCCACGTCGGTCTTGCGCTTGGGCCGCAGGATGGAGGCGAGGATCAGGTTCGCGAAGACGAACACGAGCCCGACCGCGGCGAAAACGAGGACGTTGAGGTAGTCGAAGTACATCCGGTCCAGAGGGGCTGGGCGGGAGGATTTCAGCGCCTGGGACGGCGCGAGGGAAGGTGGAGACTCCCGGGCTCGCGGAGTCGGACGGGCGAACCCGGAACGCACCGGGCGGCAACAGGGGGCGGCTAGGATACCGGCCCGGTGCGCGAATCCCACCGTCGTCCGCCACCGGAGCCGGGGCCGAGCGGTCCTGGAGCCATGAGCGGGCGAGGACTCGTGCGGACGGCGTGTCTGGCCGCGCTGGTGACGGCGGGCCTGGTCCTCTGGACCCGGATCAAGGCCCCGGAGGCGGCCGAGGGGTTGCCGCTGCGCTGGGCGCGGTCGGCCAGCGCTCACCCGCTGCGGACGGGCATCGCGCTGATGCTCCTCCTTTGGGCTGGATCCCCCGGGCGCCGGTTCGGGGAGCGCTAGAAGACGCACAGAACGTGCCGATCTGCCCGCCCGCGCCTCGTGAACGGGGTCGTCAGGCGCTAGGATGGGGGCCTTATCATGCGGCCTGGGATTCGCTAGTCCCGCGCCCTTTGGAACCGGCCAACCTCCGGTCTGGTCCACCTACCCCCCGCTCGACTCATGATCGCACGGCTCCAGGAGGAGATCGTCCTCGGTCCGATCGACTATCCGCGCCTCGGAAAGGCCATCGTCGTCCGCCCCACGGTCGAAACCATGCGGGTCGGCCGCTTTCCGACCCAGGCCCTCGTGGTCACGGCCGTGGCGCGCAAGCTGATCGAGCTCGTGCGGGCCGCGGACAAGATCCAGGCCCTGATGGTCGAGGGCGGGAACGAGAGCCCGACGAAGCACCCCGAGTTCCACCAGATTTGCGAGAACGTCCGGCAGCTCCTCGACAAGCACTTCCCGAAGGCCTTGATGTGCCTGGTGACGGACGCCACGCCGCTCGATTCGCCCAACCTGCGTCACGCCCTGACCTTCTTCGATCAGACGATCCTGCGGCTCGATGCCGGCACCCAGAAGACCTGGGCCGCGCTCACCGGCTCCAACCCGAAGCAGTTCAAGGACGTGGTCGAGAGTCTGGGCCGCCTGGGAGCGGAGCGCGTGATCGTGCAGACGCGCTTCGTGCGCGGTGAGGTCGACAACAGCAACGAGAACGAGGTCAAGGCCTGGATCCGGCACCTGACCGAGATCCGTCCGGTGGGTGTGCACATCACCACCCCGGCCAAGGCCAAGGGCAAGCGCGAGATCCCCGTCACGAAGAGCCGGATGACCCAGATCGCCGAGCTGGTGACGACCAAGACCGGCATCCCCGTCCAGGTCCTGGGCGCCAGCTGATCGGCCCGTGGCGGCGGCCGCCCTCGCCCGCTTCACGAGCGTCTCGAGGCGCTTCGGCGCACGCCTGGCCCTGGACGAGGTCTCGTTCGAGATCCGCGCCGGCGAGGTCCTCGCTCTGCTCGGCACGAACGGCGCCGGGAAGACCACCGCCCTACGCCTCCTGTGCGGCCTGATCCCGCCCGATCAGGGCCGGCTGGAGATCGCCGGCCATGACGTCCAGGGGCAGCCGCTGCTCGCACGCAAGAGCCTCGGATACGTCCCAGATGGAGCCCCGCTGTACTCCAATCTGACCCCCTTCGAGCACCTGCAGCTCGTGGGTCGCCTGCACGGGCTGGCGGAAGCGGAGATCGCGCGCGAGTCCGAGCGCCTCCTGGGCGGCCTCGAGCTCCTCGAGCGCCAGAGGGACCTGGTGGGATCCTTCTCGCGCGGCATGCGCCAGAAGGTGGCCATCGCCTGCGCCCTGATCCATCGCCCGGCCCTGCTGGTACTCGACGAGCCGCTGACCGGGCTCGACACCTCGACGGCGCGCGTGATCCAGGCCCTGATGAGGGGCTGGGCCGACCGCGGAGGGGCCGTCTTGGTGACCTCGCACCTGCTGGAGGTTGTGGAACGGGTCTCGGACCGCCTGGCGATCCTGGCGCGGGGCCGACTGCTGGCGCTCGGGACCTTCGAAGAGCTGCGGGCGCAGGCCGGCGGAGGCAGCACCCTGGACGAGGTCTTCCGGAGCCTGACTCGGACCGAGGATCCCGAGCGCGTCGTCGAACGGATCCTGGGGAGCTAGGCCCGCCTCGAGGGCTATCCGCCGGCCTTGGCGCGGATGGGTACCTTGGCGCCCTGATCATCGACGGCCACCATGGTGACCTCGGCCTCCGTGACGAAGACCTCTCGGCCCGTGGAGAAGCGCGCCTCGGCCCAGACCCGTACTTTCACCCGGACCGAGGTCTTCCCGATGTGGATCGTCTCGGTGAAGAAGGACACGCAGTCGCCCACGTGAACGGGCGCGCGGAACACGACTCCGTCCATGGCCACGGTCACCAACCGGCCGGCGTGGTGCCGGTGGGCCTCGACCGCGGCCGCAAGGTCGATCTCGGACAGGATCACCCCGCCGAAGATCGTGCCGAAGGCGTTGGTGTCGCGCGGCATCATGACGCGTCGGATCGAGGGGATCTGGACCCGCGGGAAGGTCGGCTCCGGTTCGCCAGCGGCGGGTGGGCGGGACGTGGGGGGAGGTCGGGTCATGTCGCGAGCGGCTGCAGAGCGGCGCGAGCGTAACGGAGCACGGCCTGCTCCACGAGGGGCGTGCGCCCCCGGAAGAAGTGGTCCGCGCCGGGGATCTCGACCAGCTCGAGCTGTGGCGGGAGGCGCGCGAGTTTCGCGCGCAGGTCGGTGGCCGAACCGAAGGCGTCCCGCTCCCCCATCACGATCAGCCCGGGCGGCTGCAGGTGCGTCAGGAAGCCGGGGTCGTAGAGCGCGGCCGGGAAGGCGATCAGGACCAGGCGCTCGACGCTCCCGCTGCGCTGCGCGAGCTCACCCACGACGCGCGAGCCGAAGGAGTAGCCCGCCGCCCACAGCGGCATGCCCGGGTGGCGAGTCTGGAGCGCGACCGCGGCCGCCGCCGCGTCCTCGACCTCCTGCGCGCCGTCGTGGACCCCCTCGGAGCCTTCGACCCCCCGGAAGTTGAAGCGCAGGGTGACCAGGCCGGCGGCTCGCAGGGCGCGCGCGACCCGCACCACGATCGCATTGCGCAGCGAGCCCTGATGGAGCGGGTGCGGGTGACAGACGACGGCCAGCGCGCGCGGAGTTCCCGAGGGTTCTTCCAGCTCGCCCACCAGCCTTCCGACGGGACCGACGACGTCGAAGCGCACGCCGGGCACTCTAGCAGCGGCTCCGGCGTCCAAGGATGCCGGTGGGACAGGCCAGCCCAGTACAGGTCAGTACAGGACCGTGAAGCCGCGCGCCTTGTTCGCGAAGGCGACCGGGAAGCTCGCGCCGGCGGTCTCCGGGGCTCGGCCCCAGTCCACCGCGAGCAGGCCCTCCGCGGACCAAACCTGCCAGGCCACGACCGGAGGAGCATCGCGCTCGCCCTTCGGTTGCTCGAGCCAGACCAGGAAGAAGTCCGACCCCGAGGCCTGGAAAGAAGCCCGGGTGCGGCGTGAGAGCGCGTCCCCCTTCGGGGTCATGGGCACTCTCCCCCCGAGCCCCCTTTCTTCCGGATCGATCCCGCTCCAGAAGACGCGCCCGAAGGTGTCCCAGCTCGCGAAGACATACGAGAACTTCGCGCCCGGCTTGGGCGTCCACTCCGGCGAGAGACTCGGCCTGGCGCGCGGGTCGATGTCCCGACGAGTCGCCAGCTCGACTACCCTGGAGATGAACTTCGGCCCTCCCTCGGCGCGCGAGAGCAAGCGCACTTCGGAGCCCCCGTGCCGCCCGGCCGTGACGTAGAGCACGAAGAGGGTGCCAAGCCGATCGATGCGTGCCGCGAGACCCGAGCCCTCGGCGACCCCATCCGGCTTCTGGTCGATCGTGACGGGGGCAGAGAAGCTCGCCCCCCCATCCTCGCTGACCCGCATCCAGACGCGCAGCCCGGGGGTCTCGCCGTCGACATCCGTGTCGACGGCGGAGTAGAAGGCGTACACGCCGCCGCGCGCGTCGATCGCGATCGCCGTCGAGCGACAGAGACGCTCCGGAGAACCGAGGTCCTGGACGGGCTCCAGCCCGCCCTCGGCCCGCTCGCGCGTGTAGCACAGCTTGGGCTGCTCGTGGCCGGCGACCCACAGGACGTGCGCGCGACCATCGGGGCCGAGACCGAGGGAGCCAGAGTGTCCAGACGCCTGGCTCAACACGTCACCGGGCTCGGCGTTGACACGCACGCTGGGCTCGAAGGTCTTGGCCTCGTCCCGGGAGCGGGTCAGGAACAGGTCTCCGGCGGCCTCGTCACCCTTGAAGTAGAGGATGCTGAGCGCGTCGCCCGAGACCTCCACGCTCGGCTGGATCCCCCCCTCGGGAACGCGCACGAAGCGCACGAAACCCTCGGGCAGCCTGACCGCCGGGGGCTTGAGCGCGGGCAATCCGACGCCCTCGCCTTGCGCCGGGGACTCACCCTGCGCGGTCAGCGCTCGCGCGGCGCAAATCAGGAGGAGGCCGGTCAGACCGGCCGGAAGCTGGAACGAATTCATGCTGTGCGTCTACGCCACGAACGGATGCGGGTGAGGAACGCGCGCCAGGTTACCACCCCTGCCACCCTGCCCCGCCGGGACTCGCTCGCCCTGGGCAGGGCGACTGGAGGGTGCGACGGGGCGCTCGAGGGCCGTATGCTCCCGGGTGAGCCGAAAGAGGAAGTCGCCCATGAAGCCCGCACCCGAACCGAGCACGTCCGACGGAAAATCAGAGTGGATCGTCGATGCCAACGCCTCGAACTTCGAACAAGGCGTGCTGGCGCGCTCGCTCCAGGTGCCGGTGCTGCTCGACTTCTGGGCCACCTGGTGCGGCCCGTGCAAGACGCTCGGTCCCGAGCTCGAGAAGCGCGCCCGCGCGGGTCGCGGACGCTTCCTGCTGGCCAAGATCGACATCGATCGGAACCCCGAGCTGGCCCAGGCCTTCCGGGTGCAGGCCGTGCCCACGGTGCTCGCCATCGCGCAGGGCCGAATGGTGGACGGATTCCAGGGTGCCCTCCCCGGGCCCGAGCTGGATGCGTTCATCGATCGCGTCGCGCCCGGCGGAGCCACCCCCTCGCCTGCGAGCGTCGCCGTGGAGCGCGCGCGCCAGCTCGCCCAGGACGGACGCCCCGAACAAGCCATCGGTCACCTGCGCGAGCTCCTGCGCGACTCGCCCGAGCTGGCCGAGGCGCGCCTGGCCCTGGCCGAGATCCTGATCGACGCCAAGCGCCCGCAGGAAGCACGGCTCGTGCTGGACAAGCTGGAGGGTGACGCTGGCAGCGCCGAGAAGGTCGCGGCCCTGCGCGCCAAGCTGGAATTCGCGGCCGCGGCCGGCGACGTGGCCGAGCTGGAGGCCAAGCTGCGCGCGAGCCCGCAGGACCTTGGAGCCCGCATCCAGCTCGGGAAGGCGCTGGTGGCGGCCAAGGAATACGCGCGGGGGCTGGAGCACCTGCTCGAGGTCGTGCGCGCCGACGCGGGCGCGCGGCGCGACGAGGCGAAGAAGGCCATGCTCGAGGTCTTCGCCATGCTCGGCCTCGAGGACAAGATCGCGAACGACTACCGCTTCAAGCTCTCGCTCGAGCTGTTCTCCTGATCCGCACGACGGCCGTGCTCGCAGGACCCCTCGGGCGCACCTGGCACCTCACGCGGGCGCGCTTCACGCTCGCACGACGCGCTGGATGGCCGCTGCACATGCTGGCTTTCCATGCCGGCCTCGCGACCCTCTTGGCGGCGCTCGTGCGCGAGGCGCTACCGGCCTATCCCTACGCGCTGTTCGCGTTGACCGTGGGAGCGCTGCTGCTCGCGCTTCCGCTGCTCTCCGACCTGGGGGCGATCCTGCGTCACGACGAAGGCGGCGAGTGGAGCGCGGCGCTGCCCGCCCTGCCCCGGGAGCACACCCTGGCGCGTGCGCTGCAGCTCCTCGCCGTGCTGGCCGCCTTCGTGCTGGTCTGGTTCCTGCCGTGGGCGCTCCTGGCTCCCCCCGGCTTCGGGTTCGGAGCACGCGCGGCCCTGCCCGTCCTGGGCTTCGCGCTGGTGTTGTCCCTCGCCACGCTCCTGATCTGGGCCCAGCAGCTGCTCCTCGCGCGCGCGAGCGCCGCCTTCGTGCTGCTCGAGACGACGCTGTTCCTGCTGGTGGTGATCGTTCTGCTGAGCCTCCTGGGCCGCCTGCCCGAACTCGCCCGCTTCGAGCCGGGCCACGAGGGCCTGGCCTGGCTGCCGGTCGCGTGCTTCGCGCGGCCGCTGGTCGTCGGCGGCTGGGCGGGGCTTGCGCCGTTCTCCGTCTTCGTGCTGTGCCTGGCCGCGTTGCTCGCGATCCCGGGCGAGGCATCTCCGCCCGGCCGCGCGCGCGGATGGCTCGAACGCCTGCTCGAGCCGCTGCGCTGGCTGGCCGTGCGCACCTGGGTCCGCGCAGAGGAGCGCGGGGTCTTCGAGTTCGTGTACACCGCCATGCCACGCGAGCGCGAAGTCGCCCTGCGCACCTACCCGGCGCTTGGGATCCCGCTGGCGTTCCTGTGGCTCGGCTCGAGCAGCGCGCGAGCCTCCGGTGAACCCTGGCGCGCGGACATCCTGGCGCTCTTGCTCTTAACGGTCGGTGTGTACCTCCCGATCCTCTTGGTCCACGTTCCCCTGAGCCAGTCGGCCGAGGCGGCCTGGATCCTGCGCACCGCGCCGCGCACGGAACGCGCGCTCGCAGAAGGGACGATCAAGGCCTTGTTCGTGCGCTGGGTGCTCCCGCTCTACCTCGTCCTGCTGGCGCTGGGCCTCGCCCTGGCGCAATTCGACCTGCTGCTGCGCCTCTGGCTCCCGGCGCTGGCGCTCGTCCTGCTGCTCGTGCGCGCGCTGTACCCGCGCTGCGTACGCGACCTGCCGCTCTCGACCGCGCCCGACGCCCTGCGTTCCGAGGTCGATTGGGCGGGATGGGTCGCTCCGCTCGCGGTAGGGCTGACCCTGCTCGCGGTCCTGGCCAACCGCTTCGTGACCTGGCCGGGGGGACTGGGTCTGGCTGCGGGCCTGATCCTGATCGAAGTGACGCTCGAGCGCGGGCTCGCGGGCCCCGCCCGGGGTCCCCGTCAGGGGTAGGATTTCGGCGGGAGACCCCGCCACCTGTATCCCGACTCGGGCCGCGCACTAGGGTGACTCGAGCGGACGGCCAAAGCTCGGCGGCGCCCCCTGGGAGCCCAGGGGGCGTCCTGATGGCCGGAACTCCCTCGGGTCGATAAGGTTGTGCCTAGAGTGTCCCTCTCCAGACGGTCCAGGAGCATGTGTCCAATGCAGCGCCGGAAAGCGATTCTCTGGCTCGCCCTCCTCGGTCTCGCCACCCAGGCGGCGGCCCAGACCGCTCAACCCTTGCTCCAGCGGGACGACATCATCCCGGGGATCGGTGGGGTCCGATCGGTCGACATCATCAACGTCAACGACGCCAAGATGTGGACGGCGGTCGTGCTGACGACCTTTTCGAACCCCAACCAGGATTCCTGCCTCCTGCGCAGCGGTTTCCTCTCGATGCGTGAGGACATGGAGATCGCCTCGCCGCCGGGCGCCATCCTGGACGATTTCGATGCGGTCGCGCTCAACAAGCGCGGGGACCTCGCGACGGTCCTCAGGATCAGGCTGCCTGGAGTCGCAGCGGTCAAGGAGGCGGCGGCCTGGAACCTCAGGGCCTTCGCCATCAGGGACGACGCCTTCGTCGACCCGCTCGTTCCCGCGGGCACGGTGTGGAACGGGTTCGACGTCGTCCGGTTGAACGACCGGAATCAGTACCTGGTCGCGGGCGACGTGAAGGCGACCATCGCCCCCGCCAACCGGGACATCCTGATCCGGTACCAGCTCGACGATCTGGGCAACATCCTCAGCCGGAAGGTGATCCTGGTCAGGGAGTTGATCGTGCCGGGCCTCGGTGGAGCCAAGGTCATCTCGATGCCCATCAACGAGAACGCCTTCGCATTCAACAACAACGGTGACGTGCTCTCCGTGGTCACGATGAGCACCGGGGCCTTCGTGCTCCGCAACGGGATCGATGTCCTGATCGCGGACAACACGAATTCATCGGTGAACCGCACGTGGTCCGACGTCGTCAACTCCAAGGTGGCGCTGAACGACCGTGGCGACTACCTCATCTCCGGCACGGTGCTCGGCGACGCGAACAGCAACTTCCTGATCGAGAAGAACGGCGAGAAGTTCGCCCAGAAGGGCGACATCCTGCCCGCGCTGTCCGACCTGCCGATCTCGGGCGGGTCCGCGGCCCCGCTGGCCATCGGGAACAACGGAGTTGTCTTCTGGCGCACGGGCATCGAGGGCTCGACGGACGAGGCCTACATGCGCAACTACACGCCCTTCCTGAGGCGTGGCCAGACGGTGGCCGGCAAGGTCGTGACGCGGCTCGAGATCCTGGACACGAGCTACAACGCCAGCCCCAACGGACGCTTCTTCGCGTGCGGCGTGGACCTCGATGGCGGCGACACGGTGATGTTCGTCGACTTCGGCCTCGTGCTGGAGATCCCTGGTTGCTTCGGGAACCTGGGCAAGCTCACGCACTCGGGCGGCGAGCCGCGCGTGGGCCAGTTCATCGAGTTCGCCATGGACAACGGGCAGGTCCCGGGCGCGCTCGCCCGCATCAACTTCTCGAGCCGCCTGCGCATCCCCAACTCCGAGTGCGGCTCGCTCCAGCCCTACGGTGAGCTCTTGCTCTCGCGTCCGCACCGGCTGCTCTCCCTGTTCGCGCCTCCCTGGAATGGCGCCACTCCCACGAAGGTCGGTGCGAACATCCCCCCGGACCTGTCGCTGGTCAACGCCACGCTCTTCGCGCAGGGCCTCTTCCGTTCGCCGAGCGCGCTCCAGGACGTCCGACTCACCAACGCCCTGCGCATCGAGATCGGCGCCCCGTAGGCGCCGCCCGGCTCGGCTGCGGGGTCCGGCCGCGCCTCTCGCCCGTGCGGGTCGTTCGCGAAGCATGGCCGCCCACACCCAGCACCCGCAGGCCTTTTCCGCGGCCTCCCTGCGCGGGCTGAAGCGCGCGATCCTCGCCTCGCCGCACTTCACGACGCACACGCTCAACCGCGACTTCGTGGGCACGCGCGGCTTCTCGGTGGTCTTCCGCAGCGATGGCCGCGCGCGGGTCGAGCGCGACTTCCCGGCCTTCGTGCCGTACCTGGAGCGCGCCCTGCGGCCGGACTGCAACGCCTTCTACCTGAACCCGCTGCTGCTCGAGCGGGGCTCGCGCGTCGATCCGCACGTCGATCGCAGCCTGCGCTCCTACTGCAAGGAAGTCCTGCCGCCGGTGGTCGTGAGCGTGCTCTACGTGGACGTCTCGAACGACCTGGCGGGCGGCGCGCTCGTGCTGGCGCGCGGCAAGAGGCAACTGGCGCGCGTCGCGCCGACCACCGGCACGCTGGTGTTCTTCGACGGCGACCTCACGCACTCGATCGAACGCCTGGAGAGCGCTGGCAGCCGGCTCAGCCTGGTGTGCGAGCAGTACGCGCTCGACCCGCACGAATGGGAGCGCATCCCAGCCTTCGCACTCGAGACACGCGCACGCACCTACTCTTGAGTTCGGACCGACACAGGGGGCGCTTGATTCGCCCGGCAGCGCCGAGCGCAGCCTCACCAACGCCCTGCGCATCGAGATCGGCGCGCCGTAGCCGCCGTCAGCCGCGCAGGGCCTCGAGCTCTTCCCAGCGCTCCATCAGGCGCGCCAGCTCGGTCGCGAGCTGGGCGCGCCGGGCCCGCAGCGGGCCGACCTCCGCGTTCGACCCCGCGTAGAGCGCCGGATCGCCCAGGCGCGCGTCGAGGGCGGCGAGCTCCTGCTCGAGCGCGGCCACGCGCTGCTCGATCTGGTCCAGCTCCTTCCGCTGCCAGGGCGTGATGCGCTTCGGCTTGGCCGTGGCCCGCGCAGCGGCGACCGCTGCGGGCCGCGCTTCCGGCCCGGTCGCGCGCGCGGCCAGGCGCTCCTGCACCAGCAGGGCCAGCAGCGCGCTCATGTCGCCGTGGTGCAGGCGCGTCCCACCGTGGCCGTCGAGGTAGAGGATGTGCGTCGCCACGCGGTCGAGGAACCAGCGGTCGTGGCTCACCAGCAGGGCCGCGCCCGTGAAGGCGAACAAGGCCTCCTCCAGCGCGCGTAGCGTGGCCAGGTCGAGGTCGTTGGTGGGCTCGTCCAGCACGAGCACGTTGCCGCCGCGCGCGAACAGCTTGGCGAGCTGCAGGCGACTGCGCTCGCCGCCCGACAGGTGCCGCACGAGCGAGCGCTGCTGCGTGATGCCGAGCCCGAAGCGCTCGAGGTAGCTCTCGATGCGCACGCTGCGCTCGCCGACGGCGACCGTCTCCTTCTTGCCCCCCAGCGCTTCGCTGACGCGCGCGTCCAGGTCCAGCTCGCCCTTGAGCTGGTCCATGCCGGCGAAACGCACGGTCGTGCCGATCTCGCGCACGCCCGCGTCCGGCTCGAGCTCCCCCAGGATCAGGCGCAGCAGGGTGGTCTTGCCGGCTCCGTTCGGCCCCACGATCCCGAGGCGCTGTCCGGCCGCGAGTTCCAGCTCGAGCGGGGGCACGATTTCGCGCCCACCCAGCGCCTTCGAGACACCCTTCAGGCTCACCACGCGCGCGCCCAGGCGGGGTCCGGAGGGGATCTCCAGCTCGAGCCCGGCCGTGAGCGCGATCGGCGCCGCGTCGACCAGCTCGCCGTAGCGACGGATGCGCGCCTTGGCCTTGGTCGTGCGCGCCGGCGGCCCGCGCCGCATCCAGGCGGTCTCGCGCCGCAGCAGGTTGAGGCGCGTGTTCTCGGACTTCGACTCGGCGGCCAGGCGCGCGGCCCGCGCCTCGAGGTACTCGCCGTAGCCGCCCGGCGTGCTGAACAAAGATCCGCGGTCGAGCTCCACGATGCGGTCGCACACGCGGTCGAGGAAGTAGCGATCGTGCGTCACCAGCAAGAGCGGCGTGCGCGTCTCCAGGAACCAATCCTCGAGCCAGTCGATCACGAAGGCGTCGAGGTGGTTGGTCGGCTCGTCCAGCAGCAGGAGCTCCGGGCGCCCGAGCAGGAGCCGCGCGAGCGCCACGCGCCGCCGCTCGCCGCCCGAGAGCGTGCCGCAGCGCGCCTCGAAATCGGTCAGGCCCAGGGCCGTCAGCTTGGACTCGAGCTCGTGCTCGACGTCGTGACCGCCCAGGTGCTCGAGCTCCTGTTCGAGGCGTCCCTGACGCGCCAGCAGGCGCTCGAGCCCGGTCGCGCCGGCGCTCTCGAGCTCCGCGTGGACGCGCTCGAGGTCGGCCAGGACCCGCTCGCGCCCGAGGAACCCGGCGCGCGCCGCTTCGCGCACGGTCAGGGCGCCGTCGAGCCCGGGCTCCTGCTCGAGGTAGCCGAGGCGCAGGTCGCGGCGCAGCACGCGCGTGCCGCGGTCCGGCGTTTCCTGGGCGCACAGGATGCGCAGCAGGGTCGACTTGCCGCTCCCGTTCGGCCCCACCAGCCCGACGCGCTCGCCCTCGTCCAGGGTGAGGTCCACGCCGGCGAGCAGCAGGCGCCCGTCGTAGCTCTTCTCGACCTTCTCCAGCGCGAGCAACGCCATCGTCAGGCTCCCGCGCGCTCCAGGAACGCACGCAGCTCGGCCGGCAGCGGGCTCGTCACCTCGCGTCGCCCCCCGCCGGTGGGCGCGCTCCAGACCATGCGGTGGTTGTGCAGCGCCTGGCGCGGGAGCTGCAGCGCCGCGAGGTCCTGGGCGTCGAGTTCGCGCCGCGTGCCGCGCACGAAGAGCTGCTCGTCATCGCCATACAGCTTGTCGCCCACCAGGGGATGCCCGATCGCCGCCAGGTGCACGCGGATCTGGTGCTGGCGCCCGGTCAGCGGCGTGCACGCGAGCAGCGCGAAGGCCCCGTGGCGCGCGAGCACGCGCCAGCGCGTGTGCGACTCCCAGCCGCCCGCCTGGACCGCGATCTTGAGGCGTACCGAACTGGCGTGCGCCGGGCCGAGCGGGAGCTCGATCGAGCCTTCGTCCTCGCCCGGGCTGCCGTGCACGATCGCCAGGTACTCCTTCTCGATCTGGTGGCGCTCGAACTGCTTGCGGATCTGGCGGTGGGCGCGCGCGCCCTTGGCGAACAGCACGATGCCGCTCGTCTCCTTGTCGATGCGGTGGCACAGCCGGATCGGCACCGGGAGCTCGCTCGCCTGGGCATAGCGCGCGTGCACGTCCTGGATGAGCGTCCCGCTCAGGCTCTTGCCGCTCGGGTGCACGACCTGCCCGGAGGGCTTGTCGACCGCGAGCACGTCCTGGTCCTCGTACAGGAGCACCAGCGAGCCGGGATCGGCCAGGACCTCCGGCAAGCGCAGCTCGGGCGGGATCACCACCACCACGCGCGCACCGTGGCGCAGGTTGCGCGCCGAGCGCCGCTCGACCCTGGGTTCCTCCGCAGAGGGCTCGAGCCCCGGTCCGGCCGGGGCCACGAGCACGAACCCGTCCGCGATCAGGCGCTGGATCGAGGCCCGCGAGCGCCAGGCCAGGCGCAGCGTCAGGAACGCGTCCAGCCGGATCTGGACCTCGTCGGCCGGCACCTGGAAGTCGCTGCCGCGCACCCACAGTTCGACGCGCTCGACGGAGCGCGAGAGGTTGCGATCGCGCGGGAAGAGCCCCATGGTCGCTGGGCGTCGAACGGCCCGGCGCCTCGGGCCGCCCGGGCTCCGGACGCGGCTGGGCGCGGAGCTCAGCTGCGGTTCAGCAGCCAGCGCGAGCGCCGCGCCGCCTTGAGGATCGTGCGGATGCGCTCGCGACGCTCGCGACGGTTCTTGTCGGAGCGCTTCTCGTGCCAGGTGCTGGCCTTGGCCAGGCGGAAGACGCCGCCGTAGTTGCACTGCCGCTTGAAGCGCCGCAGGGCAGCTTCGAGTGACTCGTTGGATCGGACCTCGACCTTGATCGTCATGCGCAGTTCGCCGAGCGCGGTGGGACGGAAAGCAAAATGGGGGCGCTAGTATCCGTCGCCGAGGGCCAGGGGCAAGCTCGAACCCGAAAACCTCCCGCGCCCGCCCCCTTCCCGATGACCGCTCCCCACCCCAAGGACTCCGCGCCCGCCCCCCCCGGGGTCGCGCAGGGTCGCCTGCGCGGGACGGTCGAGGGCGTGACCTACCAGCACCCGGAGACGCGCTACACGGTGCTGCGCCTGAGCCTGGAGGCCGACGTGGAGACGCCCGGCGAGCTGTTCGGGGCGCGCGGTCCGCGCGAGCGCCTGGTCCACGCCGTGGGCAAGGCGGGCGAGCTCGCGGTCGGCGGTCGGGTGGCGCTGGAGGGGGAATGGAGGACCCACTCCAAGCACGGGCCCCAGTTCCACTTCCGCAGCCTGCAGAGCCTGCCCCCCCTCGGACGCGAGGGCGTCACGCGCTACCTCGCCTCCAAGAACTTCCCCGGCATCGGCCCGGTGCTGGCCGAACGCATCGTCGCGACGCTCGGGCCCGAGGCCTTCGAGCGCATCGAGGCCGAGCCCGAGAGCCTGCGGCGCGTGAAGGGCCTGCGACGCGCGGCGCGCGAGAAGCTGGTGGCGGCGGTGCGCGCGGCGCGCGGCGAGCGCGAGCTGCAGGCCTTCCTGTACGGGCTGGAGCTGAACGCGGCCCAGGTCGTCGAGACCACGCGCGCCCTCGGCAGCGAGGCCGAGGCCAAGGTGCGCGCCAACCCCTACCTGCTGGCGCGCCAGGTGAGCGGCATCGGCTTCACGAGCGCCGACCGGGCCGCGCAGAAGCTCGGGCTGGACGAGGACTCGGCCGAACGCCGCCAGGCGGCGCTGTTCTTCGCGCTCGAGCAGGCCGTGGCCGACGGACACACGTGCGTCGCGCTCGAAGCCCTCGGCGCGCGCGCGGGCGAGCTGATCGGCCGCGAGCTCGATGCCGCGACGCTCGCCGCCGACGTCGCGCAGATGGCCGCGGTGCGCGAGGTCGAGCTCGTGCCCGACCTGCATCCCGATGCCACCCTGGTGTACCTGCCGGCGCTGCTCGCGAGCGAGACGCGTCTGGCCGCGAACCTGGCCGCGCTGGCGAAGGCCGGCCCCGTGCCGGCGCTGGCCGACGAGCGCGCCCTGGCCGCGGCCGAGCGCGCGGCGCGCCTCACGCTGCACCCCGCCCAGCGCGCCGCCGTGCTGGGCTGCCTGGCGACGCCGCTCGCGCTCCTGACGGGCGGCCCGGGGGTGGGCAAGACCACCATCGTGCGTCTGGTGGCCGAGCTGGCCGAGCGCGCCGGGCGCACGCTGGTGCTCGCCTCGCCCACCGGACGCGCCGCCAAGCGCCTGAGCGAGGCCACCGGCCGGCCCGCGAGCACGATCCACCGCCTGCTGGGCTTCAACCCACAGGCGCACGGCTTCCTGCACGACGCCGAGAACCCGCTCGCGGCCGAGCTCGTGATCGTGGACGAGATCTCGATGCTCGACGTGGTCCTGGCCCACCACCTGGTCAAGGCCATCCAGCCGCCGACGCGCCTGGTGCTGGTGGGCGACCCGGACCAGCTGCCCTCGGTCTCGGCCGGCAACGTGCTGGCCGACCTGTTGCGCTCGGCCGCCGTGCCCGTATTCCGCCTGAGCCAGGTCTTCCGCCAGGAGCACGCCAGCCTGATCGTCGAGAACGCGCACCGCATCCTGGACGGCGAGGAGCCGCGCGCGCTCGGACGCGACGATCCGGTGGGCGACTTCTACCTCTTCCCGGTCGAGAACGAGGAGCAGGCCGCGCAGCGCACGCTCGAGGTCGTGACCGAGCGCATCCCGCGCCGCTTCGGCCTCGCCTGGGAGACCGACGTGCAGGTCCTGGCCCCGATGTACCGCGGCGCGTGCGGCGTGGACGCGCTCAACGAGCGCCTGCGCACGGCCCTGGGTGCGGCCGGCAGCGAGCTGCGCTGGCGCGAACGCACCTGGCGCACGGGCGACCGCGTGATCCAGACGCGCAACGACTACGAGAAGCAGGTCTTCAACGGCGACATGGGCCGCATCGTGCGCGTCGACGCCGACAAGCTCGCCCTGACCGTGCGCTTCCCCGAACGTGAGCTCAGCTACGGTCCCGAGAGCCTGGGCGACCTGGCCTGCGCCTTCGCCATCACCGTGCACCGCTCCCAGGGCGGCGAGTTCCCGGCCGTGGTGTTGCCGCTGGTCACGCAGCACTGGCCGATGCTGCAGCGCAACCTGCTCTACACCGCGGTCACGCGCGCCAAGAAGCTGGTCGTGCTGGTGTGCCAGCCGCGCGCCCTGCAGCGCGCCGTGCAGAACGCCGAGCAGAGCGAGCGCGAGAGCGGCCTGGCGCAACGCCTGCGGAAGCTGCTCGATACCGGCGCGAAGTAGGCCCGCGGAGCTCCGCGCCCGCGCCGCGCGCTATTCCGCCATCAGCTCGGCCAGACGGCGCGCGAAGCCGGCGGGGTCGGAGGGCAACACGCCCTCGGCCAGCAGGGCCTGGTCGTGCAGCAGGTCGGCCCAGCGCTGGAGCTTCACCTCGTCGCCGCCTTCGGCCAGGGTGCGCAGCTTGGCGATGACCGGGTGGTCCGGGTTGATCTCGAGGATGCGCTTCTGCGCGGGAACGGCGTGGCCGGCCTCGCGCAGGCGGCGCTCGAGGTGCGCGCTCAGGCCGTGCTCACCGCTGACCAGGCAGGCGGGCGAGTCGGTCAGGCGGTCGGTGACACGCACGGACTCGACGCGCGCGTCCAGGATCGTGCGCAGGCGCGCGAGCACGGGCGCGAGCGACGTCTCGTGCTCCTTGCGCGCGCCCTGGGCCGCCTCGTCCTCGGGCAGATCGAGCGCGCCCTTGGAGGCGGCCACCAGCGGCGTGCCCTCGAACTCGGCCAGCGTGTCGGCGATCCACTCGTCGATCGGGTCCACCAGATAGAGCACCTCGAACCCGCGCTTGCGCAGGGCCTCGATGTGCGGGCTCTTCTCGGCCGCGGCCAGGCTCTCGGCCGGGACGTAGTGGATCGCCTTCTGCTCGGCGGGCATGCGCGCCTTGTAGTCGGCCAGGCCGGTCGGACCGGTGCCGCGCGAGCTCTCGTAGCGCAGGAGCCGCGCGAGCTGCGGGCGCAGCTCGGGCTCGTGGTGGATGCCCTCCTTCAGGACGCGCCCGAAGGCGCGCCAGAACTCGAGGTAGCGATTGCGCGTCTCGCGCTTGCCGTCGCGCTCGAGCTCGGTCTCGCCCTCGCGCGCGAGCTCCTCCAGCAGCGCCAGCGTCTTCGCCACGACCTGCTTCTTGATGAACTTGGTCGTGGTGTCGCGCTGCAGGACCTCGCGCGAGACGTTGAGCGGCAGGTCCTCGCTGTCGACCACGCCGCGCACGAAACGCAGCCATTCGGGCAGGATCTCCTGGGCGTCGTCGAGGATGAACACGCGCTTCACGAACAGGCGCACGCCGCCCTGGCGCTTCTCGAACAGGTCGAGCGGCGCCTTGGACGGCAGGTAGAGCAACCCGGTCAGCTCGTGCGTGCCCTCGACCTTGAAGTGCGTCCAGGCCAGCGGCTCGTTCCAGTCGTGCGTGAGGTGCTTGTAGAACTCGACGTGCTGCTCGCGCGTGACCTCGGCCTTCGGCCGGGCCCACAGCGCGCGCGTGTCGTTGAGCGTCTGCCACTCCTTCGTGCTCGCCTTGCCGTCGTCGCGCTCGAGCTCGAGCCGGATCGGCCAGCGCACGTAGTCGCTGTACTTGCGCACGACCTCGCGCAGGCTCGACTCCTCCAGGTACTCGCGCGCGTCCTCCTTCAGTTGCAGGATCACGTCCGTGCCGCGCCCGTCGCGTTCGGCCGGGCGCAGCTCGAAGTCGCTCTTGGCCTGACTCTCCCAGGCCCAGGCTTCGTCCGCGCCGGCCTTGCGCGAGACGACCGTGACCGTGTCCGCCACCAGGAAGGCCGAGTAGAAGCCGACCCCGAACTGTCCGATCAGGGCCACGTCGCGCTTCTCCTCGCTGGAGAGCGACTGCAGCAGGCGCTTCGTGCCCGAGCGCGCGATCGTGCCCAGGTTCTCGAGCAGCTCGGCCCGCCCCATGCCCACGCCGTTGTCGCGGATCGTGAGCGTGCCGGCCGCCTTGTCCGCGAGGATCTCGATGCAGGGCTCGCCCTCGCCCGCGCGCAGCTCCGGCTGCTTCAAGGTCAAGAGGTGCAGGTGATCGAGGGCGTCGCTGGCGTTGCTGACGAGCTCGCGCAGGAACACCTCGCGCTGGCCGTAGAGCGAGTGGACGACGATCGAGAGGACCTCGTTCACCTCGGCCTGGAAGGGGTGTTTCTCGGCAGTGGCGCTCATGGCGAAGGATGCTTCGGCGGGTTCGGAGCCCCGTTGCGGGGGCTGGAGAGGATCGCCCGCGTGGGTCGGACCCGCAAGGGCCGCCCACGGGGCTACAGGATCGGCGCGAACACCCCGGCGGCGTTCTGGGCGATCTTGCGGGCCCAGCCGCGCCGTGCCCAGCGCCGCGGGTCGATCGGCTCGGACGCGTCGAGGTACCCACGCTGGAGGAAGCGCAGGCGGCTGGCGAAGTCGGAGTCGTAGACCACCAGCGAGGCCTCGTAGTTGAGCTCGAAGCTGCGGCGGTCGAGATTCGCCGTGCTGACCAGGGCCAGACTGCGGTCCACCGTGATCGTCTTGGCGTGCAGGAGGCCGCGCGTGTACTCGTGGATCTCGACCCCGGACTCGAGCAGCGGCTGGTACAGGCTGCGGCTGGCGGCGGCCACCAGCAGCGAATCGTTGCGCTGGGGCACGACCAGGACCGTGCGCACCCCGCGCTCGGCCGCGGTCAAGAGCGCATCGAGCGTGCCCTCGTCGGGCACGAAGTAGGGCGTGGTCAGGATCAGCTCCTCGCGCGCCAGGTGGAAGGAGGCCTGGATCAGGCGCACGACCGCCTCGTGCCGGCTGTCGGGGCCGGTGCCGATCACCTGCACGGGGATGCCGTCGGCGTGCTGCGGCGGCGCGAGCGCCAGGCACTCCTCGAGCGTCTCGCCCGTCTCCATGAACCAGTCCTGCACGAAGAGCTCCTGCAGGTCGCGCACGGCCGGGCCGTCGATGCGCACGGTCGCGTCCACCCAGGGCGCGAAGCGCGGCTTGGGAGCGAAGGAGGCGGCCGCGATGTTGTGCGAGCCGGTCCAGGCCACGCGCCCGTCGACCACGGCGATCTTGCGGTGGTTGCGCAGGTCGATGCGCGCGCTGCCGAAGCGCAGGCGCCGCGGCAGGGCCGCGACCACGCGCACGCCGCCGCGCTCGAGCTCGCGCCGCAGCGCGGAGCGCAGGAACGGCCGCGAGCCGGCCGCGTCCACCAGCACGCGGCAGCGCACGCCGCGCGCCGCAGCGCGCACGAGTCCCGCCACCACCGCCCGTCCGCTCTCGTCCGCGAGGAAGATGTAGGTGAGCAGGTGGACGTGGTGCGCGGCCGCGTCGAGGTCCGCCACCAGGGCCGCCACGAAGCGCGCGGTGTCGCCGTGCAGCTCGAGCCGGTTGCCGGCCTTGGGCTCGCTCTCGCCCACCAGGTAGCCCAGGTTCGCGATCGGGCGGTACGCATCGGGCAGCTCCACCGCGCGCCCCGGGCACGGATGGCGCGCCGCCGCCGCGTGCACGCGCGTCACGATCTCGCGGTGCCGCCGGCGCCGCGGGTGCCCCGTGCGCACGTCGCCGAACAGCAGGAAGCACGCCGCGCCGATGCCGGGCAAGAGCAGGATCAGCAGGATCCAGGCCAGGGCCGAGGACTGCCGCTCGGGCCGGCGCACCAGCACGAGCCCCGCCAGGAGGACCTGCACGGCCGCGACCGCGAGGAAAACGAGCGTCTGTTCCCAGCCCGCGAACATGCGGGGCTCAGCCCAGCCCGCGCGACAGTTCGCGTTTCAGCCAGGCCCGCGCCATGGTCCACTCGTCCGCGACCAGGCGCGGCTTGAGGCCCAGGATCTCGGCCGCCTCCTCGTTCGAGAGGCCGCCGAAGAAGCGCAGCTCGACGATGCGCGCCTGGCGCTCGTCCAGCGTGTGCAGCTTCTCGAGCGCCGCATCCAGGTCGAGCAGATCGAGCGGCGCGCCCTGCCCGACGGCGTCGTCGTGCAGCGTGATGCGGCCCAGATCGCCGCCGCGCTTCTTGGCCGAGCGCCGGCGCGCGCGGTCCACCAGCTCGTTGCGGATCACGGTGGCCGCCAGGGCCACGAACTCGACGCGCTGGAGGCCCTGGTACTCGCTGGCGCGCGAGAGCTTGATGTAGCAGTCGTGCACCAGGTCGGTCGCGTCGAAGGTCAGACCCTTGTTGCGCCCGAGCGCGCGGTCGGCCAGCTCGCGCAGGGTCGTGTACATCTCCGCCACCAGCTCGTCCATCGAGCGCGCGCGCGGCGCTTCGCCGGGCTGGGCCTCGCCGGGCTGCGTCATCGGCTCTCCTGTGCGGGCGGTGCGCGCATGTGCTCGAGCCGCGCGCGGATCAGCGGCAGGGGCCCGCGCGGCCCGGTGATGGCTTCGATGCGTTCCACGATCTCGGTCTGCAGGCCGAGGGCGTACTCCTTCTGCTCGGGCGTGGCAATGGGGTCCGCCTCGGCGCGGCGCGACCAGGCCCGCGCCCGCTCCAGCAGGGTCTGGTGTTCCTCCAGGTGCGCGGCCACGCGCTCGACGCTCGCGAGCCACTGTTCGAGCCGCTCCGGGGCCGAGGGCCGGACCTCGATGATGCGCTCGCCCTCGGCCTGCAGGCTCTCGATCTCGTCCAGGGTCTTCTGGCGCGTCACGACCTCCTGGAAGAAGTCGGCGCTGCGGCGCTCGCGCACGGCCTCGCGCCCGCGCGCGCGCAACGCCAGCCAGCCGTACTGCGCCCCGCTGAGGGCCACGAACAGCGCCAGCGCGGTGGCGGCCAGGGCGCGGTGGCGCCGCACCAGCTTCCAGCCGACGTACAGCGAGGTCGGGCGGCGCGCACGCACCGGCCGGTGCTCGAGGTAGAGCCGCAGGTCGTCGGCGAACTCGATGGCCGAGGCATAGCGGCGCGCGGGTTCCTTCGCGAGCGCCTTGCCGAGCACGGTCTCGAGGTCGCCGCGCAGCTCCTTGGCCACCGCGCCGGCCGCGATCGGCTCCTCCTCGCGCACGCGCCGCACGGCCTCGTGCAGCGCCAGCCCCTCGGTCGGGATCGGCAGTCGAGCGGTCAGGAGCTCGTACAGGATCACGCCCAGCGAATAGACGTCGCTGCGCGCGTCGACCTTGCCCTGGCCGGAGGCCTGCTCGGGGCTCATGTACGAGAGCGTGCCGACCAGCTGCCCGGGCTGGGTGGCGCGCGAGTCCTCGCCCAGCGGACGCGCCACGCCGAAGTCCAGCACGCGCGGCTCGCCGCGCGCGTCGATCAGCACGTTGGCCGGCTTGAGGTCGCGGTGCACGATGCCGCGCTCGTGCGCGTAGTGCGCGGCCTCGGCCACGCGGCACACCAGCTCGAGCCGCGCCACGAGGTCGAGCCGGTTCTCGTTGGCGTACTCGAGCAGCGCCCGGCCCTCGACGAACTCCATCGCGAAGAACGGACGCCGGCCGGTCTCGGTCTCGGTCCAGCCGGCCTCGTAGACGCGCGCGATGCCGGGATGGCTCAGGCGCCCGAGGATCTCGGCCTCGCGCTCGAAGCGTTCGAGCTGGCGCGGCGAGGCCGTGTCGAAGCGCAACACCTTCAGCGCCACGCTGCGGCGCGGCGAGTCCTGCTCGGCCAGGTAGACCACGCCCATGCCGCCGAAACCCAGCGGTCGCAGGATGCGGTAGGCCCCGATGCGCTCGGGGTGCGAGGCGGGCTCGGATGGGCCCGCGGCGAGCTGGCGCCCGAGGGGCTGCTCCAGGAACGTCCCCAGGGTCTCGTCCTGGCCGAGCAGGCTCTCGACCTCGGCCCGCAGCTCGGCCTGGCCCGCGCAGCGTCGCGCCAGGAACGCGGCCCGTTGCTCGCGTCCGAGCGCGCGCGCCTCGAGGTACAGGCTCTTGACGGTCTGGTAGGTGGGCGCGTCCACGGGTCCCCGCTCGGCGTTCGGGGGGCGAGGACTGGATGGTACCCGCGGGCCGGCCCGTGCGCAGAGGCCCGCAGCGCGCGTCAACGCGCGGCGGCCGAGACGGTGAGCTCCAGCGTCGGACCGCTGTCACCCCGCTCGAGCGCGCCGCCGATGCGCAACGGACCGGGCCGCTCGGACAGCGCCAGGCGCTCGTCGAAGCGCAGGACGCGCGGCTCGAGCAGCTGCAACGGTCCGAGCACGGCGTAGCCGAGCTGCAGCGCGGCGGCCTGGGTATCGAACAGCTGGGCCATGCCGCTCGCCTCCAAGGTCGTGCCCTGGATGGACAGCGCCAGCGCCAGGCCCTCGAAGACCGAGCTCACGCGCGGATCCGGCACGGCGGCCCCGTTCGCGACCTCGGTCGAGAAGTCGGTCACGGCGGTCCGGCCGCGGGCCAGCACCAGGCCCGCGCTCGAACCGACCAGGAGCGGCAGACGCACGCGCACCGGGCTTGCCGACTCGCGCCCCGGCGCGCGCAGGTCGATGGCCACGTCGCGCAGGGCGGTCTCCGGGCGCAGCCCCTTGACCAGCCGCTCGAGCTGCGCGGCCGAGTCGCGGTCCCAGGCCGGATCGGTGACGATCAGGAGCCAGGGGCCGAAGCGCCGCCAGACCGAGAAGCGCGCCTTCATCCACTCGAGCATGAAGCCCGAGAGCTCGCCGTCGAGGCTGGCGACCACGCTCGGGTGCGCGCCGGCCTCGTCGAACCAGGGCGAGGCGTCCAGCCTCATGCGCGGCAGGCGGAAGAGTCCGGCGTCCAGCGCGATCAGGCTGCGGTTGGTGCGCGGGATCGGACGCACGGCGTAGGAACTCGCGCTTCCACCCTGGCGGCGCAGCAGCACGAGTTCGCGCGAGCGCGCCTTGCCGAGCGTGGCCTCGAGCGTGATCGCCAGGGCCTTGCCCTCGGGCAGGAAGGTGTCGAAGGCGAGCCCGCGCACCAGCACCTCCGGCGACTGGATCGACTCCGGACCGTCGAGGAACTCGGTCGCTCCGGCCTCGGATCGATTGAGCAGGATCTTCAGCGCGAGCGGGATGGTCTCGATCGGTCCGACCAGGTCGGAGCGCAGCAGCAGGGTCGAGAGCGCGAGTCCGCCCGCCACCGGCAGTCCGCGCAGGGCCAGGCGCGTGCCCGCGCGCGTCTCGGCCATCACGGGCTCGAGCACCGCCATCGACTGCGCGACCTGCGCGTCGTAGTCGTACAGGAACGGGATGCGTCGGAAGGCCTCGACGCGCGCGGTGCGACCGGCCGAGAGCTCCAGCGCGAAGCTCTCGTGCTTGGCGCCGCGGCCCACCAGCGCGCCCACCAGCCGCGCGACCTCGTCCTCGCCCAGCAGGCCGGCCGGCGCCAGCTCGCCGCCGCCCTCGGCCAGGCTCAGCACGTCCACCCGCACCGCGACCGTGCCGGCCAGCGTCGACTCGAGCCCCGCGAGGATCGCGCGCACCTGTTCGTGCAGGCTGGGCGGGGCCAGGACGGTCAGGGTGTGGCCCTCGACCAGGAGCTCGCGCCCCTCGCGCCGCAGCTCGTCGCCCAGGACCTGCGTCAGGAGGTCGAGCAGCTCGAACGAGGCCAGCTCCGCGTACTCCAGCGAGTGCTCGATCGAGGGCTGGTCCTCGGACGGGCTGATCGCCGGCGGCACGAGCAGGGTCTGGCTCCAGCTCGGACTCGCGTCCCAGCGCGGCATGACCGTGCGCAGGTCGTAGGTCGCGAGCACGTTCTCCTCGCCCTGGAGCGGCGCGCCGGGGTCCCCACCGAGTGCGAGCGCGCTCCACAGGCAGACGCAGGAGAGAATCGACGTCATAGGATCTCCTTCGGGTTCGCGGAGGCGTCCGCCAGCTCGGCCAGGGCGCCGTCCAGCGCGCGCGCGACGCGGTACACGCGCACGGCCTCGCCCGCGCGGCCGGCTTCGGCCAGGGCGGCGAGCACGCGCCGCAGGTTGGCGGGCGAGCACGGCGCCAGCAAGCGTTCGACGCCGGCGCTGCCGAGGCGCGCATGGATCGAGAGCAAGCACGCGGCGGTGCGGCGGCGGTCCTCGCCCGCGCGCCCGCCGAGCTCGACCAGCAGCTGCTCGGCGTCCTCGGCCGTGCCGAATTCGCCCACCGCCAGCGCGGCCCACTGGCGATCGTCGTCGCCCAGGGCCTCGCAGAACACGAGCGACACGAGCGCACGCGCCGCCCCCGGGTGCGCGCTCTCGATCAGCAGTTCGAGCCAGGTCCGCAGCCCGCGCGCGTGGCCACGCTCGGTGCTGGCCGCCGTCAGCTCGCGCGTGAAGGCCGCCGCGCGCTGCTCACCGTGCTCGGCGTCGCGCTCGAACAGCCCGCCCAGGAGCGCCAGCACGTCGGCGCGCGGCGCACGCCCGGTTTCCGCCAGGCGCAGCCCCACCCCGAGCGGGCCGAGCCCCGGGAATCCCGCCAGCGCCTCGAGCGCGAGGGCGCGCTCGCGCGCGATGCCGCAGCGCTCCTCGAGCCAGGCCAGCGCCTCGGGCGGCTGCAGGTAGAGCAGCGCGCGGTAGCCGAAGTCGTAGGGCAGACGCTCGCCCTCGAGGGCGCGTGCGAGCGCCGGCGCGCCCCCGTCCACCAGCGACAGCCGCGCCAGCACGGCCGTGCCCGCGGCGCGTCCGCCGCTGCGCTCGCTCTCCTCCGCCAGCCGCAGCAGGCTCGCCACGGCCGCGGGGCCGGTGCTGGTCAGGGCGTCGAGCAGGGCCTCGCGCGAGGGATCCGCGCCAGGCTTGGCGGCGCGCGCGGCGCGTTCGAGCACGCCCGCCGCCCGCGCGCCACCCACGCGGCAGAGCTGCAGCAGGCTGCCGGCGACGAGCGCGGGCTCGCCCAGCGCGCGCTCGAGCGCCGGCACGGCCGGTTCACCCAGGCTCCCGAGCGCCTCCAGCGCGCTGGCAGCGAGCTCCTCGCGGGCGAGCGCGCGCTCGAGCGCCGCCACCGAGCTCGCCTCGCCCAGCGCGGCCAGACAGCGCACCGCGCCGAGGCCGACGCGCGCGTCCGGGCTCCCGAGCAAGCCTTCCACGAAGCGCCGCACCGGCCAGCCGGCGCGTGCCGGCGCGCGCGTGCGCTCGAGGAAGCGCGCGCGCGCCTTGGCCACGTCCACGCCGGCCGACGGGAACAGCTCGAGCAACGCCGCGCGCACGCCGGCCTCGACGCTGGCGGCCGTCCAGTCCGCGTCCGGAGTCTGCGCGGAGGCCGGCGGGCCGAGCCGCTCGACCGCGGGTCCCGCCACGGGTGCGCCAGCGGGCGCGCGCGACCGCAGCGTGCGCGTGAAGAGCAGACAGCCGCCCACGGCCGCCGCGGCGACCACGCCGAGGGCGAGCGCGACCGCCGGCCGCCCGCGGCGTGGCGCGACGTGCGCGGGCTCTTGGGCGAGGGCCGCGAACACGGCGCGCGCGGCCGCGTCCACGTCCGGCACGCGCGGGGCCGGGTCACCGGGGCCCTCGAGCAGCTCCTGCAGCGCGCGCGCGCGGCGCTCGAACTCGGCGCAGGCGCCACAGGTCGAGGTGTGCAACTCGAGCTGGAAACGCTCCTCCAGCGCGAGCTGGCGCTCCAGGCCGGCCTCGACGAAGGCGCGCGCGACCCGGCAGCGGATCACGGCGTCCTCCGCTCTCGCGCAGCGCGTGCGCGCAGGCCGAGGTAGGGCGCGAGCGGGCGCAGCAGCAGCTTGCGCGCCTTCATGACGCGCGTGCGCGCCGTGGCGGGCGTGACCTCGGTCAGCGCGGCGATCTCCTCGTACTCGAGGCCCTCGCGCGTGCGCAGCAGCAGGGCCATTCGCAGCGGCGCGGCCAGCCCCTGCAGCGCGCGGGCGAGCACCAGCGCGAGCTCGCGGCCCTCGAGCTCGCCGTGCGGCTCGCGCCCACTTGCGAGCTCGGAGTGCCGCTCGCTCGGCAGCCGCTCCGCCGCGGGCCGCGTGCCCTGGGCCCGGTAACGGTCCTGCGCCAGGTGCACCAGGATGCGCCGCAGCCAGCCCGCGAAGCTGCCCTCGCCGCGGTAGAAGGCCAGCGAGCGGAACGCGCGCACGAAGCACTCCTGGGCCAGGTCCTCGGCGTCCTCGGGATTGCCGAGCAGGCGGAAGGCCGTGGCGTGGACGCGCGCGTAGTGGACGCGCAGGAGCTGCTCCAGGGCGGCGCGCTCGCCGGCCAGGGCGCGCGCGAGGCTCTCCGGATCGGGCGTGGACTCGGGCGCGCGGCGGCTGGCGAGGGGGTCCGTGGGCGGCATTCCAGGCCTCCTGTCTAGCGCAGCAGGCGGGAACCGAGACGGAAAAAGCTCGGGCGCGTCTCCGCCATTCCGTGGGAAGCCCGCGGGCGGACCGGACCGGCCTCTCCGGGCCCTCCGTCGCCGCCGATCCGGGCCGGCGCTACGCGGCCGCCTGCTGCTTCTCGGGCGGGACGAAGTAGGCGATGGCCTGGTTCACGCGCCGCAGGAACTCGTCCGGCGCCATGGGCAGCAGCAGGTAGTCCTGGGCGCCGCAGCGCAGGGCTTCCTCGCGGAACGGGCGCGGGCGGTAGATGGCCGAGCTCAGGATGATCGGGAAGCTGCGCGCGCCCTTGCCCTGGGAGAGCGCCTGCGCGACCTCGAAGCCGTTCTTGCCCTCCAGCAGCACGTCGACGAGCACCAGGCTCGGGGGTGCGCCCTGCTTCAGCGCCGCTTCGAGCTCGCTCCAGCTCTGGAACAGCTGCACGCCGTAGCCGGCCAGCTCCAGGAAGTGCTTGCGGGACTCGGGGCTCTCTTGCTGGTCGTGAGCGAAGTAGATCGTGCGCAGGCTCATGCTCGTTCCGTTTGCGCCAGGACCTCGTGCAGCGTGGTCAGACCGTGTCGCGCCTGACGCAACCCGTGCTCGCGCAGGGTCGTGAAGCCATCGGCCCGCGCCGCGCGCGCCAGGGCCGCGCCATCGGCGCCCTGCTCGAGCTGGTGCCGCAAGCCGGGCGTGATCGTGAGGACCTCGAACAGCGGCAGGCGCCCGCGATAGCCGCTGTGGTGGCAGGCGTCGCAGCCCTCGCCCTCGAAGTAGGTGGCGCCGTCCTTGGAGGAACCGAGACGCGCGCGCAGGACCTCGTCGGGCACGATCGGCGCCTTGCAATCGGTGCACACGCGCCGCACGAGGCGCTGCGCGACCACGCAGCGCAGCGAATCCGCCAGGAGGTAGGACTCGAGCCCGTGGCCCACCAGCGACACGACCGTCTCCAGCGCGCCGCTCGCGCGCAGTGACGAGAGCACCGACTTGCCCGAGCGCGCCGCATCGAGCAACACCCCGGCCGTCTCGCCGCCGTCGATCTCGCCCACCAGGAGCAGGTCGGGATCCTGACGCAGCAGCATGCGCGCCGCGTCGGTCGGGCGCGCCGCGCCGTGCTCGACGTGCAGCACGCCTTCGTGCTCGAACTCGACGCGCGGCTCGAGCGCGATCGCCTTCTTGTCGGGATCCACCAGGTGCGCGAGCAGGGCGTGCAGCGTGCCGGTGCGACCGGAACCCGAGGGACCGCTCACGACCACCAGACCGCCGCGCGCGGACAGGGCCTCCTCGAGCTGGGCGTACTGGCTGCCGTCCAGGCCGAGGTCGCGCAGGTCCCGGCGCACGCGCTGGCTGCGCTCGACGTGCAGCACCAGGCTCTTGCCGTGCAGCGAGGGCGTCAGGGCGACGCCGAGCTCGAACTGCTCGTTCTTGTGCGGGAACGGGATGCGCCCCACCTGCATCGGGGGCCCCTCGCCGTCCAGCTTGGCGAGCTTCTCGAGACCCGCGACCGTCTGGCGCACCCACGCGGCCGGCAGCCGGGAGTGCTCGCGCAGCGCGCCGTCGACGCGGAAGCGGATGCTCATGCCGTCCTGCCGGGCCTCCATGTGGATGTCGCTGACGCCCTGGGCGAAGGCGTCGTGCAGGATGGTGCGCACGCGCTCGATCACGGCGCGCTCGTCCGGCTCGGGCCCGACGTCGGCCGGTGCCACCTGGGCGGGTGTGGCCTGCGCGGGCGCGGCGGGCTTGCGCGCGGCGGCGGTGGCCGGCTCCTCGCGGCGCGCGGCCGGCGCCGGCGCACGCACGGCCTTGGCGCCGAAGACGAGCTCGATGCCCTTCTTGATCGCGGAGGGCTCTGCGTACACCGGGAAGATGCGCGTGGCGAGGATGTGCGCCAGTTCCTCGAGCGCGTCGACGTCGCTCGGGTCCTCCAGCGCCACCGTCGTGTGGCCGGCGAACTGGCTCAGGCCGAGCGCGCGCAGGCGACGCGAGACCTCCTCGCCGAGCTTGTGGGCCACGTGCGGACTGACGATCCCGCCGGTCAGGTGGATGCACGGGAAGCGCGCCTGATAGCGCAGCGCCTCGACCATCTCGGCCTCGGTGACGAAGCCCATCTCGACCAGCGACTGTCCGAGCTTCAGGTCGAACTCGGCGCGGTGCTTGAGCGCCAGGTCGAGCTGCTGCTCGCTGATCTTGCCGCGGTCGAGGAAGTACTTCCCGACCGGGATGGGCTGGCGTACGGCGGGGTTCTGGCTCACTGGAAACCTCTTCGCACCGGTCTATCGGCGCGAACCCCGCGCGGGTTGAGGGCCAGTCAGCCCTCGTGCGCGTCCGCCCCGGGCCCGAAGTACCGCCGCCCCTCGAGCCCGGGCGGCAGGCACGGCATCTCGCCCGCCGCGGCGGGATCGTCGTGGGCGTAGCGGTAGCCCCGGCCGTGGCCCTGGGCCTTCATCAGCGCGGTGGCCGCGTTGCGCAGGTGCAGCGGCACGGGCTCGTCGCTGCTCTGCTCGACGTCGGCGCGCGCCGCGTCGTAGGCCACGTACACGGCGTTCGACTTCGGGGCGCGCGCCAGGTACACGGCCGCCTGGGCCAGGGCCAGCTCGCCCTCGGGCGTGCCGAGGCGCTCGTAGGTCTCGGCCGCGTCCAGGCACACGCGCAGGGCCTGGGGCTCGGCCAGCCCCACGTCCTCGATCGCGATGCGCACCAGGCGCCGGGCGAGATAGCCGCGGTCCTCGCCGGCCTCGAGCATGCGCACGAGCCAGTAGAGCGCGGCGTCGGCGTCCGAGTTGCGCACGCTCTTGTGCAGGGCCGAGATCAGGTCGTAGTGCTGGTCGCCGCTCTTGTCGTAGAGCAGCGTCTTCTTCTGCAGCGCCTCCTGCAGCACGCCCAGGTCGATGGCCGCCTCGCCGGCCAGCGCGGCCGCGGCCTCCAGCAGGTTGAGCGCGCGCCGCGCGTCGCCGTCGGAGGCGCGCGCGATCCAGCGCAGGCCGTCGGAGTCGATGCGGGCCTTGCCGCCCAGACCGCGCTCGGGCTCGTCGCGCGCGCGCGTCAGGATCGCCGCGAGCTCGTCCTCGGACAGCGGCTGCAGCACCAGCGTGCGCGCGCGACTGAGCAGCGGCCCGACCACCTCGAACGAGGGATTCTCGGTGGTCGCGCCGATCAGCACGATGTCGCCGCGCTCGACGTGCGGCAGGAACGCGTCCTGCTGGGCCTTGTTGAAGCGGTGGATCTCGTCCACGAACAGCACCGTGCTCGCGCCCGAGCGGCGCCGCGCGACGGCGGCCGCGGCCATGACCTCCTTGATCTCCTTGATGCCCGAGGTGACGGCCGAGAAGGGCACGAAGCGGCGCCGACTCGCCTGCGCCAGGAGTCGCGCCAGGGTGGTCTTGCCGGTCCCGGGCGGGCCCCACAGGATCAGGCTGGAGGCGAGCTCGCCCTCGAGCGCCCGCGCCAGCACGCGCCCCGCGCCGACCAGGTGCTGCTGGCCGACGTATTCGGCCAGCGTGCGCGGGCGCATGCGCTCGGCCAGCGGCGCGTCCGCGCCGACGAATGCCTCCGGCTCGGCGGACTCGGGCTCGCCGAACAGGTCGGCGCTCATCGCGGCCCTCGCCCGCGGCCCGCGGCGAACAAGAGCACCGCCGCGGCCGCGGTGACGTTGAGCGATTCGGCCGCGCCCTGCATCGGGATCGAGACGCCCTCGAAGCGCTCGGCCGCGCGCGCGAGCTCGCCCGGGAAGCCGCCGCTCTCGCCCGTGAGCCACAGCGCGATGCGTCCCGACCAGTCGAAGCCGTCGAGGGACCGACCCCCGCGCGTGCGCGCGCACACGGGCCGGAAGCCGGCCGCGGCCAGCTCTGCCAGGCTGGACAGCGCGGGCTCGATCTCGGCCACCGGCAGGCGCAGGAGGCTGCCCATCGAGCCGCGCAGGGCCTTCGCGTTCCAGGGGCGACAACCGCCGCGCGTGACCAGCAGGGCCGCCGCGCCGGCGGCCTCGGCCGTGCGTGCCAGAGCCCCGAGGTTGCCCGGGTCCTGGATGCCGGCCGCGACGACCAGCAGCGCGTCCGCGGGCAGGGCCAGCTCCGCCAGCGCGCGCGCGCGCGGTTCGCGCGCGAGTGCGAGGCACCCGGGCGAGCTCTGCAGCGCGCTGACGCCGGCCAGCACCGAGGCCTGCACCGCGCGCACCTCCACGCCCGCGCGCGCGAGCTCCGCCAGACGCTCGCCGCGCTCTTCCGCCACCAGCACGACCTCGAGCGGGAGCCCCGCCCGCCGCGCCTCGTCCACCAGCCGATCGCCCTCCAGCGCGAGCACGCCCGGCTCGCGGCCGGCCGCCGCCGCGCGCGCGCGCTTCAGCAGCGGATGAGCGTTCGAACGGATCGTCTCGGCCTGAGCGCTCACGGCGGCGAGAGCATAGCGCGCCGCGCGCCGCGGCTCCGAGCGCGTATCATGGCGCGCATGCACAGACCCTCCGTCCCGCTCCTTCCCGGGCGCTCATGACGGACGCCACCACCGGGCGGGTCCTGCGGGGCGACGCCAAGTCCTACCTGGTGGAGATCGCGGGTGAGACGCGCTCGTTCGTGCCGCGCGGCAAGCTGTTCGACAGCAAGGACGAGCACATCAAGAACCCGGTGGTCGTGGGCGACCTGGTGCGCGTCAGCCTGGACGGCGAGCCGGGCGTCGAGGAGGTCCTGCCGCGCCGCAACTACCTGCCGCGCGTGGCGAGCTCGCACGACCCGCGCCAGCAGATCCTGTTCGCCAACGTGGACCAGCTGTTCCTGGTGGCCTCGGTCGCCAAGCCGACGTTCTCCTCCAACCGCGCCGACCGCATCCTGGCCGCCTGCCGCTACCACGAGATCCCGGCGCACCTGATCCTGAACAAGATCGACCTCGACAAGGACGGTCAGGCGCGCGCGATCGCGCGCACCTACGAGCGAGCCGGGGTCGAGGTCCTGCCCCTGTGCGCGACCGAGGCGCGCGGACTCGAGCCGCTGGCCGCGCGCATGCGCGCCAAGACCTCGGCCTTCTACGGCGGCTCGGGCGCGGGCAAGTCCACCCTGCTCAACGCGCTGGAGCCCGGCCTCACGCTCAAGACCGGCAAGATCAGCAAGTACTGGGACCAGGGCAAGCACACCACCACGCACTCGCAGATGCACCGACTGCCGTCGCTCGACGCGTGGGTCATCGACACGCCCGGCATCCGCGTCTTCCGCCTGGTCGACATGAACCAGGCCGAGCTGCGCGACTGCTACCCCGAACTCGCGCCCTTCGCCGCGCGCTGCCGCTTCGGCGCATCGTGTTCCCACGACCACGAGCCCGGCTGCGCGGTGTTCGAGGCGGTCGAGGCGGGTGAACTCGCGCCCACGCGCTTCGCGAGCTACCTCGAGATCCTGGACGAGCTCGTGCCCCCGCCGGAGGACGACACGCCGGTGCCGCCGCCGGAGGGCTAGCGCGGTCCGAAGACGTCGGCGGCGGGCCTTCCCCGGCATCCGATCTCCCTTGACGACTCCTTGCAACCCGGCGTCCAATGTGGCGGCTTCCCGAGCCCGGATCCACTGATCCGGAAGCGGGTCATCGGGAATCGACCGCCTCGAGGGGACCTCCAAGGATGACGCCGGCCCCGTGCCTTTCTGCGCAACAGGCGGGTGCGATGCAGCCTCCCAGATCGACGTCGGCGTGCTCTGCCGTGACCCCCGCGACTACGCGCCGCGCGCTGCCTCCGCCGGCAGCAACTTCGTGGACGTTGCGACTAGGCGTGGCGGGCTTCGTTCTACCGGCATTATTGGGCGGATGCAGGAACTCGACCACCCGGCACGAGCCACCGTCCGTTCCCCACCCCGCCTTCGATTCGAGCTCAGTGCGCGAGCGCCCGGCATCTTGCGTCGAATTGGCTCGCGCCCTGAGGCTCGACGCCAAGCGCGCGCAGCAGGCAGGTGACACTGTTGGCAGTCGAGATCGATTGCTCGAGGCCGTCGATCTCTTGCTGGAATCGCGGGCCGACGTCGATGTCGACGAGAGGGAAGACGAACTCTTCGAGCTCGCGCTGCTCTCCTACGACCTCGGCGAACTGGCGCTTGCCCAGCGCACTTGGACGAATCTCGTCGAGATTCTCTCGTCGCGCCTGCCGGATGACGATGCCGAGCTACTTGCCGCGCGTCACGAACTCGCACGTACGCTGCTCGCCCTCGGCGACGTCGCTGGGGCCCTCGCGCTCCAGGAGTCGGTCGTCGCCGGCAGGCGCCGTACGTGCCCCGAGGGCAGCATCGACCTGATCAAGGCCGAGCAAAATTTGGCTGCGATCCTGCTCAAGCAGGGCCGGCTCGAAGAGAGCGGGGGACTCCTGGAGCATCTCCTCGCCGTGGGCGAGCGTACCTTCGCTGACGACGACATCGAACTCTTGCGTACTCGCGCCAACCTGGCCGGCCTGCGCTTCCTGCGCGGTGATCTGCCCGCAGCGCGCGCGCTCTTCGAGAAAGTCGTCCTCACGGGAGAACGAACGCTCCCGGCGGATGCACGTGAGCTGCTCGTGGCTCGCCTCAACCTCGCGTCAGTGCTGCAACGCCAGCAGGACTACGCGGGAGCGCGGGCGCTCCAGGAGGAGGTCGTGGCGCAACTGGAGCACACTCTCCCGGGAGACCACCCGGATCTGAACCTCGCTCGCATCAACCTGTCGAACTCGCTCGTTGCCCTCGGAGAGTACGCGCAGACGCGCCCAGTCCTGGAACAGGTGCTGGCCTCGATGGAACGCACGTTGCCCGCCGACCATCCCGATCTCCAGGTCGCTCGGGGCAGCTTGGCTGCGGTCCTGATCAAACTCGGTCAATCCAAGCGTGCCCGATTGTTGCGCGAACAGGTCCTGGCGGTGTGCGAGCAGGCGCTTCCCGAGCAGCACGTCGATCTCCAGACCGCCCGACTGGAGCTGGCCTTGTCGCTCCAGGACGACGGCGAACTCGAGGGCGCGCGGGCCCTGCAGGAGCGGGTCATCGCGACCCTGGAGCGAGCATATCCGGACGATCATCCAACCTTGCAGATCGCGCGCTCGAACCTCGCGGGAACGCTGTGGCTCGAAGGCGATCTCGCGGCCGCACGCGCCTTGCACGAAGGCGTGCTGACCCGGCTCGAAAGGACGCTGCCCGAGGACCACCCGAGCGTGATCGCCGCTCGAGCCAACCTGGCTACCACGTTGATGGCCTTGGGCGACCTCGAGGGCGCGCTCCTCCTGAACCAATCCACCCTGGCGAACTGCGAGCGCTCGCTGCCCGACGACCATCCGACCCTGTTCTTGGTGCGTTTGAACCTCGCGGCCGTGCTGCAGATGCGCGGAGACTTCGCCGCTGCTCGCGCGCTCTGCGAGCGAGCTCTTGCCCATCATGCGCAGCCGCAGCGTGACGACGACCCGGCCGTGCACCTGGCCCGGCTGAATCACGCCTCGGTGATGTGGCGCATGGGCGACATGGTGCAGGCGCTCGAACTCCAGGAAAAAGTGCTCGCCGCCCTCGATCCGGCGCTGCCCGACGATCACTACGTCGTGCGCATCGCGCGCAACAACTCGGCCTGGCTGTACATCGCTGCCGGCGACCCCGCGCGCGCGGCGGAAATCCTCGCGCAAGTGCTGCGTGCGTCATGGTCCTTGCTCGACGCGGCGGCCGCGCGGCCAGAGCGCGAGCGCGGCGAGATGGCGAGCTCGATGGAGGCGTACGTCTCCGCGTTGCTGGCCATGTTGCCCCTGCTAGGCGAGCACGGTAGCGCACTGCAAGGCGAGGTCTTCGAGCTGGTCGAGACGATCCGCGCGCGCTCGACGATCGACGGAGCCTTCGCCGACACCGATCCGGAGCTCATGCTCCTACGCGAGCGCGCCCGTTCGCTGCGCGCGGAACTCAACGACCGCGTGGCGGCCACACTCAACGGCCAACGACCGAGCGAGCTGCAGGGCGAGATCGCCGACCTCGCGCACGAACGCGATCGCGTCGAGTCCGAGGTGGCGCGCGTGATCGCAGATCGAGGAGGACTGCCTCTCCGCGTGCGCTTGGACGAGCTGATGGCCTCGTTGCCGCGCGGAGCGTGCGCGGTCGGTTTCCGGCGTTATCGTCAGCTGGAACTGAGCGTCGATCGCGGCCGCATCGAGGGCGAACAGGATTACTTGATGGCTTGGCTCGTGCAGCCTGAGCGCAAGTTGACCCGCGTCGATCTGGGCCCGCTCGCGCCGATCCGCGATGCCGTCGTCGAATGGCGTGCAGCGATCGGCTCGGCGCTCTTGTCGCGCGCGGCGGGCATCGCCGAGCCTCGGGTCGGCACGGGTGCGCCTGAGGCCGTCGGACGGCTGCGCGCTCTCGTGCTGGATCCCATTCTCGCCGCTGCTACGGAGGCAAGCGAGCTCGAGGTCTGCCTCGACGACGTTCTCCACCTGGTCCCATTGGATGCGCTGCCCTTCGGCGACAGGCCGTTGGGCGAGCTGCTCACGGTGCACGTCGAGCCCTCCTTCGCTCGTTGGGTCCGGGTGCGCCCCCCGGTCGAGCCGAGCGGCGCATTACTCGCGCTCGGAGACGTGGACTTCTCTGCGGCACCCGTCGAGGAAGCCTCGACCTCGGCCCTTGCCGCGGCGCCCCCTGTCGCCCGAACGCTGGGCTCTTTCCTTGGCTCCAGCCTCGAGAATGGCTGGCCTGCGCTGGCTGGCACGCGCGACGAAGTGCTCGGTATCGCAGGCAGCTATCGAGCTGCGTTCGGGCGCGAGCCAGCGCTGCTCCAGGGCTCGCACGCCAACAAGGCTGCGCTTCGCCAGCAAGCGCCGCTGGCTCGCTTCCTGCACCTCGCCACGCACGGATACTTCGCTCCCGATAGTGTGCGTTCGAGTGGCGAGGCGCGAAGTGACAGTTCTGCGCTGTGGACTCCCATGAGCGCCTCGGAGACCGTGGTCGGATTCGCGCCGATGACCCTGTGTGGTCTCGTGCTCGCCGGCGCCAACCGCGGCGCGGACATGCGCGGCCGCGTTGCAGGCATCGTCACCGCGGAGGAGCTCGCCAGCCTTGATCTCTCCAAGTGCGAGCTGGCGGTGTTGTCCGCGTGTGACACGAGCGTTGGTGTCCAGCGCTCCGGACAGAGCATTTTCTCGTTGCAGACCGCGCTCCACGCTGCCGGCGCTCGCAGCGTGATCACGTCGCTGTGGAAGGTGCCAGACGAAGCCACCAAGGTGCTGATGCTCGACTTCTATCGACGTCTGTGGGTCGAAAAGAAGCCCAAGCACCAAGCGCTCTGGGAAGCCAAGATGATGTTGCGCGACGCGCAGGACGAAGGCGGCCAGCCGCTCTACTCGACGCACGACTGGGCCGCTTGGGTGCTCACCGGCGATCCGCTCTGACCGCCCCGGCGAGCGCTCCGCCCGCGAAGCCTTGATCCGTCAGATGTCGACGGCTCACCCGAGTGCGCCGCGGGCCAACGCGATCTTGTAGAGCCATGCCAGCAAGGCGAGCAGCGCTAGCGCCGTCCCGTGACCCTTCCAGCGCCGCCTCGGGAACTCCGCGTACAAATCGCGCCCGCGCCGGTGCCAGGCCAGCGCCCACAGCGTGGTGCCCAGCGTGGCAGCCATCAAGACCAGCCCGAAGGGCTGCGTGCGCAGCGAGTCGAGCACGCGCCCGTGCGCCGCGAGCGACACGGCTGTCGTCACGCCGCAACCCGGACACGGCACGTTCCAGTGCGTCATCGGCCAGCACGGCCTGAACCCGAGCTGCTCATGGGTCCCCCATCCGCGCGGATCGGGCTCGAGGAAGCGCCCCAGCGCGAACAGGGCCAGCGGAGCGACCAAGCACGCCGCCAGCAGGAGCCCATGCTCGCGGGAGCGCGAGCGCGCTTGTCCTGCCGCGTTCACTGCGGGGGCCTGGACCGGCTCGACACGGCGCGACTCACCCGCCCGCGAGCTCTCGGACCCATTCGGACTCCCGGAACCAGTCGAAGTCCACGCTGCGCCGGTGCCCGAGTTGCAGGGCGAGCGCCGTGTCGCCGGCCAGATGGAAGCCCTCCGCTGCGGCCACGGAGGAATGCGCCTCCAGGGCTCGACGCGCCTGTTCGTCCAGCACCTCGAGGTGGAGGCTCATGCGCAGCGCCCGTCCCACACCTGGCGCTCGGGCAAGGCCAACCAGACCTCGACTTCGTCCTCCGGCAGAGCGAGCAGGAGCTGCCAGAAGCGGATCTGGCGGCGCGACAGGCGACGCCCGCGCGTCGCGACGATCCAGGCTCGGATCGCCCCGTCGCCGGCGGTCGCGCGCAGCCAGCGGATGGCGTCCCAGTCACCGTGGGCGAGCACGCGAGCGATCAGCGACTCGCGGTTGGCCTCCCAGCTCACGCTCCCCGGATCGGTGTCCCAGAGGAGGCGCGTCACGCACTCCGGAAGCGCGACCGGATCCATGGGCGCATTGTCGCACGATCCCTGCGGGAGCTCAACGCGCCGAGCGGACCCTGGCTAGCCGGCTTCGTTGAAGTCGTAGACGTACGACAGGCGCGTCTTGTTCAGGATCGCGTAGGAGAGGCCCTTCAAGAGCTCGAGGTCGCGGTCGCCCTCGGTCTTCATGCCGCGCACCTCGGGGTTGCGCATCACGAAGAAGCGACGCGTGGAGCGGTCGTCGACCTCGTAGCTCTTCGGGCGCACTTGCCCGGCGATCTCGACGTTCAGGTTGCCGGTGTAGAAGGCGCGCACGCGCTGGTACTGGACGCCGTCGGTGGCGAGCTTGGCCGCGTGCGGATCGCCGGCGGTCTCGATCAGCTCGTGGGCCAGCAGCACCTCGTCCAGGTTGATGTGCAGGAGCGGCGTGTGGATGCGGTCGCGGCTGTTCAGGTCGATCAGCGTCGCGTCCTTGATTTTGATGAAGAACTTGCGGTACTCGTCGAGCAGCTGGGAGAGCCGCGTGTACTTGTTCTCCACCTGCCCCTTGATGAGGAAGGCATCGGTGAGGAGCAGGTCGGAGACGATGGTCAGCATCGGGAGGGCGACGGGGACTCGGCGACGTTGCGGCGGCGGATTGTCGGGCCTGCTTCTCAGGGCCTGGTGAAGCGCCGCAGCGCCCCGACCAGGTGCAGGGAGCCCGTCACGAGCACCCAGCCACCGGTCCCGGCGATGCGCACCGCTTCGTCCAGGGCCGCCGCCGGCTCGGGCACCGCCATGGCCGCGAGACCGAGCTCGCGCGCCAGGGCCACGAGCTCCGCCGCGCCGCGATAGGGACCTTCGCCGACGGACGAACAGAGCACCCTATCGGACCGCCCCACCAGGGCCTTGAGCAGCCCCTGGGCGTTCTTTTCCAGTCCCATGCCGAGCACGACCACCGGCGGGACGGCGAACCCGGGCTCGCGCGCGAGGTCGCGCAGCACCAGCTCCAGGCTCTCGGGCACGTGCGCGCCGTCGAGCACCACGGGCGTCCGGCCCACGCTGCGGCGCTCGGCGCGTCCGGGCAGGAGCGCGCCCGAGCCGGCCGCGCCCAGCCGCAGGCCCCGCGCGAGCGCCGGTTCGACGCGCTCGAGCTCGGCCAGGATCGCGCCCGCCAGGCGCCGGTTGCGGAGCTCGAGCGAGTCCGACTCGGCGTGCTCGACGCGCACCGCGCGCGCCCCGCGCTCGTGTGCCACGCGCTCGATCAGCTCGGCCGCCTCGTCGTCCGGCGCCAGCGCCCCGATCACCGCCGTCGTCCCGGGCTTGACGATCCCGGCCTTCTCGGCCGCGATCGCGCGCCGCGTGGGGCCGAGCACGGCGGTGTGCTCCAGGTAGATGTTCGTGACCGCCACGACCGGGGCGTGCACGACGTTGGTCGAGTCCAGGCGCCCGCCCAGGCCGCACTCGACCACCGCCAGCTCGACCCGCGCTTCGGCCACGATCACGAAGGCCGCCGCCGTCAGCACGTCGAACCAGGTCGCCTCGCGCCCCGCGCTGCCCGCGCCCTGGGCCGCGGCGCAGGCCGCCAGCGCGCGCTCCAGCGCGCTGGCCAGGACCTCGCCCTGGACCTCCAGCCCGTCCAGCGTCAGGCGCTCCTCGACGCGCTCGAGATGCGGTGAGGTGTACAGCGCGGTGCGCACCCCCGCCGCGCGTAGCGCGCCCGCGACCAGGGCCGCGGTCGTGCCCTTGCCCTTCGAGCCCGCCACGTGGACGGCGCGGAAGGCCTGCTCGGGCGTCCCGAGGCGCGCGCACAGGTCCCGGATCGGCTCGAGCGAGACGCGCATCGGTCCGTCCGCCCCGGCGCGGGCCTTTTTTTCCCAGTTCACGCGCGCTTCCAGGCGAGAGAGTGCTTGTTCCAGCCGCACGGAGCGCTCCTGGATGACATCCTTGGTGGTGTTGAGCACGGCCCTCTCCCCTTCGCGTCCGCTCGGGCGCCTGATCCTAGCCTGCGCCCTCGTGCTCCTGACGCTGGGCGCGGCCGTCACGGCCCAGGGCCAGCGCACGCACACGGGCAAGCGCGACGGCAAGGTCAAGGCGGCCATCGCCGCCAGGCGTGCGGCCGCCGCCAAGGCCACGGACAAGGCCACCGCCGACGCGCCCAGCTCGCCCCGACCCCCGAGCCCCAAGCCGGTCAACGCGGAGGCGGAGGCGGCCGCGGCCAAGGAACTCACGCGCGTCGCCGTGGAGGCATGGGACCGGCTCACGCGCGAGCTGATGGCCGAGTACTTCGCGCGCCATCCCGACATGGCCTTCGAGATCGCCTGGCCCGGGGCGCGCGAGCTCGGCCTCGGGGCCTTCGGAGCCGAGGGCGGCTTGCGCTGGCGCGCCGCGCTGACGCGCGCGCGCGGCGAGCTCGGGCGCCTGGTGCTCGGCGCCGCGCCCTGGGAGAAGCGCGCGGAGGTGCGCGTGCTCAGCGACTGGGTCGAGGCCGAGCTCCTGATGCTCGACACGCAGGCGCTGCCGACCCGCGATCCGGCCAGTCACGTGCAGCAGGCCTACCGCACGCTGCAGGCGGCGGCGGAGGCCGCCTGGATCCCGGCCGAGGAACGCGGGCCGGCCCTGGCCGCGCTGCTCGCCGGCCTGCCGGACCACCTGGACCAGGCTCGCCGCGGCTTGCTCGCCTACACCTCGCCATGGATCGATCAGGCCCTGCGCGACCTGGACGACCTGGAGGAACTGGTGAGCGCGCTCAGCCCGGCGCCGAAGGAACTCGCTCCGCGCCCTCCCGTCGGGGGCAAGAACACCGCGCCGGTGCGTGAAGATCCGCGCCAGGCGATCCAGCGCTTCCGCAGCTGGCTGCTCGGGATCCGCGCCAGCGCGGGCGCCCGTCCGCCCACGCTCGACGGAGCCGAATGGACGCGCCTCGTGCAGCTCGTCAGCGGCAAGGCCTGGGCGAGCAGCGAGATCAAGGCGGCGTGCCTGCGCGACCTGGCGCAGCTCGAGCTGCCCACGGCGCGGCGTTCCAAGGGCGGCGCGCGCCCGCCCATGGCCAAGCGCCTCGAGCTGCGCACGCGCGGCGCCTCGGACCTGGCCTTCCAGGTCGGGGTGCGCGCCCAGCTCCTGCGCATGCGGCCGAGGGCGGATCGCCTCGCGTTCGGGAGCGAGGAGAGCCCGCGTTCACGCCTCGCCTGTGTCTCGACCCGTCCGGGCGACGGCGACACGCTGCGCGTCCTGCTGCAGCTCCCACACCCTTCCTGGTCCCTCGGACGCTCCTCGGCGCGCATCCGCGAGCTCGGCATGCTGCGCCTGACCGCCCTCGGTGCGCGCCATGGCCTGGCCGGTGAGGGTCTGTTCGAGAGCATCCGCCGCGAGCGCGACGACCCGCTCCGACGGCTGCCGGTCAATCGTCTGCAGGGCCCGGCGCTCGGGCTGTTCGCCCAGGACTGGCTGGCGCGCGTGGACTGGGTCGAGAACTCGTTCACGAGGCCGCGCGTGCGGCGTGAACTCGAGCTGCAGCGTGGGTACGAGGCCGCGCGCCTGCTCACGACGCTGGAGCTGCACACGGAAGGGATTTCACTGGCCGAAGCCGCGGCCGGCTTCCGGCGGCGAACCGGGGTCAGCGAAGACGTGGCCGCGGCCGAGGCCCTGGCCTCGCAGCGCGATCCGCTGCGCGGCATGAGCTACCTGGGGCTGCTCGAGCTGCGCGCCCTGGAGCAGCGCCTGGCGCCCCTCACGACCCCGCGCAAGGCCCTCGCCCTGGTGCTCGCGCTCGCCTTCGCGCACCCCACGCTGCGCGCGTCGGACCTGTCGGGGGCGCCGGTCAGCGTGCTGCACGCCGACGACGGCACGCGCTAGGGCAGGAAGAATCGAGCCTCGCTGCGCTTGAATTCCCCATCCGGCTCAGCAAGAGCAACCCGGCGCCTCGATAGGACCTGCACCATGCGCGATCCGCAGCGCGAGCTCAGCCACCGCATCCGGGTCTTCGTGTACCGGTATCACGAGGGCCTGCCGAACTACCTGCTGCTGCGCGGGGCCCAGCTCGAGAGCTTCTGGACGCCCATCCACGGTCCGATCGGCTTCGGCGAGAAACTCGAGTCCGCGATCCGGCGCGAGGTCATGGACGACATCGGCCTGGCGCGCCCGAGCCGCCTGATCGACCTCGAGATGCCGACGCGCTGGCAGCTCGGCGACGAGGAGACGATCGAGTGGCTGTTCGGCTTCCACGCCCAGCCGCGCCTGGACGACCTGCGCGTGGACCTGCGGCGCTGGGCCGACTTCCGCTGGGTGCAGTTCCCCGAGGCGTACCCCTCGCTGGAGCTCGACCACGACCGCGCCGCGATCATGCGCCTGCACACGATGCTGCACGCGAGCTGAGGGGCGCCAGCAGGGGGCAGGCCGCAGGCGGCGCGCGCGGGCCATCAGCCGCGCGCCAGCGCGAGCAACGCCGCCCGCAGCTGCGGATGGGCGTCGAAGGCCCGCACGAAGTCGGACTCGCGCCGGCCACCCTTGGCGCGCACCACCTCCACGGCCGCGCGCCGTTCGGCGCGGCTCCAGCGTTCGACCCCGCGCAGGAGCACGAGCAGCGGCGCCCAGCGCGCCCAGGCCAGGCGCTCGCCCGCGCTCCAGCGGGCCCGCGAGCGCAGGCCGAACCGCGCCGCGGCTTCGCGCGCACACAGGCGCACGCCGCGCTCGCGCTCGGCCCCGAAGCGTCGCGCCAGCGAGGCGCTGACGGCCAGGCCGATCTGGCCGAGCGCGATCTCGCCGATCACGTCGCGCCGCGCGCGAGCGAGCGAGTAGTACACGTTGTGCGCGGCCAGGCGCCGCAGCACGGCGCGCGACGAGCGCGCGCGCGGGTCGCGCCGCTGACGCGCCAGCTCGCGCCGCATCAGCGCCAGCGCGCCTGGGTCGCGCGGACGGAAGCCGAGGCGCTGGTAGAACCACCAGGCGCCCGAGGCCAGGCCCTCCTCGTTCTCGTGCCCGAGCTGGTACGGGTAGACGGTGAAGGCGTCCACGCCGAACAGGTGGCGCACGGTGGTGAGCACCCAGCCGTACACGTGTGCCGCCTCGCCGCCGCGGAAGGTCTCGAACACGTTGTAGGCGATCTCGGCCGAGCCGAAGAGCGCGCTGTTCAGGACGTAGCCGATCGGGACGCCGTTCTTCAGCGTGAGGAAGCCGTACACGGCCTCGAGCAGCAGACGCCGCTCGGGACGGAAGCCGATCGCGACGAAGGCCAGGCCGTCCTCGCACTCGATCCTGCGCACGTCGCGCGGGTCGCCGTAGACGAACACGTCGAGGTCACGGCTGCGCGTGACCATGGCCTCGCGCGCGAGCCGGATCATGCGCGCGCCCTCGGCCGGCGAGAGCGTGCGCACGCGTGGCCTGCGCGCGAGCGCCGCGCGCAGCTCGGGCCGGGCGTGGCGCAGCGCGCCGCGCTGGAACACCGGCTCGCCCGGGGCGAACGGTGCGCGCGCCAGCGTGCGCGAGGGCGTGCCCGGACCGGGCGCCAACACGAGCGGCAGGCCCAGCTCGTCCTGGTAGGCCTCGCGCAGGAACGGATCGGCGCCGAGCGCGCCGAAGCGGCGCGCCAGGAAGGCGCCCTCGCCCTCGTCCGGCCCCTTCAGCCGCGCGAGCCACTGGCGCAGCGTGAAGTCGGCCTCGTCCAGGGCCGGCGTCTCGCTGTAGTGCACCAGGAGGTCGAGCCGGTCGAGCAGGCGCTGCTCGAGCGCATCGTCCACGACCTCCCAGTCCACTCCGAGCTCGCGCGGAAAGCGGCGCGCCAGCCAGACGGCGGTGTCCGCGAAGTAGGGATAGCGCAGCACGGTTCCGGCCAGTCCCGTCTCGGCCAGGGCCGCGGCGTGGCGCCGCAGGTCCGTGCGGCGCGCGAAGGCCGTGAGCATGCGCGTCACCTGCGCCAGGAGCGCGGCGTCGTCGGGATACGCGCGCAGGAAGCACAGCAGCTCGTGCAGCCGCAGGACGGCGGCCGCACTCGGCAGCACGCTGCGCTCGAGCGCGCTCAGCGCAGCGCGCTTGGCCTCCGCCGTCCCGTCCCCGAACTCCGCCCGCATCCGCTCCAGCCGTCGCAGGGTCTGCATGCGTGGACACTATCCCACGCGCCCCGACCCACGGCCACCGTGCCGCGGGCCGCGCGTCAGTCCTTCGAGTACACGATGTACCCCACGAACATCTCGTCGTTCGTGCGCGAACCGAAGTGCACGATCGCGTTCGGGTCGGGGTTGTACTCGTTCTGGGCCGTGTTGTCGTAGACCGCGTCGCAGACGATGCGCGTGCCCGCGGGCAGCTGCTTCGGCTCGCGCAGGGTGTAGTTCGCCTGCCAGTCGAAGACGTAGTTGGTCACGTCCAGCAGGATCTCGCTCGTCCCGTCCGGCAGGGCGGCGGTGAAGCGCATCGAGCGCCCGCGGTAGTGCATGTGCGGCGACATCGAATAGACCGTGATGGCGTGCTCGAAGGCGCGCTCGGCGCTCACCTCCAGGCGCTGGTGCGGCTGGAGCCCGACCTTGCGGTTCCAGGTCGAGGCCACCTTCAGCTCGCGCTCGGGCGCGCGCTCGTGGAAGTAGAGGCCGAGGCGCGGGTGGTCGGTGGTGGCCGTGCCGGTGGTGGTGTAGTGCAGCTCGAACAGGAGCCGCGTCTTGGCCGGCAGCAGCTTGCCGGTGCCGGCCGGATACGGATCGACGAGCTGGCCCGGGAAGTACTTGGCGAAGTACGTCCGACCCTGGAAGGCGCGGCGCTGCAGCAGCTTGCGGGCCTCGGGCGGCAGCTCGACCTGCGTGGTGCCGTGCTCGGCGAGCCACTTCTCGGCCTGCGCCTTGAGCATGGGCGGCAGCTCGTCGAGCTGGTCGATCAGCGTGTCCAGCTCCTGCTGACCCGGCACGAAGGCGAAGGCGTGGTGCAAGACCTCGGCGTTGGAGGGACGCAGGTCGACCGCGCGCACCCAGCGATCGGCCAGGTGCTGCTCCAGATCGATGGAGACGTCAACGTTGGGGATGCGGCCGGTGGCCGGGACGTGCTGGACCCCGATGTCCACGATCAGGTCCGGCGGTCCGAGCGGCCACTCCGGCAGCGGCTCGACCTTGCCCGTCAGCGGATCCTCGCCCTCGCCGCGCGGCGCGCCCTGTTCGACCCAGTGCACGAGCGCGCGCGCCTCGGCCGGGTCGAGCCCGATGTCCTCCAGGAAGTCGCCGTGCTCCGGATCGGCGTGCCAGGGCGGCATGATGCGCGCGAGCACGACCTCGCGCGTCATCGCGCTCCAGCCGCGCAGCTTCTCGTAGCTGTCCATCTTCCACGGCCCGATGCCGCCCTCACGGTGGCAGGGCACGCAGTGGCGCATCAGGATCGGCGCCACCTCGTCCACGTAGGTCGGAGCGTGCTTGGCGAGCGGCTCGAGCAGGGTCAGCGCGCAGCCCCTCACGAGCGGCACGTCCGGAGGCGGCGTTCCGCCCGCCAGCAAGCCCTCGAGGGCCTCGCGCAGGTATGCGCGCCCGGCCGCATCGCGCTGGGCGCCATAGCCGACGCGCTCGTCGAGCGGGCCACGCCAGCGGAGCTTCCAGTCCTGCGTGGAGACCACCAGGGCCTCGTTGGTGCGCGTGAGCGCGAGCATCTCGGCGATGCACTGCGTGTCGTCCATCAGGATCGGCAGCGTCAACCCGAGCTCGCGCGCCTCCTGGGTGACGCTCGCGCGCGTGTCCTGGGGCGCCGAGTCCAGCCCGAAGAAGCGCACGCCGCGCGCCGCGAACTCGCGCGCCAGGCCCTCCAGCTCGCCCGCGTACTGGCGCACGATCGGGCATTCGTTGGCGAAGACGTAGAGCACGACCAGCTTGGCGTCCGAGTTGCGCGACAGGCGCTGGAACTTGCCGGTGTGGTCGAAGCAACCGAAGTCGGTCAACGCCTTCCCGTCGGCGGCGCCCGCAGCGGGGGTCGGCGCGAGCGCCGGATCCGCGGCCGCCGAGAGCACGGGGAACAGGCCCACCACGGCCAGGACCAGCAGCGCCCCCAGACTCGCGTCCCCGAAGTACGCCGGCCCGCGCGAGCCGCCCGCGGACTCGGCCGTTCCGGCGGCCGGGAGCGTGGCCCGACTAGCGCAGGGCATAGACCATGTACGCCACGAACATCTCGTCCTGCGAGCGTGCCCCGAAGCGCACGCGCGCGTCCGGAGCGGGGTTGTACTCGTTGCGCGTGGAGTTGTCGTAGAGCGCGTCGCACACGATGCGCGTGCCGCCCGGGAGGGCGCGCGGCTCCGCCAGCGTGTAGTTCGCCTGCCAGTCGAACACGTACTCGGGCACGCTCAGCAGCACCTCGCTCGACCCGTCCGGCAGGTAGGCCGTGTAGCGCATCGCGCGCCCGCGGTAGTGCATGTGCGGCGAGAGCGCGTAGATCACGAAGTCCTGGTCGAAGGTGCGCTCGGCGCTGACGTGCACGTCGCTCTGGTGCGGTTCCATGGCGACCTTGCGCGTGAAGGCCGAGGTGACCTTCAGCTCGCGCGCGGGCGGCTCGCGGTGGAAGTAGATGCCGAGCTTGGGCCGATCGGTGGCCGGCACGCCGATGGTGGTGTAGTGCAGCTCGAAGCGCAGCTGGGCGCCGGCCGGCAGGCGCTTGCCGGTGCCCTCGGGGAACGCGTCCAGCAGGCGCCGGCTGCCGCCCTCGCGCTGGGCCGTCGAGCGCGTGCCCGGGAAGTAGCGCGCGAAGTAGGTGCGCCCGATGAAGGCACGCCGCTGCAGGAACTCGCGCAGCTCGAGCGGCATCTCCGCGGGCTCATTGCCGTGCAGCGCCAGCCATTCCTGGGCCTTGTCGCGCCAGCCCGGCGGGAACTCGTGCAGTTCGTCCTGGAGCGTCTCGAACTCCTGCACGCCCAGGATGAAGCCGAAGGCGTGGTGCAGGACCTTGGAGTTCGAGGGGCGCAGGTCGAGCGCGCGCACCCAGCGGTCCTCGGGCAGGTCGAGCGGCACCGTCAGGTGCCGGTACGGCACCAGGCCGGTGGCGGGGATCTGCTGCTCGGGCAGCTCGATCACGAGGTCCGGCTCGCCATAGGGCCACTCGGGGGCCGCCTCGCGCGGGCGCGCCAGCGGATCCTCACCCTCGCCGCGCGCGGCGCCCTGCTCGATCCAGTGCAGCAGCGTGCGCCGTTCCGCGGGCGGAAGACTCATGTCGCCCACGAACTCGCCATAGGCCGGATCGACGTTCCAGGGCGGCATGCGGCGCTCGAGCAGCACCTGGCGCGTCATCTTGCTCCAGCCGCGCACCTTCTCGTAGCCGTCCATCGACCACGGACCGATGCCGTTCTCGCTGTGGCAGCTCGCGCAACGCCGCTCCAGGATCGGGGCGACGTCGCGCACGTACTCGAGCGCGTGCGCGTCCCGGCCGTCGACGTAGGTGAGCGCGCAGCCCTTGGCGGGCGGCGAATCGGCCGGCGGCGAGCCGTCCGTCAGCAGGGCCTCCAGCGTCTCGCGCAGGAACTCGCGCGAGGCCTGCTCCTTCTGCGTGCCGTAGCCCAGCCGGTCGTCGAGCGGGCCGCGCCACTGGACGCGCCAGTTGGCGGTCGAGACCACCAGCGCCTCGGCCGTGCGCGTCAGGCCGAGCATCTCGGCCACGCACTGGGTCTCGTCCAGCAGCACGGGCAGAGTGAGCCCGAGCTCGCTCGTCTCCTCCAGGACGCTCGCGCGCTCGTCGTGCGGGACCGGATCGAGGCCCAGGAAGCGCACGCCGCGCGGCTCGTACTCGGCCGTCAGGCGCTTCAGCGCGGCCGCGTCCTGGCGCACGATCGGGCAGTCGTCGCCGAACACGTACAGCACCACCAGCTTGGCGTCGGCGTGCCGCGAGAGGCGCTGGAAGCGGCCGTGCTGGTCCAGACAGGCGAAGTCGTCGACCGCGAGCCCGTCCGTGGCGACCCCGGCGAGGAGGCCCAGCAGTGCGAGGAAGAGGCTCATGGAGTCGTTATCGGCGGTGCAGCCGGGGCGAGCCGGATCCCGCGCCCAGACTATACCCCCGTCCGCCGCCCCCGGCCCGTACGCCGATCGCCCCAGGCGCGAGGGCCGGCGCGCGTGCACCGCGTGGCGGCATGCTGTATTGATTTCACGTCGATCAGGAGACGCATGCTGTTCCCGTCCTTCCTCGGCCCCCTGCTCGCCGTCTGGCTCGCGCTCGGTCAGGGCGCGGGCGAGCCCGGGCTCGAGCTCGATCCCGAGCTCTGGCCCGCGAGGCCGAGCGGAGCGAGCGCGTTTCCGGCGTGGTTGGCCGCCGAGGGAGCGCCGGAGCTGCTCGTCACCCGCTCCACGCGCGAGAGCGCGCGCCTCGAGCTGTGCGGGCTCGTCGACCCGAGTCCACGCACGCTCGCCTCGGGCCCGGGCTGGTTCCTGAACTGGGCCGATTTCCCGGCCGCGGCGCGGCTCGCCGAGGGCACGGTGCTCGCGGCCTGGCTCGAGCTCTGGCCGGGAGAGCCGCACTCCTACGGGACGCGCTTCACGCTGCTCGCCCCGGACGGCGCGCGCCGCGGCGACGTCCGTCCGCTCGAAGAGCATCGCGGTCCCGGCGAGCATGGCTTCGTCTCGCTCGCGCCGCTGGACGAGCTGCGCTTCCTGGCCCTGTGGCTCGACGGGCGCGCGGCCGGCGCGCACGGCGCGGGTGAGACACGCGTGTACGCGCGCACGATCGGCGCCGACGGCACGCTCGGGCCCGAGCAGCTCGTCGACCCGCGCGCCTGCAGCTGCTGCCCGACGGCGCTGGTGCGGGTCGCGGACGGCACGTTCCTCGCCGCCTGGCGCGACCGTTCGGACGAGGAGCTGCGCGACATCGCGCTGGCGCGCTTCGACGGCGAGCGCTGGTCCGGGCCCGAACGCCTGCACGCCGACGGCTGGAAGATCGACGGGTGTCCGGTCAACGGCCCACGCCTCGCCGCCAGCGCCACGCGCGTGGCCGCGACCTGGTTCACCGGCGCCGACGGCAGCGTGCGCGTCGCGCTGGGGGACGCGCGCGGGCACGGCTTCGGCGCGCCGTTGCGCGTCGACGACGGCGCGCCCGAGGGACGCGGCGACGCGGCCTTCCTGCCCGACGGATCGCTGCTGGTCGGCTGGATGGAGCACGGGTCCCGGCGCTCCTCGTGGCGCGTGCGGCGCGTGACGGCCGCCGGCGAGGCGGGTCCCGCGCTGGTCGTGGCCGAGGTGAGCTCCGAGCGCTCGAGCGGCTTCCTGCGCATGGCCAGCGACGACACGGGCGTGCTGGTCGCCTTCACCCAGACCGAGCCCGAACGCGCGGTGATCGTGCGACGGGTGCGTCTGACCGGGGCGCGCTAGACGACCGGATCGCCGGGCGATGTTCAGGATCGATTGCGAGCGCGTGAAATGTCACGCGGCACGCGTTCCTACCGCGCTCGCGACCGAGTTGCTAGAACTCGACCTCGCCGTCCGCCTCTACCGGAGAACCCGAGGAGCGCTGCCATGCCCGAGCCCCGCCGCCTGCGCGTGTTGTGCATCCATGGAGTCGGTAAGCACCCCGCCGGTGGAGCCTGGGAAGGCGAGTGGCGCACGACGGTCCAGAAGGCCCTGCGCGACGTGGGCAGCCAGCGCGAGCCCGAGCTGCGCTTCGTCCACTACGACGACCTGTTCGAGAAGTACGCGCTGACCTTCTTCGGCACGCTCGAGGCCGTGGCCAAGCTGGTCGGCAGCGGGATCGCCGCGCCCTTCCGCGGACGCGGCCTGGCGCGCGGCAGCTTCGGCAGCGGCGTCAAGTGGAGCGCCGGGATGGTGGTCAAGTGGGTCGAGGACGCGCGCTTCCGGCGCGAGACGCGCGCGCGCGTGCTCGAACGCCTGCGGCGCTTCGGGCCCGAGGACCCGACGCCGCCCGACCTGGTGCTGGCCCACAGCCTGGGCTCGCTGGTGCTGTACGACACCCTGACCGCGACGCTCGGGCTCGAGCTGCCCGCCACCCAGATCGTCACGCTGGGCTCGCAGATCGCGAATCCCTTCGTGTCGGGGCAGTTCCTGGCGGGACGCGTGAAGCCGCTCGAGAACATCGAGCGCTGGTACCACCTCTACAACCCCGAGGACGACGTGTTCACCGCCCAGATCCGGCTGGAGCACGCGCGCTTCGAGCAGGTCGTGACGCCCTTCGACGAGCCGGGCATCGCCGATCATTCGGCCCCGCGCTACCTCGGGCACGCGGAGACCGAGAACCACCTGTGGAGCAATCTCGCGATCGCCGCGGCCGCGCCGCGCCTCTACAAGAGCCGCCACGCGCCGGCCGTGCGCGAGCACGAGCGTGCGCCACGCCGCCGCGCGCTGCTGGTGGGCATCAACGAGTACCCCGATCCGGGCGACCTGCTCGAGGGCTGCGTCAACGACGTGTTCCTGATGAGCTCGCTGCTGCAGGAATCGGGCTTCGCGGCCGAGGACATCCGCGTGGTGCTGGACCGCCGCGCCACCGCGCAGGGCATCCGTGAGCGGCTCGAATGGCTGCTCGAGGGCCTGACGCAGGAGCAGGTCGACGCCGGCCGCGCGCGCGGCGAGCCGGTCGAGCGCGTGCTCTACTACAGCGGCCACGGCGCGCAGCTCCCGACCTACGGCGCGGGCGACAGGGTCGACCAGATGGACGAGACGCTCGTGCCCTACGACTTCGACTGGTCGGTCGAGCGCGCCATCACCGACGATTCGCTGCACGAGCTCTACAGCCAGCTGCCCTACGGCCTGCGCTTCCTGGCGCTGTTCGACTGCTGCCACTCGGGCGGCCTGACGCGCGACGGCGGCCCGCGCGTGCGCGGCCTGAATCCGCCCGACGACGTGCGCCACCGCGCGTTGCGCTGGGACGCCGGGCTCGAGATGTGGAAGGAGCGCGACCTGACCCCGAAGGACAAGGCTTTCCAGAAGTGGGCCCAGCGCGGTCGCCCGACCACGATGACCTCGCGCATCGGCCACGCGATGGCGCTGCGCCAGCTGCCGACGGCGGCCTTCAACCGGCGCCGCAAGGAGCTCGGCCACCACGGGCCCTACATGCCGCTCCTCCTGTACGCCTGCCGCGAGGACGAGGTCGCGCTCGAGTACCGCCACGGCGCCGTGTCGCACGGGGCCTTCACCTACTCGCTGGCCAAGAACGTGCGTGCGCGCCGCAAGGAGCTGGCGCTCGCCGCCCGCCGCCGCTCGGCCCCGGTGAGCTTCGAGCAGCTCGTGCGCACCGTGGGCTCCGACCTGCAGGAGCTCGGCTACGACCAGCACCCGCAGATCGCCGGCCCGGTCGTGGCGCGCAAGGACCAGGTGCCGTTCCTCGGGCTGCCCGAGGCCGGCGCGCGGCGCCGGCCGGCGCGCCGCAAGGCCTGACGGCGGCCGGCGCGCGCGACGCGCCTACGAACAGGAGCGAAGATCCGCGCCCGCGCGGCCTTCCTAGGGTGCGGGGATGACGCGCACGCACCCGGTCACGCTCTTCACGCTGCTCCTGGGCTCCGCCCTCACCGCCGCTTGCGCCGTCCCGGCCGAGTCCGCGAGCGGAATTCCCGAGCCGCTCGTCGCCGCCGACGGCGAGCAGAAGCTCGCGCGCGGTCAGGAGCTGTACGAGCTGCACTGCACCGTCTGTCACGGCGTCACCGGCCGCGGCGATGGCGAGGCCGCGCGCTTCCTCTTCCCGCCGGCACGACGCTTCGACACGGGTCGCTTCCGCCTGGTGAGCTCGCAGAACGGCGCGCCCTTCGATCGCGACCTGGTGGCGACGCTGCGGCGTGGCGTACCGGGCTCGGCCATGCCGAGCTGGGGCTGGCTCGCGGAGCCGGACCTGTGGGCCCTGGCGACGTACGTGCGCTTCCTGGCGGTCGAGGGCCTGCGCCAGGACATGCTGGACGAGGCGCGCCGCGCCGACGATCCCTTGCTGCTGGCGGATTCCGAGCGCATCGCGCACGCGCGCCTGACGCCGGACCGGGCCCAGACCGTCGCGCTCGCGCTCCCGGCCAGCCCGACGGCGCTCGCGCGCGGCAAGGACGTGTTCCTGCAGCAGTGCGCCCAGTGCCACGCGGCCGACGGCACCGGCGAGCCCGAGCCGCGGCCGGACGAGGACCAGACCCTGAACTGGGCGCGCGACTTCACCGCCGGCTTCCTGAAGGGCGGTGACTCGGCGCGTGAACTCACCTACCGCATCCGCGCTGGCATGCCCGGCACCGCCATGCCACCCACCCGGCTCGCGCCGGACGACGAGGCGGCCCTGGTGGCCTACGTGCGCAGCCTGATCCCGGAGGGCACCTCCGATCGCTTCGTCCATCGGCGCGAAACGCTGCGGGCCCTGCGCATCGGACGCGCGCCGCTCGCGCCGGACGACCCGGCCTGGGCGGCGGCGGAGGAGATCTCGGTGGTGCTGGCGCCGCTGTGGTGGAACCCGGCGGCGGTGCACGAGGCTCGACTCGCCGCGCTGCACGACGGCCAGGACCTCGCGCTGCGCCTCTCCTGGGAGGACGAGAGTGGAGTCGTGCGCGTCTTCTCGGAGGCCAGCTCGGTCGATGCGGCCGCGCTGCAGCTCTCGGCCGCGGCGCAGCCGGCGCTGTTCGGCATGGGCTCGGCGAGCTCACCCACGAACCTCTGGCACTGGCAAGCCCTACGCTTCGAGGACGTGGCCGGCGCGCTCGACCTGGCCGAGCTCGTGCCCCATGCGCTGCACCCGAATCGGACCGAGGGCGCGCGCCCCGACGTGCCGCTCTACCAGCGCCTGCTCGGCGCCATCCAGCCTTCCGACCAGGTGGACCGCATCACCGTCGCGGGCGTCGAGACGATCGCCGCGGCCCCGCGTGTCGCGGGCGAGGTGCGCGCCAACGCGCGCTGGCGGGAGGGCACCTGGAGCGTCGTCTTCCAGCGCCCCTTGCGCCCCTCCGGCGAGGGCCAGCTCAGCTTCGTCCTGGGCCAACCCCTGCAGGTCGCCTGCGCGGTCTGGAACGGCGCCGCGGGCGACGGCGGCGCGCGCAAGTCGATCTCGATCTGGCAGGAGCTGGTGCTGGAGCGCTAGCGCCGCGTCAGACCCGCGCTGGACGCCATCCAGCCGCCTTCAACTGCGCACGAACTCGAGCGGCGCGAAGCCCGGGCCGAGCACGCTGGCCGGGTCGAGGCCGAGGGCGTGCACGAGGCAGGTCGCGTAGAGCCGCCGGAAGTCCGTGGTGAAGGCCAGGTCGCCGTCGTCGAGACGGTCGAGCGCGGGCGGCGTGCCGTACAGGCCGCCCTGGACGCGCGGGCCGAGCGCGAGCGCGAGGCCGGCGGCGCCGTGGTCGGTGCCGCCCGAGGCGTTCTCCCCGACGCGCCGGCCGAACTCGGAGAAGCACAGCACGAGCGTCTCGCGCCCGGCGTCGCTCTGCGCCAGGTCCGCGGCGAAGGCCGCCAGCGCGCCGTCGAGATCGCTCATCAGGCGCGTGTGCCGGCCGCGCTGGTCGCGGTGCGTGTCGAAGCCGTCGAGCTCGAGCGAGCACACGCGCACGCCTTGCTCGGCGTGGATCAGCGCGGCGCAGCTCGCCAGGTCGCGCGCGAAGGCGCTGGAGGGGTAGCGCAGCGCGCCATGCCGTCCGGAGCGCGTCTCGGCCCGTTCCAGTGCGTCTCGCAGGCGCGCGGTCGATTCCTGGGCGTCGAGCCAGCGCGCGCGCACGAGGGCCAGCGTGGCGCTCTCACCCTGCGTGTCCATGCCGGGCGTGTCCATGCCGGGCGTGTCCTGCTCCAGCGCCCGCGCCGCGTCCAGCGCCTGCGAGTGCGTGGGGTCGGCGGCGCGCAGGAGCCGCGGCGTGAGGCACAGCGGCGCGCGCTTGGCCGAGTACAGCGAGAACGGCGGGCGCGGCCCGAGATGGATGGCGGCGTGCGGCGGCAGATCGCTGAGGCGTTCGAGCGCGCGCCCGATCCAGCCCGCGCCCAGGCCACGGCCGCGCGGGTCGGCCGCGTGCCACATGTCCATCGAGCGGAAGTGCGAGCGGTTGGGCTCGGGGTAGCCGACGCCCTCGACCAGCGCCAGGCCGCCCGCGCCGAACAGCTCGCGCAGGCGCGTGAGCTCGGGGTGCAGCCCGACGCGCGCGTCCAGGCGCAGCACGTCCTTCTCGGTGAAGCGCGTGTCCTCCCGCGCGCGCGCGTAGGCGTCGTCCGAGTACGGCACGAGCATCGACAGCCCGTCGTGCCCGCCGGTGAACTGGACCAGCACCAAGGTCCGCGCCGGCGTCGCGCGGCCGCGCGCAGCCAGGGGCCGGGCGAGCGCCGTGAGCCCGCCCAGGCCCGCGAGCACGAACAGCCGGCGGTCGATGCGCGTGTCCATGGCAGTCGAGGTCAGTCGAGCTGCGCCTCGGGCAGCGCCAGGATGCCGTGCGCGAGCTCGCGCAGGAGCGGCTCGCACAGCTCGGGTCGCTCCGGCCACGGCTGCTGGCCGAGCTCCAGCTCGACGCGCGCCTGCAGCAGGCGCTGCTCGACGCCGTGCACGAGCTCGGGCGGAGCCGGAATGGCGAGCAGCTCCTCCAGCAGTGCACGCGCCAGCTCGGCCTCGCTGCTCGCGCCGGAACGCGCCAGGCGCGCCGTCAGGTTCAGCTGCGGGCGCAGCTCGAGCTTGGCCAGCGCGCGCAGCTCGGCCGGCACGCGGCGCGGCACGGGCGCGGGCTTCGCCATCGCGCCTTCGCCCGGGGCGTCATCCGTGTCCGGGCCCTCGGCGGCGCGGCGGCCGGCCACCAGGTCGCGCCCGCGCACGCGGCCGAGAAGCATGCCCGCGAGCTCGCCGCGCAGCAGCAAACTCCCGCCCGTGGCCCAGGTCTCGCCGCCCTCCCAGCCGCGCACGCTGGGCGGGAAGAAGAGCCGCTGGCCGAGCAACGCCGCGCCCGACACCAGCACGCGCGGCGCCGGCGCGAGTCCGAGCCGCCGTGCGCTGCCCACCAGGTAGTCGAGCGGGCTCGCCACGCGCGCGCCGAGCTCCTCCGCGGCGTAGAACTCGGGATCGAGGAACAGGCGCCGCAGGAAGGCGTCGATGCGCCAGTCGGACTCGCGCAGGAAGGCGGCGTACGACTCCAGACGCTCGGGCGTCGGCTCGCGACCCTCGAAGTTGCCGAGCAGCGCGCGCGCCAGGTGCCGCGCGCAGGCCGGCTGAGCCAGCAGGATGTCGAGCACGTCGTCGCCGTCGAGCTTGCCCTCGACGCCGAGCACGCGCTTCTTGCCCTTGTCGTGGCGCGCGGGATCGAAGTGGAAGCGCCCGTTGCGCTGGCCCCAGCCGGTGAAGGCGCGCGCAACCTCGCGCACGTCGCGCTCGGAGTAGTTCCCCTCGCCCAGCGTGTACAGCTCGAGCAGCTCGCGCGCGAAGTTCTCGTTCGGGTGCGCCTTCTTGCTGGAGGCGTTGTCGAGGTAGACCAGCATGGCCGGGTCGCGCGCGATGCCGTGCAGCAGGGAACGGAAGCTCCCCAATCCGTGGCGCCGGAAGAGCTGGTTCTGCTGGATCATCTCGTAGGAGCTGTGCACGGCCTCCATCGAGCTCGTGAAGTGCCCGTGCCAGAACAGCACCATGCGCTCGCGCAGCGGCTGGTCGCCGGCGAGCATGCGCGCGATCCACCAGTCGAGGAAGTCGTCGGTCTGCGCGCGGTCCTCGCGACGCAGCTCGTCCATGCGCGCGTCGCGCTCGGCCTCGGGCAGGCTGCGCACGTAGCGCCCGAGGTCGCCGTCGGCGCGCTTGCGGGCGTAGAAGGGCTCTTCGATCCAGTTGTCGACCTCGAGCAGCGCGTCCACCTGACGCTCGGGCCCGAGTGCCACCGACGCCGCGATCGTGGCGCCGTTGGCGCCGAAACCGGCGCGGTTCCAGAGGTGCTCGGCGCGGCGCGCGTCCCAGCTCGCGAGCGCCTCCACGGGCGCCCGGGCGGCCGCGGACTCCTGGGCCAGGGGCCCCGCGGGACCCGCGAGGAGCGACAGGAGGACGAGGGTGCGCGGGATCATGTCGGCATTCCAACCCGGCTCGCGCGTCCTGGTTCCGGGCGCACCGAGCTCGACTCGCTACCATTCCGCCCCTTCGGCTTTCCCGCAAGCCCCCCATGAGCGCTCCCCGCGACCTCGGCGCCTTCCTGCGCCTGCTCGAACCCGGGCGCGAGCGGGTCGAGATCGAGTGCGAGGTCGATCCCGAGCTCGAATTGGCCGAGATCCACCGGCGCGTGATCGCCGCGGGCGGCCCGGCGCTGGTCTTCCGTCGCGTGCGCGGCTGCGATTTTCCGCTGGTCACGAACCTGTTCGGCACGCAGGCCAGGGTCGAGCGCGCCTTCGGGCGCGAGCCCGAACGGATCCTGGCCGAGCTCGCGCGCCTGCCGCAGGAGCTCGTCCCGCCCACGCTCGGCAAGCTGTGGAAGAAGCGCGCGCTGTTCGCGCGTCTGGGGCGGGTCGGGGCGCGCCAGCGCGGCGCGGGCGCGGTCAGCGAGGTGGTCGAGGCGCCGCGCCTCACGCGTCTGCCGGCGATCCGCACCTGGAAGCGCGACGGCGGGCGCTTCTTCACGCTGCCGCTGGTGAGCACGCAGCACCCCGAGACGGGCGTGCCGAACCTCGGCATGTACCGCCTCCAGGTGTTCGACGAGGAGAGCACGGGCCTGCACATGCAGATCGGCAAGGGCGGCGGCTTCCACCTGGCCGCGGCCGAGCGCCTGGAGCGTCCGCTGCCGGTCGTGGTCCACCTCGGCGGGCCGCCGGCGCTGATCCTGGCGGCGATCGCGCCGCTGCCCGAGAACGTGCCCGAGGGTCTGGTCGCGAGCCTGCTGCTGGGCCGGCGCCTCGGGCTCGCGCGCAACGCCGAGAACGAGCTGCCGCTCTTCGCCGACGCCGAGCTGGCGCTGGTGGGCGAGGTGCGCGCGCACGAGCGCCGGCCCGAGGGGCCCTTCGGCGACCACTACGGCTACTACTCCGAGACCCACGACTACCCCGTGTTCCACTGCCGGCGCGTGTACCGCCGGCGCGCGCCGCTGATCCCGGCCACGGTCGTGGGCAAGCCGCGCCAGGAGGACTTCTTCCTGGGCGACTACCTGCAGGAGCTGCTGGCGCCGCTCTTCCCGCTGGCCATGCCGGCGGTGCGGGATCTCTGGAGCTACGGCGAGACCGGCTACCACTCGCTCGCGGCCGCGGTGGTGCACGAGCGCTACCGGCGCGAGGCCATGGCGGCGGCCTTCCGGATCCTGGGCGAGGGCCAGCTCGCGCTGACCAAGTTCCTGCTGGTGACCGAGCAGCCGCTCGCGCTGCGCGACTTCAAGGCCGTGCTGGCGCACGTGCTGGCGCGCGCCGACTTCCGCACGGACCTGTACCTGTTCTCGAACCTCTCGATGGACTCGCTCGACTACGCGGGGCCGCGCATCAACGAGGGCGGGAAGGGCGTGCTGCTCGGCCTGGGCGCGCCGATCCGCGACCTGCGCGCCGAGTTCGTGGGCACGCCGCGCGCGCCGGTGCGCGCCGTGCGCGTGTTCGCGCCGGGCTGTCTGGTGCTGGAGGCCGCGCCCTTCACGAGCGAGCCCGACGAACGCCGCCTGGCCGCCGCGATCGCCGCGGATCCCGCCTTCGCCGCCTGGCCCTTGCTCGTGCTGAGCGACGACGCCGCGCGCGCCGCCAGGAGCACGATCAACTTCCTGTGGACGACCTTCACGCGCTTCGATCCCGCGCGCGACGTCCACGCCGCGCGCATCGCGCTCGTGCACAGCCACGCGAGCTACACCGCGCCGCTGCTGATCGACGCGCGCAAGAAACCCGGCTACCCCGAGGAGCTCTTCTCTGACCCCGACACGGCCCGCACCGTCGAGCGCCGCTGGAAGGAGTACTTCCCCGCCGGCGGCGTCGAGATGGGGCCGTCGGATCGGGC
>CAZWAY010000014.1:0-91462 GCA_964631945.1 uncultured Planctomycetaceae bacterium
GGGCTGGCGCGCGCGCGCCAGCGCGCTCGACGCCGTGGCGCGGGCGGTCGAGGCCGGGTCGCTTCCGCCGGAGCTGGCGCGTGAGCTGACCGAGGCCGCGCGGCATGCGCTGGCCGATCCGCACCCCAGCGTGCGCGCGCGCGCGCTGGCCGCGCTGGGCAGCCTCGACCAGCCCATCCCCGCGGCCGAGGTCGCGCACCTCGCGCGCGCGCCGCTGGCCAGCGTGCGCATGGCTCTCGCCGCCGCACTGGAGTTCGCGCCCTCGCCCGGACGCGCGCAGGGCCTGCTCGAACTCGCCGGCGACGCGGACGAGCGCGTGCGCACGCTCGCTCGCAACGCGCTGTGCGGGCTGGAGCCCGACGAGGAGGGGGTGGGCGCGGCGCGCCTCGCGCTGCTGGAGGCGCTCGCGCGCGCGGAAGACCCGCGCGCCCTGGTGCAGTTCGGCCTGCAGCTGGCCGCGGCGCCGCTGGACGAGCCCTGGCTCGCGCGCGCGCGCGCGGCCTGCGCCGAGCTCGATGCGCCGCGGCGCGCGCTGCTCGAGGCCGTGGCCTTCGCGCACGATTTCTCGGGCGATGCGCGCGTGCTCGTGGCCGGCGCGCTCGGCACCTCGGCCTGGGAGCCGGCCGGCGCGCGGCTGTTCGCGCTGGCCGCCCGTTCGGGCAGTCCAGAGCTGGCCGATGCCGTGCTGCAGGCCCTGGGCTCTGACGGGACTCCCGCCGGCGCTCCCGACCCCGGCGCGGCGCGCCGTGGACTGACGGGGCTCCTGCTCGACACGCTGGCGGACGGGGCGCCTGCTTTCCTCGCCGCCCACGAGCCGGAGCCGGCGCTGCTGGCCGAGCTCCTGGGCGAGCTCGGACTGCGGCGCGACGGCTGGGACGGGCGCGTGGCTCTGCCCTGGGCCGCACCGGCGCGCCCGCTTGCGGTGCGCCGCGCGCTGCTCGCGGCCCTGGCGGGCGGCTTCGTGCGCTCACCCGCGGCCGGTACCGCGCGGATCCTCGGGCGCTTCCTGTCCGATCCCGAGCCCGAGCTCGCCGTGCGAGCCTTCGAGCTCCTGTGCGCCGCGCGTGAGCTCGCGCCCGAGCTCGACGCAGCCCTGTACGCGCGCTGGACGGAGCTCGACGCGCGCGAGCGCGGCGCGCGCCTGGCCTGGTTCTCGCGCGAGCGGTCCTTCCCGGACTTCGTTCCCGACTGGCTCGCGCTCGGCGCCGCCGACGTCGAGCGGCGCGCGACGCTGTGCGAACTGCTGGGCGCCGCCGGGGACCGGGCCACGCCCGCGCTGCGCGCGCGCCTCGAGGCCGGGCTCCAGGCCTGGCTGGCGGAGGACGCGCAGCTCGTCGTCTCCGCGGGCGAGCCACCACGCGCCCTCGAGCAGCGCGTGCAGGCCGAGCTGCGCGCCCTGGCGCGTCTCACGGACGGTGCCCCGGCAGCGCCCTTCCTGGCGGCCCTGCGGGTGGCGCTGGGGCGCAGCACCGAGATCGGCAAGGTGGCCGTGGCCGCGCTCGGACGCAGCGTCGAGGGCCGGCGCGCGCTCGCCGAGCTCCTGCAGGCGCGCGAGTTCGAGCGCGAAGGCGAACGCCGCACGCGCATCGAGGCCTGCCTCGTGCTGGCGCGCACGCTGCCACCGGCGGAACGCGCCGCGCCCTGCGCGCTCCTGCTGGCCGACCGCACCGGGGCCGCCTGGGAGCTGCGCGAGCGCATGCTGCGCGCGCTGGGAGATTCCGGCCTCGCTGCCGTGCGCGCCGAGCTCGCGCGGCTCGCGCTCGAGCCCGAGCTGGAGCCCGTCGAGCGCGTGGCGCTGGTGGGCTTCCTGGCCGAGCACGCCGAGCCGCCGGCGCGCGCGGCCCTGCGGCGGCTGGCGCGCGAGGACTTCGAGTTCGAGGCGCGGCGGGTGGCGCTGCGCGCCCTGGGTGGACTGGGCGAGGCTGCGGCGCTGGCGGAGCTGCTCGAGGAGCTACGCCAGGGCCGCCTGGCGGGTTCGGCCGAGGAGTTGCCGCTGCTGCGCGGCGAGCTCTTGCTGGCGCTGGCGGAGCTGCCCGAGGCGCCCCTGGAACTGTGTGGCGAATGGCTGCGTGCGCCGCTCGCGCGCGCGCGCGCGGACCTGGAGCAGCGCTACGCCGGGCTCGAGCTCGCGGCCACCGAGTTCGCCTGGCGAGCGGAGCTCGAGCTGGCGCGGGAGCTGGCGCGCACGGGTCGCGCCGAGGCCTGTCTGGCGGGGGACGAGGCCTGGGAGCGTCTCGACGCGCGCACGCTGCTCGCGCTGGGCGAGGCCCTCGAGGAGCACCAGCCGGCGGCCGCCGAGCGCCTGCTCGCGGGCGGGGTGAGCGCGCTGCTGGGCGAGCCGGATCCGGACGCGAGTCTGCTCGCCTGGGCGCGCGCGCGGCGGCTGGCGCTGGCGTGGCGACTCGGGCGCTGGGAGCAGGCGGCGGCGCTGGCCGCGCGCACGCTCTCGGCGCGGCGCGCGGGCGAGCTGTCGGACTCCCGCTGGGCCCGGCTGTTCGGGGCCTTCGAGCGTGCCGCAGGGGTCGATCCGGATGCGCGCGTGCGCGCAGCCCTGTGGCAGGCGCGCGCGCGCCTCGCCGCGGCGCAGGGCGAGGCCGAGCGCGCGCAGGCCGCGGCCACGAAGGCCGCGCACGCCGCCGGAATCTCGCGCCGCGCGCAGCAGGCCCAGGCCGAGCTCGAGGCCGTGCTCGAGACGCCGCGCGCCGCTGTGCCATCCGCTCCGCGCTGAGCACGACTCGCCGCCGCGGGCGTTTGCGCCCGGGTCTGGAGCTCGCGCGGGCCAGACGCCCCGGGGCGCGCGTCACGGCTGGTCGCGGCGCGCCGGCGGTCGTAGGGTGGGGGCCCGGAGAGCTCGACCATGTCCGCCACGCCGCCCGCCAAACCGCCTGCTCCGTCACCCGGCACGCCGCCCGCCACGCCCACGCCCGGTTCGGTGGAGAACGGGGCCCGCCAGAAGCCGCCCCCGGCGCAGGCGCTCGAGGTCCCGGAGGGCGGGGTGATGACCCTCGACGACGGCCTGGGCTTCGTCGCGCTGGTCGATCGCATGCGCTCCGATGCGGCCCTCAAGGTGGTCAACGCGGCGCGCATCTCCTACCAGAAGAAGAAGGGCGAGCTGGACGACGGCGACCAGAAGCTGGCGCGCTTCCTGTGGCTGCACGGGCACACCTCGCCCTACCGGCACTCGTTCTTCACCTTCCACTGGAAGGCGCCGCTGTTCGTCTTCCGCCAGGCCTTCAAGTACCAGGTCGGCTCGACCTGGCGCGAGTACGAGGCCGGCGGCGAGTCGATCTCGCTGGAGGCCTTCGACGTCCTGTTCGACACCGACAAGGGCTGCAGCTGGAACGAGATCTCGGGGCGCTACGTGAAGTGGCAGCCGGAGTTCTACCTGCCGAGTCGCATGCGCGCGAACCCGCCCCACGGCAACAAGCAGGCGAGCATCGACCTCGCCAGCGACTTCGACCACGAGGGCGAGCGCGAGCGCATGCGCGCGGAGTGCGAGCAGGCCTTCCGGCTCTATCGCGAGCGCCTGGAGCGCGGCGTGGCCAAGGAGCTGGCGCGCATCCTCTTGCCGCAGAACGTCTACACCCAGGCCTACTGGACCGTGTCGCTGCAGGGCGTGATCCACTTCCTCTCGCAGCGCCTGAAACCCGACGCGCAGTTCGAGATCCGGCGCTACGCCGAGGGCGTGTACCAGCTGCTCGCGCCCGAGCTGGCACGCCTCGGGCTGACGCGCGAGCTGCTCGAGGGGCAGGCCTAGGAGCCTGCGCCCGGACGCGCTGGAGCGCGTCCCAGCGCCGCGAGGATCGGCAGGGTTGGTCCGGCGATTTGGCGCGACGCCTGTCCCGGCGCCGGTGCCGTGGCAATTTCTCCAGTGAGCGACGGAACGATTCCTCAATCCAGGAGAATCCATGCGCACGCTGTTCTTCTCAGCGGCCGTTCTGACTGGTTATCTCGCGGGCACGAGCCGGGCCCAGACCCTTTACGTCGTGAGTCCGGTCCCGGCCGTCACGGAGATCAGCGGGCCGCCCGCGCCACCGTGCGGCTATCCGGCAGGGCCAGTGACGGCGTTCTTCCCTGCGCTGGGCGGTCTTTGTCCGGGCCTCGCGCCGTTCGCCGCGCCGCTCGGCGACGTGGCCAGCGATCCGATCACGGACACCGTGTACGCCACCGACGGTGCGCTGCTCGCCGCCTACACGCCCGCCGGAGTCCCGCTCGGCTTCGCCGTACCGCCGATCCCAGGCCTCACGGGTCTCGGCATGGGTTTGGGTGGGCTCCTGTGGATCACCGACGGCCTCGTGTATGGAGCGGTGCCCGTGGCTGGCATCGGTTGTCCCGGTCTGGCGTTGCCGTTCGTGCTCGGCCCCTTCCCGGTGCCGATCGGTCCGATCTTCGCCGGGCCGATCGCGGACCTCGACTTCGAGGGCGCGACGGGCTCGCTGCTGGCTTGCGACGGCTTCGGCATCGTCGGCAGCTTCTTTCCCGGACCCTTGCCCGCGCCCGGCCCGTACGGATTCTTCCCGATGCCGCCGGCTCCGTGCCCGCTTGCCCCGGGTCTGATCGGGATCGCGTTCGACAAGACCCTGCCGGGCTCGGGGACCTTCTTCGTGAGCGATGGAGTGCTGATCCGACGCGCCCTGCCGGGCGGTGGAGTCGCCCCGGCCACCTTCTACTTCCCATTCCCCTGCATCCCGATCCCTGCCCCCCTGCCGATCGCGGGGCTCGCCTTTGCCGGCCGCCAGATTCCCTATGGCGTGGGTGCCGACAGCCTCGGGTTTCCGGCCCCGATCATCGGCTCGGTCGGCCAGAGCTACGTCGGGAATCCAGCCTTCAGCGTGACCCTCGCGGGTTCGATCCCGACCTCGAGGGCGATCCTGCGCAGCGGCTTCGCTCCGGCCTGTCCCGCCACGCGCTTCCGGGGCGTGCCCAACTTCCTCGCTGGCCGGCCGTTCTTCGGGCCCTCGGGTCCGACCTTCCTGACGACGCGTGTGCTGGTGGGGGCCGGCGGAGGTGCGGTGTACACGACCGCGATCCCGCCGGCGATTCCGCCGGGTGTCACCTACTACATGCAGTGGATGGCGCTCACGCCCGTCTCCTTCCAGGTGACGGCCGGAGCCGCGCTGACGACCATGCTGCCGTAGCCTGCGCGCGTCAGGGGAGGCGCGCGCCGAGCGAGTCCACCTCGAGCGGTGCAGCAAATCCGGCATCTGCGAGCTGGCTGGTGATCGCCGTGCGATCGCCGACCAACACCACGAGGCAGTCCTCGAAGGTGTAGGACCCCGAGCGCGCGGCTGCGTTGGCGGCCGTGAGGTCGACCGCGGCGAGCGCCGCGAGATCGGTGGCCAGGGCATCCAGCGGACGCTGGTTGCGCACGAGCTCGGACAGCGCACGAGCCTGTGCGGCCGTGGTCTCGGCCGTCTCGATCAGGCGCGCGCGGTTCGATTCCAGCGCCTTCTCCAGCTCCTCGCCGGAGAGACCGGCACTGGCCATGCGCGCGAACTCGCGCTGGAACTCGCGCAGGGCGTCGCCGGTGTGCGCGCTCACCACCGCGGCGCCGGCCTCGAACAGGAACTGCTCGCGCTCCTGCAGCACGCGGCTGCGGGCGCCGTAGGACCAGCCCTTGTCCTCGCGCAGGTTGGCGTTCAGGCGGCTGGTGAAGGTGCCGCCGAAGGCCGTGTCGACGGCGTTGCGCACGGCGCGCTCCAGGCCCTCGGCCGGGGGCAAGGGGCGCAGGATCTGGATCACGGTCTGCGGCGCGCCGGGGCGGTGCACGAAGACGAGGCGTCCGGGCGCGGGCGCGAGCAGCGCGACCGGGGCGGTGGGCGCGGCGCGCGCCGCCGTCCGCCAGTTCCCGAAGCGCGCCTCCAGCTCGGCCACGAGCACGGTCGGGTCGAGGTCGCCGGCGAACACGAAGGCGGCGCGCGCGGGATCGAGCAGGTGCTCGAGCTCGCTCCGGACCTGGGCCGGAGCGAGCGCGGCCACGCTGGCGAGCGTGCCCTCGAGCGGCCGCCCGCGCGCGTCGTCGGGGCCGAACAGCAACGCGCGCGCGACCGTGCGCGCCACGGCCGAGGGATCCTCGTCGCGCGCGCGCAGGTCGCTCTGGTGCTGCTCCTGCTCGCGTGCGAAGTCCGCCGCGGTGAGTTCGGGCGCCAGCACGAGGTCGCGCCAGAGGTCGAGCGTCGGCCCCAGGCGCGAGCCGAGTCCGCTGCAGTCGTAGACCAGCTCGGCGCGCGCGGCCGTGACCCCCAGCGTGGCTCCGAGCGCCTCCACCGCGCGCGCGAAGCCGGCCTTGTCGCGGCCGCCGGCGCCCGACTCGATCCAGCGCGCGGCCAGGCGCGCCGCGCCGGCGTGCTCGGCCGCCACGGCGCGCTCGCCACCCGCGACGATCAAGGCGCCGTTGAACAGGCCCGTGCCCGGCCGCGCCAGGAAGTGCACGGGGATGCCGTTGCCGAGCCGGAAGGTCGCCGGCAGGGCCGGCTGGAAGGGCCGCCGCGGCAGGTCGGCCGGACGCTGGTCCAGCGCGTCGGCGGCCAGCTCGAGCTGCGGCAGGATGCGCAGATCGACGCGCCCGGGCCCGAACACGGCGCGCGCGACCGCGCGCAGGTCGGCGCGCGTGGCCCGCGTGCGGCGCTCGAGGTCGCGCGCGAAGCCGTCCGAGATCCCGAAGAAGCGCCGGTAGGCCTGCACGGCCTCGGCCCGCGCCAGCAGGCCCTCCATGCGCCGCAGGAAGCGCGCCTCGGCGCGCGCGCGCGCACGCTCGAGCTCCTCGGCGCTGGGGCCCTCGCGCGCGAGTTCGTCGAGCACCGCCAGGATCTCGCGCTTGATCGCCTCGAGGTCGGCGCCCGGCGCGGCCAGGGCCTCGATCGTGAACACCGAGCCCAGCTCGGCCGACTCCTGGCTCGCGTCGACCGCCTGCGCCAGGCGCGTGTCGAGCACCAGCCGCTGCTCGAGGCGCGAGGACGCGCCCTCCGCCAGGATCGTGGCCAGGAGCTGCAGCTCGGCGTCGCCCGGCGCGAACTCGGGTGGCGAGTGCCAGGCCAGCACGAGCTTCGGGAACTCGACCCGGTCGCCGTCCACCACGCGCACCTCGCGCGTGAGCACGGCCGGCGGCGGTTCCGCGTGCACCGGCGCGGGCCGGTTCGCCAGCGCGCCGAAGGTGCGCTCGACCAGCGCGCGCGCGGTGGCCGGCTCGAAGTCGCCCGCCACCACCAGCGTGGCGTTGGCCGGCACGTAGAACTCGCGGAAGAAGGCGCTCACGTCCTCGAGCCGGGCGGCCTCGAGGTCGGCGTGGCTCCCGATCACCGGGTGGTGGTAGGGGTGCTCGGGCGGATACAGCGCCTCCGGCAGCAGCAGCTCGACCTTGCCGTAGGGCACGTTCTCGGTGTTCTGGCGGCGCTCGTTCTGCACCACGTCGCGCTGGCGCGCGAGCTTCTCGGGCGTCATGTTCTCGTCCAGCGCGTCGAGACGCTCGGCGTCCAGCCACAGGAGCGTCGGCAAGAGCGACGACGGCCCCATGCTGAAGTAGTTGGTGCGGTCGCTGCTGGTGCTGGCGTTGTTGGACCCGCCGCCGCGCTCCATCAGCACGTCGAACTGGTTGCCGGGCACGCGCGCCGTGCCCATGAACATCAGGTGCTCGAACAGGTGCGCGAAGCCGCTGCGACCGGGGGCCTCGTCCTTCGAGCCGACCGCGAACCAGGTGTCCACCACGACCTTGGGCAGGCTGTGGTCCGCGAGCAGGACGACCGTCAGTCCGTTCGGGAGCAGGAAGGTCTCGAGCGCCAGCGACGGCCCGGGACGCGGCGAGCCCTGCTCGGGCGCGGGCAATTCGTGCCCGTTCGCGGGTGTCCGGCTCAGCACGCTCGGGAGTCCCGAGCAGGCGGTGCCCAGGGCGGGGCCGAGGAGCGCGGCGAGGAGGCGGCCGGGGCGCGCGCGGAGCGTTCTGTTCATCGAGACTCGGGGTAGAGGGGGCGTCGGTTCTCGCGGCCGGCGCCGGGCGCGGTCCATGCGCGCGCTCGGCGGGGCCGCTACGCTACCTCCGGAATGAAGCCTCTCGCTCCGTGCTCTGCGCTCTTCGTCGCGTTCCTGGCCCCGAGCCCTGCCCGGCCGGGACCGAATCCGCCCGCAGCGCGACCGGTAGCGCTCGCTCGTGCGGCGGATCCAGGATGGCCGCAGGGCGCCGAGCTCGGCGCGGCCCTGGCCAAGGAGGGGCTGGAGCTCGATCTCGCGGCCGGTCTGCTGTCGCTGCCGGCCACGGTGCGCATCAAGAACGACCTGCTCGAATACCTGCTGGTCGCGCCCAACGGAGCCGCCCACGAGAGCCTGTTCCTGACCGAGGTGCGCCCCAGCCTGCTCAACGCGGCGCTGCTCCTGCTCGGCGTCGAGCCGGGCCAGAACGCGCGCATGGTCGAGCTCGCCACGCTCGACCCCCGCGGCCGGCCGGAGCGCGAGGTCCACCCGCCCGCGGGCGATGGCTTTTTCCTGTACGCGGGCTGGCGCGAGGCGGGCGAGACGTACTTCTTCCGCGTCGAGGATCTGGTGCGCAACCTGGCGAGCGGGCGCAGCCTGCGGCGCCACCGCTGGGTCTACCTGGGCTCGCGCTTCGTCGCGCTGAAGCCCGGCGCGCCCGAGTCGTTCGTGGCCGACGTGGACGGCAACCTGATCAACCTCTCGTTCTTCTTCCAGGGCAACACGCTGCTGAGCGCGGCCCTGCCGGAGTGCCAGGAGCAGACGATCTGGGCCGCCAACGAGTGGCTGCTGCCGGAGATGGGCGCGCCCGTGCGCCTGTTCTTCGCGCGCGCTCCGCTGGCGACGCTCCCGCCCGAGCGGGTCGCCAGCCTGCCCGAGGTCGTCCCGGGCGCGCCCGCGGAGGACTCCGGGGCCGAGCGCGGGTCGGAGAGCGGCGGATGAGCGCGTGGCGTGAACGGACGCAGCGCGGCCCGGCGCGCCCGCGCTCGGTGGCGGCGGTGGTGGGCGCGGTGTTCGCGAGCCTGCGCGCGACCCTGCTGGTGGAGTGCGCGCTCCTGTTCCTGGCCGGGGTCTGGATCGCGCGCGGCGCGGCGCTGCTCTCGCACGCGGGCGCCGGCTCCGGCTTCGCGCTCGTCCTGTGCGGCAGCCTGTGCGCGCTGACCTGGTGGCTCGAGCACCCGCTCACGCGCGACACGACCGCGCGGGCCCTCGATCGGCGCCTGCGCCATCACGGTGCGCTGGCCACGGCCTTCGAGCTGGAGCAGCGTCACCCGAGCGTGCTCGTGGATGCGCCGCGTGCTTCGCCCCTCGATTCGCCCCTCAATTCGCCCCTCAATTCGATGGAGCAGCTCGTGCGCGCACGCGTGCTCGCGCGCCTGCGCTTCGCCGAAGCCTTGCAGGCGCTCTTCCCGCCGCTGCTGGTGCCGGTGGGCGCGCCGGTGGCGGCCGGCCTGTTCCTGCTGCTCGTGCTCGATGCCCAGCGCGCCCCGGCTCCCGCGGGGGTCGACCTGCGCGCGCTGGGCGAGGGGCTCGAGCGGGCGGTGGCGGCCTCGGCCCTCGAGGCCGGCGAGAAGGCCGGCCCGGCGGCGGCCGAGCTGCGCCGCCTGCTGGGCGAGGTCCACGCGCTGCGCCTCGGGCTGGCGGACGGCGCGACCCCGAGCGGGGCGGAGGACGGGCGCGAGTCGGGGCGATCACGGCTGGCGGAGCTGGACCAGCGCCTGGGAGAGCTGCTCGCGCGCAGCGAACCCTCCGACCCGCTCGCCCAGCCGCGGCGCGCGCACCTGGAGGAGGCCCGCGCCTGGCTCGACGCCCTGCGCACGGGGCTCGCGAACGGAACCGCGGCCGGAAGCCTGACGGCGAATGGAGCCGGCGGCACAATCTCGCCCCCCCGCGGCGTGCCCTCCGGCGCGCCCGCCGCTCCAGGCCCGATGCCCCCCGTTCCCGCCCTCGCTCCGCCCGCGCCCGACGATCCGACCTCCGGCCTGCCGCTCGGCGTGCAGGCCGGGACCTTCTGGCCGGCCGAGTACGACGCGGTCGTGGAGCGCTGGATCGAGCTCTCGCGCGCGGCCCGCGATGCCCATGCCCGCTAGCCCATCTCGATGACGGACATTCCCTCTTCGCGGCTCGGCGTGTGGCTGATCGGCGCGCGCGGTGCGATCTCGACCTGCGTGGCCTACGGGCTCGCCGGCCTGCGCGCCGGACAGCTCGAACCGACCGGCCTGGTCACCGAGCGCGAGCCCTTCCGGCGCCTCGGGCTGTGCGCCTTCGAGGACATGGTGCTGGGCGGGCACGAGATCGCGCGCGGCAGCCTGTCCGCGAGCGCCGGCGACCTGGTGCGCCACGGCGTGCTCTCGAGCGAGCTGGTGGCCGCTGCCAGCGCCGAGGCGGCCGCGCTCGACGCACGCATCCGGCCGGGGCTCCTGGACGTGGCCGACGTCGGGCGCGCCGAGCTCGATCCGCGCGCGGCCTCGCTGGGTGGGGTCTCGCCGCGCGAGCGCGCGGATCGCCTGACCGAGGACCTGCGCGCCTTCCGCGACGAGCACGAGCTCGCGCGCGTGGTGGTCGTGTACCTCGCCAGCGTCGAGCCCTGGATGGAGGAGTGCGCGCACTGGCGCGAGCTCGCCGCCTTCGAGCGTGCGCTCGACCAAGACGGCGTCTTCCCGGCCTCCAGCCTGTACGCCTACGCGGCGTTGCAGGCCGGGGCGGCCTTCGTGAACTTCACGCCCAACCGCGCGAGCTCGCTCCCGGCCCTGCGCCAGCTGGCGCGCGAGCGCAACCTGCCGCACTGTGGCAACGACGGCAAGACCGGCGAGACGCTGCTCAAGACCACGCTGGCGCCGATGTTCGCGGCGCGCGCCCTGAAGGTGCTCAGCTGGCAGGGCTACAACCTGCTCGGCAACCAGGACGGCGCGAGCCTGACCGACCCCCTGCGCGCGCAGTCGAAGCTGCGCAACAAGGACGCGCCGCTGCACGCGATCCTGGACGACGAGGGCTTGCACAGCCACGTCTCGATCGACTTCGTGCCCTCGCTGCACGACTGGAAGACGGCCTGGGACTACGTGCACTTCGAGGGCTTCCTGGGCGCGCGCATGAGCCTGCAGTTCACCTGGAGCGGCAGCGATTCGGCCCTGGCCGCGCCGCTCGTGCTGGACCTCGTGCGCTGGGCCGACCTGGCCCTGCGGCGGCGCGAGGGCGGCGAACTGGCGCACACGGCCTGCTACTTCAAGGCGCCCCTGGCGGGGGGGACGCACGACTTCCACCGGCAATTCGCGCAGCTGTTGGCCTATGCCCAGCGCGAGTCGCCGCCCTCCGGCGGCCGATAGGGCGGGCATGGAAGTCCTCTCGGCCGAGCCGTCCCTCGCGGCGGCGTTGCGCTCCGCCCTGGACGAGGTGCGCGCGCGCGCGCGCCGCCTGCGTTCCGGTACGGGCGGCGAGACCCTGCGCACCCTGCGCGAGTTCGATCGCCTGCTCCAGCCCCTCAACGGCCTCGAGGGCCGCGTGGGGCTGTTCGTGGCCGTGCACCCCGACGCCGCGCTGCGCGCGGGCTGCGAGGCCCTGGAGCGCGAGATCGCCGAGCTGCGCACCGAGCTGGCGCTCGATGGGGGCCTGTACGAGCGCCTGGCCGGGCTGGACGCGAGCGCGCTGACCGACCCGGTCGCCGCGCGTCTGCTGCGCCATGCCCTGCGCGATTTCCGGCGCAGCGGCGTGGACCGTGACGAGGCCACGCGCACGCGCGTGCGCGCGCTGCACGAGGAACTGGTGGTGCTGGGCCAGGAGTTCGACCGCAACATCGTCACGGGCGGGCGCGAGTTCGTGATCGCGGACGGCGGGGCCGGTCTGGCCGGCCTCCCGCCCGACTTCGTGGCCGCGCACCCGCCGCGCGACGACGGCTCGATCGTGCTCACGACCGACCCGCACGTGCGCCTGGCCTTCCTGACCTACGCCGAGCGCGCCGACCTGCGCCACGGCTACTACCTGGCGGCCAACAACCGCGCCATGCCCGAGAACCTGGCGGTGCTGAGGCGCCTGCTGGCCAAGCGCCACGAGCTGGCCAGCACGCTCGGCTACGCGAACTGGGCCGACTACGCCACCGAGGACAAGATGACGCGTTCGGGCGCGGCCGCGCGCGCCTTCCTGGAGCGTCTGCGCACGCGGGTCGCGGCGCGGGCCGCGCAGGAGGCGAGCGAGCTCCTGGCCCAGAAGCGCGCCACCGAGCCGGGCGCGACGGCGGTGCACGAGTTCGAGCGCGCCTTCCTGATCGAGCGCGAGAAGCGCGCGCGCTTCGACTTCGACAGCCTGGCGCTGCGCGACTACTTCCCGTTCCAGCGCGTCAAGCAGGGCGTGCTCGACACCGCCGCGCGCCTGTTCGGACTCGAGTTCCGGCGCGACGCAGGGGCCGAGGTGTGGCACCCCTCGGTCGAGTGCTGGGAGCTGTTCGAGGGCGGCGAGCGCCGCGCGCGCTTCTTCCTCGACCTGCACCCGCGCGCGGGCAAGTACAAGCACGCCGCCATGTTCCCGGTCCAGGACGGCCTGGCCGGCGAGACCCTGCCCGAGGCCGTGCTGGTGTGCAACTTCCCCGAGCCCAAGGGCGCCGACCCGGCGCTGCTCCTGCACGACCAGGTCACGACCTTCTTCCACGAGTTCGGGCACATGCTGCACCACGTGCTGGCCGGGCGCGGGCGCTGGCTCTCGCTGGCCGGCATCGCCACCGAGCGCGACTTCGTCGAGGTCCCGAGCCAGCTGTTCGAGGAGTGGGCCTGGGATCCCGAGATCCTGGCGCGCTTCGCGCACCACGTGCAGAGCGATGCGCCGATCCCGGCCGAGCTCGTGCGCAAGCTGCGCGCGGCCGAGGACTACGGCAAGGGCCTCACCGTCCAGACCCAGCTCTTCTACGGCCTTCTGGCGCTCGGCTACCACGAGGGCGATCCGGCCGGGCGCGACCTCACGGCCGAGATGATGGCGCTGAAGCAGCGCGTGTGCTGCCTGCCGCACACGCCGGGCGCCCACTTCCACGCCTCGTTCGGGCACCTGAACGGCTACTCGGCGCTCTACTACACGTACCTGTGGTCGCTCGTGATCGCCAAGGACCTGCTGGCGCGCTTCCAGCCGGACCTGATGCAGAGCGGGCCCGCCGTGCGCTACCGCCAGACCGTGCTCGAGCCGGGCGGCGCGCGCGACGCGAGCGAGCTGGTGCACGCGTTCCTCGGGCGCGACTACTCGTTCGATGCCTTCGAGCGCTGGCTGAGCGAGTAGCGCCGGCCCTCAGGGCGGGAAGGTCTCGAGTTCCCAGCGCGAGACGCGTTCGAGCAGGAAGGTGCGCACCTCCTCGTCGCTGCGCCCGCTCGACTTGCGCACGTGGAAGCCGTGGTCGGCGTCCGCGATGACCTCCAGCGTGGCCTGACCGCCGTAGCGCGTCAGCGCGGCGCGCAGCAGCTCGAGCTCCGCGAACTCGTCGCGCGTGCCCTGCAGGAACAGCGCGGGCTGCGCGATCGCCGCGAAGTGCTCGCTGCGCGGCTTGTCGGGTCGGCCGGGCGGGTGCAGCGGGTAGCCGAAGAGCACCAGCCCGGCGCAGTGCTCGCCCTTGGCCGCGAGGTGCGTGGACATGCGCCCCCCCAGGGATTTCCCGGCCAGGATCAGGCGCCGTGCGCCGGCGCGCTCGGCCAGGGCGGCGAGGGCCGCGGCGTGGGCCTCTTCCAGCAGCGCGCTCTTGTCGGGCGGCCGCGCGCGACCCTCGCGTAGCGAACGCTCCTTGTAGAGGTAGTTGAAGCGCAGCACCGGGAAGCCGTGCGCGACCAGGCCCTGGGCCAGGGCGGCCATCCAGGGCGCGTCGAGGTGGTAGCCGGCGCCGTTGGCCAGCAGCAGCGCGCTCGCGCGCGGCTCGCGCTCCGGCCGGTCGTACTGGGCCGACAGCGTCTCGTCGTGGAAGGGGATCGCGAAGCGCTCGCTGGGCATGGCGCGGGAAGGTAGCACGGGCGCGCGTTTCCTAGACTCGTCCGGATGCACCGCCCGCCGCCGCCCAGGCTCCAGACGACCACGCTGTGGTACCACCCCAGCCAGCAGTACGGGGACGAGGTGATGGGCGACCCGCGCTTCGAGGGGCGCACGCCGGCCTACGTGATCTGGAACCTCCTGCAGCGCTACACGCGCGCCGGCGATCGCGTGGTGGACCCGTTCGCGGGCGGGGGCACGACGCTGGACGTGGCGCGCTCGCTCGGGCGCGAGGCGCGCGGCTTCGACCTCGCGCCCGCGCGCGACGACATCGAACGCGCGGATGCGCGCGCGCTGCCGCTGGAGCCGGAGAGCGTCGACTTCTTCTTCCTCGACCCGCCCTACTCGACGCACGTGGACTACGCCAAGGGCGCGCCGGAGCGCGCGGGCGACATCGGGCAGCTGGATGCCTTCGGCCCGGCGTACTTCGAGGCCCTGGAGCGCGTCTTCGCGGAGCTCGAGCGCTGCCTCAAGGACCGGCGCTACCTGGCGCTGTACGTGTCCGACAGCTTCAAGAAGAAGCAGGGCTTCGTGGGTATCGGCGCGCGCCTGTTCGCGCAGCTCGAGCGGCGCTTCAAGCCGATCGAGCACGTGGCCGTGGTGCGCGGGAACCGCAAGCTCGAGAAGCCGCGCTTCCACAAGGTGGCCGAGGAGGAGAACTTCTTCCTGCGCGGCTTCAACCACCTCCTGATCTTCAAGAAGGAGCGCTCCGAGGCGCCCGCTCCGCGCCGCCGGGCCAAGGGCTGATCCTCGCGGGCCCGTCCGGGGTCAGTCCGGCGGCGCGAGCAGGGCCGCCAGCTCGCGCGCCGCCTGACGCGGGTCCGCCGCCTCCAGGATGGCGCGGCTGACGGCCGCGCGTCCGATCTCGGCCAGCTCGCCGGCGTTGGTGGCGTCGATGCCGCCGATCGGGAACAGCGGGCGCGAGCTCGCCTGCGCGGCGATCCAGGCGGCCTCGGCCCCGAGCCCGCGCGCATAGCCCTTGGTGGCGGTCGGGTGGACCGGGCCGAAGCCGAGGTAGTCGACGGGGAGTTCCTCGGCGCGCGTCACGTCGGCCGCGCCGTGCGTCGACAAGCCGATCAAGGGCTCGGGCCCGAGCAGCGCGCGCGCCAGTTCGGGCGGCGCGTCGTCGGCGCCGAGGTGCACCCCGGCCAGGCCCTCGGGCGCGAGCGTGGCGGCCACGTCGACGCGGTCGTTCACCAGCACGAGCGCGTCGCTCCGCTCGCGCGCCACGAGCGCGAGCACGCGTCGCGCCCAGTCGCACGTGGCGCGCGCCGGACCCAGCCCGAGACCGGGCTCCTTGAGGCGCACCTGGATCACGTCGAGGTACGGCAGGGCGCGCTCGAGCACGGCCAGGGGCTCGCACCCGCGCGCGCAGAGCTCGGGCGTGAACAACAGCATCAGGCGCGCGCGAGCGAGGCGCGCGCGCAGCTCGGCGGCGGGGCGGAGCGTGGCGATCGGTGGCGGCGAACCCATGCGGCAGGCCTCAGCGCGGCGCGCGCGAGCAGGAAGGAGCGGACCGGAAGAAGAAGAACCCGGCGAGGCGTCCATACGCGTCGCCGGGTTCTCGTGAGGGCTGCACTCGAAGCCGCGCCGGAGCGCGGATCAACCGTGCAACTCCCGTCGGATGCACGGGATCAGCTGTGCAGCCCCTTTGTACTGACACTCTTCATGTCGGATCACCTCCGTTTCAGCAGGCCTCCCTGGAGTGCGTCGGTGTCGATCGCCGCCCGCCAGGCTCCTTGCCACACCCCGGCGTCCCGGGGTGACACGTTGACCCGGCTCTGGCCCGAAGGCCGCGGCCGAGACGCCCGAGCGAACGAGGTCTCGCGGCGGACGTCGCCATCATGTATCGGTCGCGCCGAGGGTCAAGGCCCTGGCGTCTTCGGCCGCTGGCTCCGGCGGCTACCGAGCGTCGCTCCGCACCCGCCGTACCGCGCCCTGCCAGGCGGCCAGGCGCTGTGCGCGCATTTTCTTCGGGAGCGTGGGCTCGAAATCGACCGAACCGTCCCGCAGGCCCGCGGGTTCGCCGGGGTCCGGCCACAGACCGATCCCGAGCCCGGCCAGGGCCGCCGCGCCGCGCGCGGTGGCCGCCAGGTTGCCCGGACGCCGCACGCGCAGGCCCGCGAGGTCGGCCTGCAGCTGCATCAAGAGGTCGTTCTCGGCCGCACCGCCGTCGGCCAGCAGGGCCTCGACCGGCAGGCCGGACTCCGCGCGCAGGAGCTCGACCAGCTCGGCGTTCTGGAAGGCCAGCGCCTCGAGCGCCGCGCGCGCGAGGTGCGCGCGCGAGCTGCCGCGCGTCAGGCCGAGGAACGCGCCGCGCGCGCCCGCGTCCCAGTAGGGCGCGCCGAGGCCGGCGAAGGCCGGCACCACGAACACGCCGCCCGAGTCGGGCACCGAGCGCGCCAAGGCCTCGATCTCGCTCGCGTGCGCGATGAGCCCGAGCTGGTCGCGCAGCCACTGCACCAGGGCGCCGCACACGAACACGCTGCCCTCCAGGGCGAACACCGCGCCGCCGTCGCGCCCCACGGCCAGCGTAGTGAGCAGTCCGCCCGGCGATCCACGCCGTTCGGCGCCGGTGTTCAGCAGCAGGAACGAGCCCGTGCCGTAGGTGGCCTTGAAGGTTCCCGCATCGAAGCAGCCCTGGCCGAAGAGCGCCGCCTGCTGGTCGCCGGCCACGCCGCGGATCGGGAGCGCTCGTCCGCCCGTGCGCGCGGGATCGGTGTGCCCGAAATCGGCCGTGGAGCCGCGCACCTCCGCCAGCCAGCTCGGCTCGAGCCCGAACAGCGCACACAGCTCGTCGTCCCAGCGCCGCCCGTCGAGCTCGAACAGCAGCGTGCGCGAGGCGTTGGTCGGATCCGTGGCCAGCGTGCGCGCCCCGCTGATGTGCGCCAGGATCAGGGTGTCGACCGTGGCGAAGACAACCTCGCCCGCGCGCGCGCGCGCCGCCAGGGCCACGTCGTTGGCCAGCAGCCACTCGATCTTGGTGGCGCTGAAGTACGGATCGAGCACGAGCCCGGTGCGCGCGCGCACGCGCGGCTCGTGGCCGGCGGCGCGCAGCTCCTGGCAGCGCGGCTCGGTGCGCCGGTCCTGCCACACGATGCCCGGCGCCAGGGCTCGGCCGCTGGCGCGTTCGAGCGCGAAGACCGTCTCGCGCTGATTGGTCAGACCCAGCGCGGCCACCGCGGCCGCGCGCGGGTGCGCCAGGACCTCCGCCAGCACCAGGTCGAGCGCGCCGAGGATCGCCGCGGCCTCGTGCTCGACCCAGCCCGGGCGCGGGAAGCGCTGCGCGAACTCGCGGTAGGCGCGCTGGATCGGGCGCAGCTCGGCGTCGAACAGGACGGCCGAGACGCCGGTCGTGCCGGCGTCGATCGCCAGGAGGGTCGCTTCCACGTCGGCGCGAGCGTAGCGAGCGCGACCCGGACGAAGGAGCCCCGACTCCCATCCGGGAAGCGGGGCTCCGCGGGCCAGCTCGGGCGGGCTAGCGCAGGCGCTGGAACAGCGCGACGCGCGTGGGGTCGAAGGTGGCGACGAGGTGGGCGCGGTCGCCGCTCGGGCCGAGCACGTCGAGGCTCAGGAATGCGCCCTGGACCTGCGCGGCCTCCGCCAGGCGACCCAGCGGCAGCGGAACCCGCCGCGGTGCCTGGAAGAACGAGTCGGAGCCGCCGAGGACCAGGTGCGCACGGCCGTCCGTGAAGGTCGCACCGCTGCGGAACAGCACCGCCACATCCGCGCGCGCCAGCGCCGCGCGATCGAACTCGATGCGGTAGTTGCCCACGAAGGTCACGGCGTACCCCAGGCGCGGCAGCGAGACCACGTCGACGCGACCCTGGCCGCGCAGCGAGAGTCCCAGGCTCCTCAGCTCCGCGAGCGAGCCCACCAGGGTGATCCCGGCGGTATCGGCGCGCACCGGGAGGCTGGTCACGTCGTCGCCCGGCGAGGACGTGACCGACGAACCGCCGGACGTGCTGTTGCTCGTGGTGCCGTCGGTGGTGGTGCCATCGCTCGTGGAGCCCGAGTAGCCCTGGGACCAGGCCGGCACGGCGACGAGCAACAGGAACAGGAAGGCCAGAGCCCTAGGACCCGGGCGCAACGTCGAGCGCATCATGAGGTCACCTCCCCGGCCTGCCCGGCAGGGGGCCCGGCCTGCTCGGCAGGGGGCCCGGCCTGCTCGGCAGGGGGCACGAAGAGTTCGGGGCAAGACGCGAGCAGCTGCTCCATGAAGCCGGCGTGGCGACGGATCCAGGTCTGGGTCAGGAGCGAGCCCTGGAAGAGGCGCGCGACCTCGTCGACACGCGTCGGATGGCGATCGAGCAGCTGACGGAAGGCGTGCGCGCACAGTTCGCGCTCGCCCAGGGCGGCGTGGTGGATGCCGAGGTTGAAGCGCGCGAAGAAGAAGCGCGCGTCGCCGTCGGCCAGGCCCGAGGCCACCACCCAGCGGTTGCACGCGATGGCCTTCTTGTGCTCACCCTCCTCGCCCAGCAGCTTGCCGAGCTGGATCGCGGCGTGGGCGCGGTTGGCGTCGCACACCGAGGCCCGGAAGATCTGGCGGAAGGCGCGCGAGGCGCGGATGGTCTTGCCCTCGTGGGCGTCGAGCCAGGCCAGGTACAGGCGCGCCTCTTCGTGCTCGGGATCGGAGGCCAGCGCCTCCTCGAGCAGGCGCCGGCCCTTCTCGAGCGGGCTCTCGATGCGCTCGAGTCGCCCGTTGAGCATGTGGCGCGCCTCGCTCCAGTCGAGCTCGCCGGCGGCACCGCGCCCGCTCGCGAGCACTCCGTCCACGAATCCGCGTCCGCGCGTCTGCAGGCTGGCGACGTGCGCGGCCTTCTCGAACACGCGCGTGCGGAAACCGGGGTCGACGCCGGCCAGCACGTAGGCCTTGCCCAGCTGGTAGAAGATCGTCGCCAGGCGCTGCACGAGCGCGCAGGACTCGAGGTCGGCCTCGGCGTGCGTCCCGAGAAGGGTCGAGAAGCGCGCCAGCAGTCCGTCCGGGTCGGCCAGCTCGCGGTGCGCGCGCACCTGCTCGCGCGCGTCGTCGAAGAAGCTGCGGCACACGCTGCACTCCTCCAGGTGCGCGATCGCGTGCGCCGCGGGCACTTCGTCCAGCTCGCCGTCCACCAGGCACGAGAGGTCCAGCTGGAACTGGACACACACCTCGGCCAGGTCGTCCACCCACCAATCCGTTGCTTGCGGTTTCATTGCACCCGTTCCTCGCTCGCGCTCACGGTCTCGTCGATCCCGTCGGCTCCTTCTTCGTTCAAGGTGTTCTCGTGCTCGGCGCCGTCGGCGCCCGCCAGGACGGCCCTGGCCGCGACCGGGCCCCGCGTGGCCGGCTCGCGGGCCGGGCGCAGGTCGTGCGGCAGGCCGTCGAAGACCCGGCGCATCGAGCGATGGATCTTCCGCCGTGCGCGGAAGATGACCATCTTCAGGTTCTCGAGTCGGATCCCTAGTGCGCGGGCGGCGTCCCGGTAACTCTGCCCCTCCACTTCGACCATCTGGATGGCGCGCTGCTCGCGCTCCGAAAGCATCCGGTAGAAGCGGAGGTACAGGTACAGGTAGTTCAGGTAGACGCGCGTGCACTCGCTGGCGCTCTCGTCGTCGATCACGCCGCGGATGGGCTCGCTCGCGTTGGCGTCCCGGGGCTCGCCCAGGTCGTCCAGGCCGACCTCGCCGCGCCCGCTGCGCGAGAGCGAGCGCAGGTGCTTCAGCACCGTGTTGCGCACGATCGTGGCCGTCCACACGCGGAAGGCGTCGTCGCGCTCGCAGTTGAAGCGGTGCGGGTAGCGGTAGACGTTGAAGAAGACCTCCTGCAGCACGTCGAGCGCGTCGGCCCGGCAGCGGTAGCGGCGCAGGCGCGCCACGACCTGCTGGTACAGCGCCGCGGCGTTGAGCTCGTACAGGCAGGCGAAGGCCGCGCGGCTCGTGTGCAGGCGATAGAGCTCCATCAGCCGGGTCGAGACCTGGTCGCGCCGATTCTCGACCTCGCGCGTCCCGTCCGTCAGCAGCGCCTGCAGCTGCTCCGCGGCTGCGTCACCCACCTCTGCGCGCAGCTCCTCGAGCTTGCTGCGGATCCCGTCCAGGCGCTCCTCGGTGGCCATCCAATCGAGCGGCCCGTGGGAACCGAAGGCCTGCGTCACGCGCTGGGCTCCTCGAAAACGGCCGGAATAGGCATGGGGGTGATCCCGGGGCGGGGGAAAGGGACCCTCGGGGAAAGGCTCCTAGCTCAAGCGTAGCGTAGTGCCCAGGCCACGGGGGGTTACCGCGGGACTTCGATCGAGCCTTTATTTGTTCGGGGGGTGCCGCCGAAGCCCGCGTCGGAGAGAGAGTTAGGGGCGCTATGCTGGGCCTGTGACGGCCTCCTCGCGCGCCCGGCAGGTCCTCGAGCTGGCCTCGGAGCAGGGCTTCGACCTGGTCGGGATCACGCCGCTCCAGCCTCCGCTGGCGGCCGCGCGCTTCGAAGACTGGCTCCTCGCTGGACGCCAGGCCGACATGGCCTGGCTCGAGGAGAACCGCGCGCGGATCCTCGATCCGCGCCTCTCGCTGCCCGAGGGGAAGAGCCTGCTCGTGCTCGGCCTGGGGCACTCGCGCGCGGCCACGGGTCCAACGGGCGGGGGGCGGGTGGCGCGCTACGCGGCCGGCCGGGACTACCACAACGTGCTCGGCCGGAAGCTGCGCAAGCTGGCGGGAGCGCTGCGCGCGCGCGGCCTGCTGGGCGAGTGGAAGAAGGTCGTGGACGCCGGGCCGTTGCTCGAGCGTTCACACGCCGCCGAGGCGGGTCTGGGCTTCGAATCGAAGGCCGCCAACCTGCTACACCCGCGCTTCGGGCCGTGGTTCTTCCTCGGGGAGCTGCTGCTCGACGTCGAGCTCGAGCCGACTCCGGCCCCGCCCGCAGGGTCCTGCGGGACCTGCACGGCCTGCCTCGATGCCTGCCCGACGGCGGCCATCCTCGAGCCGGGCGTGGTCGACGCGCGCCTGTGCCTCTCGTACCACACGATCGAGAACCGCGCGGCGATCCCGCACGAGCTGCGCGCGCCCCTGGGCGGCTGGCTCTTCGGGTGCGACGTCTGCTCCGAGGTCTGTCCGTGGGCTTCACAGGCGCCCGACCTGGCGGACCGTTTCGGGACGCACTCGGCCCTCGCGCGCGGCGGCGCGCTCGAGTGGGTGGGGCTGTCCGCGGCGCGCTTCGCGCACGAGTTCGAGGGCTCGCCCCTGCGACGCACCGGTCGCGACGGGCTGGCCCGCAACGCCGCGCTGGTGCTCGGCAACCTCCCGAGCGAGGCGGGCCGGAGTGCGCTCGAGCGCGCGCTCGCGGATCCCTCGGCGATGGTGCGCGAGGCCGCCTTCTGGTCCCTCGCGCGCGCGCACGGCGAGGAGCGCAACGTGCCCGCCGTGCTGGCGCGGGCGCTCGCGGCCGAGCCGGATCCCGCGGCCGCCGCCGGAATGCAACGCACGCGCGCGGAGCTCGGGTAGCCCTCGATCCGCCCGTCGCGCGGCGTGGACGCGGCGTCGCGCTTTCTCGACAGCCATGTCAGCCGCCCAGGGCTCGGCCCGAGGGCCGCTGGCGGGGCGAAAGCGGCTGCAGCGAGGCGGAATCGCCCCGCGCGAGCCGCCCGAGGCGTTGCGATTCCTCGACACCCCATGCCTGCCCGCTGCGGCTCGATCCGGGTCTGTGGAAAGATTCTAATAGCAATTGAATAAAGGACTTGCGGCTGTAACGGACGCCTTACGTTCGAGCCTGCGCCGGGCTTTGCCTCAGGGTCGCCAGGACCCGCGAGGAGACGAGCCATGAACCAGAGCGACTTCTACAACGACCGCAAGTTCTGCGAGCACTGCCAGAACTACGTCTCCTACCTGCAGTCCACCGAGCACTCCTACTGCGTGCAGTGCGGCCACGCCGTGCGCCTCTTCTCCGAGGCCGACTGGGGCGCCTTCAACGAGGCCCTGAAGGAGCGCCGCCCGAAGGGCGGGCGCCCGCCGCGCGACCGCAAGCGCGAATCGGCCTGATGGCCCGCTAGCGATCACCCCGTCTGGCACGACGGGGCGTTTTTCCTCTGGATCGGATGCCACCTCCGATCGTCCGGGGTCCGCCCGCGCGGACCCCGGGTTGTTTAACCGCCAGGGGCGAGCGCGAAAGGTTTGCGCCACGCGCCTCATGCGCGCCGGCGCGCCACCGATAACGCCGGCATGGAGCCGATCGTCGCCTCCGGAGCCAGCGCGGTCTTCCGTCCCTCGGGCGGAGGCAGCAGCGAGCTCACGGCCCTCCTGCGCCACGGGCGCGTGCTCTCGGCCGAGGTGCTCGCGCGGCCCGGGGACAGCTCGGTCCTGCTGGCCATCGGCCGGCACACCATCCCGGCCGAGAGCGAGCTCGCGCTCGACCCCGGCGCGCGCTTCCTGGTGCGCGTCGAGCAGGGCCCGGAGGGCGTGCTGCTGCTGCTCCTCGGAAACTCCGCGCTCGAGGAGGAGGCGCTCCTCGCGGCCCTGCGCACGGTGGTGGGCGAGGAACGGCCGGTGGGCGAGGTCCTGGGCGAGCTCGCGCGAGCCCTGCGCGCGGGCCTCGGTCGCGGCGAAGCCCTGCCCGAGCTGCGCGCGCTGGCGCAGGCCCTCGGGGCCCTGGCCGCCCCGCCCGATGGCGATCCGGGCGCGCTGCGCACGCTGCTCGGGTCCCTCGGACTCGGGCACGAGGCCGCGCTGGCCGTGCTGCTCGGCGCGCGCGGTGGGCATGCCGCGCTCGAGAAGCTGCGCGGCGACCTCAAGGCCCTGCTCTTGCGCGCGCACGAGGCCCTGGCGGGGGGCCAGCCCTCCGAGCTGCGCGATGCCGTGGCGCGCGCGCTCACCAGCCTCGAGGCCGAGCAGCTGCTCAACCTGGCGCGCGAGAAGGCCGGCGAGCCGCTGGTGCTCTCGTTCCCCTTCCCCGACGGCGAGGGCTGGGCCACGGCGCGTCTGGCGGTGCCGCCCCGGCGCGAGCGCGACGGCTCCGAGGCGGGCGAGGACGAGTTGCCCTTCCGGCTCTCGCTCGGGCTCGAGCTGACCGAGCTCGGGCCGCTGCGCGCCGACCTGACGCTGACGCCGACGCAGCTCGCGCTGCGCCTCTCGGTGACGCGCCCGGCGGTCGCCACGCGCCTCACGGGCGAACTCGCCGCCCTGCGCGAGCGCCTCGCCGGCGGCCGCCGTGCGCTCGAGCTGCACGTGCGTCTGGCGACGCCCGAGGAGACCGCGCTCGGCCTGGATCCGCTCGACATCCGCTACCTGCGCGAGCGCCACCTGATGAACGTCGCCGGATGAGCCCGCAACCGAACACGCCGCGGCCGATGGCCGTGGCCCTGCGCTACGACCGCGCCGACATGCCGGCGCCGCGCGTCACGGCCAAGGGCGGGGGCGAGCTCGCCGGCCGCATCCTCGAGCTCGCGCGCGCCCACGACGTGCCCGTGCGCGCCGACCCCGACCTGCTCGAGCTGCTGGCCGCCTGCGACCTCGGCGAAGAGATCCCGAGCGAGCTCTACCACGCCGTGGCCGAGCTCCTGGCGTTCCTGTACCGCCTGAACGCGACGGAAGCCGGCCAGGATTCGCCGGGCCAGCGGTAGCGAGGGAGTGGCGCGCCCATCGACGGCGCCCTACGCTCCCACGGCGTGCCTCCTTCTGCCGACCGGCGTCGCTTCGTGGCAGGGAGCCTCGGGCTCGTCGCCGGAGTGGCGTGCCGACCGACGCGTTCCGAGCCGGACCCTACGATGACGAACCGAGATCCCGCCGCGCCGACTCAGCCGGTGCTGTTCGTCGGGCACGGCTCGCCGCTGAACGCGATCGAGGACAACCGCTGGAGCCGCGCGTTCCGAGGATTGGCCGGCGAGCTGGCGCGGCCCAGGGCGATCCTGGCGGTCTCGGCGCACTGGTACGGGCGCGGCAGCTTCGTGACCGTGGAAGAGCGGCCGGAGACGATCCACGACTTCGGCGGCTTCCCCGAGGCGCTCTTCGCCGTGCAGTACCCCGCGCCGGGCGCGCCCGAGCTGGCGCGGCGCGTGCGCGCCCTCATCGGGGCGGAGGTCGTGGGGGAGAGCCGCGAGTGGGGCCTCGACCACGGCACCTGGAGCGTGCTCGTGCACCTCTTCCCCGCGGCCGACGTGCCGGTCGTGCAGCTCAGCCTGGACGCGACGCTCGCGCCCGAGCGCCACCTCGCGCTCGCGCGACGGCTCGCGCCGCTCGCGCACGAGGGCGTGCTCGTCCTGGGTTCGGGCAACGCGGTCCACAACCTCGGCGACGCCTTCGCGCGCATGCGCAGCGGCGACGCCAGCGTGCCCGCGTGGGCGGCCGAGTTCGACGCGGACGTGGCGCGTGCGAGCCGCGAGCACGACGGCGCGTTCCTCGCGCGCGCGCTCGCGGGCGCAGGCGGGCGCCAGGCCCACCCCACGCCCGAACACTACCTGCCGCTGCTCTACGCGCTCGGCGCGGCCGCCCCGGATGCGCCGGTGAGCTTCCCGATCGAGGGCTTCGACCACTCGCTCTCGATGCGTACGGTGCGCTTCGGATGAGCGCCGCCGTGGATGCGCGACCGCTGCTGGCGCTGACGGCCGGCGACCCGGCCGGGGTCGGGCCGGAGCTCGTCGCCCGGCTCTTGGAGGAGCCCGAGCTCGCCCGGCGCGTGCGCCTGCTCGCCCTCGGGCCGGCCGCGTGCCGCCCGGGGCGCGTGCCGCTGCTCGCGCCGGACGCCGACCCGCGCGCGCTGGCGGCGCACGCCTGGCTCACGACCAGCACGGCGCACGACTGGGAGCTCGGGCGCCCGCAGGCCTCGGCCGGCCGCGCGGCGCTGGCGGCGCTGCGCGCGGGCCATGAGCTCGCCCTGGCGGGCCGCGTGGACGGGCTGGTGTGCGCGCCGGTCTCGAAGGAGGCCTTGCACCTCGCGGGCGAGAGGGTCGAGGGCCAGACCGAACTGCTCGGACGCTGGGCCGGGAAGCCCGAGGTCGAGATGCTCGGTCTCGCGCGCGAGCTGCGCGTGCTGCTGCTCACGCGCCACGTGCCGCTGCGCGCCGCGCTCGAGGCCATCACGCCCGCGCGCCTCGACGCGCACCTCGTGCTGCTCGATCAGGGTCTGCGCCAGCTCGGCTTCGCGACCCCACGCCTGGCGCTGGCCGGGCTGAACCCGCACGCGGGCGAGAACGGTCTGCTCGGCTCGGAGGACCGGGACCTGCTCGTGCCGGCCGTGGCGCGCGCGCGCGCGGCGGGCCTCGACGTGCTCGGGCCGCTCTCGCCCGACACGGTCTTCCTGCGCGCCGCGCGCGGCGAGTTCGAGGGCGTCTTGGCGCTGTACCACGACCAGGCCTTCATCCCGCTCAAGCTGCACGCTCCGGGCGAGGGCATCACCGTCTTGCTCGGCCTGCCGTACCTGCGCGTCTCGCCGGCCCACGGGACGGCCTTCGATCTCGCCGGCAGCGGCCGGGCCGACGCGGGCAACCTGCGCGTTGCGCTGGAAGCCGCCGCGCGCTTCGCGCCCAGCTACTGCGCGCCCTCCGCCGACGCGCGCACCTGAGCCGCGAGCGCCGCGGCTCGCGGGTCGCCGAGGGCGGCGGCGCGCTCCAGGGCCGCGGCGGCGGCGGCCCGCAGCGCGCGCGCACCGCCGGGGTCGAGCTCGGGATCGCCCGCGGCCTTGGCGAACAGCACGAGCCCGCCGAAGAGCTCGAGCTCGGCCGGTTGCGCCGCGCGCTCCACGCCCCGCGCGAGCAGCGCGAGCCCGGCCTCGAACCAAGCCCGGCGCCGCGCGAGCTCGGGCTCGCGTTCGCGCGAAGCCAGGTCGAACACCAGGTGCGCGGCCAGCGTTTCCCAGCCCTCGCTCGCGCGCGGGTCCAGGGCCAGCGCGCTCTCGGCCAGCTCCAGCGCGCGCGCCTCCTCGCCGCGCCGGCTGGCGGCGTGGAAGCGCAGCCATTGCAGCTGGGCCGCCAGGCTCGCGAACGGGCCCAGCACGAGCAGGCGCGGCCCTCCGGCCGGCGGCGGCGCCGGTGCGAGCCAGGCCACCAGCGCGAGCGCCAGCGCGCCGAGCCAGAGGCCGCGCCGCGCGTACGAGCTCACGGCGCGCCCCCCGCCCGTCGGAACGAGCGCGCCTGGAGCGCGAGGCCGAGGGCCACGGCACCCAGCGCGCCGGCGAAGGCGGCGGGCGCCACGGGAGCCGGCGCCAGGCCGCGGCCGAGTTCCTGCCACGCAAGCGGCAGATCCGCGCCGGGCACCCAGGCCACACGGCTCGCGTGGGTCCACGCCCAGAGCTGCAGCGCCAGCACCAGGCCGGCGGCGAGGGCGGGACGCAGCACGCTCCCCAGGCCGAGCGCGAGCGCGCAACCCGCGGCCAGCGCGAGCCCGACGCGCAGGCCGAGCGCGAGCGCGCCACGGCGCTCGCTCGCCACCGGCCCGAGCACCGTGAGGGCCCCAGGGCCGAGCACGAGCACGGCGCCCGAGCCCACGCGTTCGAGCTCGAGCTCCAGGCCCTCTGCGCCGGCCACGGGCGGCTCGAGTTCGAGCCGCGTGCGGCTCGACACGCGCGCCTCGACCGCGCTCTCGGCTGGGCTCCCGACCGCGGCCGAGCGCGCTCCGAGGCGCGCCGTCGCGGCCGGTCCGGCGCCGAGCGTGACGCCCACCTCGAGCCGCAGGCGTTCGCCCGGGGCCAGCGCGGGAATGCGCCAGTGCGCGCGCGGGGTCGCGTCCATCAGCACGGCGGGGGGGGCCTCGAGCGCGCGCAGCGTGCGCCAGGTGGGCCGATCCCCGGCGACCGCGAGCTCTCCCGCCAGCGCCGCCAGGAACGCCGCCGAGCTCGCGGCCAGCACGCAGCCGAGCCCGAGCGCGGCCGAGAGCGCGCTCGCGCGGACGGGCGTCGGTCCGAGCCAGGCGCGTTCGGCGCTCGTGCCGAGGCGCGCGGCGAGGAAGCAGAAGAGCGGCGCGAGGGCGGCCAGCACGCTCCACGCGTTCTGGCGCGCCAGCGCGCGCACGCCGGCCGCCCCGTGGGCGTCGAGCTCCACCGGCGCCATTCCGGAACCGCGCGCGGCCAGCGCCAGCAGGAGCGCCAGAGCGACCAGCAACCAGGGCGGCAGCGTGCGCCGCAGCGCGAGGCCCACGAGGCGCGTCACGCCCAGTGGTCCCGCCGGGGCGTGGCGAGTTCGCGGTAGAGCGCGAGCAGTCGCCCGCGCGTGCCGAGCAGCTCTTCGGTCGGCCCGCTCGCGGCCAGGCGACCCGCGATCAGCACCGCCGTGCGCGCGCAGTGCTCCTGCAGCTCGAGCTCGCCGTGCGAGGCGAAGACCAGGCTCGCGCCGCGCGCGCGCGCCTCGTGCAGGAGTTCGTCCAGGACCACGTGTCCCTCGGCGTCGAGCCCGACCGTGGGCTCGTCGAGCAGCAGCAACTCCGGCCGGTGCAGCAGCGCCTGGCACAGGCCGAAGCGGCGCTTCATGCCCAGGCTGAAGCGTCCGAGCGGCGTGCGCGTCTCCGCCGCGAGGCCCACGCGCGCGAGCCACTCGCGGGCCGCGCGCCGGCGCTCGGCCCGCGCCAGCCCGTGCAGGGAACCGAGCAGCTCCAGCACCGCCAGCGGCCGCAGCTCGGCCGGGAACGGGAAGCCGTCCGGCAGGTAGCCGAGCCGCCGGCGCGCCGCGCGCGTCTCGATGTCGTCGCCGAAGACCCGCACGCGTCCGCTCGAGGCGCGCTCGATGCCGGCCAGGATGCGCAGCAGCGTGCTCTTGCCCGAGCCGTTCGGGCCGACCAGCCCGAGGCTCTCGCCGGGGGCGAGGGTGAGCTCCAGCCCGGCCAGCACCGTGCGCGTCCGGCCCAGCCAGCCCACGCGGTAGTGCCTGCTCAGGCCGCGAACCTCCAGCGCGCTCTGGCTCATCCGTTCCGCTGCATCGGAGACGCCAGTATTGCCGTCGGAGCCCCGCCGGTCCACGCTATCGGGACCATGTTGGCCCGACTGTTCGCGCGCTGGCGCCGTGCGCGCACGCCCATCGAACTCGTCCTGTACACCCGGGCGCACTGTCCGCTGTGCGACGAGATGAAGGCGGTGCTCGCGCGCGCGCGCGTGCGCCCGCCCTTCCGGCTGCGCGAAGTGGACGTGGACGGCGATGCCGAGCTCGTGGCGCGCCACGGGCGCTCGCTGCCGGTGCTGGAGATCGCCGGGCGCGCGGCCTTCAAGGGCCGTCTCCATCCGGCCGAGTTCGCGCGCAAGTACGCGCGCCGCGTGGCCGAGCTGGCGGCCGAGGGGGCGCGCGCGCCGCAGGCGCCCGGAGCGAGCGAGCATGCCTGAGCCCGGAGAAGCACGTCTGTTCGTGCTGGCGGGACCGGACCTCGCGCGCTCGTTCGCGCTGGGCGAGCGCACGACCCTGGGGCGGGCCGAGGAGTGCGACGTCGTGCTGCAGGACCGCTCCATCAGTCGCAAGCACGCCGTGCTCGTGCGCCAGGGCGAGCGCTGGTTCGTGCAGGACCTGGGCTCGACCAACGGGGTCTCCAAGGACGGCAAGCGCGGCGAGCGCCTGGAGCTCGGCGACGGCGACGAGTTCAAGCTGGGCGACCTGCCGCTGCGCCTGCGACTCTCGGCCGCGCCGGCCGCGCAGGAGATCGAGTTCGAGTCCAGCGCACCCGCCGTGGCCAGTCCACCGCGCGTCGAGGCGCGTCCGGCCGAGCCGAAACCTGCGCGCAGTCCGATGCCGTCCGCGGACGAGGTGGAGATCGAGATCGAGGGCCCGGACGAGCCCGTGTCGGCGCGTCCCGCCCGCGCGGAACTCGCCGCGACCACCTTCCACGCGCCGCGCGCGGCGCGCCGCACCGGGTTCTTCTCCTCCGATCTCGAGCAGCAGCCCTTCTGGTTGCGCTGCCTGGTCGCGCTCGGGGTGCTCGTCCTCGGCGCCGGTCTCGCCTATGGCGTTTTCCAGGCCGTGTTGATGCTGCGCGCGGGTCTGTGACGCGACCAGCGTGCGGTGTTCAGCGTCGGAGGGGCCGAGTAGACTGTCCGGCTCCCATGCCGAGCGGCGAGTGTCCATGAAGGCGATCGAGGCCAAGGCGACCGGAACGAGGCGGCCTCCCTACCCGTGTGGCTGGCTCCTGGCCTCGCTGGCGTTCGCCGGAGCGTTGCTCGGCTGCGGCCCGAGCGACCCCGAACCGCCCGTGCCCGTCAATCTGGCCGAGTTCGATCCGCTGGCTGCGGCGCGCATCAACGAAGCCCTGGCCCACGTGCGCGCCGACCCGCGCCGCGCGCAGGTCTGGGCCGACCTGGGCGCCACCTACCTCTCCGAGCACCTCAAGGACCTGGCCATCCAGTGTCTGAGGGTGGCCGAGGAGCTCAAGCCGGGCCAGCCGAAGTGGCCTTACCACGTGGGCGTCATGCTGGCGCGGACCGGCGCGCTCGAGGAGGCCGGCGCGGCGCTGCAGCGCTCGATCGACCTCGAGCCGGGCTATGCGCCGAGCCACGCCCGCCTCGGCAAGGTGCACTTCGATCTCGGCGATCTGGACGCGGCCGAACGCTCCTTCCGCCGGGCCACCGAGCTCGATTCGACCTATCCCGGCGGCTGGGTCGGGCTGGCGCGCGTCGAGCTGCAGCGCGATCACGTGGCCGAGGCCATCGCCATCCTGGAGCGGCTCGCGCGCGAGGACCCGGACAGCCGCACCTTCCGCCAGCTCCTGGCGACCGCCCGCCGCCAGCTCGACCCCAGCACTCCGCTGGAGCCGGAGAGCGTGCTCGCCGACGAGGAGTTGCAGGTCTGGAACGACCCGTGGGCGCTCGAGGCGCGTGCCTTCACGCGCGTGCCGGTCATGCTGCAGATCAACCTGCTGCTCGAGCAGGGCGATCCGAGCGGGGCCCTGGCGTTGCTGCAGGAAGAGCGGGCGCAGGGTCGCGACGAGAACGAGCTCGCACCGCAGTTCGCGCTGGCGTACATGGGGCTCGGGCAGGCGGAAGAGGCCAGCCGCGAGCTCGACGCCTTGCTCGCGCGCCAGCCCGACAACGTGCGCGCGCTCATCCTGCGGGCGGGCCTGTTCGAGAAGGCCGGCAACCACCCCGAGGTCGCGCGCATGCTCACGCGCCTGACCGTCGCGCTGCCGGGGAATGGTCGCGCCTTCGCGCGGCTGGCCGACAAGCTGGCGCAGCTCGGACAGTTCGAGCCGGCTGTCACGGCCTACCAGCGCGCCCTCGATCTCGGTCTCTCGGGCTACGAGCTGCGCCTCTCGTTCGGGAACTGCCTGATGGCCCTCCGGCGCTGGTCCCAGGCGATCCAGCTGTTCGAGGTCATGCTGAGGGAGCGGCCCGACGACGGCGACACCTGGCTGCAGCTCGCGCTCGCGCGCCTGCGTTCCGGGCTGCTGGACGAGGCCGCGCAGGCCATCGAGCGCGGACGAACCACGGGCAAGGCCCGCCCGCGCCTGGTCGAGAACGTGAGCAAGGCGCTGGATGACGTGCGGGCCCGGCGGGCAGCGCTCACGACGCCGCGCGAGGGCGACGGATGAAGGCGAGCGCGGCAGAGCTTGCGCTGTGGCTCGCACTCGGAACGGCCGCCTGCGGCCAGGCGCCCTCGCCTCCAGGTCCCGCGGCGCCCGCTGGCGGATCCCAAGCGCCCTGGTTGGTGGACGAGGCCCAGGCGCGCGGCCTGGACTTCACCTGGCATTCGGGCCACCGCGACAAGCACTACTTCCCCGAGATCATCGGCGGCGGCGCCGCGCTCTTCGATCTGGAGGGCGATGGCGACCTGGACGCCTACCTCGTGCAGGGCGGGGCGCTCACGGCGCCGCCGGCCGAGCAACCCGCCAACCAGCTGTTCGAGAACCGCGGCGCGGGCCGCTTCACCGACATCAGCGCCGGGAGCGGAGCCGAGGACCGCAGCTACGGCATGGGCGTGGCCGCGGGCGACGCCGACGACGACGGGCGCACCGATCTGTACGTGACCAACGTGGGGCCGAACGTGCTGCTCGGGAACGTCGGCGCCGGCCGCTTCGAGGACCGCACCCTGGCGGCGGGCGTGGGTGAGCCCCTGTGGAGCACGAGCGCGGCCTTCGTCGACTACGACCGCGACGGCGACCTCGACCTGTACGTGGCCAACTACGTGGGCTGGACGCTGGAGAGCGAGCGCGTGTGCTACACGCAGCCGCACCCCGAGGACTACTGCTCGCCCAACTCCTACGCCTCACCGGCACCCGACACGCTCTACCGCAACGAGGGCGCCGGCATCTTCAAGGACGTCTCCGCGGCAGCCGGGATCCGCGCGACGCGCGGCAACGGCCTCGGGATCGTGTGCGCCGACTTCGACTCGGACGGCTGGACCGATCTGTTCGTGGCCAACGACGGCAGCCTGAACCTCCTGTGGCGCAACCTGCGCGATGGCACCTTCGAGGACGTGGCCATCGAGAGCGGCGTGGCCGTGGACCAGGAGGGCCGCAAGAAGGCCGGCATGGGCGTGCTGGCGGCCGATTTCGACTTCGACGGGGACGAGGACCTGCTGGTGGTGAACCTCGGTGGCGAGACCGATTCGTTCTACCGCAACGACGGCACGCACTTCTCCGATCGCACGCAGCTCTTCGGGCTGGGCGGGACCAGTCGCACGTTCACGCGCTTCGGTGTGGCCAGCGCGGACTTCGACCAGGACGGCTGGCTCGATCTGTACGAGTCCAACGGCCGCGTGACGCGCCGGCCGGAGTCCTCCGATGAGCAGGCCTTCGACGAGGCCAACCTCCTGTTCCGCGGTACGCCCGCGGGCAAGTTCGAGGAAGTGCTGCCGCGCGGCGGCACGGCCGAGCTCTTGGTCGCCACCAGTCGGGCCGCGGCCTTCGGCGACGTCGATGGCGACGGCGCGCTCGACGTGCTGGTGGTGAACCGCGATGCGCCCGCGTACCTGCTGCTGAACCGCGTGCCCGCGCGCGGGGCCTGGATCCGCTTCCAGGTGCGCGAGCGCAGCGGCCGCGACGCCCTGGGCGCGGAGCTGCGCATCGAGCACGGGGGCCGTGTGCTCCTGCGCACCGTGCGCAGTGCCTACAGCTACTGCGCGGCCAACGACCCCAGCGTGCACCTCGGCCTCGGCCAGGCGACGGGCGTCGGGGCGGTGAACGTCACCTGGGCCGACGGCGAGCGCGAGCGTTTTCCCGGCCCCTACGCGGCCGGGACCGTGCACCAGCTCCGGCGTGGAGCCGGCGAGCCGCTCGCGCCCGGGCGCTGAGACCCTAGTCCGGTCGCGCGGCCACGCTCCAGGCCGAGACCAGCGCGCGCGCGCTGGCGTCCCAGCTGAAGCGCGCGGCCCACGCGGCGTGTTCGTCCAGCGTGGCCGCGTCGCTGGCGAGCGCGGTTCGCAGCGCGCGCGCGCAGCCGGCGGCGTCGTCGGGCGCGAAGCGCGGCACGCCGGGGCCGGCCACCTCGGGCAGGGCACCCGCGTCGGCGATGGCGAGCGGCGCGCGCGCGCGCTGGGCCTCCAGCACGCCGATCCCGAAGCCCTCCAGGCGCGAGGGGATCACGACCGCGGCGCAGCGCGCGTAGAGGCCGGCCAGTTCCGGCTCGGGCACGGGTCCGAGGAAACGCACGCGCGCCGCGAGCCCGAGGGCCTGAGCGCGCGCGCGCAGGCGCGCCTCCTCGTCGTCCTTGGCGGCGCCGGCCAGCTCGAGATCGGGCAAGCCCGGGTCGGCCGCCAGGGCCGCCAGCAGCAGCTCCAGGTTCTTGCGCGGCTCGAGGTGTCCGACGTGCAGCAGCGCCGCCCCCGGCGCGCGCGCACGCGGCAGGACGGGCAGGTGATCGCCCGCGTTCGGGACCACGAATACCTGGCGCGGCTGGAAGCGCGCCGCGAGCTCGGCGCGGACGGTCTCGCTGACCGTGAGCACGGCGCGCGCCGCGCGCACGGCGGCGCCGATCACGCTGCGCGCGAAGAAGCGCCGCGAGAAGGGCGTGTGCGCGAGGGCCAGCGCGCGCAGGTCGTGCAGCGTGAGCGTGAACGGCGCCCCGAGCGCGCGCGGCGCGGGCAGGTGGGCCGTGTGCACCAGATCGAACGGCCGGCCGCGCGCGCGCGCCTCCGCCAGCGCGCGTCGCAGGGCCGCGCCCTCGCGCGCGGCACGCGCCAGCGGTGGGCCGCTCGGCACGTCGCTGGCCAGGCGCTCGATGCCCTCGCCCAGCTCCAGCGCGAGCCCATCGCGACCCACCAAGAGCGCCAGGCCGCCGCCCGACGCCTGCAGGAGCCGCGCCGCACGCGGCAGGAGTTCCTGGTTGTGCCGGCGCACGCCGCCCGGGCCCTGGGCCAGCGGCGCGGCCGCGACCAGCACGCGCGGCGCGCTCACGCCAGCTCTCGCCACAGCGCCGCGACCTGCCTGGCCGCGGCGTCCCAGCTGAACTCGCGCGCGCGTTCGAGCCCGCGCGCGCGCAGCTCGGCCCGCTCCACGCGCGCGCGCTCCAGCCCGTCCGCGACCGAGCCCGGCGAGCGCGCATCGACCACGATCCCGGCCGCGCCCGCGACCTCGGCCTGGGCGCTCGCGCGCGGGACGAGCACCGGCGTGGCGCAGGCCATGGCCTCCAGCACCGGCAGGCCGAAGCCCTCCGAGTGCGAGAGCACGGGCACCGCGCGCGCGAGCCGGTACAGCGCGGGCAGGTCGGCCTCGGCCACCTCGTCGAGCATCGTCACCCAGCGCGCGAGGCCGAGCTTCGAGGCCAGGCCGAGGTCGCTGCGCAGCTGCGGGCTGTCGCCGCCGGTCACAAGCACCCGCAGCGGCTCGGCCCCGCGTTGCTTGCGCTCCGCCAGCGCGTACAGCAGCGTCGCCAGGTTCTTCTTGGGGCGCACGGCGCCCGGACAGAACACGAAGGGCTCCTCGCCCAGGCGGTAGCGCGTCAGCGCGGCCTCGTCCACGACCCCGGGCGGCGGTTCGGCGCGGAAGGAATCGTCCACGCCCCACGGCACGACGCGGATCCGGTTGCGCCGGACCAGCGCGCCGCGCGCGAGATCTGCGGCCACGTGCGCGCTCGGGCACACCACGCGCGCCGCGCGCAGGGAGCCGAGCGCGGCCCACAGGTAGTGCGCGGCGTCGGCGTTCTCGCGCACGCCGTGGCGCCAGGGCAGCTCGTGCACGGTCTGCACCCGCGCGCCCTTCCCGCGCCAGGGAAAGGCCGAGGTGAAGGAGTGCAGCCCCGCCAGCCCGAGCTCGCCCACCGCGCGCGGTAGCTCGCGCCGGCGCCAGCGGCGCAGGTCGGTCCCACGCGCGGGAGCCAGGCGCACGACCTCGAGCTCCGCGCGCCGCTCCAGGGCCTCCACCAGGCTGCGCACGACCCGTTCGAGCCCGCGTGAATGCGGGTGGGTGAGGGCCGAGGTATCGAAGCCGACACGCATGTGCTGGGCCGCAGGGTAGCGAGGGCGGCGACCGGGACCACGGTCGATCCCGGCGGGGAGAATCCGGCCGGCGCGATCGCGGGTGGGACCTGGACTCTCCCGATTCGACGCCGGAGAATCGCGGGCGTGAGGGGGAAGCCGTGCGTGCTGTTCCTGTGCGTCGCGAACTCCTCGCGTAGCCAGATGGCCGAGGGCTGGCTGCGGCACCTGACGCGCCAGCGCGTGCAGGCGCTTTCCGCCGGCACCCATCCGAGCGCGGTCCATCCGCTGGCCGTGCGCGTCATGGCCGAGGTCGGCGTGGACCTCTCGCGCCACACGGCCGATCCCCTGGGCGCGCACCTCGAGGATCCGCCGCACCTGGTGATCGCGGTGTGCAGCGCGGCCGCCGCGTGCTGTCCGACCCTGCCGGGACGCCTGCCGATGCTCTCGTGGCCGTTCGAGGAGCCGGGTGCGCAGCGCGGCGGCGAGCTCGAGCTCCTGCGCGCCTTCCGCGCCACGCGCGATGCGCTCGCCCAGCGCCTCACGGCCTGGATCGAGTGCGGCTACCCCGGGCTGCCGGCCGAGGCCCTGGCCCTGTTCGCGCGCTGACGCAGGCGCCGCGCCGCGCGCCGCCACAGCTCGCGGGCCTCGGGGCCGAGGCGCGCCGTGCTCGTGTAGGCCGCCAGGAAGCGCGCCGCGTCGCCACGCGTGACGCCATGGGCGCGCGCCGAACCGAACAGCGCCGCCAGGTCCTTGATGCGCCAGCGCGCGCGCGCCGGGGAGCTCGGCCGTGCACGGTGCAGGTCCAGCAGGAAGAGTTCGAAGTCCCCGCCCGGCGCGCGGCGCAGGAAGACGTGGTCGAGGTACAGGTCGCGGTGCGCCAGCCCGGCCGCGTGCAGGCGCGCGACGAGCAGGCCCAGGCGGCGCGCCAGTTCCCGACGGAAGCGCGTATCGAGTGATGCGCCGTGCGCGAGTCGCGCGCTCAGGCGCTCGGCGCCCTGCAGTTCCTCGGTCACCACGAACGAGCGCCGCGCGGCCGGGTTCGCGCCCAGCACGCCCCATGCCGCCAGCGCCGGGGCCGGGATCGCCAGCGCGGCGCAGCGCTCGAGCGCGCGCACCTCGGGCGTCGCGTCGACCACCGCGCGCTTGGCCTGCAGCCAGTTCTTCGCGATCTCGCCCCAGCCCACCCCGGCGTGCGTCTTGACGTAGAAGCGCAGCCCGCCGCGCTCGAAGGCGGCCGTGCGCCGCGCGCCGTCGCGGCTCTGCTTCACGGTGCGCTGCCCGAGCGCGAGGAAGTCCTCGAAGGCCAGGGCGCCGAACAGCGCGCGCAGGTCGGGGCGGATCCAGATCATCGCAGCACGGGCGCACTGGTCGGGCCCACGCCGTGCGGCGAGCGTCGCGCGTGCGCGACGCGCTCCAGCACCGCGAGCGCGAGGGCGGTGCGCGCGGCCATCGGGAATGCCTGCGCGAAGCCGCGCCCGTTCCGGCCGAGTTCGGCGCGCCGGTCGTCGTCCGCGAGCAGCGCCGCGCTGACCCGCGCGAGCTCGCGCGCTTCGAATGGGCGCGCGAGCACGTGTCCGGCGCGCGCCGCGGCGACCAGCGGCGCGAAGCCGCACTCGGCCGAGCACACCACCGGAACGCCCTGGGACAGCGCCTCGAGCAGCACCGTGCCGGTGTTCTCCTCGCGCGCCGGGTGCAGCAGGAGATCGGCCGCGCGGTACGCCCCGAGCACCTCGCCCTGGCCGCCCACGAAGCGCACGCGCGCCGCCAGGCCGAGCGCGCGCGCCTGGCGCTCGAAGCGCGCGCGCCGCCCGGCGCCGAGCACGACGAGCCAGGTGCGTGCGCCGAGGCCGGGCGCGAAGCCGGCCAGGGCCGCCAGGGTGCGATCGAGGCCCTTGCGCGCGAAGTCCGAGCCCACCGCAAGCAGCACGCGCGCGTCGGCCGGGATCCCGAGCTCGGCGCGCAGCTCGGGCGCGCGCGTCGCGCCCGCGGCCAGGAACTCCGCGCGCAGCCCGGGCGGCAGGACGTGCAGGCGTTCCAGCGGCGTCCCGTGGTGCTCGCGGTAGCGTTGTCGCTCACGCTCGCACTGCACCAGGATCTCGCTCGCGGCTCCCGGCGCGGCCAGGGCCCGCTCCTGTTCCGCGCGCCAGCGTCGATTGGCGAGCGCGAAGGGCCCGGGCCGCGGGCGCGTCGCCGCCAGGCACGGGTCGGCCGCATAGAAGACGTCCACGCCTCCGATGCGATTGAAGCCCAGCACCACGTCGGGTCGGTCGTCGCCCTCGAGCGCGCGCCACAGGGCCCGGGCGAAGGCGCGCTCCACACCGACGTTCGTCCAGGCGCGCAGCGCGAGCTCGTGCACCTCGATCCCTTGCGGGCGCGCGCCCAGCCAGGCGCGCGTGAACACGCGCACGCGGTGCCCGCGCGCGCGCGCGGCCTCCAGCAGCTCGAGCGCGTTGCGCTCCAGGCCGCCGAAGGGCGTGAAGCGGTAGAGGCAAGCGACGAGGTGCATGCGGGCGGGGAGGCCAGGATAGTCTCGCCGCGCGCGCGCGGCGGCGCGAGCCCGGCTACAGCGAGCGGCGCAGCTTGTGGACCTCGTCCGCGATCGGCTCGCTGGCCTTCTGGTAGGCGAGCAGGGTCTGGCGCGCGGTCTCGCGCCAGGTGAACTGGCGCGCGCGCAGCTTGCCCTTGGCCACGAGTTCGGCGTGGAAATCGCGCTCGGTCAAGAGGCGCCGCGCGGCCTCGAAGATGCGCTCGGGGTCGCTGGGCTCGACGTACCAGGCGGCGTCGCCGCACACCTCGGGCAAGGCCGTGATCGAGCTCGTCACGACCGGCGTGCCGGCCACCATGGCCTCGAGCGGCGGCAGCCCGAAGCCCTCGCCCAGGGACGCGAACAGGAACAGGTCCGCCTGGGCATAGAGCCGGGGGAGCTCGTGCTCGGCGACGTCGCGGCGCCACTCGACGCGCGCGGCGGCGGGCGAGCGCGCCAGCGCGCGCTCGAAGTGCTCGCAGCCGTGGCCGCGCGGGCCGGCCACGACCCAGCGGTGGGGCAGACCCTCCTGCACCAGGCGCTCGAAGGCCGCCAGCATGCGCACGTGGTTCTTGCGGTTGTCGACGCGCGAGACGGTGAGCACGTACGGCTCGCGCGCGGGCGGGAAGCCCCCGGGTGGCAGGCCGCGCGCGATGTGGTCGCAGCCGAGCGGCGTGACCGTGATCTGCGAGGGCCACACCCCGAAGTGCAGCACGACTTCGGCTCCGACGAACTCGCTCGGCACCAGGATGCGCCGCGCGCGCGTGGCCAGCTCGCGCGCCTGGGCCGCCATGCGCTCGGCCGCGCGCTCGTCCACGTAGTCGGCGCCCTTCAGGTACAGGCAATCGTGGATCGTGGCCACCTCCAGCGCGGAGCGCACCGCCAGGCGCGAGTACTGCGTGTGGTGGTAGACCTCGCAGCCGCCCACCAGATCGTCGACGCCCTTGCCCAGGCGCGCGAGCAGCCACGGCAGCGCGCGCGAGGGCCAGCGCAGGCGCAGCAGCTCGGGGCGCGGCCCGCCGCTCTCCACGTGCAGGCCCAGCTCGGCCGGCGTGAAGCGTGCCTTCGCCAGGGTGTAGCCGAACAGCCCGAGGTTGCCGCCGAAGTGGTGCTCCAGCAGCCCGCGCACGAGCTCGCGCACGTAGCGTCCGATGCCCTCGCCGTTGACCAGGGCGGGGCGGTAGTCGAGGCCGACGCGCATGGGGGCGCAGAGGGTAGGCGCGCGCGGGCTAGGGAACCAGGAGCGGCGCGAGCCACACCCGGGATGCGAGGGCGGCCAGCCCGAACGCCGCCGGGCCGAGCAGGAAGCGCGCGGGCGAACGGAACGGGTGCACGCCCAGGCCGCGCAGCACCCACGCCGCCGCCAGCGCGACCGTGCCCTCGGTCACGAGCGTCATGAGCGCGGCGCCCTCGGCGCCGAGGCGCGGCACGCAGAGCGCGTTGCCCGCCAGGTTGACGGCGAGCGCAAGCACCGCCACGCCCAGCGCCGCGCGCATGCGGCCGGCCGCGATCACGGCGGTCAGCAGGACCGAGCCCGGCGCGACCGCGAGCAGCGCGAGCAGCAGCCAGGCCAGGCTGGCCCCGCCCGCCTCGAAGCCGGGGCCGTAGGCCAGGCGCATCAGCTCGCGGCTCCAGGGCACGAGCGCGCCCGCGCCCAGCGAGGCCGCCACGAACAGCGGCAGCGCGAGACGCGCCGCCGCCGGCCCGAGCGCACCGGCGGCGTGCCGGCGCGCCAGCCACGGCAGGGACGAAGTAGTCGCGAAGGCCGCGAAGCCCGCCAGCCACAGGAAGGCCCGCACCGCCGCGTTGTAGCGTCCGAGCTCCTCCGGACCCGCGAGCGCGCGCACGAACAGGTTGTCGGCGTAGAAGTAGGCCTGCTGCACGAGTCCGAGCACGGCGAGCGGCAGCGCGCTGGCCAGCATCCCGCGCAGCGCGGCCGCATCCGGCGCCGGCGCGCGCGGCGGCAGGTGCGCGCGCGCCACGAAGTGCAGTGCCAGGTTGCCGAGCGCCAGGCTGGCCGAGTGCGCCAGCAGGAACGGGCCGAAGCCGAGGCCCGCGCGCGTCGCCAGCGCCAGCACCAGCGCGAGCCGCAGCGTGCTGCCGAGCGCGCGCAGGAAGAGCGGCCGGCCCCAGGCGATGTCGCGCTGGAACACCACGGCCGACAGCTCGGGCACGCGCGCGAGCGGGCCCAGGGCCGCGGCCAGCACCCAGCCGAGCTCGGGCTCGCGCGCCCAGCCGGCCGCGAGGCCCACCAGCAGCGCCGCGAGCAACGCCATTCCCGCGCGCACGCGCCGGCCGGCCGCCAGCGCGGCCGCGAAGGCCGGCGGATCGGCGGCCCCACGCTGCACCACCACGCTCGAGGTGCCCCCGTCCACGAGCACGTCGAGGAACGCCAGCACCGCCACCCAGAAGGTGAAGCGCCCGAACTCGGCCGGCGCCAGCGTGCGCGCCAGCACGGCCAGGGTCAGCAGGGTGCACAGCGCACCCCACTGGCGTGTCAGGGCCGAGAGCGCGGTCGCGCCCCACACGCGCCGCGGCACGCCGCGCTCGGCCGGGGCCGCGGGCAAGGGCGCGGCCTGGGGAACGGGGTCTGGGCCGGCCACGGACACAGGGGACATCGGAGGGGGGCTCGGGAGCAAGTCGGAGCGCGGCCCTGCCGCCGGCCGCGGGCGCCGGCTATCCGCCCGCTGCCGGCGCGCGTCCGCGCGCGGGCTACCGCGCCGTTCCGAGCGCCAGGGCCAGGCGCTTCGCCACCACCGCCGTGAACTCGCGCGTGCCCAGCGTGCCGCCGATGTCGGCCGTCTTCTCGCCCGCCGCGATCGCGTCGCGGATCGCGGCGCGCAGCGCGCGGCCCGCCTCGCGCTCGCCCACGTGGCGCAGCAGCGAGGCGAACGAGAGCAGCGCCGCGCTCGGGTTGGCCACGTCCTTGCCGGCGATGTCGGGCGCCGTGCCGCCGGCCGGGTCGAACATCGCCAGGCGCACGCGACCGTTGGGCTCGAACGAGTACGAGGCGCTGTCGCCCAGCCCGATCGAGCCGATCAGGCCGCAGGCCATGTCCGAGAGGAAGTCGCCGTACTCGTTCGGACACACGATCACCTGGTAGCGCTCCGGGTGCAGGATGATCCCCGCCAGCAGGGCATCGAACAGCTCGCGCCGGTAGGGGATGCCCGGGTAGTTGCGCGCGATGTCGTCGCACTGGTCCTCGAACAGGCCGTCGGCCGCGCGCTGGATGGTCCACTTGCTGGTCGAGACCACGCTGGTCCCGCGCTCGCTCGCCAGGCGGAAGGCGAACTGGGCCGCGTGGCGCGCGGGCACGCGCTCGATCACGCGCAGGGCCACGGCCGACTCGGTGCCGATGCGCATGCCGCGGTCGGAATACGTGCCGCCGGTGGCGATGCGCACCACGTCGATGTCCAGCGTGCGCTTGAAGTTGTTCTCGACGCCCGCGAAGGTCATCACCGGGCGGTGGATGACCGAGAAGTTGAAGAACTCGCGCAGGACCTTGTTGGGGCTCTCGTCCTCGGTCGTGGTCGGGTACTTGAGCGCGACCTGGTGCTCGCTCATGGCGTGCTTCACGCGCTCGTAGATCTCGTGCTTGTGGCGCGTGCGGCTCGCGAGCGAGAGGTCGATCTCGCGGAACTCCAGCTGGAAGGGCAGCGCGGGAAGGAGCGCGTGCACGCTGGCGGAGAGCTCGGGAGAGATGCCATCGCCGAGGATCTCGACGACCGAGTAGTGCTTCATGCGGAGCGGGACCGGCGCGGGGCGGGATTCGGTTCGGAGCCGTGTCGACGAAACCCCTAGGATAGCGCGCCCGGTCCGAGCCGGGAGCACAGGCGATGAACGAACGGGCCCCTCGCGACCCCGGCTCCGACTCCGTGCCGCCCGCGCGCCGTCTCGCCGGCCTCGAGCTGTGCGGCGAGCGGGTGCGCCTGCGCCCGCACCGCCGCGAGGACGCGTCCGCGGCCTTCGCGCTGCTGGCGGGCGCGGACGAGATCCTGCGCTGGTTGGTGTGGGACGGCCCCGCGCGGGCCGGCGAGCTCGAGGAGTACTACGCGAACTGGCAGATCGAGGGCCCGCACGGGCCCGAGCTGCGCCTGGCGCTCGAGGAGCGCGCCAGCGGCGTGCTGGCGGGTTCGCTGGCGCTGCGCTTCGCGGGTCACGCCGGACAGGGTGACGTGGGCTACTGGCTCGGACTCCCGTTCCAGGGCCGCGGCCTCGGACGCGAGGCCCTGGCGCTGGTGGCGCGCCTCGCCTTCGCGCACCTCGGCGCCCACACCCTGTATGCCTGGGTCTTCGTGGGCAACCAGGCCTCGCGCCGGGTGCTCGAGAAGAACGGCTTCACGCTGGTGCGCACCGTGCCCGGGCGCGTCGTGAAGCGCGGCCGGCGCGTGGACGAGTGGCACCTCGTGCTGCTCTCGTCCGAGTGGCGGCGCCTGGCCGGTACGGCGCGGCCGAGCGTGGAGAGCGTGACCTTCGAGGAGCCGCGCGCGCCCGCCGCGCTGGATGCGCGCGAGCCCCCCTGCGCGCCCGGGGGCCGGCCGGGATAGCGCTCCGAGGCTCGCGGCGGTGACCATCCGCGCGCCAGTGGATATGCTCGCCTGTCCACGGCGGCGCGCGAGTTGCTTCGCACGAGTTCGCGCGCGCCGCGCCCATGAAGCGCTCTCTGCTGGTCGTCCTCCTGCTCGCCCTGCCGCTGGCGCTAGGCGCGTTCCTGTGGCTCGCCGAGGGCGATGACGCGGGACGCGGCGTGCGCACGCTGCCGGCCGAGCGTGCGGAAGCGCCCACGGCGCCGGCGCCGGTGGTGGAACTGATCCCGCCGCCGGTCGTGCGCCAGTCCGGCGGCACGGCCTCGAGCACGGTGCTGTGGCCGCTCAAGGTCGAGCTCGAGCTGCTCGAGCCACGCTTCCTGCCCAAGGAAGAGGGCGTCGTGCCGATCGGCACGGGCGCGGGCGCGCGCCTCTCCGGGCGCATCACCGGCGTCGACGACCAGGGCGCGGCGGCCGAGATCCGCTTCCTGGCCGGGGCCAACGCCGGGCGCGTGCTGCGCTGCGACGACACCGGGCGTTTCGGCGCGACCGACCTCTATCCCGGGCTCTCGCTGGTCGAGGTGCGCGGGATCGGGACGCTGGGCTCGCGGCGCGAGGTGCGCCTGCGGCGCGGGCAGGAGACGCTGCTCAACATCGGCTACGGCCGCCCGGGTTCGGTCTTCGGCAAGGTGCAGGACGCGAATGGCACCGGCCTGGACGGTGCGGCCGTGACGGTGGACGGGACGCGCGTCGTCACCGATGCGCAGGGCGGTTTCTACCTGCAGTCGGTGGCGGCCGGGCAGGTGCTGTGCGAGGTCGAGAAGGACGGCTTCGCGCTGTACCAGGAGCTGGTGTGGATCGCGGGCGGCCAGACCACCAACGCCGAGCGCATGACCTTCACGCTCAAGCCCGCCTGCGAGCTGCGCGTGGCGGTGCAGGGCAACGCCGGCGGCCCGGGCCCGGCGCTGCTCTACGTGCTCTCCGACCGCCCGCAGTACAACGCCAACTCGGCCTTCAAGAACGAGGGCTTCCCCTGGCACAAGCTGAGCCCGATCGAGGTCTGGCCGGGCACGCCGGTGACGATCCAGAAGCTGCGCCCCGAGGTCGTCAAGCTGCACCTCTTCCGACCCGGCGCGCGCGCGGCCGTCAAGGCCGTCAATCTGGGCGCGAACGTGCGCGACGTCGTGCTCGAGCTGCAGCCCGCGCCGATGCTGAGCGGCATCGTGAAGCAGGACGGCGAGCCGGTGCTGGGCGCCAGCGTCAAGCTCGAGGCGCCCGACCGCGTGCGCGCGACGCTGAACTACTTCAGCGAGCCGAGCTACTTCCTCGAGACCGCCGTGCTGCCCAACCTGCCGCCCGGGCTGCAGGAGACCAAGACCGACAAGCAGGGCCGCTTCGTGCTCAGCGCCTGGGCCGAGGCCAGCCCGGTGCGCTACCTCGAGGCGCGCGGCCCGGGCGGCGGCACGTGGGCCGGACGCTTCGTCAAGCCCGACGAGAGCGAGGTCGTGCTCGAGCTCGGCACGGTGAGCCTGGGCGATGCCACGCTGCTGGTCGACTTCCCCTGGCGCCACCAGGGCCTGCCGATCGAGGTCTGGATCGGCGGCGCGCCGACCTCCACCCAGGTCCTGGCCGCCGACCAGGAGCTCGAGCTCTCCAGCCTCGTGGCCGGCAAGTGGCGCGTGACCGTCACCTGGCACGCGCAGCCGATCAAGCCGGGCGAGGAGCTCCTGATCGAGGACGTCAAGCACCTCGAGGTCGCGCTGCCCCCCGAGTGCATCGAGGGCCAGACCGAGGAACAGTGGAAGCGCGCCGGGCGGGAGTATCCGCACGGGAGCTGAGCGCGCGTGGGCTAGAATCCGCGCGCCCATGCCGACCCTGACCCTCGACGGGCGCTCGCTGGCGCTCGACGACCTGGCGCCGCTCTTCGGCGGGGCGCTGCCGGAGGTGAAGCTCGCGCCCTCGGCCCTCGAGCGGGTGCGCGCGGCGCGTGCGCTGGTCGAGAGCGCGGTCGCCAGCGGGCAGGCGATCTACGGGCTCACGACCGGCTTCGGGAAGCTCAAGAACGTGTTCATCGAGCACGCCGACCTCGGGCGCTTGCAGCTGAACCTGGTGCTGTCGCACTGCTGCGGGATGGGCGAGCCGATGCCGCTCGAGGAGGTGCGCGCGGTGCAGGTGCTGCGCCTCAACAAGCTCCTGCGCGGGCACTCGGGCGTGCGCGTCGAGCTGGTCGAGGCCCTGGCGCGGCTCCTGAACAAGGGCTTCGTCCCGCTCGTGCCGCAGCAGGGCTCGGTCGGGGCCAGCGGAGACCTGGCGCCGCTCGCGCACATGGCGGCGGCCTACATGGGGTACGGCGAGGCCTTCGTGGGCGGGCAGCGCATGGATGCGGGCGCGGCCCTGCGGGCGGTGCGCGAGCCGCCGCTCGAGCTCGCGGCCAAGGAGGGCCTGGCGCTGATCAACGGCACCGAGGTGATCGGCGCGATCGGCGCGGGCGTGTTCCTGCGCGCGCGCAACCTCTCGAAGTGCGCGGACGCGATCGCGGCGCTCACGATCGAGGCGCTGTTCGGCTCCTCCAAGCCGTTCGACGCGCGCCTGGCGGAGCTCAAGGGGCAGAGCGGACACGCGCGCGCAGCCGGGAACGTGCGCCGGTGCCTGGCGGACTCGAAGGTGCTCGCGAGTCACGTGGACTGCGACCGCGTGCAGGACCCGTATTCCCTGCGCTGCGTGCCGCAGGTGCACGGGGCCTTCAAGCAGGCGCTCGAGCACGTCGAGGGCGTGCTGGCGGCCGAGATGAACTCGGTCACCGACAACCCGGTGCTGTTCCCCGAGACGGGCGAGGTCATCAGCGCGGGCCAGTTCCACGGCCAGCCGCTCGCGATGGTGCTCGATTACCTGGCCCTGGCCCTGTGCACGCTCGCCAACATCTCCGAGCGCCGCACCGAGCAGCTCGTCAACCCCGACCTCTCGCACCTGCCCGGCTTCCTGGCCGCCAAACCCGGCCTGCACTCGGGCCTGATGATCGCGCAGGTCGCGGCCGCGGCGCTCGCCAGCGAGAACAAGTCGCTCGCGCACCCGGCCTCGGTCGACTCGATCCCGACCAGCGCCAACCAGGAGGACCACGTCTCGATGGGCGTGACCGCGGCGCGCAAGGCGCGTTCGATCACGACCAACACCGAGCGGGTGCTGGCGATCGAGCTCTTGTGCGCGGCCCAGGCGCGCGACTTCCACCCCGAGTTCCAGGCCGGCAAGGGCGCGCAGGCCGTGCAGGAGTCCGTGCGCCGGCGCGTGCCGCCGCTCGAGCAGGACCGTTACCTGCACACGGATCTGGTGGCCGCCCACGAGTTGATCGTCTCGGGCGAGCTGCTGCGGGCCGTCGAGCAGGCGGTCGGGCTGCTCGAGGCCTGAAGCCCGCGCGGCGTGGCAAGGAAAACGGGTACTCTCGGCGTCATGTCCAGACCCCAAGCCAAGAAGCACGGCTCTTCCCCGAAGCTGAAGATCAAGGGCGACCCCAAGGCCGCCGAGGACCGGCACCGCGGCAAGCGCCCGACCAGCGAGCGTCCACCCGCGCCGCGCGTGCCGCCGAAGCGCCGGGAACGCTAGCCCTGTCGCTAGCGCGTCGCCGCCGGCACGCTCATCCAGCGCGCCGCCGCCGCACGCCGCTCGGCCGGGTCGGCCGTCGGATCGTAGCCGCGGTCCTCGCCGTCCTTCGCCAGGGCGCCGAAGGCGAGCTGACGCGTGTACTCGTCCTCGGAGAGCAACAGCGAGGCCAGCGTGTGGCGCGCGGACTCGTCGCCCAGGACGAAGCGCGTGCGCGCGACCTGGGCCAGCAGGCGATCGCCCGGGCCGGCGTCGAGCGGGACGCTGTTCGTTGCCAGCAGCGTGCGCACGCGTTGCTCGTAGCGCACGAGCGCGGGGCGCACGGCCGGATCGCCCAGACCCTCCAGGGCCCAGGCCGCCCAGGCCGCGACCGACAGCACCGGATCGCGCAGCGTCGCGGCCAGGGCCGGAGCCGCGCGGCGGTCGCCGATGCGCCCGAGGATGCGGCACAGCGCGGCGCGCTTCTCCGCGAAGCCCGGGGGATACTTGAGCCCGCGCACCAGCCCCGGCACGGCGTACTTGCCCATGCCGACCAGCTCCTCCTCGATGGCCTGGTCCTGCTCGGGCGTGGAGGCGACCATGTCGTTGCCGCCGATGTCGCCCACCAGCTTCCAGGCGTACGCTTCGGCGATGGGATCACCGTCCTTCGGGAAGCGGTGGAGCCTGTCGGGCGCACCCTCCTGCGCCCACCAGCCCTGGAGGCGCGCGATCGCCTCCTGGCGCTCGGGTCGCGGCGCGAGCGGCTCGTAGCCGAGGTGCTGGCCGGTGACGGCGAAGAACAGCTCGAAGAAGGCCTCGCGCACCAGGTCGTCGCGGTGGTCGAGGCCCTCGAGCAGCGTCAGCATGCCGGCCGTCGAGCCGAGGCGCGCCAGGGCGTAGGCCAGGTCGCGGCGCGTCTCGGCGTAGTGCGCGCGGGCGAGCGCGCGCTCGAGCTCGGGCACGGCTGCGTCGACCCCGAGGTGCGCGAGCGCGAGGGCCGAGTTGCGGACCACGTCGGGGTCGGAGTCGGGCAGCAGCCCTTGCAGCGCCGGCGCGAGCGTCTCGGCGTGCACCGCGCCAGCCGCCTGGGCTGCGCTCGCGCGGTCGAGGGCGAGCGGCGCGGCCAGGCCTCGTCCGAGCGCGGCCTCGATCCCCGCGTCCTTCCACAGCACCTTGCTCAGGAACTCGCGCGCGTGCAGGCGCACGTACAGACGCGGGTCGTCGAGCGCGGCCACGATCGCCGGCCGCGCGGGCGCGCCGATCTTCTCGAGCACCTGCTGCGACTGGTTGTAGGTCTTGTTGTCCCAGGAGGCGAGCGCATCGATCAGGGCCGGCACCGCGGTGAGTCCGAGCGCAGCCAGCTTCTGGCGCGCCCGGCCGTTGGCCTCCGGCACCGGGAACTGGAACAGCTCGATCAGCTTGCGGATGTCCTCCGGCGAACTCCCCTCGGGCACGTCGACCGCGACCGCGCCGATCGTGGGCCGGTTGTAGTCCACCAGATTGGCGATGCTGGCGGTCTCGGGCGAGATGCCCTCGGGCGTCTTGAGCACGACCTCCGGCTCGCTCACGACCGGCTCACTGGACGGGGACAGGCCCGCGAAGGGCAGGCTGCGCGACTCGAGCACGCGCGACATGTCCGGGTGGTAGTCGTCGATCGGGTAGTAGAGCTTGAAGAACAGCGTGGTCTCGACCGTGCCGGACTCGATGGCGAGCGGAACCCGGTGCACGCGCTCCTCGCCACCCGGGATCTGCGTGTTGACCGGCAGCTCGAGGCCGTAGGGTCGCTTGTAGGGGTCGCGGAAGACCATGCGCGAGCGCGCGACCTCCTTGCCGTCGAGGTCGCGCACGACCACCAGCGACTCCACCGAGCGCTGCTTGAGCTCGGTCGGGAAGTTGTGGCCGGCGCCCTTGTTCTTGATCTTGACGACCGCCGCGTTGCCGTCGAGCGTGGCCTCGTAGGCGTAGGCGCGGTTCACGTGCTCGACGTTGCGCGAGCCCGGGAAGATGTGGCTGTGGGTCGTGCGCACCGGCCCGCCGACCGCGATCGGGCGCTCGATCTCGCGCATGTGGCAGTCCATGCAGGTGCGCCCGCTGGCCTTGCCGGTCGGGCTCTTCTCCCACTGGAAGGGCGTGCCGTGGTTGCGGTGGCAGGAGGCGCAGGCCTCGACCGTGCCCACGTCGGGGTGGAAGGCGTCGCGGCACTGGGCACCGCCCTCGAAGGGCGCGTAGTCGTAGTCCGGCCGCCAGTGGCAGCTCATGCACGTGTTGCCCTCTTCGAGCCCGAAGTAGCGGCGCTTCGGATTCTGTCCGACGCCGGTCTCGAAGATCGGGCGTGGCGTGTGGCAGACGATGCAGTCCTGGTGCGCGAAGCGCGCGGTGGCGAGGCGCACCTCTTCGTCCGTGAAGGCGCGGCCGTGGGTCGACTGCTCGTGCTCGGCGTAGATGTCAGGGTGGCAACGCGCGCAGAAGGCGCTCTCCATCACGTCGTACTGGCGCGCCGGGGCCGCCGCGGACACGCTTCCGACCACCAGCGCGGCCCCGGAGCCGGTCGCGAGCGGGCCGGTGCTCGCCGGTGAGGGACTCGGCTCGATGCAGGCGACGAGCGGGACGAGGACCAGCAGGACGGCGGCGAGGTGCGGGGTCGGCGACATGGGTTGGATCGTAGCGTGGGCCTGGCGACGCAGGCCAGGCGAGCGGGGGGAGTGGCGCGCGCGAGTTCGACGTGTGCGGTCCGTGGATGCCGACGGAGGAGTCACGCGAGGTAGCGCGCGCGTGACGAAAGTCGGGTCCGGCACGCGCGCCCGTGCAGCGGGGCAAGGAAAGCGGGCCGGAGGACTCGCGGCCTCCGGCCCGCACCAGGTCCCTTCCGAGGGACCCCCTGCTTGGTTCCCCGCGCGGGCGGCTGGAGCGCGAGTGCGCGAGGCGTCGCCGATCATCGAGGGCATCCTCGAACTCGCCTCGGATCGGGTGCCGCGCGCATCACGTTCGCTCGTTCTCGGCAAAGGGTGATCCAGCGGATCGCGCGAGCGCCCCGCGGGGCTCGCCGCGCGCTTCCGGACGCGCGGGTTGCAGTGTCGGGCGCCTCCGGGTCCACTGTGCGCCGAGCTCTGCGACCCGTCTCCGCCATGCCGACGCGCATCCCTGCTGCCCGCGAAGTCCTCGACTCGATCCCCAGCGGACCGCAGCGCGCCGCGCGCGGGCGCACGCTCTCCTGCCGCACCTGGCAGGCCGAGGCCGCGTTGCGGCTGCTGATGAACAACCTCGATCCGGAGGTGGCCGAGGATCCGGAGAACCTGATCGTCTACGGCGGTAGCGGCAAGGCCGCGCGCGACTGGGATTCGTTCCGGGCGATCGTGGCCACGCTGCGGCGCCTGGCGCCGGACGAGACGCTCCTGGTGCAGAGCGGCCAGCCGGTGGGCGTCTTCCGCACGCACCCGCTCGCGCCGCGCGTCCTGATCGCGAACTCGAACCTGGTCGGGAAGTGGGCCACTTGGGAGCACTTCCGGCACCTCGAGGCCGAGGGCAAGATGATGTTCGGCCAGATGACGGCCGGCTCGTGGATCTACATCGGGACCCAGGGGATCCTGCAGGGCACCTACGAGACCTTCGCGGCGGCGGCGCAGCGGCACTTCGGCGGCACGCTGAAGGGTCGGCTGGTCGTGAGCGGTGGCCTTGGCGGCATGGGCGGCGCGCAGCCCCTGGCCGCGACCATGAACGAGGGCACCTTCCTCGGCGCCGACGTGGACCGCGCGCGCATCGAGAAGCGCCTGACGACGCGCTACTGCGACGTGCTGATCGACGACCTGGACCGGGCCATCGACCAGGCGCTGGCCTGGAAGGAGAGCGGCACGCCCAGGTCGATCGGCGTCGTGGCCAACGCCGTCGACCTCCTGAAGCGCCTGATCGCGCGCCAGGTCACGCCCGACGTACTCACCGACCAGACCAGCGCCCACGACCCGCTGGGCGGCTACGTGCCCGACGGCATGAGCCTGGCCCAGGCGCTCGAGCTGCGCGCGCGCGACGCGAAGCGCTACGAGCAGGAGTCCCTGCGCACGATGAAGGAACACGTGCGCGCCATGCTGACGCTGCAGGAGCGCGGCGCCGACACCTTCGACTACGGCAACAACCTGCGCGGGCACGCCGAGCAGGCCGGCCTCGCGCACGAGCTCGCCTTCGGCTTCGAGGGCTTCGTGCCCAAGTACGTTCGTCCGCTCTTCTGCGAGGGCAAGGGCCCGTTCCGCTGGGTCGCGCTCTCGGGCGATCCGGCCGACATCGCCGCCACCGATCGGATCGTGGCCGAGCTCTTCCCTCGCGACCATGCGCTGCTGCGCTGGCTGGCGATGGCCAAGGAACGCGTGGCCTTCCAGGGCCTGCCGGCGCGCATCTGCTGGCTCGGCTACGGCGAGCGCCACCGGGCCGGGCTGGCCTTCAACCAGGCCGTGGCCGACGGCCGGCTCACGGCGCCGATCGCGATCGGGCGTGACCACCTCGACTGCGGTTCGGTCGCCTCGCCCAACCGCGAGACCGAAGGCATGCGCGACGGCACCGACGCGGTCGCCGACTGGCCCTTGCTCAACTGCATGCTGAACGTCGCCAGCGGCGCCTCCTGGGTCTCCTTCCACCACGGCGGCGGCGTCGGCATGGGCTACAGCCTGCACGCCGGGCAGGTGGTGGTGGCCGACGGCACGCCCGCGGCCGCGGCTGCCGTCGAACGCGTGCTGACCAACGACCCCGGCACGGGCGTGATGCGCCACGCCGACGCGGGCTACGAGGACGCGCTGCGCTGCGCGCGTGAGCGCGGCCTCGACCTGCCCATGCGCGCGCCGCGCGGCGGGTCCGCGTCCTAGCGAGCCGCGGATTCGACCGGTGGTGTGCCGGGAGTTCGGGACGGGCGCTGCGCGAGGAAGCGCGCGTGGAACCAGGGGTCGTTCGCGAGCTCGGGATGGAACGCAGTCGCGAGCAGCCCGGGCGCCTCGAGCGCGACCGCTTCGCCGTCGAGGCGCGCGAGCACGCGCACGCCGGGGCCGAGCGCGGTGAAGCGCGGGGCGCGTATGAAGACGGCGGGCAGCGTGCGCGCGGGACCGTCCGCGGGTGTGAGCTCGACCGGACGCGCGAACGAGTCGACCTGACGGCCGTAGGCGTTGCGCACGACGGCGGCATCGAGCAGGCCCAGGGTGGGCGGCGTCCCGCCCGCGTCGCGCGCCAGCAGGATCGCGCCGGCGCAGGTACCGAAGAGTGCCAGCGAGCCCGCGCGCTGGCGCGCGCGCAGGCTCTCCCACAGCCCGAACAGCTGCAGCAGATGATGCAGCGTGGTGGACTCGCCGCCCGGCAGCACGAGGTGTGTGAGTCCCTCGAGCTCGTGCGGCGCGCGCACCTCGCGCGTGGGCACGCCGAGGCGCGCGAAGCAGGCGAGGTGCGGCGCGCTCGCGCCCTGCAGGGCCAGCACCCCGACGCCGGGCCCGCTCATGCGCCGCGCGTCTGCAGCAGCTCGTGCGCGCCGAGCTCGGAGCGCGCCACGCCCTTCATGGCGCCGCCCGTCTCGCGCTGGGCTTCGGCCACCAGCGCGGGCTCGCGGAAGCGCGCCGCGGCCTTGACGATGGCGGCCGCCGTGCGCGCGGGCTGCTCGGACTTGAACACGCCCGAGCCCACGAACAGCGCCTCGGCCCCGAGCGCGAGACACAGCGCCGCATCCGCCGGCGTGGCGATCCCGCCCGCGGCGAAGCTGGGCACGGGCAGCGAGCCGCGCGCGTGCACGGCCTCGACCAGCGCCAGCGGCGCGCGCAGTTTCCTCGCCAGCAGGGCCAGCTCCTCGCGACCGGCCGAGCGCACGCGGGCGAGCTGGCGCTGCAGCTTGCGCAGGTGCCGCACGGCCTCGGACACGTCGCCGGTGCCGGCCTCGCCCTTGGTGCGGATCAGCGCGGCACCCTCGGCGATGCGCCGCAGGGCCTCGCCCAGCGAGCGCGCGCCGCACACGAAGGGCGCGCGGAAGGCGTGCTTCTCGACGTGGTGCTCGTGGTCGGCGGGCGTCAGCACCTCGCTCTCGTCGATGAAGTCCACGGCCAGCTCCTCGAGCACGCGCGCCTCGACGAAGTGACCGATGCGGCACTTGGCCATCACGGGGATGCTCACGGCCGCCTGGATCGCGCGGATGCGCTCGACCGCGGCCATGCGCGCGACGCCGCCCTCCCGGCGGATGTCGGCCGGGACGCGCTCGAGCGCCATCACCGCCGCCGCGCCGGCGTCCTCGGCGATGCGCGCCTCCTCGGGCGTGGTCACGTCCAGGATCACGCCGCCGCACAGCATGCGCGCGAGCCCGACCTTCAGCTCGAAGGCCTGGTCGTTCGAGTGGGGGGCGCGGGCGGTGGTCGCGGGCGCGGGGCTGAGCAGGCTCTCGGGCGTCATGGCTGGAGTCTCGGGTGGGCGAGGGGGGAGTCCTTGGGAGCCGGCGCGGCGTGCGTCCCGGACCTGGAGTCGGCCAGCAGGGCGTCGCCGAGCGCGAGCACTTCCGCTACCAGGAGCGCGAGGTCCGAGCTGCGGGTGCGGTGGTTGGTGATGGCGACGCGCAGCGCGAAGCGCCCGCCCAGCACGGTCTGCGAGGGCACGGCCAGGCCGCCCTCCTGCAGGCGCACGAGCAGCTCCTGGTTGAGCGCGTCCAGCGCAGCGTCGTCGAGCTCCGGGGCGCGATAGCGGAAGCACACCACGTTGAGGGGCGCAGGCGCGAGTCGCTCCAGGCGCGGCTCGCGCTCGATGCGCTCGACCAGTTCGCGCGCCTGCGCGAGGTTGGCGCGGATGGCCTGCGCGAACGGCTCGAAGCCGTGGGCCTTGAGCGCGAACCAGACCTTGAGCGCGCGGAAGCGGCGCGTCAGCTCGATGCCGCGGTCCTTGAAGGCCCCGTCGGTCAGGGCCGAGAGCCCTCCGCGCAGGTTGACGAGGTAGGGCGCGTGGGTCGTGAAGGCCTGCGCCAGCCCGTGCGGACGGCGCACCAGTACGCAGCCGACGTCGCTCGGCAGGTACAGCCACTTGTGCAGGTCGAAGGCCAGGGAATCGACCTCCGCGAGACCCGCGAGCAGCGCGCGGTGCTCGTTCGAGAACCAGGCCAGGGCGCCGAAGGCGCCGTCCGCGTGCAACCAGAGCCGCTCGCGCCGTGCGAAGGCCACCAGCGCGGGCAGCGCGTCGATCGCGCCGGTGTTCACGGTCCCGACGTTGGCGACCAGCGCGAAGGGCGTGCGGCCGCGCGCGCGGTCCTCGCGCACGGCGTGCGCGAGCGGGTCGAGGCGCAGGCGGTACTCGCCGTCCACCGGCAAGCGTCGGTAGTTCTCCAGCCCGAGGCCGAGCAGCTCCACGGCCTTGTCGACCGAGCTGTGCGTCTCGACCGAGCCGTAGAGCGTGAGTCCGCTGCCCTGCAGGCCGTGTGCGCGCACCTCGGGGGCGTGCGCATGGCGCGCCGCCGCCAGCGCCAGCAGATTCGCCAGCGAGCCGCCGCTGGTCAGGATGCCGTCGCCCTCGGCCGGGAAGGCGAACCGCTCACGCAGCCAGGCCAGCACCTGCTCCTCGACGTACACCGCCGACTGGTCGAAGGCGCCCACGTTCGAGTTCATGGCGGCGGCCAGGAAGTCCGCCAGCACTCCGGCCGGGAGGCCCGAGCCGTTGACCCAACCCCAGAAGCGTGGGTGCACGTTGCCATAGCGGTAGGGCAGCACGTCGCGCCGGAACTCCGCGTAGGCCGAGGCGAGCCCGACGCCCGTGGACGGGAGCGGTGCACGCAGTCGCGCGCGGACCTCGCTCGGCATCGCACGCCAGACGGGCTCGTGCTCGAGCTCGGCCAGCGAGTCGCACCAGTCGTCCACCAGGCGGTGCGCCAGGGCGCGCAGCTCGCCCGGCGGGAGGGAGAACGCGCCTTCGGTGCTGGGGTCGCTCGTGTGCATTGTCCGGGTCCGGTTTGAATTGTCTGCGCCTGTCTCGGGACTTGCCCGCGACTCCATTGACGCCAGATGGATATCCGTGATAGGACAATGCCGTCAAGGAGGACATTGTGAGTCAGACAATGTGGCGCCCCAACAAGCTGTCCCCGCGCGGCCCGGTGTACCTGGCCATCGCCGACGCGCTCGCGGCCGACCTCGAGGCCGCGCGCCTGAAACCGGGCGAGCGCCTGCCGACCCACCGCGAACTGGCGCGCGCGCTGGGGGTCAACGTGGTGACCATCACGCGCGCCTACGCCGAGGCCGCGCGCAGGGGGCTGGTCGAGGGCCACGTCGGACGCGGGACCTTCGTGCGGCGCATCGAGGAGCGCGCGCGCATGCCGGCGCGGCGCGGCACGGCGGACGCCATCGATCTCTCGCAGAACCAGCTCGTGCTCGATCCGAACAGCCTCGACGTCGAGGCCTTGCTCGCTTCGCTGGGCGCGCGCCTGGGGGCCGCGTTCCACGCCGGCTACCAGCCGGCCGGCCAGAGCGAGCATCGCGCCGCGGGCGCGCAGTGGCTGGCACGCTCAGGGCTGCGCGTCGATCCCGAGCGCGTCATGGTCACGAACGGCGGGCAGCAGGCGCTGGCGGTGGTCTTCGCGACCTTCGCCAAGGCGGGCGACACGGTCCTGGTCGAGGAGCTCACCTATGCCGGGGTCAAGTCGCTGGCCGCGCTCCTGCGCTTGCGGCTGCACCCGGTGGCGATCGACGAGCACGGTCTGGTGCCGGCCTCGCTCGAGGAGGCCTGCCGGCGCTGCAATCCGAAGCTCCTGTACTGCATGCCGAACCTGCACAACCCGACCGGGGTGGTGCTGTCGGCCGAGCGGCGCGCGGAAGTCGCGCGCCTGGCCGAGCGCTACGACCTGCTGGTGCTGGAGGACGACGCCAGCGGCTTCCTGCTCGAGGATCCGCCCGCGCCGATCGCGGAGCTCGTGCCCGAGCGCGGGCTGTTCGTCTCGAGCCTCTCGAAGAGCCTCACGCCCGCGCTGCGCGTGGGCTACCTGGCGGCGCCCGCGCACGCGCTCGAGAAGCTGCACCAGGCGCAGGCTGCCCTGACGTGGATGACGCCTGCGCTGACGGCCGCGCTGGCGAGCCAGCTGGTGCAGAGCGGCGAGCTCGCGCGCGTGGCGGACCGCAAGCGCGCCGAGGTGCGCCGCCGGCGCGCCCTCTTCCAGCGCGTGCTCGGGCACCTGGCGACGCCCTCGCACCCCGATTCTCCCTGCCTGTGGGTGAACCTGCCCGATCCCTGGCGCGGCGAGGAGTTCGCGGCCGCCGCCGAGCGCGCCGGCGTGCTCGTCAGCGCGGCCGAGGTCTTCGTCGTCTCGCGTGCACACACGCCCCACGCCGTGCGCCTGTGTCCCGGGACGCCGCCGGCCCGCGCCGACGTCGAGAGCGCTCTGTCGCGGCTCGCGCACCTCCTGGAGGGCGTTCCCGAGCCCTGTCGCGCACTGGTGTAGCGCGCGTGACCGGGGGTACGGCGGCCGCTCCGGCTCCCCGGCACTTCCATTTCTCCCGCCGGCGAGGAACCATCACGCCGTCATGTCCACCGAGCTGCAGCAGGCCGCCGAGCGCATCCGTCTGGCCGCGCGCGAGCTCCAGCCCTACCTGCGGCACACGCCGACGGTGTTCTCCTACACCTTCAGCGAGAGCGCTGGATGCCAGGTGTACCTCAAGCTCGAGAACCTGCAGCGCACGGGCTCGTTCAAGCTGCGCGGGGCGCTGTGGAAGACGCTCGCGCTCACGCCGGCCGAGCGCGCGCGCGGCCTCGTGGCCGCCTCGGCCGGGAACCACGCGCAAGGTGTGGCGCTCGCGGCGCGTCTGCTCGGCTCGACGGCCGTGATCGTCATGCCCGAGGCCACCGCGCTCAACAAGATCCGTCGCACCGAGGGCTACGGGGCCGAGGTCGTGCTGCACGGCGCCCACTGGGATGCCTCGCAGGTGCGCGCCGAGGAGCTCGCGCGCGAGCGTGGCGCCACGCTGATCCACCCCTTCGACGATCCGCGCGTGATCGAGGGGCAGGGCACGGTCGGGCTCGAGATCCTGGCCGACCTACCCGAGGTCGACACGGTCGTCGTCCCGATCGGCGGCGGCGGGCTGGCGGCCGGGCTGGCGCTGGCGATCAAGGCCGCGCGCCCACGCGTGCGCGTGGTGGGCGTCCAGGCCAGCGGCGCTCCAGCCATGGCCGAATCCTTCGCGCGTGGCACGCGCGTCGTCAGCGCGCGCCCGAACACGATCGCGGACGGGATCCGCGTCGGGGCGCCCGGGCTCAGCACCTTCGAGCTGGTGCGCGCGCACGTCGATGCGGTCGTGACCGTGAGCGACGAGGAGATCACGGATGCGGTCGTGCAGACGCTGGAGAAGAGCAAGGTCGTGGCCGAGACCGCGGCCGTGGTCGGCATGGCCGCGCTGGCGCGCCGCAAGTTCGAGGTCGCGCCGGACGAGAGGGTCTGCGCGGTCGTCTCGGGCGGCAACATCGACCTGAACCTGCTCGGGCGCCTGATCGAGAGCGGACTCGCAGGCCAGGGCTACACGCACCTGGTCGAGCTGCGCGTGCTGGACCTGCCCGGCCAGCTCTACCAGGTGCTCGGGATCCTGGCCGAGACACGCTGCAACATCCTCGACGTGCAGCACTATCGCGCTGGCTGGAAGGTTCCGGTGGGCTTCGTGGACGTGGCCGTGTTGATCGAGACGCGCCACCCGGGGCAGGGCGCCGAGGTCGAGGAGCTGCTGCGCTCGCGCGGCTTCGCGGCCGGACTGTGAGGCGTGCGCGAGAGCGCGGCGGTCGCGCGCGTCGCCCGGTCTACGGTCTTGGCGCAGGGCTCGGCGGGGCGTGCTTCTCGAGCAGCGCCTTCATGCGCGCCGGGTCGGAGACGCCCGCGAGACCCTCCAGGAACCGTCCCTCCGCGTCGGCCACGATCACGATCGGCAGCATCGAGGCCGTGCGCAGCTTGAAGATCAGGCGGTGGACCTCGGCCTCGGGCAGATCCGCGTCGCCGGCCAGGGCCACGTAGTGCCGCTGCAGGAGCGGCGCGATGTCCGGACGCGGCAGCACCGCCTGCACCAGGGTGCGGCACCCGCTGCACAGTTCACGCCCGATCTCGATGAACAGATGCTTGCCGTCCTTCTTGGCGGCGGCCTGGGCCTCCGCGAACACGGTGAACCAGGCGTGGGCGCCGCGGTCGTCGAAGTGGGGGTGCTTCTGCTGGGTCGTCTCGGGTGAGCTCATGGCAGGGTTCTGACGAGGGGCCGGGTGGCCCAGTAGAATCCCTCGCGCGCCGCGTTTCTACCCGGAGCCCTCGGACGAGGCGGCGTGCCGACACCCATGCACTCCTCCGACCACGACGGGCGGCAACCCGCCTTCAGCGGCGTCTTCTCGGGCGCCTTCCTCTCGATCGTGTTGCTCGTTTTCCTGGCGGTCGAGGGTGTGCGCCGGCTGCCGCGCGGCTGGCTGGGGCGGGACGCCGAGTCGCGGGTGGTCGCGCCGCGCGGCGAGCTCGCGCCCGAGGAGCGTGCCACCGTGGCGCTGTTCGAGGGCGCTTCGCCGGCCGTGGTCTCGATCCAGGCCAGCAACCTGCGGCGCTATCGCGGCGTGGGCGCGCAGGAGATTCCGGAGGGCAGCGGCTCGGGCTTCGTCTGGGACGAGGCGGGGCACGTCGTGACGAACATGCACGTGGTCCGCGGCGGCAGCCTGTTCACGGTGCGCTTCCAGGACGGCAGCGCGCAGCGCGCGGAACTCGTGGGCACGGCACCGGACTACGACCTGGCCGTGCTGGCGCTCCAGGAGCGGCGCGAGCTCCAGCCCCTGCCCATCGGGCGCAGCGCCGACCTGCGCGTCGGCCAGCGCGCCTTCGCCATCGGCTACCCCTTCGGCCTGGAGCAGACCCTGACCACCGGCGTGGTCAGCGGCCTCGACCGCTGGATCCAGTCGCAGTCGGGCCTGGCCATCCACGGCGTCATCCAGACCGACGCGGCCATCAACCCGGGCAATTCGGGCGGACCGCTGCTCGACAGCGCCGGACGCCTGATCGGCGTCAACACCGCCATCGCCACCGCGACCGGGGCGAACACGGGGGTCGGCTTCGCCGTGCCGGTGGACACCGTGAACCGCATCGTCCCGCGGATCCTGGAGGAGGGCGACGTCGAGCGCGCGGGCCTTGGGGTCGTCCTGGACAAGGATGTCTACGCGGCCGACGCTGGACTCCAGGGGGCGGTCGTTGGCCGGGTCGCCCCGGGTGGGCCGGCCGACCGGGCCGGCCTGCAGGGCCCGAGCGAGTCGCGGGACGGCGAAATCGTGCTCGGCGACGTCATCGTGGGCATCGAGGACCAGGAAGTCCGGCGCGAGGGGGACCTGTACCAGGCCCTGGAGGTCTTCCGGGCCGGTGACGAGGTGCGCGTACGGGTCAGCCGGCCGGGACCGGGGGGGCGGCGCATCGAGGAGCTGCGCGTTCGCCTGGCGGCCCTGCGCTGACCTTTCCCCCCGGCGGACGGTTGAGCTTCGCCGGCCGTGTTCTACGGTTGCGGTTGCTCATGAGCGCCCCCCAAACCGAGCCCGGCCGCGGCGTGCGATCCGAGTCCGCCCACGAGGCGCTGCTGGAACGCCTGCGCCGTGCCGGGCTCTCGCGCTACGAGTCCTTGGTCTATCTCGGGCTGGTGGAGGACCGCAACGCGCGCGTGGTCGAGATCGCCCGGCGCACCGGTGTGCCCCAGCCCAAGGTCTACCAGGCCCTCGATTCCCTGACCGAGAAGGGCTTCTGCGCGGTCGGCGCGGACGCCATCAATCGCTACCGCCCGATCGAACCCGAGCTGGCACTGAAGACGCTGCTCGCGCGGCTGGCGGAGCAGCAGGCCGAGGTCGGGGCCCTCTCCGAGGAACTCGAGGCGCTGTACCGTGCGGGGGCCGAGGAACAGCGCTGGGCGCCGCCGGTCGAGATCGTCAAGGGCCTGCCCCAGATCCGTGCCCTGCTGGTGGAGCAGGTGCGTCTGGCGCGCTCGGAGGTGCTCTACTTCGGTCAATCCCCGCAAGTGCCCTCGCTGGACGTGGCCCAAGCCCTGTGGGAGCGGGCCGAGGCCGGAGTGAACCTGCGGCTGATCTTCGACGAGCGCTACTTCGAGAGCGGGGCGCAACGCGACGAGGAGGACGAGCTCCTGCGCAAGGTGAAGGGCGAGAAGCGCCTTCTCGCCAACCTGCCCACGAAGATGATCGTGGTGGACCACGGCGCGGCCCTGTTCTCGATCGCCCGCGTGGGTTCGGACGGGCTGCTGTTGCTGCTGCTGCGTCAGGAGGGACTGGTGGCGCACTGCCGGGCCTCCTTCGAGCACGCCTGGGCCCGCGCCCGCGCCCTCTGAGCCCGCGCCGCCAGGCGTTTCAGTTCGCGTCGCGGCCGACCTACCATGGCCGCCCATGTCGACCGAGGCTTCGATGGGGCAAGAAGGCGCGCCGCGTCACGAGGTCCCGTCCCCCGCGGCCACGCCCGCGGGCGAGGCCGGCGCGACACCGCCGCGCGGCAGCGGCCCGATCCTGCGCGGTGCCACGGTGGCGCCCGGGCTGGTGCTGGGGCGCGTGCATCGCCAGGACCACGACCTGTCGAAGGATCGTACCGAGCGCGTGCCGCTGGACGAGGTCGAGGTCGAGCTCAATCGCTTCCGCCAGGCCCTGGACGACTCGCGCCTGCAGCTCGCCGACCTCAAGTCCCGTCTCAGCGGGCGCGTGCGCGAGGAGGATGCGCGCATCCTCGACACGCACCTCGCCTACCTGCGTGACTCGGCCTTCATCGCCGACGTGGAGAACCTGATCCTGAACGAGCAGATGCGCCTGGAGGGCGCGATCGGGAAGGTGGTGGGGGACTTCGACCGCATCTTCCGTCTGGTCCAGAACGAGGCCCTGCGCCAGAGCGCCGTCGATCTGCGCGACGTCGGCATCCGCGTGCTGCGCAACCTGGAACAGCGCGCCACCGAGCAGCCGGCCGTGCCGCCGCAGCGCGACTACATCCTGGTCGGGCGCGAGCTCTCGATCGTGGACATGTTCAATCTGGCCAACGAGAACGTGAAGGGCATCGTGACGCAGTCGGGCGGGCTGACGAGTCATGCGGCGATCTTCGCGCGCTCGATGCGCATCCCCACGCTCACCGGGGTCGAGGGGCTGCTGGACGAGGTGCGCGAGGGCGACTTCGTGATCCTGGATGCGACCGAGGGCCTGGTGCGCGTCAATCCGGACGAACTCGTGCGCGCGCAGTACGTCGAGGCCTCGCGCGCCGACGCACCGCCGGCGTCGACCGAGATGGCCGAGCTGCCCGACTGGGCGCGCGGGCCGGCGCGCACCCAGGACGAAGAGGTGATCGATCTCGTGGCCTCGGCCGGCAACCTGCCGGAGGTCGAACAGTCGAGCGCGCTGGGCGTCAGCGCGGTCGGCCTGTACCGCACCGAACTCCTGTTCCTGACGGACACCACGCCGCCCTCGCGCGAGGCCCTGGCGCAGCACTATGCCGCCGTGGTCGGAGCGGCGCGCGGCGGACGCGTGACTTTCCGCCTGCTGAGCGTCGATTCCAGCCTCGGGATCCCCTACCTGCACGCGCAGAAGGAGCGCAACCCGAGCCTCGGTCGCGTGGGCATCCGCGCGCTCTTCGCCCAGCCCGCGCTGCTGCGGCGCCAGCTGCAGGCCATCCTGATCGCCGGAGTCGGTGCGGACGTGCGCATCGCCGTGCCGTTCGTGGTCGACTGCTCGGATCTGCGACGGGTGCGGGAGATCCTGTTCGAGGAGCGGCTCGAGCTGCGCCGCACCGGCGAACGCTTCCAGGCCTCGGTACCGGTGGGGGTCGTGCTCGAGACCCCGGCCTCCTTGCTCGGCGTGCGCGACTTCTCGGCCGAGGCCGATTTCCTGCTGGTCAATCTGGACGCGTTGCAGCAGCACCTGCTCGCGACCGACCGCGAGGATCCGGAGCTGGCGCGGAGCCTCGAGCTCCTGCACCCCTATGTGCTGCGCGCGCTCGCCAAGACCTGCGAGGTCGTTGCGGGTGCAGGGCGCGAACTCAGCGTCTTCGGCGCGAGCGCGCAGCGGGCGGAGAACGTCGCGCACCTGATCGGCTGCGGGTTCCGCCGCTTCGTGCTCCCGCCCGGGGCGTTGCAGGAGTTCCTCGCGGCCCTGGCGGGGATCGACGCGAAGGCGGCCACGCGCGCGGCCCGCACCAGCGCGCGCAGCACCAGCCTGTCGGAGACACGCTTCCGTTCGCTGGCCGAGTTCCGGCACGGCTACGCCCGTCCGTAGGGGCGCGGAGGGGTCCGGAAGCCGGGGGCAGGAAAGCCTCCCGGGGCCCAGAAATGGTGCTTGAGCCACGCACCCACACCAGATACGGTAGCCCGGGGCCCGAATGCGGCACGCCGCCGAGGTCCCGATCCCATCCCGAATCAGGCCCCAGCCCGCTTCTAGGAGATTCCAATGGACGAGGAGCGCGAGCGCTTCTTCTCGAGACTGGCCACCATACCTGGGCTCCGCACCATGCCTTCGATCGGAGCCTGGATCCTCGTCGAAGTCGACAACCCCGCCGAGGTCGCGCGCAAGGTCAACCGCCGGCTCACGCCCGGCGTCGTCAGCGTTCCCCGCAACGTTCCGGGAGCGGTGCGCCTGCCCGTGCGCGATCCCAAGTCGAACGAGGAGCTGTTCGTCACCATCCGCGACCTTCTCTACAAGAAGGCCCGCACCCGGTACTTCCAGGAGCTGCGCCAGGTCTCCCTGGCCGCGAAGTAGCCACCTGCGTCGAATTCGGCACGCCCGCAGCGCGGTTCACGCCGCCTGCGGGCGTGTTCGTTTCCGGCGCGAGCCCCCGCGAGTAGGATCCGCGCCCCCTGCCATGTCCAACTCGAAGAAGAAGAAGAGCGGCGGAGGTCCGGCTCGTCCGCGCTTCAGCGCGCGCACGGCCGACCGGCACACGCTCTACCAGCTGGCGGTGCAGTCTCCGCGCGAGGACGTGGCTTTCCTGACGCGCATGTACCGTCGCCTGCGCGGAAAGGAACCGCGTCATCTACGTGAGGACTTCTGCGGCACGGCCCTCCTGTGCGCGACCTGGGTGCGCGGAAAGGGGCAGCGCTCGGCCGAGGGCTTCGACACCTCGCAGCCCACGCTGGACTGGGGCCGCGTCCACAACTTCGCGGAGCTGGGCGAGCGCGTCGAGCGGATCCGCCTGCACGCCAAGGACGTGCGCGCGCCGAGCGCGCGCCGGCCCGACGTGCGCTGCGCCCAGAACTTCTCCTACTTCGTGTTCAAGCGCCGCCGCGAGCTCCTGGCGTACTTCACGAGCGCGCGCCGCGATCTGGCGCGCGGCGGGATCTTCGTGCTCGACATCTACGGCGGGCCCGACGCGATGGAGGAGGAGATCGAGGAGCGCGCGATCGAGGGCGGCTTCACCTACCTCTGGGAGCAGCGCAAGTACGTCCCGGCGACGGGCGAGTACGAGGCGCACATCCACTTCCGCTTCCGCGACGGGACCGAGCTGCGCCGCGCCTTTTCCTACGACTGGCGCCTGTGGACCTTGCCGGAGGTCAAGGACGTGCTGCACGAAGCCGGCTTCCGGCACGTCGATTCGTACTGGGAGGGCACGGATGCGGACGGCGAGAGCGGAAACGGCGTCTTCCGCCGCTCCGAGCGTGGCGAGAACTGCCCGGCCTGGGTCACCTACCTGGTGGCCCATGGATAGCGCTCGAGCCCCCGCGTGCGACCGCGGGGTACGCACAAGGTCGGGTCGGGTCTACGCCATCGGGCCCATGGAGCGGGGCGCGGGGACTCATACCCTCGCGTGCATGGAAGGTGGAGCATGACGGGGGATGGGGCTCCGGCGGAAGCCAGGCGCTCGTTCCTGGCCCGGCTCTCGACCTGGTTCCTCGGCGCGGGGCTGGCGGCGGGCTACGGCGCCTGCTCCGCATTCGGGGTCCGCTACCTGTTCCCGGCGCGCGCGCGCATCCGGCGCTGGCAGTTCCTGGCGCGCGCGAGCGAGATCCCGGTGGGCGGATCGCTGGCCTACCGTGCTCCGACCGGCGAACGCGTGGCGCTCGCCCGCCACGGCGAACGCGGCACGGCCGAGGACTTCGTCGCGCTCTCCTCGACATGCCCGCACCTCGGCTGCCAGGTCCACTGGCAGAGCGGCGCGGGGCGCTTCTTCTGCCCGTGCCACAACGGCGCCTTCGATCCCGAGGGGCGTGCCATCGCCGGACCGCCCTTCGAAGCAGGCCAGGCGCTGCCGCGCTACCCCCTCAAGCTCGAGGACGGGGTCCTGTTCATCGAGGTGCCGATGGAGGCTCTTCCGGGAGCTCCGCGGGCCGGCTGATGGGGGCGCTCTCCTCCTGGTTCGCCGAGCGCGTCCCGATCCGCCCGGGCGAGTTGCGTGAGCTCACCAACGAGCCCGTACCGAACCACCTGAAGCGCTGGTGGTTCTGCCTGGGCGGGACGCCCGCCTATCTGTTCGTCGTCCAGATCGTCACGGGCATCCTGCTGGCCTTCTACTACCAGGCCAGCCCGGACACCGCCTGGGAGTCGGTGCGCTACATCAGCGAGTCGGCCTCCTACGGCTGGTTCCTGCGGGGCCTGCACAAGTGGGCGGCCACGCTGATGATCGCGAGCGTGGTGCTGCACCAGATGCGCGTCTACTTCACGGGCGCGTACCGCCGGCCGCGCGAGCTGAACTGGATGGTGGGCATGGGGCTGCTGGTGCTGACGTTGCTCACGGGGTTCACGGGCTACAGCCTGGTGTACGAGCAGCTCAGCTACTGGGGCGCGACGGTCGGTGCGAACATCTCGGACAACGTGCCCGTGGTCGGCGCGCTCGCGAAGCAGTTGCTGCTCGCCGGCGAGGTCTACAACGAACGCACCCTGTCGCGCTTCTTCCTGCTGCACGCGGCCGTGCTGCCCAGCGCGATGGTCGTGCTGCTGGCCGTGCACATCACGCTCATCCGTCTGCAGGGCGTGACCGAGTTCCGGGACGAGCGCGATCCGGCGCGCGATGCCGGATTCTTCAACTTCTTCCCCGAGCACTTCCTGAGCGAGCTGACGATCGGCCTGGTGCTGATGATCCTGCTGGCGGCCCTGGCGACGTTGCTGCCGGCCACCATGGGGCCGCGCGCCGATCCCCTGGTCACTCCCGAGGTCATCAAGCCCGAGTGGTTCTTCTACGTGGCCTTCCGCTGGCTGAAGCTCTTCTCGGGCGCTGCGGCCGTGCTCTCGATGGGCTTCGTGGTCTTCACGATGGTGCTCTGGCCCTTCATCGACGGGCGGATCCGCGCGCGTCGTCCGCACAGCGAGTTCAGCGTCTACCTCGGCATCGCAGCGGTGCTCGCGTTGCTCGCCCTGACCGTCTGGGAAGCCTCCGTCGAGCACTGACGCAACCGTCCGCCATGAACCTCTCCACCAAGCAAACGATCATCGGCATCCTCGGCTTCCTGTTCCTGCTCTCGCTCGTGTTCGTGCAGTACCAGGAGGTGACGCGCAGGCGCGTCGAGGCCGGCGTCGGTGACGTGCACGTGGCCGTGCCCGAGGGCTCGCGCGCCTGCGCCGAGTGCCACGCCAACCTGACCCCGGCCATCATCGATCACTGGAAGGGCAGCCGGCACGCGCTGGCTGGCGTGGGCTGCGTCGAGTGCCACCAGGCGCGCGCAGGCGAGGCCGATGCCTTCGCGCACTACGGCGCGACGATCGCCACCATCGTGACGCCGCTGGACTGCTCGCACTGCCATCCGCAGGTGTTCGAGGAGTTCGAGCGCAGCCACCACGCAGCGGCCGGCAACATCCTGGCGTCGCTGGACAACTTCCTGGCGGAGGTGGTCGAGGGCCACCGCGGCACCTTCGATCCGCACTCGCCCACGCCCGGGCGGATGGACCTGGCGGGACAGCCCGTGCAGGGCATGTCCTCGGCGGCCGTGGGCTGCCAGCAGTGCCACGGCAGCAAGGTGGCGTTGCTCAAGCGGGACGGGGGACGCATCACGCAAGACGAGTTGAAGCCCGACGCCAGCGGCATGCCCACCAACCCCTCCGTGCTGGCCGACGTCGCGCGCGCGGAGGACCAGCGGCCCCTGTTCCATGCGGCCACGTGGCCCAACACGGGCATCGGGCGGCTGAACCTGGACGGCTCGCGCGGCTCCTGCTCGGCCTGCCACAGTCGCCACGATTTCTCGCCGCGGCGCGCGCGCCAGCCCGAGAACTGCGGCAAGTGTCACCTCGGGCCCGACCACCCGCAGAAGGAGATCTACGAGGAGTCCAAGCACGGTGTCGCCTACCGCGACCTGCGCGAGCACATGAATCTCGATGGCGAGACCTGGATCCTGGGCCAGGACTATTCGCAGGCTCCGACCTGCGCCACGTGTCACATGTCCGGGCACTCGCGCAACGGTGGCAAGGTCACGCACGACCCGGGCGAGCGCATCTCCTGGACCAACCGCCCGCCGATCAGTCTTGTGATGGACACGGACGCGCAGCACGGCGTGGTCAAGAGCACGGATCCGGCCGTGCGCGCGGCCGAGACCGTCGATACCTGGCAGCAGAAGCGCCAGCGCATGAAGGACGTGTGCACGCACTGCCACACGGGCGGCTACGTCGACGGCTTCTACCAGCAGTACGACGAGTTCGTGGTGCTGTTCAACGAGAAGTTCGCCAAGCCGGGCAAGCAGATCCTGGATGCGTTGCACGCCAATCGGCTGCTGACGCCGGCCGAGTTCGACGAGAAGATCGAGTGGACCTGGTACTACCTGTGGCACCACGAGGGCCGGCGCGCGCGCCACGGGGCCTCGATGATGGCGCCCGACTACGCCCACTGGCACGGCATGTTCGAGGTGGCCGAGCGCTTCTACCAGGAGCTGATCCCCGAGGCGCGCGAGCTGTGTGCGCACGCCTCCGAGAACGGCGCGGCGGAGGCGGCGGCCGCGGTCACGGCCGTGATCGATGCGATCCTGGAGCGTCCCGAGCACCGCTGGCAAGCGGGCGGCTGAGCGCGTCCCAGTCGGGCAGCGCGCCGCGCGCCAGGCGCGGGAGCTCGACCGGCAGGCACTCGACGTACTTCTGGGCGGCGCCGGTGTTGAACAGCACCACGCGCTCGTCGCGTCGCAGCGCGCCCGAGCGCAGCAGTCCGGGCAACACCGCCAGGCACGCGGCGGATTCCGGGCACAGACCGATGCCCTCCAGCGCGCTCGCGCGTCGCATCCAGGGCAGGAGCTCGTGCTCGCGCGCGGCCAGCGCCGCGCCGCCCGAGCGCCGCACCGCGTCGAGGATCAGGGAGTCGCCCACGGCGCGCGGCACGCGCAGTCCGCTGGCCAGTGTGTGCGCATCGGCGACGGGCTCCGCGAAGCGTTCGCCGCGCTCGAAGGCCCGCACCAGCGGCGCACAGCCCTCCGCCTGGCAGGCGTAGAAGCGCGGCCGACCCTCCTCCTCGAGCCAGCCGAGCGCGGCCAGCTCGCCGAAGGCCTTGTCCATCCCGACCAGCCCCGTGCCGCCGCCGGTCGGATAGAGGATCGCGTCGGGCAAGCGCCAGTCGAGCTGCTCGGCGAGCTCGAGGCCCATGGTCTTCTTGCCCTCCAGGCGATAGGGCTCCTTGAGGGTCGACAGGTCGAACCAGCCCATGGGCTCGCACCCGGCCTGGACGACGGCCGCGCAGTCGGTGATCAGGCCTTCGACCAGGAAGGTGCGCGCACCGAACAGCGCCGCCTCGCCGCGGTTGACGAGCGGCGTATCCGTGGGCATGAACACGAAGGCCTCGAGCCCGGCGCGCGCGGCATAGGCCGCCAGCGCTCCGCCGGCGTTGCCCGCGGTCGGGATCGCCACGCGCGTGACGCCCAGCTCCTTCGCGCGGCTCACGGCCAGGGCCAGGCCGCGGGCCTTGAACGAGCCCGTCGGTAGGTGCGACTCGTCCTTGATCCACAGTCGTTCGAGCCCGAGTTCGGCCCCGAGACGCGGACACTCGAGCAGCGGCGATTGGCCTTCGCCCAGACTGACCACGTTCTCGTCGGCTTCGACCGGCAGGAGCTCACGGTAGCGCCACAGGTTCGCGGGTCGGCGCGCGAGGTCCGCGCGCGCCAGCGCGCTGCCGACGGCTGCCAGGTCGTAGCGCACCAGGAGCGGCCGGCCCGCGTGGGTGCCCTGCAGCCGGCGATGGTCGTGGTGCGAGCCGTCGAGCGCGCCCTCGAGGTGGGTGACGAACGAGCCCAAGGCCCGAGAGGCTACGCGCCCGTCCTGCTTCCCGGCTCGAGAAAGGGACGCGAACGTCGTCGCAGGGGTAGGCCTGCTAGCAGGCCGTTGAAAAAGTCCCGTCGCGAGGCAAAGCGCGCATCGACGGAGCTAGGAACGCGACGGAGAGACGGCGGAAGCGGCCTTCCTGGCCGCTGAGCACGGCTCGACGAGCGTGACGACGCACCGTCGATGCGCGCGAAGCCGCAGCAGGGATCTTTTTCAACGGACTGCTAGCCCTTGCGCGCCAGCCAGGTCAGGAAGCGTCCCTCGAGGGTCGGTCCGTCGAACAGGCCATGCACGTCGTCGGCCGAGAGCGGCTGGCCGTAGAGCTCACGCAGCACGGCCGGGAGATCGTCGCTCTTCACGCGCCCGAGGGTGCGCAGGAGCTCGCCGAAGCGCGCGGCCGATTCGGCCGGCTTGCCGGCGCCCTCGAGGCGCAGCCAGTGCAGGAAGGCCACGCCGTAGCAACGCACCAGTTCGAGGTAGTCGCCGAAGACCTCCGGGCTGGGCCTCTGCGCCTTGGGCCCGAGGAACGGCGCGCTCACCAGCTCCTTCTTCGAGCCGTCGTCCGATTGCAGCTCGAAACGTCCGAGCTTCTCGGCGCGCGTCGGGGCCTTCTTCCCGCTCTGCTTCTGCACCTGCGCGAGGATGCCCACGAAGTGGTCCTTGCCCTTGGTTCCGCGCCAGCGACTCTCGGCGCTGCTGGGCGGCAGGCTGCCACCGTTCGGGTTGCCGCCCGGGACGAAGATCGAGCGGCTCTGCGAGGTGCGCGCCCGTACGTCACCGTCGATGCGCGTGTCGAGTTCGCCGAACAGGTCGATCACGAGGGCATTGGCCATGCCCGAGCCGAGCGCGGGATCGAGCCCGTCCGAGTACACGTGCGCCAGCAGCGCGCGTCCCGCGGCCTGCGACACGAGCTCGGCCAGCGCGGTCGGGTTGCGGGCTCCGACCGGGATGCCCTTCCCGAAATCGCGCGGACCGGCCGAGGCGGTGTACTCCAGGGTGAGGAAGGGGATGCCGTCGGCCTGGTACTCGAGCCAGCCGGTGACCCCTTCGTTCCAGGCCGAGTTGCGCAGCGAGGGATCGAGGGCTCCGGCCACGCAGGTGAACTCCACGAACTCCGCACGGCGCGGGAAGAGCACCATGGGCGCTCCGGCGAGGTCGCGGTTCACGCCGAAGAGGCCGCCCTTGCGGAGTTCGGCCCGGAACCCCTCCAGCGCGGCACGAACCTCTTCCGTCGCGCCGGCCGCCTCGGCCAGGTCGGCCCCGGCCAGCTGGCGATTGGCGAAGGACTTCGCGCTCAGGCCGCCCAGCCAATCGCTCAGGGGGTCGTCCTTGCGCTTGTCCGGAGCGCCGTTCGGCGTCCACTTGCCCTGGGCCCAGCCCGCGAAGCCCTGCTGGGTATCCACCAGTGCGATCAGCGCCGCGCGCGCCTCTTCGGTGGCCTTGCCGTCCCGGAGCGCGCCGACGGGCAGGTACACGTCGAAGAGCCCCACGGCCAGGTGCGCGAAGGAGCGCTGGAGAACGTCGCGCACACCCTTCGGCTCCTGGATCTCGTTGCGCTGCAGCCAGCGCTGGGCGATCTCGTCGTAGAGGAGGTCGTCCTGGGCCCAGACCCCCATCTGGAGCGCCAGCGCCGCTGCGCCCGTCAATACGAGTTTCATGGTCCTGCCTGTTCCTGCCTGGAGCCTGTCCTCCGACTGTCCGCTCCGGTCTGCCAACCGGAGTCCCTGCCGGGCGCGCGGAGTCGTCGGCGACCGGAGACCGGCCGCCGGCAACAAGGACGCCGCGGACCCGCACTCGATCGACCAATTGCCGACAATCCGATGAGTTTTTTCCGTTCCCGAATGGACGAGCCCCCTCGGCGCCGGTTTCGGACTCCCGCCGAAGATCCGTGCGGGGCCTTCGAGCGGGCGGCCCTCAGCGGACGTAGCCGAGCGAGCGCAAGTGCTCTAGGGTGACCGGATCGAGTTCGATCAGCGCTCGTTCCCGCGCGGGATAGCGGTCGGGGAATGCGGAGAGCACCGCTCGCAGCTCCGCCGACGGGCCGTCAGGGATGGGCGAGCGCTCGAGCGGGTCCTCGCTCAGGTGGTAGACCTCGGTCCGGCTCGGCCCCTGGATCGCCTTCCACCCGTTCTGGCGCAGGGCGAGGAGGTCGAAGCCGGGGGCGCGCTCCTCGGCGAAGGCCGAGTTCGGGAAGGGCCGCTCGCCACGCAGCGCGGGGAGCAGCGATTCGCCCGCGAGTCCCGGCGGCAGGGGCAAGCCGGCCAGCTCGAGTACTGTGGGGAGGACATCGATGGAGCGCACGGTGTCCTCCACGACGCGCCCTGGCGTCAATCGCCCCGGCGCCCGCACGAAGAGTGGCACGCGCAGGAGGTCCTCGTGCAGTCGCCCGCCGTGGTGGACGCGGTGGGTAGCGGCGTCGAAGCCCTCGCCGTGATCGGCCGTGACGACCCACAACGCGTCGGCGCCGACCAGGGGCGTGAGCGTGGCTTCGAGCTCGGGCAGCAGTCGCTCGAGCGCTGCCACGCGCCCCAGGTACAGGGCGCGGAAGTACTCCAGGTCCTGCTGGGAGGCACGCACGAGTTCTTCCGGGTGCACCGAGAGGCGCCCGCGGAACTCGGGCGAGGGCGGCTCGTGCGCGGCCCGTACTCCGTCGTCGAGATCCGGGTCGTAGAGGTAGTAGTCGTGCACCTGATAGGTGTGCAGGAAGAGGAAGCGCGGTCCGGGGCCGGCGCTCGCGGCCCACGCGCGCGCGGCTTCGAGCACCCCGGCCAGTCCGACCTGCTCGTCCACCGTGCGCACCAACCAGCGCCACGGGAGATAGCGGTTCTTGGCGATCCTCCAGAGCAGCGGGGTATGCACGCCGAAGGGCGCGAAGCGCCGCTCGCAGCTCGAGTCGAAGACCTGGAAGCCCTGGTCGAGGCGGTGTGCCGCGCCCACGAACGCGCCGCCCGTGAAGGCGCCGGTGACGTAGCCCTGCGCGCGCAACAGCTCGGCCAGGGTGGTCACGTCCTCGGCCAGGGCCGTGGCCGCGCCCACCGCGCCGTGCTGTGAGGGCAGGAGTCCGGTCAAGAGCGAGCTCACCGCCGGCAGCGTCCAGGGCGCGGCAGCCACGCATTGGCGGAACTCCACGCCGCCGCGCGCGAACTCGGCCAGCGCGCCGCCGGGCCGCACCGCGTCCGCACGCAGCGTGTCGATCACGAGCAGCACCACGCCCGGATGTGGGCTCGCCGCGGGCGGGGGGGGCGGGAGTTCCGGTCGCCGGGGAGCACCCGGCTCGAACTGCGCTGCGAAGAGCAGCGCGAGCGCGCTCAGTCCCGCTCCGGCCCACGCGCCGGACGGTTTCGCCCGCGCGGCGAGGACGAGCCACGCGAGCGGTACGGCGCAGGCTCCGATCCGGATCCACGGGCTCTCGGTGAGTCGTGCCGCGAGCCAGGCCCAGGCCGGGAGGCTCGCGATGGGGCCGAGGCTTGCCCAGGCGCTCGATCCACCGCGCCCGAGCGACCGGCTCGTGACGATCGTCAGGACGAGCCCCGCGAGCCCGAGGAGGGCGGCGAGTCCGAGGCCGAGTCCCCGCGCGGGTCCGACGAGATCCTTGGAAGCAACCGAGGCCGCCTCGAGGCCGAGCGCGCCCCCCAGCACCAGCGCGGGCCCGAGCGCGGGGCGTCCGAACCACGCGCCCAAGCCCCCCGCGACGAGTCCCGTTGCGGCGCCCGCCGCGAGGGTCGCGAGGACCAGCACCCCCGGCGTGCGCGCGAGCCCGCTGGCCGCCCAGTCCGAGAGGGCGAGCACGAGCCCGGCCCCGATTCCGGCGAAGCGGGCCCCTCGGCGCAGTGCGATGCGGTCCAAACGGGCCGCAAGACTACCCGTCGAGCGGGTAAGGAGCCCGTTCGATCCGCTCTAGGCCCTTTGATCCTGGCGCGTCTCATGATCGACTGCGTAGGTACACGGCTCGACCCGGACAGGGTCGACCGCGCTCCCCACTCGTCAACGGAATCGATCCATCACACCATGAAGTTCGGAATCGTCCTTGCCGCGCTCGGCCTGCTGGCCGCGCCCGCTCTGGCCCGCCTCGCGGGTCCCGCCCAGGAAACAGCCAAGGTCGGGGCGAAGATCCCGGCCTTCACGGCCCAGGCCGTCTCCATCGTCGATTCGACCAGCGTGCCCGTGCCGACCGCCTACATGATCGTGGGCGTCAACTGCGGAGCGACGCCGGCCTACGAGAAGCGCTTCAAGGCCGTCGAGGACGAGTTCCGCGCCAAGGGCGTGGACTTCTTCTGGGTCTTCCCGAACAAGACCGAATCGCTCGAGGCCAAGCAGGCCTGGATGAAGAAGGTGGGCCTGAAGGGCGCCATGATCGACGACGTGGGGGCCAAGATCGCCAAGGCCCTCGAGTGCAAGCAAACCGCCCAGGTGATCCTGACCGACAAGGCCGGGAACATCGTCTTCCGCGGCGGCATCGACGACAGCCGCAGCGAGGCCGAGGTCAAGCGCCGCCACCTGGCGCTCGCGATCCAGGAGACCCTGGCCGGCAAGCCGGTCAGCGTGACCAGCGCCAAGGCCTTTGGTTGAGGGGTCAAGGCCTAGACACCGTCGGTCGACGGTGACGTCCAGCCGGGCCGCGGGGGCGGAAAGCCGCTCCCTGCGGCCCGGTCCTTTCCAGGGCGGGCCCGCTGCCCTAGCCTGGAGTCTTGCGGCACGTCCGCCGCGCAACCCCGAGGGAATCTCCATGATGCGTCTCCTCACGGCTCTCGCCCTCACGGTCGGGGCCTCCACCGCCAGCGCCCAGGTCGGCCAGAAGGCGGACCTCGACGTCGTGCAGTGGCTCAACACGCCGCCGATCACGGCCGATCAGCTCCAGGGCCACGCAGTCCTGGTCGAAGTCTTCCGCACCTGGTGAGGCCCCTGCCTGGGCCTCGTTCCGACCCTCTCCTCGAAGTGGGACAAGGGTCAGGAAAAGGGCCTGGTCGTCATCGGCGTGACCGATGAATCGCCGGAGCTGGTGCAAGAGTGGATCGCGCGCGCCAAGCCGACGTATCCGATCGCGGTGACGCGCGGCGCGTTCGAGAGTCAGATCAAGGTTCCGCACTTCCCGTACTGCGCCGTGATCGGTCCGGACGGGAACATCGCCTACGCGGGCAACTCAGGCATGGAGGAGGGCCGTCTCGGCGACGCGCTCGCCGCCGCCAAGAAGGCACCGCTGTGGCCCAAGTCCCTGGCCAAGCTGACCAAGGCGATGATGGGGGATCCCATCAAGGCCTACGCCGAGCTGAAGAAGCTGGTCGAGGGTGGCAAGATCGCCGAGGACGACCGCCCCTACGTGGACGGCTTCGTGGCCTACCTCGAAGGCCAGGCGCAGGGTGCGCTGAACGAGGCCAGGACCTTCTTCCAGAGCGGCCACGTGTTCAAGGCGCTCAAGAAGGTCGAGGGCTATGCCCTGGCGCAGCCTGCCTTCCCCTCCAGCGCGGACAGTGCCGCGCTGCAGAAGGAGCTGCAGGCGCTGCCCGACTTCAAGAAGGAGCTCGCCGGCGGTGAGGCCTACCTCGCGGCCGAGATGCTCGAGAAGGAGAAGGAGTTCCTGGACGCCTTCGAGGGCTACAAGTCGGTCTCCAAGAAGTTCGCCGGCACCAAGATCGCGGACAACGCCAAGGCCAAGGCCGAGCGCCTACGGACCGATGGCATGCCGGGCTACGAACCCGCCTGCGAGAGCTGCGGCCAGGCCGGACGGGCCTGCGCCAAGCACAAGAAGGACGTCAAGCTCTAGCAGTCCCTCCGCCAGGGCGTCCGCCCGCGCGGGTTCGCCCGCACACGGCCTCCGCCGGTTCTGCCGTCGGGGGCCGTGCTCGTTCCTGCGACCTCAGTCCGTCTGCTCGCTGCGCAGGCGCGCGGCGAGCGCGCGCGCGAGCAACGCGTGCCCCGTGGCGTTCGGGTGGATCGGGTCCTCGGCGCGGATGCGCAGTCCCGTCAGACCCTCGGCCCGGAAGGCCGCGCGCGGATCGACCACGTCGAAGCCGCGCGCCTCGGCCAGGGCGCGCACCAGGTCGAGCCCCTGGTCGATGAGCGGGTCGTCCTCGAGGTAGGGGATCAGCAAAACGGTCACGGCGAAGGCGTGCGCGCGCGCGAGGTCGGCCAGGCGGCCGAAGGTGTGCTGGAGGCGTCCGAGCCGGCGCTCGCTGGCGTACCAGCGCGGCGGGATGCGGCGCGTGGCCAGGTCCTGCTCGGCCGGCGGCTGGCGTTCGACGGCCGCGCGCAGCACGGCGACCCGCGCGGCGAACTCGGGCGCCAGCGGCTCGATCTCGGAGGCGAAGGCGCGCGCGTAGGCCTCCTCGAGGTTGCGCTCGAACAGCGCGCGCTTCTGGGCCTTCTCGCTGCGCTGCACGTGCAGCCACTGCGCCAGGCGCGAGTGGTACAGCGGGTTCGCGCGGTCCTCGGGCAGGAAGGGCGTCTCCATCGACATCGAGACCACGCCCAGGTCGTTGACGCAGAAGCCCACCAGCACGCGCTCGGGCGCGAAGGCCAGGCCCAGGTCCTCGAGCGTGGCGACTTCCTGGGCCGTGTCGTAGCCGCCGAGCCCGAGGTCGAGCACGTCCACGCGCGGATCGAGCGCGCGCAGCTCCACTTCGAGCAGGGCCGGCCAGGTCTCCGGGTAGGCGAGGTCGTTGCCGAAGGTGACCGAGTCGCCGAGCGCGACGAGGCGCGTGCGTCCGGCGCTCTCGGGCGCGCGCTCTGGCCCGCGGAAACCGTGGGCGTTGACCTCCACCAGCGTGCCCCAGCCCTCGCCGCGCGCGTCCGGGACCAGCTCGTAGCCGCGTCCAGGCGCGGACGAGGCGCGCACCAGCTGCACGCGCCCGCGCAGCGCGTCCTCCAGCGGATCGAAGCCGGCCAGGCGCAGGATCGCCTCGGCGCCGAGGAAGGCGAGCGCGAGCGAGCCCACGCCCACCAGGAGTTTCGGCGCCGCGCCCCTCATCCGCCGCCGCGCGCAGCGCCGGCCTGCACGGCCGAGCTGGACGCGTTCTCCTTCGCTTCCGGCGGGGGCAGCGGCTTGCGCGGCAGCTTCTCGGCGCGCATCGCCGCGTGGTACGCGAACGAGGCCAGGATCACCGCCGCCTGGCGCGCGTCGCTCGGGTGGATGCGCTCGAGGGTGTCCATGTTGGTGTGGTGCGAGCGCGTGCCGTAGTCGAGCGGGTCCTGGATGAACTGGAACCCGGGCAGGCCCAGGCCTTCGAACGAGAGGTGGTCGGTGCCGCCGGTGTCCTTGATCGTCACGGTGGTGGCGCCGAGGTCGTGGAACGGCGCCAGCCAGGCCTCGAAGATCGGCCGGCAGGCGGCATTGCCCTGAGCGTAGATCCCGCGGATCCGTCCGCCGCCGTTGTCCAGGTTGAAGTAGGCCGCCAGGGCGGCGTGTTCGGGGGTGAAGGCGCGCGACTCACGCTCGCCGAAGTGCTGCTTGGCATAGCCCTTCGAGCCCAGCAGGCCCTGTTCCTCGCCGGTCCACAGCGCCACGCGGATGGTGCGGCGCGGCTTCAGGCCCGCCGCCACCAGGATGCGCGCGGCCTCCATGGCCACCACCGAGCCGATGGCGTTGTCGGTCGCGCCCGTGGCCGGGTGCCAGGAGTCGAAGTGGCCGCCGATCATCACGACCTCCTGCGCCAGGTCGCTGCCGGGGATCTCGGCCAGCACGTTGTAGCCCTGCAGGTCGTCGGCGTGGAAGGTCGTGCGCACGTCCACGGCCAGCTCGACCTTCTCGCCCTTCTGCAGCAGGCGTGCGATGCGGTTCCACTGCTCGGTCGCGACCACGAGCTGGGGCAGGGCGCGCTCCTCCTTCGGATCGCGCGAGCCTCCGCTGCCGAGCGTGATCACGCCGTAGTCCTTGCGCGCGCCGCCGTCGGTCTCGAGCACGCACAGCGCGCCCTCTTCCTTCAGCATGGCGCGCAGCTTCTCGGAGACCTCGCGCCGGCGCGCGGAATCGGCGCGGCGCGTGCTGCGCTCGGCGTCGGCGCTGCTCGGCTCGCCGACCTCGAACAGCTCCTTCAGGTCGGCCTCGTCGTGGCGCTCGGCCAGCGGCTCGAAGGGCGAGGGCACCTCGCGCACACGCCCGCTGAGCACGATGCGTCCGGCCAGCTTGCCACTGTACTGTTCGAGGTCGGCCACGGACTCCGCTTCCACCAGGATCGGCTCGCCCACCAGCGGCGCCGCCAGGCCGCTGGTCCAGGCCTTGGGGATCGCGATCAACGGCATGTAGATCGGCGCGGTCATCTCCAGCGTGCACTTCTCGAAGGACCAGCCCAGGCCGAACTCGCCCCAGGCTTCCAGGCGCGCGTCCTGGAGGCCGTGCGCGGCGAGGCGTTCCTTGGCCCACTGCAGCGCGCGGCGCTCCTGCGGCGAGTTCGTCAGGCGCGGCCCGTAGCGGTCCGTCAGCCACCACAGCGTGTCCATCAGCTGCGAGCGCTCGAAGCCCTCCTCGCGGATGCGCATCACGGCTTCGTGGTCGACCGGTTCCTGGGGATGCGCGGGCGCAGCGAGCAGGGGCAGGGAGACGAGCGCGAGCAGGGGAAGGCGCATGGGGGCACGGGAAAGGGGGTGGAGGGGCGACCCGCGCGCGCCCACAGGGCGCGAGCCGGGGCCTGCGTTTGTACCCCGCGCCGCGCGCGCGGGAGGTTCGGGAACCGTCCAAAAAGCGCGCGCGCCGCGCGCGCGCCGACTTCCGGATTCGATTCCAACCCTGGAGCGTGCCAGCCTGTCCAACGGGCGATGGCATTCGCCGCCGACTCCGTGGAACCGCTCGGTCCCGTAGATTCCCGCGCTTCATCGACGCCCCCCGCTGCGGAAGCCGTCGCAGCCAGCGGCGCGCCACTCGACGCCGCCGCGCACGCCGCCGCGCGCGGCGACCTGGCGGCCTTCGAGCGCTTCCATCGCGCGACCGTGGGGCGCGTCCACAGCCTGGCGCGACGGCTGCTCGGCGCGGCGCGCGCGGACGAGGCCACCCAGGAGGTCTACCTGCGCGCCTGGCGCGGCCTCGCGAGCTGGCGGGGCGAGGCCAGCGCGGCCACCTGGCTCCACAGTCTGGCGCGCAACACGCTGATCAACCTCGCCGCGCGCCGCCAGCCGCCCACGGGTGGCGAGCACGAGCTCGAGGCCCGGCCGGCGCGGCACGCACGTCTCGGCCTGCGGCTCGAGCTCGAGGAGGCCATCGCGAGTCTGCCCGAGGGTGCGCGCACGGTGTTCGTGCTGCACGACGTGGAGGGCTGTTCGCACGAGGAGATCGCCGCGCGCCTCGGGCTCGCGCTGGGCACCTCCAAGTCGCAGCTGCACCGCGCACGCCTGCTGCTGCGCGCGGCGCTCTCGGAAGGACCCAGGACATGAACGCACCCACCCACGATCCCTTCGAAGCGCGGCTCTCGGAGTACCTCGACGGCGAGCTCGACAGCGCGGAGCGCGTCGTGCTGGAGGCGCACCTCGCGGGCTGTGCCCCCTGCCGCGAGCTCGTGGCCGACCTCGCTCGCATCCGCGCCGCGGCGCACGCGCTGGGCGAGCGTGCACCGGCGCGCGACCTCTGGCCGGAGCTGGCGGCCACGCTCACGAGCCGGGCGCGGGCGCGTCCCTGGGCGCCGATCCTGCTCGCCTTCGCGGCGGGCGTGTTGCTCGCGCTCGGCGCCTCCTGGGTACTCCAGCGCGGCGCGGCGCCGGAGACGCGCGTGGCGCGCGGCGAGAGCTACCTGCTCTTGCTGCACGAACCGGAGGACTTCGGCGCGGGCCTGGGCGCCGAGGAGCACGCCGCCATCGTCGAGCGCTACGCGCGCTGGGCGCGCGAGCTCGGGCCGCGCTGCCTGGGGGGCGAGGAGCTCGAGGCCAGCGGGCTCGAGCTCCATCCCGGTGCCAGCGCGCCGGTGATGACGGCCGGCGGCGCCCGCGTCGGCGGCTACTTCCTGGTCGAGGTCGCGGATCAGGCCGCGGCCATCGAGCTGGCGCGCGGCTGTCCGCACCTCGGGCAGGGCGGCTGGATCGAGCTGCGTCGCATCCGCACCCACTAGAGGCTTCCGCGAGGACCGAGGCCATGCCGTCCCTGCTCCCGTTCGCGCTCGCACTCACCGCTCCGCTCCAGGCCCCGGCGCCGGCCTTCCGGCCCGCGATCCACGGACTCGAGCTCCCCGTGCGCGACGTGCGCGCGGCCGAGCGCGCCTACGCGGCGGGCTTCGGTTTCCGGGTCCTCTACTCGGGCGGCGAGCTGGCGCGCCTCGAGAAGGACGGCCTCGAGCTCGTGCTGGTGCGCTCGGACGCTCCGTCGGCGCCGGCCGGGGCCGCGAGCCTGTACCTCGACCTGGAGGCGCGCGACCTCGAGCGCGCGGCCGAGCGCGCCAGGGTCGCTGGCTTCGAGGTCTCGGAGCCGCACACGATCCCGATCGGACGCTCCGTAGGCGCGCGCGACGCCGACGGACACCTCACGAACCTGATCGACCTGGACCCGGGCGCGGGCCAGGGCGAGGACGCGCTCGTGCTCTTCGACGTGGCCCTCGACCTCGAGACCGGCGCCGACTGGGAGTTCGTCGAGCGCCTTGGCTTCCGCCTCCTCATCCGGCGCTACGTGCCCGACGCGCTCGCGACCGAGAAGGCCGGCGCGGCCGAGCTCGTGCTCCATCGCCGAGCCGAGCGCGGGCGTGTGACGGGCACGAACTCGGCCGCCCTCTTGCTCGCCGTGGAGCAGCTCGAGCCCGCCGTGGCGGCCCTGGCCGAGCTCGGCTTCGTGGAGGCACGGGTCCTGCCGCGGGCCACGCCCCAGGGACGGCGCGTGCCCCTGACGGTTCCGTCCGGCCTACGCCTCGAGCTAGTCGAGCGTTCGCCGGCCCAGCTCGCCTTCGAGCGCCTGTGCGCGCTCGCGGGCCATTGGGAGGGCCGTTCCAGCGCCGGCTGGAGCTCGCGCTGCGAGCTCGAGGTCATCGCGCGCGGCTCGGCCTTGCTCGAGCGCACGAACTTCGAGGCGCATCCGGGCGAGACCATGCTCACGCTGTTCCACAAGGACGGCGCCGAACTCGTGCTCACGCACTACTGCGTGGCCGGCAACCAGCCGCGCCTGGTGGCCAGCGAGCTCGGGCCCGACACGCTGCGCTTCACCTTCCGCGACGCCACCAACCTGGCCTCGCGCGAGCAGGGCCACATGGACGAGGCGCTCCTGCGCCTCGAGGGCCCGGATGCGTTCTCGGCGCAGTGGAGCTACTATCAGGCCGGAAAGCCCGCCTGGATGGAGGAGATCCACTACCGGCGGCTCGGGGTGGCGCCGCCGGGCGCCGTGGCTCCCGCTGCAGCCTCCGCTGGGCACGAGCACTGAAGTTCGGCGCGGCTCGACGCCGGGGCCACTTGCTTCCGCTCGCATGCCTGGCGAGGCTCTCGCCCGTGAGCGAACGACGCACGCTCGAGGTCCCGCGCACGGCGCGCTACCACGTGCTCGGCGCGGGCTCGGATCCCGTGCGCGAGGCCTGGTTCCTGCTGCACGGCTACGGGCAGCTCGCCGGACCGTTCCTCGACTCGCTGGCGCCGCTGGCGCGGCCGGGGCGGATCCTGGTGGCGCCCGAGGCGCTCTCGCGCTTCTACCTGCGGCGCGGCACGGGCGAGGTCGGCGCGACGTGGATGACGAAGGAGGAGCGCGCCAGCGAGATCCAGGACAACGTGCGCTACCTCGACCTCGTGGCCGAGGAGCTGCACACCGCGCATCCCGAGTTGCGCGCGCTCCAGGCCCTCGGCTTCTCGCAGGGCGGCGCCACGGCCGCGCGCTGGGCGCTGCTCGGGAGCGCCGCGCTCGCGCGCGTCACGCTGTGGGGCTGCCCGTTCCCGCCCGACCTCGAGCTGACTCGGCTGGCCGAGCGCGCGCGCCGGATTCACTGGACCTTCGTGCTCGGCGACGCCGACCGGAGCATCGAGCGTGCGCCCTGGGAAGAGGGCCTCGGCCGTTTGCGCGCGGCCGGCTGTGAACCCGAGCTGCGCGCCTTCTCCGGCGGGCACGAGCTCGAGGAACGGACGCTGCTCGACCTCGCGCGCGCCCCACTCTGATCCGAGCGCGGCCCGCTTCGCCCGAGCGCATCAGGCCAGGTCCAGCAGCTGGTGGCCGGGGTGCTTCTTGGCCGCGTTCTTCTTGTCCCACTCGCTGGTGAACAGCACCACCGTGCGGTCGCGGTGGTCGCGCGCCACCAGCGCGGTGGTGGGGGGCGCGAAGGTCTCGCGCGGCCCGATCAGCCAGGCGCTGCAGTCGAAGGGCAAGGGGCTGAGCGTCGTCTCGCAGCCGTACTCGTCGCGCAGGCGGTACTGCAGCACCTCGAACTGGAGTCGTCCGACCGCGGCCACCAGCGGCTCCTTCACGCCCGACTCCGGCATCAGGATCTGCACCGTGCCCTCGTTGACGAGCTGCTCCAGGCCCTTGTCGAAGGACTTGCGCTTGCCCATGTCCTTGGGCGTGATGCGCGCGAAGACCTCGGGCTGGAACAGCGGCAGCGGCTTGTGCTCGAAGCCGCCCTTGAGCGAGAGCGTGTCGCCGATGCGGAAGGTGTCGCGGTTGATCAGGCCCACGATGTCGCCCGGGTAGGCGAGGTCCACCGTGTTGCGCTCCTGCGCCACCATCGAGTGCGGCCGCGACAGGCGGATGTCGCGGTCCAGGCGGTGGTGGTGGACCACGAGGTCGCGCTCGAAGCGCCCCGAGCAGATGCGCACGAAGGCGAGGCAGTCGCGGTGGCGCTTGTCCATGTTGGCCTGGATCTTGAACACATAGCCGCTGAAGGGCGCGCTGGCCGGATCGAGCGGTTCCTCGCCCCCGTCCGGCAGGTCGACCGGCCGCGCGCTGGGCGGCGGCGCGAGCTCGACGAAGGCGTCGAAGAACGGCTCGACGCCGAAGTTGGTCAGGGCCGAGCCGAAGAAGGCCGGCGTGACCTCGCCGCGCAGGAAGGCCTCGCGCGTGAACTCGTTGCCGGCCACCTGCAAGAGCTCGAGGTCGTCGCGCGCCTTGGCCACGCGCGTCGCCCCCAGGCGCTCGACCAGCTCGGGCGCGCCGAACTCCAGGCGTTCGAGCTCGGCCTTCTGCGCGCCCGCGCGGGCCGTCTTGGTGAAGAGCTGGACCTCGCCCGTGCGGCGCTCGACCACGCCCGCGAACTCGCGTCCCGAACCGATCGGCCAGTTGAGCGGGCTGGCGTGGATCCCGAGCACTTCCTCGACCTCGTGCAGGAGGTCGAGCGGCTCGCGCCCGGGCAGGTCCATCTTGTTGACGAAGGTCAGCACCGGGATCTTGCGCAGGCGGCAGACCGCGAACAGCTTGCGCGTCTGCGCCTCGACGCCCTTGCCCGCGTCGAGCACCATGATCGCCGCGTCGGCCGCGGTCAGCGTGCGGTAGGTGTCCTCGCTGAAGTCCTGGTGCCCGGGGGTGTCGAGCACGTTGATGATCGCGTCCTTGTAGGGGAACTGCATGGCCGAGGACGTGATCGAGATCCCGCGCTCCTGCTCCATCCCCATCCAGTCCGAGGTGGCCATCTTGCCCTTGCGGTTCTTGACCATGCCCGCCGTGCGGATCAGGCCCGAGTACAAGAGCAGCTTCTCGGTCAGCGTGGTCTTGCCGGCGTCGGGGTGCGAGATGATCGCGAAGGTGCGCCGGCGCGCGATCTCGCGCGCGATCTCGGGGTCGGGGGCAGTTGCAGGCATGGCGGAGAGCGACGCAGCATCACCGAACGAGGCGCGGCGGTCCAGACTCCGTCGCGGACAGCCTCCAGACCGTGGTCGTGTGCCGGACCTCGCCCGCGCGGAGCACGACCGAGGGGAACGCGGGCTGGTGGACGGCATCCGGGAAGAGCTGCGTCTCGAGGCACACCCCGCCGAAGCGCGGATAGCGGATGCCGCCCTTCCCCACGATCCCATCGAGGTGGTTACCGCTGTAGAGCTGCAGCCCGGGGGCGTCGGTGTGGACCTCGAGCGTGCGGCCCGAGCGCGGGTCCGAGAGGCGTGCTGCCAGGGCGCCGCCGGGCCCATCGAGCGCGTAGCAGAGGTCGTAGCCGCCGACGGGCGCTCGGGCCAGCTCCGCGATGCGAGCCCCGATCGGACGCGGGCGGCGGAAATCGAAGGGCGTGCCCTCCACGCTGGCCAGCTCGCCGGTGGGGACGAGATCCCGGTCGACGACGACGTAGCGCGCGGCGAAGACTTGCAACTGGTGATCGAGCACCGTGCCGCCGCCCGCGAGGTTGAAATACGCGTGCTGGGTCGGGTTGGCGATCGTCGTCGCGCTGGCGTGGGACTGCAGCCGGACGCCCAGGTCCAGCCTTGCGGGCCCGGAGGACTCCAGCGAATACGAGCACGTGCACTCCAGCGCGCCGGGATAGCCCTCCTCGCCGTCCGGGCTCTGCAGGCACAGGGCGAGCCCGCGCTCGGACAGGCCCGCCACCGTCCACGCACGCCGATCGAAGCCGCGAGCCCCGCCGTGGAGGTGGTGGCGGCCTTCGTTGGCGCTCAGCCGTACCTCGCGTCCATCGAGGATGAAGTGCGCGTCGGCGATGCGGTTCGCACAGCGCCCGACGACGCCGCCGAAGTACGGATTGCTCGCGGACTCGTACTCCACGAGCGTGTCGAAGCCCAGCACGACGTCGGCGCGCTGGCCGTGGCGGTCGGGGACGTCCAGCGTCACGAGGGTGGCTCCGAAGCTGGCGAAGCGCGCGCGCAGCGCGCCCTGCTCGAGCGTGAACAGCTCGACCGGCTCGCCCGCGCGCGTCGTGCCCCAGGGCTCGCGCCGGACGCTCACCGCGCCTGTCGGTCGGCGAATCCCACCCGATCGAGCACGCCCTGCCCGTCGTTGTGCGAGTGCGTGAAGCCCAGGCGCCGCTCCTCGGCCACGGTCGCCGCCGCGCGGAAGGCGACCACGTACGCGCGCCGCCAGCCGCTGGTGGAGTTGCCGCCCGAGCCGTGCAACACGCGCTCGTCGTGCACGGTCACGTCGCCGCGCCGGATAGGCACCGGGCGGATCTCGTCCTTCACCGGATCGACGTCGGTCAGGAGCGTGTGCGACTTGCCGCGGTCGCCGTCCAGCGGCCGGTGCGGACGCAGCGGGAAACGCTGCGAGCCCGGCACGAAGCGCATGCAGCCGTTGGCCAGGGTCGAGTCGTCGACCGCGAGCCACACGGTGGCCGTGCGCGAGTCGGGGAACACCGGCCAGTAGGCCTGGTCCTGATGCCACTCGAAGACGGCGTCGGTCTTGTGGGGACGCTTGGCGAGCAGCTGGTCGTAGTCGAGCACCATGCCCGGGCCGTGCAGCTGCTCGGCGATGCTCGCCGCGCGCCGCTCGAACACGTTTCCCTGCCAGGCGGGGTGGTAGCGCCGCGGCAACATCACGTTGACGATCGAGTACTGCTCGAAGTCGCGCGCGTAGTCGCCCGACATGTCGCACAGGTCCCGGCCGGGCACGGCGATCTCGCGCTTCAGGAAGCGCTCGTAGGTGGCCTCGATCTCGGCCAGCTCGTCGTCGGCGAGCACGCCCTCTAGGTGCACGTAACCGTCGCGGCGGAAGCGCTCGCGCTCCGCCGCGGCGACCCGATACGACGGACCGTCGCGGCGGTCGTTTGCAGGCGGGCAGTGACTCATGGCCTCGGCGGCTCCCATGCTAACCGCGCGCGAAGGGCGCGAGCCGCGCGCGGCCCGCCCGGTGTAGGATGCGGGACGGGATCCAGTGGGCCGTGTCCCCATCCACTCCCGCTCGCACCGCACCATGCGCCTCGGTCTCGCCTGCCTGCTCGCCGCCGCGCCCCTCGCCGCCCAGGAGGTGCCCCGGCAGCCCGTACGCTCGGTCCCCGGGGGCCTGACCGCCTACCGGCCGCAGCGCGGCGCAGGCTACGCGCCCTTCGTGCGCACGGCGGTGCCGGAGGCGCTCGAGGACGACGTCGCCTTCGGGCCCGGGATCCGCGTGAACGGAGCGGGCGAGAGCGACCCCGCGGGCGAGGACGATCTGATCGAGCTCGAGGTCGGACGCCTCCTGCAGGGCGAGCTCGTGCTGGCGCGCAGCGGAGCGGAGCTCGCGGTATGGCGCACGCGCACGAAGCAGGCCGGCACCGAGCTCGCCTTCACCAACGATCGCTCGGCGCCGCTCGCCTTCGGCAGCGCGCCGCGCCTGACTCTGTGGGTCGAGTGGCCGAGCGCGGCGCCCGGCCTCGCCACGCTCGAGCTGCGCACCGAGGCGCGCGACGCGCGCCTCGACCGTCTCGTGTTCCACGCCTTCCAGGGCCTGGTGGTGGCGCTCGGCGGCGAGGGCCAGACGCCCGGGATCCCGCTCGACCCGAACCACGGCAGCTTCGTGATCGCGACCGAGCTGTACGGGCGCGGCTACGACGTGCTCATGCGCGACGAGGACGAGGTCGCGCCCGACGGCTCCGGCCCGGTCTACAGCGAGGTCGTCAACGCGATCCAGCACCGCGCGGTGGGCCAGCTCGCGGTCTTCGGCTACAGCCACGGCGGCGGCTCGACCTACGACCTGTGTCGAACGGCTGAACACCTTCCGCGCCTCGATCGGGACGTTCACCATCGGCTTCACGTCCTACGTGGACGGCGTGGAGAACGACTCGGACATCGACACGCAGCAGGAGCTGCGCAAGCCACCCACGAGCGGCTACCACGCCAACCACTACCAGGTCGGTACCCTGGCCGACTTCTTCCTGGACGGCGGTCCGGTCGGCGCGTCCTTCCCGGCCCCGACCGGCCTGAACGTCGAGACGGTCTTCTGGGGCGTCGGCGCGACGCACTTCCTGGTGGACGACTACTCCCAGGTGCGCGACTTCGTCCTCGCGAACCTCGAACCCCGCGTGGACCGCTGAGGAGATCCGAGCATGAACCCGATCCACTCCTGCGCCGTGCTGCTGCTCGCGCTCGCTCCGAGCGCGCAACGGGTCGCGCCCGAGCGCCTGCCGCGCGCCGATCCCGCCCAGCAGGCCGCCATCCGCGCCGTGCTCGACGCCACCGACGCCGATGCCCGTCGCGACGCCCTCGCGGCCCTGCGCGCGGGCGCCGGGCCGCGCCACGAGCAGCTCGTGCCGCAGCTCTTCCGGCTGCTGCAGCAGGCCACCGACACGCGCGAGGGCATGGCCTTCGGCGTGCTCGTCGAGGCCCTGCCCATCCCGCCCGAGCACGTGGTCGAGGCCCTGCTGCCGCTGCTCGAGAGCGAGGACGTCGCCCTGCGCTCGGCCGTCGGCGGCGTGTTCGCCGAGTACGAGGATCGCTCGGCGGAGCGCGGGGCGAGCTTCACCGTCTACCGGCCGTTCCTGGCGCGGGGCGCGCCGCTCGGTCTGGCGCGGCACCTGTTCGAGACCGATCCGGGCGCGGCGCTCCTGGCGTTCGCGCGGCTCGAGGCACGCGAGCCCGACGAGCTGCGCCCGCTGCTGTGGGCCGAGCACGCGCTGGCCGACGCGCTGTGGCGGTTCCACTTCCGGCGCCTCCCGGCCGGCGACTTCGCGCGCGCGGAGCCCGAGGCCGTGTCCCAGCTCGCCTTCCTGGCCCGCCACCCGCGCTGGTGGGCGCGGCTTTACGCGGCCGAGCTGGCCCTGGGCGAGCCCGCCCTGCGCACGCTCGTGCCGCTGGACGAGCTCGCGCGCGACGCACACGGGCTGGTGCGCGAGCGCGCCGCACTCGCGCTCCAGGCAGGGCGCTGAGTTCGCGGCTAGAATCCGGCGCCCGTGAAGTTCCAGGACTACTACGAAGCGCTGGGCGTGGCGCGCGACGCCAAGCCGGACGAGATCAAGAAGGCCTACCGCAAGCTGGCGCTCAAGTGGCACCCCGATCGGCACGCGGAGCCCAAGAAGCGTGCCCAGGCCGAGGAGACCTTCAAGCACCTCAGCGAGGCCTACGAGGTGCTCTCCGACCCGGAGAAGCGCGCCAAGTTCGACCGCTTCGGCGAGCACTGGAAGCAGGGCCAGGAGTTCACGCCCCCGGAGGGCGCGCGCGCCACCAGCCGCGCCGATTTCGAGCGCGCCTTCGGCGGGCGCGGCGGCTTCTCGGACTTCTTCGCGAGCGTCTTCGGCGACCAGATGCGCCACGACTTCGAGGGCCAGGGCGGGCGCCACGCGCGCTTCCGCCAGCGCGGCGCGGACGTGCGCGCCGAGCTGGCGCTCACGGCCACACAGGCCATCCAGCGCCAGAAATCCAGCTTCGCGGTCCCGGCCACGACCGCCTGTCCGCGCTGCGGCGGGGTCGGCTTCGTGGGCGAGCACGTCTGCCCGACCTGTGGCGGCGTCGGTCAGGTCCAGCACGAGAAGCGCGTCGAGCTCAGCATCCCCGAGGGCGTGCGCGACGGGCTCGAGCTGCGCCTGAAGGGCCTCGGCGAGGCGGGCGAGGGCGGCACGAGCGGCGACCTCTACCTGACGCTGCGCATCGTGTCGGACGAGGACTACCGCGTGGACGGGAGCGACCTCGACACGGATCTCGCCGTGACGCCCTGGGACGCCTTCCTCGGGACCAAGGCCGAGGTGCGCACGCCGCTCGGCCTGGCCAGCGTGACGCTCCCGCCCCGGACGGCGGCCGGGACGCGCCTGCGCCTGCGCGGTCAGGGCCTGCTCGATGCGAACGGCGCGCGCGGCGACCTGCACGTGGTCGTGCGCTACGTCCTGCCGTCCGAGCTGAGCTCCCGCCAGCAGGAGCTCCTGCGCGAGCTGGCCGGGCGCGTGGACGCCGGAGCCAAGGCCTGAGGAGGCCGCCATGAACGCTCCGCGCGCGCCGTACCTCGAGATCCGCGGCCAGGCCTTCGTCACGCTGGAGACGGCGGCCGAGTGCTATCGCGTGGAGCTGCGCTGGGTCGAGCAGCTACACGCCGAGGGCCTGCTCGTCGGCGAGCGCGTGGGCAGCTCGCTCGCCTTCCCGGTGGCCGAACTCGACCGCCTGGCGGCGATCCTGCGCTGGCACCGCTACCACGGGCTCGAGCTCGACACCTTGCGGGCGCTGTTCGGGGATTAGCGTCTCGCTCCGACGAAGGCGGGGCCTCACCAGCGCCACTCGCGGATCTCGGGCATGTCCTCGCCATGGCGACGGATGTACGCGCTGTGCTCGGCGAGCTTGGCGCGCGACCATTGCTCGAGCTCTCGGGCGCGCGCGCCCAGCTGCGGCAGATTGTCGGCCGCGGTCGCGACGAGGTGGAAGCGATCGAGTTCGTTGAGCACGCACATGTCGAAGGGCGTCGTGGTCGTGCCCTCCTCCTTGAAGCCGCGGACGTGGAGGTTGCGGTGATTCGTGCGGCGGTGCGTGAGGCGATGGATGAGCGCGGGATAGCCGTGGAACGCGAAGACGACGGGCTTGTCGAGGGTGAACAGGGCGTCGAACTCGCGTTCCGGGAGGCCGTGGGGGTGCTCCTGCTGGGACTGCAGCTTCATCAGGTCGACCACGTTCACGGTCCGGATCCGGAGCTCCGGGAGGTGCCGGCGGAGCAGGCCCACCGCGGCCAGCGTCTCCAGCGTCGGCACGTCGCCGCAGCACGCCATGACCACGTCGGGTTCGCCGCCCTGGTCGTTGCTGGCCCAGTCCCACACACCGATGCCCGCGGCGCAATGCTGGTTGGCCTGTTCCAGCGTGAGCCACTGCGGCGCAGGTTGCTTGCCCGCGACGATGACGTTCACGTAGTGACGGCTACGCAGGCAGTGGTCGGTGACCGACAGGAGCGTGTTCGCGTCGGGCGGCAGGTAGACCCGGATCACCTCGGCCTTCTTGTTGACCACGTGGTCGATGAAGCCGGGATCCTGGTGCGAGAAGCCGTTGTGATCCTGGCGCCAGACGTGCGAGGTCAACAGGTAGTTGAGCGAGGCGATCGGGCGCCGCCACGGGATGTGTCGGCTGACCTTCAACCACTTGGCGTGCTGGTTGAACATCGAGTCGACGATGTGGATGAACGCTTCGTAGCAGGAGAAGAAGCCATGGCGGCCGGTGAGCAGGTAGCCCTCCAGCCAGCCCTGGCACAGGTGCTCCGACAGCACCTCCATGACGCGTCCGTCGGCCGCGAGGTGCTCGTCCGCCGCTTGCAGTTCGCCGAGATAGGCCCGCGCCGTGACCTCGAACACGGCGTCCCAGCGGTTCGAGGCGGTCTCGTCCGGGCTGAAGACGCGGAAGTTCGTCGGGTTCTGGCGGACGACGTCGCGCATGAGCGCGCCCTGGACGCGCGTCGCTTCGGCCTCGACGGCACCCGGCGCGGGGACCTCGACGGCATGCTCGCGAGGATCGGGCAGGCTCAGGTCCCGTAGCAGCGCCCCGCCGTTGGCGCGCGGATTCGCTCCCATGCGCCGTACGCCCTCGGGCGCCAGCTCGGCGAGATCGGAGCGCAGGCGACCCGCCGGATCGAAGAGCGTCTCGGGTCGGTAGCTCCGGAGCCAGCTCTCGAGCAGGCGCAGATGGTCGGGTCGGTCGAGCTGCGCGATGGGGACCTGGTGCGAGCGGCACGTGCCCTCGATGGCGCGACCGTCGACCTCCTTCGGGCCGGTCCAGCCCTTGGGGGTGCGCAGCACGAGCATGGGCCAGCGCGGGCGCGTCGGCGTGGCCGCGGCCCGGGCCGTCCGGCGGATGCGGGCCAGATCCCGCACGATCTCGTCCAGCGCCGCGGCCATGCTCTGGTGCAGCCGCAGCGGCTCGTCGCCCTCGACGAAGCGCGGCTCGTAGCCGTGGCCGCGCAGGAACTGCGCCAGCTCGTCGTGCGGGATCCGCGCCAGGATCGTCGGACCCGCGATCTTGTAGCCGTTCAGGTGCAGGATCGGCAGGACGACGCCGTCGCGGGCCGGGTTCAGGAACTTGTTGGCGTGCCAGCTCGCGGCCAGCGGCCCGGTCTCGGCCTCTCCGTCGCCGACGACGCAGGCCGCGATCAGGTCGGGGTTGTCGAGCACCGCGCCGCAGGCGTGCGCCAGCGAGTAGCCGAGCTCACCACCCTCGTGGATCGAGCCCGGTGTCTCCGGCGCCGTGTGGCTCGGGACGCCGCCGGGAAACGAGAACTGGCGGAAGAACGCGCGCAGGCCCGCCTCGTCGCGCGTGATGTGCGGGTAGACCTCCGTGTACACGCCCTCGAGGTAGACGTTCGCGAGCACGGCCGGGCCGCCGTGCCCGGGCCCGGTCACGAACAGCACGTCGAGCTCGTGCTGGCGGATGATGCGGTTGAGGTGGAGGTAGAGGAAGTTGAGCCCCGGACAGGTGCCCCAGTGCCCGAGCAGCCGCGCCTTGACGTGTTCGCGGCGCAGCGGTTCGCGCAAGAGCGCGTTGTCCTGGAGATAGATCTGGCCGACCGCCAGGTAGTTCGCCGCGCGGAAGTAGGCGTCCATCTTGGCCAGCGACTCGCCCGACAGCGCGCCTTGGATCGAGCTCATCGCGTGGCGCTCTCCGCTCTGGGTCGGGAACTCAGGAACTGAACCACTGCCTCCGCGATCATGCGCTCTTCATCGGTGCGGATCACGCGCACCGCAGCCGGCGCGCCAGCGGGCGAGATCACGGACGCGCCGGCGGCGTTGCGGGCGGCGTCGATGCGTAGGCCGAGGAACTCGAGACCGGCGCAGACCTGGGCCCGGATCGGGGCCGAGTTCTCGCCCACGCCGCCCGTGAAGACCAGGCCGTCGAGCCCGCCCAGCACCGCCGCGAACGCGCCGATGCGCTTCTTGATCTCGTAGCAGAACAGGTCGATGGCCTCGCGGGCGCGCGGATCGTCGCCTGCGCGCGCGAGCAACTCACGCACGTCCGCGCTGGTGCCGGAGACGCCGAGCAGGCCCGACTCCCTCTGCACGAGCTGTTCGAAGCGCTCGGCGCTCATGCCCTCGGTCCGGGCGAGGAACGCGACGACACCTGGGTCGAGGTCGCCGGAGCGAGTCCCCATGGGCACGCCCGAGGCGGGCGTGAACCCCATGGTCGTGTCGAGGCTACGCCCATCCGCCACCGCCGTCAGGCTGGCCCCGTTCCCGAGGTGCGCCAGGATCAGGCGAGCGCGCGACACCTCGGAGCCGGCCGTGCGCTCGAGCTCGGCCAGCAAGAAGGCGCAGGAAAGGCCGTGGAACCCGTAGCGACGGACGCCGGCCTCGAAGAAACGACGCGGCAGCGGGAGCAGCTGCGCGACGCGCGGCAGGGTGCGATGGAAGGCCGTGTCGAAGCAGGCCACCTGCAGCAGGTCCGGGCGCTCCTGCGCCAGAGCCTGGATGAGATCGAGCTGGAAGGCCAGGTGCATTGGATACAGGGCCGAGTTCCCGCGCAGCTCGGCACAGACCTCGGGCGTGGCCTCGCACGGCTCGACGTAGCCGTCCCGGCCGTGAACCACGCGGTGTCCCACCGCGACGAGCCGCTGCCCCTCGGGCTCGTCCGCGAGCCAGGCCAGCAGGCTCGCGACCGCGGCCCGCTGGTCCGGGGCCTCCACCGCGCGCGTCTCCGCCTCCCCGTCCGGCCGGCGGATCGTCAGGGTCGCGTGCGGCAGACCGATGCGCTCGAGCCTGCCGCCGAGCACCCGCAGGGCAGCCGACTGCGCGCGGAACAGGGCGAACTTCAGGCTGGACGAGCCGCCGTTCACCGCCAGGATGTGTTCGCCGCTGCGCTCGACCGGTGTGCGTCCCGCCATGGTCCTGATGGTAGTGTCGCGACTCCTCCTGACGCCCCGTTGCCCGGGATGTTCGCTGGACCCTGGCGTACCGCGGAGTGGGGGCCAGAGGTACGATCGCGGACGAATGCGCCGCAGCCTCGTGACCACGGCCGTGCTGGTGCTGGCCGCGCCCTCGTTCGCGCGTGGCGGAGGCGAGACGCGCGCGCCGTTGCGCTACGGGCGCGACGTGCGGCCGATCCTCGCGGACCGCTGCTTCACCTGCCACGGGCCCGATGCGAACAAGCGCCAGGCCGAGCTGCGCCTGGACACCTTCGAGACCGCCACCGCGGCGCGCGCGCACGGGGCCGCGATCGTCCCGGGCCAGCCCGAGCAGAGCGAGCTGTGGCGGCGCCTGAACCACCCCGACGCGGACGAGCGCATGCCGCCCGCGAACTCGAATCGGCGACCCCTGAGCGCGGCCGAGCGCGAGCGCATCGGGCGCTGGATCGAGGCGGGCGCGCCCTACGAGCCGCACTGGGCCTTCGTCGCACCCTTGCGCCCGCCGCTGCCCGTGCTCGTCGACGAGCGTGGTGTGCGCAACGAGGTCGATCGTTTCGTGCGCGCGCGGCTCGAGGCCGAGGGCGTCGCGCCCAGTCCCGAGGCGCCGCCCGAGGCGCAGCTGCGCCGGCTGTTCCTCGACCTGACCGGCCTGCCGCCCACGCCCGAGGAGCTCGCGGCCTTCCTGGCCGATCCGGATCCCGAGCGCTACGAGCGCTGGGTCACGCGCCTCTTCGGCGAGGAGCCGTACCGCTCGCGCTACGCCGAGCGCATGGCCACGCCGTGGATGGACCAGGCGCGCTACGCCGACACCAGCGGCATCCACATGGACGCCGGGCGCCAGATGTACCTCTGGCGCGATTGGGTGCTCGCGGCCTACCGCGAGAATCTGCCCTTCGATCGCTTCCTGACCGAACAGCTCGCCGGCGATCTCCTGCCGGACGCGAGCGACGCGCAGAAGATCGCCAGCGGCTTCAACCGCAACCACGTGACCACCGACGAGGGCGGCGCGATCGCCGAGGAGTACCTGGTCGAGTACGCGGTCGACCGCGCGGCCACCACCGGCGCCGTGTTCCTCGGGCTGACGCTGGGCTGCGCGCGCTGCCACGAGCACAAGTTCGACCCGTTCACGCAGGAGGACTTCTACCGCTTCTACGCCTTCTTCAACTCGATCGAGGAGCCCGGGCTCTACTCGCAGGTGCCCGACGCGAACCGCGCGCTCGAACCGTTCCTGCTCCTGCCCACGCCCGAGCAGAAGGCGCGCCGTGCGGAGCTCGACGCGACGCTCGTCGCCGAAAAGGCCGCGCTCGAGCGCCCGGCGCCGGGCGAGGACCAGACTCGCGCCGCGTTCTTCGCCGAGCTCACGCGCACGAGCGGGCTCGCCTGGGCGAAGAGCGAGGTCGTGGGCGCGCGCTCCGTGCTGCCCGAGGGCGGCGCGACGCTCACGCCGCAAGCGGATGGCTCGGTGCTCGCCTCGGGCGCGAATCCCGACGTCGACGAGCACGAGCTGCGCCTGCACACGGATGCGACCGATCTGCGGCTGGTGGCGCTCGAGGCGCTCGGCGATCCCAGCCTGTTCGAGGGCCGCGTGGGGCGCAACGCCAACGGCAACGCGGTCTTGAGCGGGATCTCGGTCGAGGCGGTGTCGGTGGCGCACCCGGAGCAGCGCCGCGCGCTGCACTTCCAGTGGGCCTGGGCCGATCACGAGCAGATGAACGGCGAGTTCGGCGTGCTCGGCGCGCTCGACCCGGATCCGGCGGGCTGGGCGCTGGGCGGGCACGAGGAGCCCGGCGCACGCGTGGCCCTGTTCCTGGCCGACGCGCCCTTCGGCTTCGCGGGCGGCACCGAGCTGGTCGTGCGCCTCGCCTACCGCTCCGAGTACGCCCACCACGTGCTCGGGCGCGTGCGTCTCTCCGTGGCGCGCTTCGAGCCGGCCGGATTCGACGCGCTGCCGCTCGCGGCCAGCGACTGGCTGGTGGCCGGCCCGTTCGCGACCGAGCCGAGCCCGGCCGGCTATGCGGCTGATTTCGGGCCCGAGAGCGCGCTCACCCTCGAGCGCACGCGCGACTTCGGCGGCAAGAGCTGGCGCTTCGTGCAGCGCTTCCCCGACGGGCGCCTGAACGGCGAGCTCGAGGCCGGCGTCAACGTGCACTACCTGGGCCGCAAGCTGTTCGTGCCGAGCGCGCGAACGGTGCCGCTCGCGCTCGGCAGCGACGACGGCTACCGCCTGTTCCTGGACGGCGTCGAGGTGAGCTCGCGCCAGGTCGACCGCGGCCTGGCGGCCGACCAGGACAAGGTCGAGCTCGACCTCACTGCCGGCGCGCACACGCTCGTGTTCGAGATCGTCAACACGGGCGGGTTGGCGGGCTTCACCTGGCGATTCGAGCGCCGCGCCTCCGAGCTCGCTGGCGAGCTCCTGTTCGCCCTGCTGCCGCCCGGCGCGCGCTCGGACGAACGCGAGGCCGCGCTCGCGCGCGCCTGGCGTCTCTCCTTCTCACCCGAGTTCCAGGCCGGCACCGCGCGCATCGCCGCCGCCGAGGCCGAGCTCGCCGCGCTCGACGCCGCCACGCCGCGCACGATGGTGATGCACGAGCTCGCCGCCCCGCGCGAGACGTTCCTCTTGAAGCGCGGGGCCTACGATCACCCCGACAAGGAGCGTCCGATCACGCGCGGCGTGCCGGCCGCGCTCGGCGCGCTGGCCGAGGACGCTCCGCGCGACCGGCGCGGGCTCGCCCAATGGATGACCGCGCCACAGAACCCGCTGGTCGCGCGCGTGGCGGTCAACCGTCTGTGGGAGCTCGTCTTCGGCACCGGGCTCGTGCGCACGAGCGAGGACTTCGGCCTGCAGGGCGAGTGGCCCTCGCACCCCGAATTGCTCGAC
>CAZWAY010000015.1:0-88570 GCA_964631945.1 uncultured Planctomycetaceae bacterium
GCGCGCCGGCGAGGTCGCCGAGCGCGTACCTCGTCCCGGCGAGGTTCCCCTTCACGGCGAGGAGATCGGGGTGGTCCTTTGGGAGGAGGCGCGCGAAGACTGCAAGCACTCGTTCCCGAAGGCGAAGGCAATGCGGCAGGCTCCCGAGCTCCTCTGCCACACCGTCGAGTGCGAGCAGGTAGGCGACGCTCGATTCCTCCGCCTCCGTCTCCGCCTCGCCCAGGCCTTCCACGAGTTCCGTGAGGAACTCGCGCGCCGCTTCGCGGCCGTCTTCGGCCAGGACGTGGCGCAGGAGCTCGACGGTTTCGCGCTCCTCGTCCGAGAGCGTCGTGGTACCCGGCTCTTGTCTCGTCGACCGTGCAGGCGCGGCCGAGTGGTTCTCCTGCGGCGCGGCGTTCGGGGTGGCGCCCGGCGCGGGCGCCTGGGCCGCGAGGACGACCAGTAGCGTGACCGTCAAACGAGCGAGCAGGGAGCCACCCCTCATGCGCGTGGATTCTACGCTACGTCTCGTCGAGTCCGAACCCTCGGTTCTGATCAGCCGGGGTCGCCGGAGAGCACCCACCCGGCCCAGTCGCGCGGCGGATGCCCCTCGGCGCGCAGCGCCATCTTGGCCTGCCACAGGGCCTCGGCCTTGCCGAGGTGCTCCTTCCAGAGCCTCGTGTAGAAGAGCTCGAAGAGGCGCCGCGTGGCGGCATCGTCGACCTTCCACAGGCTCGTGATCGCCGTGCGCGCGCCGGCGGCGTGCAACGCGGTCTGCAGCGACTGGATGCCCTGCCCGGCGCGGCGGATGCCGACGTTCGTCTCGCAGGCGGAGAGCACGGCCAGCTCGCAGTTCCGGAAGTCGAAGCTCGCGAGCTCCTCGGCGGTCAGGATCCCGGGCACGCGACCGAGCGCATCCTTGCCGCGGTTGGCGCCGGCGAGGGCCAGGCCGCACAAAGTCTCGGGCGCGAAGCCGGTCAGCGTCGCCTCGGCGTGCTCGAAGGTGCCGCGTGAGGCCTGCTCGGCGAGCGAGTCGAGCTGCGACTTGAAGCTCTCGCTCGCGAACCACCCGTGCGTCGCGAGGTGCAGGAAGCGCGCCTTCGGCGCGGCGGCGTGGAGCGCCGCCTTGGACGCCGAGGCACTCGTCAGGATGCTCGCCTCGCGTGCGAATACGTCCTCGTAGAGCCCGGCGATCTCCTCTGCCTCCGCTCTCGTCTCGTGCAGCGCAACGAATCGCACCGAGCCCGGATCGGAGGGCGGCCTGGCCGCGTCGAGCCGGAGCGGCGCCCCCGCGCCGAGCTCGGCGTCGTAGTCGATCCCTCCCGCGAGCACGAAACCGCCCTCGGCGGCGACGCCGCGCCGTGGCCGCGAGAGCCGTGACAGCGTCACGTCGTTCCGGATCGCTATGCGCTCGCCGACGAGTCCGCCCTCGAGCGGCAGCGCGTCGAGCGGCACGAGGTGCAGGGCGTCGTCAAGCACTACGTTCAGCGTGCGTGCCTCATCCGCCGCTGCGAGCACCGGATCGAGCACATGCTCGCGCAGTCGCCGGCCGAGATCCTCGAGCTCGTTCGCAGTGTCTGTGGCTCCTGCCACGTCGACGCCACGCGCTGCCAGCGGTCGGCCGAGTGCTGCGCGCCACCTTCGAACGAGATCCTCCACCTCCGTCGCCGGCCCGAGCTCGACGCGCAAGACCCTGCCCCCCGGCTGCACCACCCACGCGAGCAGGGAATCGACGTTCCATGGGGGCTGGCTCTTCGTGGGGTCCTCATCGAGGTGAACCGAGTACCGGAGGAACGACACCACGGCTTCATCGCTGGCCAGGCGATCGCCGAGTCGCTGTGCGTCGATTTCGCCCTGGGACGTGCCGCCCTCCGTCAGCTTCCGCCGCAGCTCGCGCTCGACGCGGTCGCGCTCCTCGGTGATGCGGAGTAGCTCCGCGCGCCAACTCGCGATGGCCTCCGCATCTGTCGGAGCGGAGGCCACGAGATCGCCGAGCTTCGAGCGAAGATTCGCGACCCTGCGCGCTCCTTCACTGAGATCCGGGCGCTCGGCGAGCACGTGCGTCAACTCGGCGTTGGCCACTGACGCGAGGCGCAGGTTCTCCAGCGTCGCGAAGAACGCCGGTGCAAGCGTGATGGCGTCGCTTCCCGTTCCGGCCAGGAAGAGGGCCGTACTCAGCCGGGAGAGCTCGGCTCGAGCGCTCTCCCGGGCAGGGCGTCCGGCCTCCCAGAGCAGGCCTCGGGCACGAAGGCGCATGCCGGCCAGGAGGTTCGAGACGAGCTCGTGCGTGCCGGCGAGGTCGCCGAGCGCGTACCTCATCGCGGCGAGGTTCTGCTCAGCCGTGAGGAGATCGGGGTGGTCGGGGGGAAGGAAGCCGGCACAGGCCTCGAGCACGTCTTCGGCGAGCTCGCGCGCTCCGGCGAGGTCGCCAAGCGCCAACCGATCCGGGATGAGGTTCTGCTTTGCCGCGAGGAGATCGGGGTGGTCGGGAGGGAGGCAGCGCGTCCAGGCCTCGAGCACCGCCTCGTCGAGCTCGCGCGCCCCGTCGAGGTCGCCGAGGGCCCGCATCGTTACCGCGAAGTTCAGCTTCACCGCGAGGAGTTCGTGATGGTCGGGGGGGAGGAGGCTTGTCCAGGCCTCGAGCACGTCCTCCTTGAGTTCGCGCGCTCCGGCGTGGTCGCCGAGCTCCGCCCTCGTCGTGGCGAGGTTCGCCTTCGCCGCGAGGAGATCGGGATGGTCCCGAGGGAGGAGGCGCGTCCGGGCCTCGAGCACACCTTCCTCGAGCTCGCGCGCCCCGACGAGGTCGCCTAGAGCGAACCTCGTCAGGGCGAGGTTCAGCCGTGCGTCGAGGAGATCGTGGTGGTCGGGGGGGAGGAGGCGCGCCCTCGTCTCGTGCACGGCCTCGAGGAGCTCGCGCGCGCCGGCGAGATCACCGAGCTTGAACATCGTTGCGCCGAGGTTCATCTTCGCGGTGAGGAGATCGGGGTTGTCGGGGGGGAGGAGGCGTGTCCAGACCTCGACAACGGCCTCGTTGAGCTCGCGCGCGCCCGCGAAGTCGCCGAGCCTGAACATCACTCTGGCGAGGTTCATCTTCGCTCCGAGGAGATCGAGGTTGTCGGGAGGGAAGAGACGCGTGCGCGCAGCGAGGATCCCTTCCCACAAGATCCGCTGCTCGGGCAAACTCCCGAGGCCCTCCGCCACGCGGTCGAGTTCGAGGAGGAACGCAACGTACGCCAGCTCCGCGCCCGGCTGCGGCTCGACGAGGCCCTGCACGATCTCTTCCAGGAGGCGCCGAGCCTCTTCGGGGCCATCGTCGGCAAGCACCGAGCGCAGCAGAACGAGCGTCTCCTTGTCGGCGGCGAAGGGTGCGGCGGACGGGGGCTCTGGCTCTCTTGCTCGGCTCTCCGCAAAGCCCCCTTGCTGCACGAGGTGATGAGCGCTGGCGGGGCAAGCCACCTTGGCCGAGCGCGCTGCGCTCGGAGAAGCGACGGCAAGCAACGCAAAGAGGATTGACGCGATCCCTCCGGTCAATGGCACTCCTTCTCAGGGCGTATCATAGCAGCGGGGGGCGAGGGGCGGCCCTGCCCGTTACCTTCACGGTTGACAGCGACGCCGAACACAGGGTCGTGCTCTATCTCGCGCACGAGCCGCGCTTCGTGGACCTGCCGGGCGCCATCCCAAGCCGGCCGCAGTGGCGACAGCCCTTCTCTGCTTGCCGCGGGCAAGACCAGGAGACCTACGCCTCCAATGGGCGCCGAGGGCACACCCGGGGGCGGGCCGCCGGTCTTCCTGCTGGACGCGTCTTCTTCCGCGGCTCGGCCTCCGCTCGAGAGATTCTCGGAATGCGCGTGGCTCGGACGGATCAGCCCGGATCCCCCATGGAGAGGGACCCGAAATGAACTGCGATCCGGGAGGGCCTTGCTTGACACATCGAAACACGCACCACGACGCGCGAGTGCCGTCCGCCGCCCTGGCGGTCCTGTGCCTGGTTCCCCAAGCCTTGCGCGTGTCTGCCGCGGAGGCGGAGCCGCGTTCCGGCGCGCTCGAGCGCCGCTTCGAGCTCACCCTTCCGGCGAGCTTGCCAGAGGTCCTCACCATCGCGATACCCCTGGAGACGGGCTCCCTCGCGCTCGAACTGGAGCGCCATTCCCTTCGCGCCCCGGGCGCGTTCGTGCGCGTGGTCGGGGAGGCCGGCGAGACTCGCGACCACGAGCCCCCGCTCCCCACGACCTACCGCGGCAGCGTTCGCGGGGACTCGGGGAGCACGGTGTGCGCGTCGCTCCTGCCCGCGGGACTCTCGGCCACGATCCAGCTCGGATCGGGCGAACGCCTGCGGCTCGAGCCCGGGAGCGGCGCCCGTCGGGGGTTGCACGTGCTCCGTCCCGCGCCGCCGCCCGAGCCTTTCGAGTGTGGGAGCGAGGAACTCCTGGCCGGGATGACGAGCGCGGGACGGATGCTCCCGGGCAGCACGTCGGACCCGTTCTGTCTTAAGCGAGCAACGATCGCCTTCGAGGCCGACTATCCCTTCTATCTCGCCAAGGGTTCGGTGAACGCGACCGTGGCCGCGATCGATGCGTTGATGAACGAGGTCGACCCCGTCTACGCGCGCGATCTGCAGCTCACCCACGCGATCACGGCCTACGTCGTGCGCACCCAGCCCTACTACGCTCCGACGAATGGGCCCAACCTGCTCGACCTCTTCGCGGCCGAGTGGCAGACCAACCAGGCCGACGTCCCGCGCGACATGGCGCACCTCGTGATCGGGGAGTATCGGCCGGAGCTCTACTACGGGGGCTTCGCCTTCATCGGCTCGGTCTGCGACCCCGTCTATCACTACGCCTGGAGCACGGACTCCAGCTTCATCGTCGCGCACGAGCTCGGGCACAACTGGGGCGCGGTCCACTGCCACGACGTGACGCCGTGCAACGTGATGTGCGACGGCTGCCTCTTCTTCGGGCCGAACACGCGCGCGGTCATCCTGTCGATCGTCGCGACCATGACGTGCCTGGAGCCCGTCGGTCCCTACCCGGTTCCGGTCACCCCCTACGTCCATCCCGAGCAGGTCGTACTGCGCAAGGACGAGCTCCGCGCGCGCGCGCCACTGGCCTTCGACGTGCTCGCGGACACCGCTGACGGCAACTGTCAGCCGCTCTTCCTGGGAGGGTTCGAGCCGACCTCGGCCGGAGGCGTCCCGGTACGGCGCTCACCCTCGCCGGGTCCCAGGGCCTCGGGGAGACTCGAGTACGACGCGCTCGATCCGGTCGTCGGCCGCGACTCCTTCTCGTACCAGGTGAGCGACGGCGACAGTCCCAGCTACGGCTCGGTCTCGATCGAGACCTTGCCGCTCGAACTCCACGCCTACTATCCACTCGACGAGGGCGGCGGGACGGGAACCGCGGATGCCACGGGACACGGCCAGGACGCCACCCTGCTCGGCGCGGGCTGGAACGGGGGTCGCTTCGGGAGCGCGGTGGATTTCGACGGCCGCAACGATTCGGTCGTCTTGCCTCCGCTCGGCCTGCACTCCAACCAGGTCACGATCACCACCTGGATCCGCCGCGACGGAGAGCAGCTTCCCTGGACGGGTCTCGTGTACACACGGGCCGGGAACTCGGTGGCCGGGCTGCACTTCGACCCCGGATCGGGGCTGGGGCGGGCCAAACGGCTGCGGTACACCTGGAATGCGGACGCCGCCACCTTCCAGTGGGGCGCTCCCGAGCTCGTGGTTCCCAACCGGAGCTGGTGCTTCGCGGCGCTCGTCATCCGGCCGGAGTCGGCCACGATCTACCTGCACGATGGTACGGAGCTGAAGAGCGCCACGAACGCCGTTCGGCACGCGCCCGAGGAGTTCGACGGCGAGACGTACCTCGGCCAGGATCCCTACCCGGGTCGGCGGTTCCGCGGCCAGATGGACGACGTGCGCATCTATCGCTACGCCCTGAGTGAGGCAGAGATCGCCGCGCTCGCCGCCGGCGCCGGCCCGGCCGACGCGCCCTTTCCCCGGGACGGCGGAAGGCTCGCCGGCGAACGGGAAGCGCTCTCCTGGCTGCCGGCTCCCGGTGCGAGCGATCACGCGCTCTACTTCGGCACGAGCTGGAGCGCCGTGCGCGACGCGACCCCGAGTTCGCCGGAGTTCCGCGGCTACTTCGACCCGTCGCAGTTCGTCCCCGGTGCCACGGCTCCGCGTCAGACCTACTACTGGCGCGTGGACGAGGCTCCGTTCACCTCCAAGGGTCATGTCTGGCAGTTCCGCCGTCGAAGCCTGCTCCGCTGGGCGCTGGACGAGAAGAAGGGTTCGATCGCCTACGAATCCGGCGCCAAGCGGGACGGCACGTATTACGGCACGCCGCTCCTCGGTGAGCCTGGAGCGACCTCCGCTCTGGGGCGCGCGGTGCGCTTCGACGGAGACGACTACATCCATGTCGCTCGACTCGCGGAGCGGGACGACCCTCTGTTCACCGACCGCCTCACCTTGACCCTGTGGCTACGCCGGGAAGGCCCCCAGGGAGCGTCCTTGTTCTCGGCCAGCGCCAATGGCCTCGGCATCGCCCTGATCCTCCTCGACGACGAGCTGCTCTACGGCTGGGTCAGCCCCTACGTCGGTGCGGGGCTCGCCCTCCGCGATGGAGAGTGGACCTTCCTCGCGCTCGTCTTCGAGCCCACCCGGGACCGCTTGTACCTCGGTCGCGGCGGCCTGCTGACCAGCTCGAGCACGCGCCCGACCCTGGCTCGCCCGGCGCTGGGGTTCGATGCCTGCTGGATCGGGAGCGGGTTCCGGGGCCTCCTCGACGACGTGCGCCTCTACGACGAGGCGCTCAGTCCTGCTGAGATCGAGGCCCTGTATGCGGACTCGCGCTAGTTGGCGCGCTTCTCGGTGCAACCCTCGATCCCCTCGACGACCTCGCATGTAGAATGTGTCGTCGTGACACGCGATCGCCGATGAACTCGCTCGACCCTTCGATTCGGTTCGGATCATGACCGGAGGAGCTGCTGCCGCTGGCGCCGCCGCTCGGAGGCGCCGCGAGAGACAGGAAGAAGAAGAGATGACCGAGTACACGCCGCAAGAGCTGGCCGAAGGCTGGGAGTTCAAGATCGTCCGCTCGGCGACGGGCGCCTTCAGGCAGTCCGCGTTCCTGCGCACCGTCTTGGACGAGGAGCAGCGCGCGGGCTGGACCTTCCTCGAGAAGTTCGACAACGGCCGCATTCGCCTCAAGCGTCCGTCCAGCGCGCGCGCGAAGGACTCGGCTCTTGGCTCCGACGCCTATCGATCGCACGTCGGGATGAGCGAGCTGAAGTTCGGCCTGTGCCTCTTCGCCGCCATTTTCGGCGGGCTGGCGCTCGTCGGTCTCGCCATCGCGATGATCGTGAACGCGCGCTGAGCGCTACGGCATCCAGGGGCCGTGCCCCGCCCACCGCTCGCGGCCTGCGCGAGCGCGAGATCGGCGTCCCCTCCCGCTCACTCCGCCCCCCCGATCGTTCGCTCAATCTCCGCCCGAGGGCGCGCGCGGTTTCGAGCGCACGGTGTAGCCCTCGACACCCTCGACGACCTCGATGTGTACGTCCATCGGCGGGTTTTCGAGGCGCTGGACCGCTCCGGTGACCGGCCAGGTGATCTGGAGCGACTCCACCCGCTCCGCGTGGCCCAGACCCAGGTGCTGGGCCAGGGGGTTGGCGCCGAAGCTGCCACCGCTTCCGACCCAGGCGTACACCGAGCGCGTCGCTTCTCCCTCGCGCACACGGGCCTCGATGCGCGTCCCGATGGCGCAGCGCGCCGAGCGCCGGCCTTGCAGCGTGACCTTCAGCCAGTGCGTACCGAAGCCGGGATTCTGGAACAGCACGTTGCGCGCCGCGTCGCCGGGGTAGGCACCGCCCAGCTCCTCGAACACGTCCTGATCGCCATCGTCGTCCAGGTCGGCGAAGGCGACGCCGTGTCCCTTCTGGAGGTGTCCGAAGCCGCCCGCCTCGCTGACGTCGACGAAGCCCTTGCCGCCTCGATTCCAGTACATGACGTTGGGCATCAGGGCGTCGAAGCCCGGATAGCCCGTGCCCAGGTAGAAGTCCGGGTAGCCGTCACCGTCCAGGTCGCCGAAGTTGGCGCCCATGGGCAGCTTGATCTGTCCCAGGCCCGCTTCCTGGGTCACGTCCGCGAACCCACCTCGACCGTCGTTCCGGTAGAGCCGCGCCGACTCGGCCTCATGCGCGAGTCCAAGAGTGCTCGCCACCACCGGTGCCAGGCGATGGCTCACGCTCTGGTGGTAACTGGTGACGAACAGATCCAGGTCGCCGTCCTGGTCGTAGTCGAAGAACCATGTGGCGAAGCTGTCGCGGGGCATGGACACGCCCAACTTCCCGGCCACGTTCTCGAAGTGCCCATCGCCGCGATTGTGGAACAGCCGATTGCGCGCCCCGATGTTGGAGACGTACAGGTCTGGGTAGCGATCGCCGTCGTAGTCGCCCCAGCAGGCGCCCTTGGCGTATTGATTGTTCTCCACCCCGGCCTCGGCGGCCCCATCGACGAAGCGGCCATCGCTTTGGTTCAGGAAGAGCTGACTGGGCGCGGCTTCGTTGGCGACGTAGAGGTCCAGGTCTCCGTCCAGATCGCAATCGGCCCAGCTCCCGACCTGCGTGGGCAAGGCCGGATCGGCCAGGCCGGCCAGGTGCGTGACGTCCACGAAGCGTCCGTCCCCCAGGTTGCGCAGGAGCGAATTGGGGTGCTTTCCCTGACTCGCCCACCAGGCGCCGCGCAGGATCAGGAAATCGATGCGGCCGTCATCGTCGTAGTCGGCCTGCACCGCGTTCAGCCCGCCGCCGATCCCCTCCAGACCCGAGCCCGCGGTGCGGTCCTCGAAGTGCCCGCCGCCGGTGTTGTGCAGGAAGCGCGCCTGGCTGCGCGGCTCCGAGTCGGTGATCACCAGGTCCAGCCAGCCGTCCGCGTCGAAGTCCTCGGCGATCGCGCCGCCGGCCAGGTTCAGGAAATCCACCCCGGCCTCCGCGGCCACGTCGGGGAAGCGAGGGAACTCGACCCGCGAGCGCAACAGTTCGGGGGCGATGAGTTCCTCGGGCGTGAGTCCCTCTGGCCAGGTGCCCAGGGTCATATGGGCGACGTTCAGGAGCCAGCGCGCCGCCAGCGCGGCCGGACTGCCCGCCGGCGCCTCGGTCTCGGCCTCGCGCAGGAATCCGATGGCCCGCGTCGAACCCTCGCGATCGACGTGCAGGCCACCGCCGCGCAGCGGGAACAGACAGCTCTCGGGGCTGTGGTTGGCGATGCAGTTGCGATTCTCGGCCAGGCGCAGGGCAGCCAGCCCCAGCTCGAGCGTCAGGTCGCCGGCCCAGCTCGGCGGCGCGGGTTCGGCCAGCTTTCCCAGGGCCGCGCGCACGGCTTCGAGCTCGGTCAGGGCCTCCTCGGTGCGCCCCACGCGCAGGAGTTCCAGCCCCAGCTGGTGGCGCGCCTCGGCCTCTCGAAGCGGCGGCAGTCCTCCCGCGAGAGCCTGCCGCAACACGCCGATCGAGTACGTGCCCAGATACGGATTCTCCCGGTCGGTGGCCCGCGCCAGGGCGCCGAGCCGTTCGAGCATGCGCTCGTGCGAGGCGCGCTCCGCCTGCGAGGCCACGACGCGCTCGTGCGGCTCCTGCCCGAATCCAAGCACGCCCAGGAGGATCGCGAGGTGAACCACACCACGATTCTGGCACAACGCGTCGGCCCGTGGCCACCGAGCGACCCGGCCTGGACCTCGCCACGCGCAGGACCCACCGCGCGTGCGCTCAGGGCTTGCGCTGGATCTCGAACACGGCCGTGAGCGCGCCGGGTGGGAGCTCGAAGGGACCGAAGGCAGCCGTGGCGCCGTCCGCCCAGCGCACCTCGAGGTGCTCGATGCGCGTGCCGCCACCGAGCCCGACGTGTACGCGCGGGTCGTTGGAGGCCTGGTAGCTGTAGGCCGCGCGCACGTCGCGACGGAGCTTTCCTGCCGTCGACTTCCAGGGTCAGCGACGCGCCCAGCGCATCGCGCCCGGAGCGCTCGCGCACGCGGAAGTGCAGCGCGTGGTTGCGACTTACCCCGCGGTTCAGCAGCAGACGCGCCTGCTCGTCGCGGTCCACCACCAGGATGTCCACGGCTCCGTCTCCGTTCACGTCCCCGAAGGCCGCCGCGCGACTGGTGGCGACGATGGGCACGGCCGTGCCGCCGCGCGGCAGGACTTCCACGAAGCGTCCGCTCTCCGTGCAGCGGAAGAGCAGGTTCTCCTCGGCGTAGGGGTCGCCCGCGACGTCCGTGCGCTGGCGCTGGACCCGGCCGTTCGCCTGGAACAAGTCCAGACGACCGTCGGCGTCGAAGTCGATCAAGCCCATGCCGAAGCGCGTGAACGACTTGCTGACGTTGGCGAGACCCCGGCGCGCCGTCGAGTCGACGAAATAGGCGCCGCCGTTCAGGTACAACGAGTCGGATTCCTTGGCCAGGTTGCAGACCAGCAGGTCCTCGTCGAGGTCGTCGTCGACGTCGCCCAGCGCCACGCCCATCCCGGCCTTCTTGAGGCCGGCGGTATCCGTGGCGCAGCCCCACTCCATGGCGCGGTCCACGAAGGTGCAGTCGCCGCGCCCGAGCCACAGGCGGTTGTCCATGCCGTCGTTGGCCACGAACACGTCCACGTTCCCGTCGGCGTCGAAGTCCGCGCAGCCCACGCCCATGCCCGTACCGGGGCTCGCGCTCACGCCGCTGGCCTGGCTCTCGTCCTCGAAGCGGCCGGAAGCGACGTTCCTGTAGAAGAGGTCGCGGGCCGGCGTCTTGTAGTTCTTCGGACCGCAGTAGTCCGGCCGCGACAGGGCGTCCAGGCATTCGATGTCGCTCTCCAGCGACCAGTCGAGGTAGTTCGTCACGAAGAGATCGAGCCGTCCATCCGCGTCCGCGTCGAAGAAGGCGGCGCTCGTTCCCCAGCCCTGGTTGCCAACTCCCGCCGCGTCCGTCGCGTCCAGGAAGCGCCCGCCCCCCTGGTTGACGAGCAGTGTGTTGCGGCCGGTGTTGGTCACGTAGACATCCGTGTCGCCGTCGTCGTCCACGTCCCCGCAGGCGACTCCATTGCCGTAGCGCGTGTCGCCGGCCCCACTGCCCTCCGTCACGTCGAGGAACCGACCCTTGCCCTCGTTCCGGAAGAGACGGTTCGGTGACGCGAGTTTCCCGTCCAGGCTGCCGCTCTGCACCAGGTAGGCGTCCAGGTCGCCGTCGTCGTCCATGTCGAAGAGCGCCGCCCCGCCGCCCATGATCTCGGGCATCCAGAACCTCTCCTGGTGTCCCGACTCGTGTCGGAAGACGAGGCCCGAGGCCGCGGCGCGTTCCTCGAACCAGGCCTCGGCCGGAGCCTCGCCGGGCGTGCGCTGTGCTCGATCGCAACCCGCGAGGAGCTGCGCCACGACCAGGGCGGGACCACAGTGAGCGCGCGAGGTCATGGGTGCTCGGGTCCGCCCTCGGCCTCGAGCTGCTGCAAGCGCTCCGTGACGGCGCGCAACTGGTCCGCGTCGAGGCCGAGACCGCGGGCCTCGGCCAGGGAGCCGCGGGCCTCGTCGAAGCGCCCCAGGAGCGCCAGCACTTCGGCGCGACAGGCCCACGGCTTGGGAGCCTCCGGGTACGACCGTGTGGCTTCGTCCAGGGCTACCTTCGCCTGCTCGAGATCGCCGGCCTGCGACAGGGCCCGCCCCAGCGTGAGAAGGGTGTACAGGCTCGTCTCTCCGTTGTCGCGCGCCGCCGCCAGCGCATCGGCCGCCTCCCGGGCGCTGCCGCGTCCGAACAGGACCTTGCCGCGCAGCGCGAGCGCCTCCGACCGCCGCGGATCCAGGGCCAGGACACCGTCGATCTCGGCCATGGCCCGTTCCGCATCGTCCAGCATCAAGAGCGCACGCGCGCGACACACGCGCAGGGCGGGGGAAGGGCCCGGTCCGGAGCCCCTCTCGTCCATGACCTCCAGGACCGCGCGCGCGTCTCCGAGGGTCAGGTAGGTCGTGCAGATCGTCTCCAGCACGGAGTCGTGCGCATACCGGCCAGCGCGCAGGGCTGCCAGCTCGCGGCGCGCGCCGTCGGAGTCGCCCTTGCGCACGAAGCGCTGTACGCGCGCGATGCGCGTGGCCAGTCCGGTGGAGTAGCGTCGCACCCTGTTCATCCAGGGATCGTTCGTGCTCGGAGGGTCGCTGCGCAGCTCGGCCTGGGCATGCTCGTGTGCGCGCTCGTCGTCGCCGCGGCGCTGGTATGCACGCGCGAGCAATCCGTGAGCGAAGGGCTCGCGCGGATTGCGGGCCACGACCTCCTCCAGCATGCGGATCGCCTCGTCGAGCTCGTCGTCCTCCAAGTAGAGCCGGGCCATTCCGAGGGGGCCGAGGGCGGACTCGGGCTCGAGCTGCATGGCGCGCCGGAAGGCCGCCTCGGCCTCGTCGGATCGCCCGCTCTCGAGCAGCAGCCTGCCCAGTCGCGCCTGGGCCGGGGAGTAGTCCGGGGCGAGCGCCGTGGCGCGCTCGCAGGCCGTCAGCGAACCCTCTTGGTCGCCGGTGCGCTCGCGCACGCCCGAGAGGCCGTACCAGGCCTGAGCGTTGTCCGGGGCGAGTGTGCAGACCTGCAGCCAGGCCACCTCGGCGGGAACGTCCAGCTCGTTCGCATCCAGGACCATCGCCAGCTCGACGCGCTTCTCGAGGTCCTCGGGATCCGCGAGCACGCTCGCGCGCGCCTCCAGCACGGCCTGCAGGATCTCGGGATCGATGCTCTCGGCGCCGGCGCCCGGCGGATCGGGAAGGGTCTTCGTGCCGCAGCCGAGCAACGCGAGCCCGAGCAGACAGGAGGGCCCCGGAGACACCACGGCCGCGCGTTCCACGGCCCGAATATAACAAATACATAACAATCGAGTGGGATCGGGCCCCTTGTGCCACGGGCCGGGCGCGCAACGCCTACGACGCCCTCCGTGAAGGGCACGGTGGCCGCGCGCCGTGCGCCAGCTGCTGCGAACCGTGGCCCCGGAGCTCAGCGCGGCGCAAGTGGGACTGCACGGTTCCCTCCGCCGTCTCCGACGAGCACTCCAGGGGAACCTCCGTCGTCGCCACGCGTGAGATGCATGCGCAGCTCCATGCCTGGGAGCAGCACGTGTCCCCCCAGCTCGAGGGTCGCCGCGAGTCTCGAGCTCGTGCTCACCCGCAGCGAGCGCGCGTCTGGCGTCAGCATGACCTTGTACGTCTCGTTCCGCTCGTCCAGCCACTTCGGCTTCAGCAGGATCCCCCTCGGACCGCTCTCCCCATGGATCACCAGCGCGACCGTCTCGCCGGCCATCAGCGGGTGCTCGAGTTCGAGTCGCAGCGACACCGGTATCAGCTCGCTCGCGTTCACGCTCCTTTCGGTGGTCGCACCCGGCAGGATGTGGACCGGACGTGACTCGTACAGGACGCCGCGATACCTCAGCTCGCAGACGAACCTACCCGGCATCAGCTCGCATCGCAGACCACCCGCCTCCGGATCGACCCGCAGCGTCTGCACGCTCTGACCGATCGAATCGTCCAGGCTCGGACTGGCGACGCAGCCGAACCAGTCGTCGACGGACACGTCGGGCGGGAGATTCAGACGGATGAACAGGGAACCGGGTCCCGGCACCCGCAGCGAGACGTTCGTGCGCGCGTCACGGAGGATCTCGACCTCGCCCGCTTCCCACACCCCAAACCCGGGCAACCACGCGCGCAGGGCGTGCGTCCCGGGCGCCAGTTCGTCCGCGGCGAACTCACCCGTGCCGGGGTCGACCGACAACAGGCGGGGGGAATCGGGTCCGCCGAGCGCGGCCAGAAGGGGCAAGGGGCCCGTTGCCAGGAACTGCCCGGCCAGGCCGCCGCCGTGTGCTCTCGAGTCCGCATGAAGCACGAACTCGACCGTCCCCGCGCGCACGGCGGACGCCTCGGCCCTGGGCGCACCCCGCTGCCCTCCCGGTCGGAAGAGTCGGACCCTGTATTCGCTCGCAGGAGAACAGGACGGGAAGGCGAAGCGGCCGTCGGCTCCCGTGCGCGTCCACCTGAGGTCCTGTGGCAACGCCATCGGTCCGCGCTCCGCCAGCTCGACCTCCCAGCCCACCAGGGGCAGGCCCGCATCGAGCGCGCGACCGCGCAGCGTGGACTCCTCGTCCAGCATCACGCGCAGCCACTGCCACTCGCCGGGCGCGAGGTTGCCTTCGAGCCTGCAAGAGAGCGCGCGCGCCGTCGCGCCCTCGTGCAGACGAAGGGCGAATGGCCCGCCCGGCAGCGCTCCGAAGACGAAGACGCCGCGCTCGTTCGTGCGCGCCTCGCGCGCAGGAATGGGCCGCGGGAAGACGAGCTCGAGCCGCGCATCGGCCAAGGGATTCCCGTCGGGCAGGACGACCTGGCCCTCCAGCGTGCTCGGCTCCGGAAGGACGATCTCCAGATCCTGGGCGAGCCCCGGGACGCGCTTGACCAGCGAGCAGAACGGCGCCTGGTTCGGCGCCTGCACGAGCAACCTGAAGTTCAGCTCCAGCGGATGCCCGAGCTGGAAGCTGCCGTCGTCCTGCGTGCGGACGCGACTCGGCAACGAGCGCTTGGCCAGCGTGCCCTGGTCGGTGGTCTCGAACCTGTCGACCGTGCTGATCACGGCGACCTCGGCGCCGGAGACGGGGCGCCCCTCGTGCACATAGACACGCCCCCTCAAGGTGCCCGTGGGATAGCCGATGCACAGGTCCAGGGCACGCCCCGGCGACACGGTGCCGAGGAGGTGCCTGGGAGATGGAACGCGCGCCGGGATCTCGGCCCAGAGCAGCTGCGAACCGTCGACGCCTGAGATGCGGTAACGACCCGCCGCATCCGCATGCGCGACGACCCGCGCCTCGCTTCCGTCCACCTCGGACATCAGGATGGCGGCTTCAGGGACGGACGCACCGTCCGGCGCGAACACGGTTCCCTCCAGATGCGAGAGCCACGGAGCCGCGCCGGCCCGATCCACAAGAGGATCCGGCCCCTCCGCGAGCCCGCTCGCTCCGGGAATCCGGATTCCAGCCGTGGTCGCGGGGCCGAGCTCGTCGCGCCCCTGATTCGCTGAAGCGGACGCCGCTCCTCGCTGGCCAGGCCTGGGAGCGCGCAGCGCGACGAGTCCGATCGCCACCGCGCTCGCCGCCACGGTGGCCATGAGCGCCACTCGCCGGAGTCGCGCGCTCCTTCGCCACAGGAGCAGTGCGAAGGCGCCGAGCCGCGCGTCCGAACGCGCCCCGAAGCGCGCGCGCAGTCGCTCCAGACCGCGCTTGACCTGAGAGCGCACGGTCCCCGCCGAGCGCCCCGTGCGGAGGGCGATGTCGTCGAATTCCAGACCCTCGAAGTAGCGCAGTCTCAGCACTTCCCTGTAGGGTTCCTCCAGCCGGTCGACGAGAGTCGTCAGGACCTCACGCAGGGAACTCTGCTCCAGCACCTCGCTGGCGGAAGGCGACCGATCCGCTCGCGCGACCCGCTTCTCGCGTTCCTTGCGCCAGCGGTCCCGCTGCCCCAGTCGCAGGGCCCGGCGCAGGATCGTGACCTTGAGCCAGGCGAGCGCGTTGCGCATGGTCCGCGGCCTGGAGTGGCAAAGCAGCCAGGTGTCCTGGGCCACGTCCTCGGCGTCCGGCTTGCTCCCGAGCAGCTTGTGCGTCAGCGAGACGAGATCCACGGAGTCGATGTCGACGATCTCGCGCGAGGGCAACATGTGGTGGGGGCTACACCGGCTTGCAGCCGAGCGCGATGGTAGTCGAAGCCGAGGCTTCCGTGGGGTCCAGAAGGGGGGTCCAGAAGGGCACTCCACGGACCGCGGAGACAGTGCGATCCGCCGCCACGCCGCCGGGCGACTCTGCTCGGCATTGCGCCTCCCGCCGCACGCGCCCCGAAGCGGATTCCTGGCCGGGGTTCCGCTCGGTCAACCGGTGAAGCTGAAGAGCTTCTGGCGGTTGTGGTCGCGCTCGTTGCCGATCCGATCGAGGACGTCGGCGGTGATGTCCCCGGTCGGGTACTCGCCCGTGAAGCAGGCGATCTCGAAGCGTATCGTCTGCCGCAGGTCTGCCTCGTCAAGAGAGGGATCCTTCGCCCGCGGACTGTTGGCGCGATCGGCGGTTGGCTCCGACTCACTCGGCGCAAGGGCAACCCGCCGCCAATCTCCGCCAGAAGGCTGCGATGTTCTGCGAGCCCGGGCTTCTTGCGCGGACCACGGGCCAGATCGGCAGGCCGGCCGTCGACCAGATCGTGGGCCTTTCCGGCCACCAGACACCCCCATCCCGCCGCGCGCGATCTCGCCACGGATCTCGTAGCGGCCTCCAGCGACTGAGCGGATGGTCAGGTGCTGCATGACGCTGTAGGTGAAGGGGCGCAGCCTTCTGCTCCTCGGGCACCGAGCCTGAGCCTTGCTCGGGATTCAGACGTCACGGATGGCGTGATTCTGTCGAGTACGAAGTCGGTGACTCCCACCCAGCGGTAGAATGACCGCGTGGAGAACGAACGCCGGATCGCCCGTAACGGCCGCACCTGGACGATCGCGAAGATGTCGCGCGCGGAGGCCGAGGAGCGCGACTTCGATTTCTGGCAGCAGATGACGGCCGAGGAGCGCGTGCTCGCAGTGGACGACTGCCTCCTGAGCTGCCTCAAGACCCAAGGAATCGATGAGATACCGCGACTACGAAGAGTTCATCGCCGCGTTGAACGCGCACGACGTCCGCTATCTGATCGTGGGGGCTCACGCGGTGGCATTCCATGCGACTCCGCGAGCGACGAGGGACCTGGACGTCTACCTCGATCCTGAGGAGAAGAACGCCACGCGCGCACTTGCCGCGTTGCACGCGTTCTTCGGAGGAGCGGATCTCGGGTACTCGGTCGCGGACTTGACCGACCCGAACATGGTCATCCAGCTCGGGGTGCCGCCCGTGCGCATCGATGTCTTGACGAGCCTCGATGGCATTCCGTCTTTCCGCGGGGCGTGGGACCGGCGCGCCGACGCCGCGTACGGCCCGGTCCCGGCGCACTATCTGGGGCTCGACGACCTCATCGCGGCAAAGGAGGCAACTGACCGGCCTCAAGACCGCGCGGACGTCGCCTCGCTGCGGAAGAAACGGACGAGAAAGAAGGATTGACTCTAACCGGTGAAGCTGAAGAGCTTCTGGCGGTTGTGGTCGCGCTCGTTGCCGATCCGATCGAGGACGTCGGCGGTGATGTCCCCGGTCGGGTACTCGCCCGTGAAGCAGGCGTTGCAGAAGTGCTCGACCCCGGGATTGCCCGCGCGCGCGGCCTCGTTCATGGCCTCGCGGTCCAGGTAGAGCACGTAGTCGGCCTCGAGCGCCGCGGCGACCTCGGCGGTGTCCCGCCCGGCGGCCACGAACTCGGTCTTGGTGGCCATGTCGATGCCGTAGGGACAGGGCGAGACGAGCGGCGGACTCGTGATCGCCAGGTAGACGCGGCGCGCACCGGCCTCGCGCGCCATGCGCACGATGCGCCGCGCGGTGTTGCCGCGCACGATCGAGTCGTCCACCAGCAGCACGTTCTTGTCCTGGAACTCGAGCGGGATCGCGTTCAGCTTGCGGCGCACGGAGGTCTGACGCGCGCCCTGGTTGGGCATGATGAAGGTGCGCCCGATGTAGCGGTTCTTGACCAGGCCCTCGCGGTACGGGACCTCGAGGCCGGCCGCCATGGACAGGGCCGCGTCGCGCGACGAGTCCGGGATCGGGATCACCACGTCGGGCTTGGGCGCATCCGCTTCCTTCCACTGCTGCGCCAGCGCCAGGCCGAAGCGCGAGCGCGTCTTGTAGACCGAGATCTGGTCCAGCATCGAGTCCGGCCGCGCGAAGTAGACCAGCTCGAAGATGCACGGCCGGTGCGGCTTGCTCGAGACCTGCTGGCGGTGGACCTGGCGGTTCGCGTCGATCAGGACGGCCTCGCCGGCGCCCACGTCGCGGTGCTCCTTGTAGCCGACGACGTCCAGCGCCACGCTCTCGGAGGCGACCGCGAACCAGCTGCCCTCCGGACCGTGCCGGACGCCCATGACCATGGGCTTGATCCCGAACGGATCGCGGAAGGCCACCAGCCCGACGTCGGGCAGGATGGCCACCACCGAGTAGGCCCCGCGCACCTGCTTGTGGACCTCCTTGACGGCCGCGAACACGTCGTCGGGCCGCACCAGGCGTCCGGTCGGCACGCGCTCGGACAGGGCGCGCACGAACACGTACAGGATCACCTCGAGGTCGCAGGACGAGTTGAGGCGCGTGCCGCTCTTCTGCGCGTGGCTCTCCTTGAGCTCGAGGAAGTTGGTGACGTTGCCGTTGTGGGCCATGCCCACGCCGAAGGGGAAGTTGACGTGGAACGGCTGCGCGTCGTCGAGGCTGCCCGGTCCGACCGTCGGATAGCGCACGTGGCCCAGGCCGAGGTGGCCGCGCAGGCGCGTCATGTCCAGCTCGGAGAAGGCGTCGCGCACCAGCCCCGCGCCCTTCTTCACGTGGAAGATGTCGGTGAAGGTGATGATCCCGGCCGCGTCCTGGCCGCGGTGCTGGATGGCCAGCAGGCCCTCGTAGATCTCCGGGGCGACATCCACCCCGTCGGGGCCGTAGACACCGATGAATCCGCACATGGGGCGCGTCTTGGGGCTGCGTTCCGAAGCGTGCTCCGGGGGCCGTCCGAGCAGCCTTTCTCGAGCCCTTGGGGAGCCCGCCGGAAGTCCGACAGGATACGGCGCCGCGCGCGACCCTACAAGCCCGCCCGGGCCGAGGGAGCCTGCGCCGCGCGCGGGGCGGCCGTGGAAGGCGGGCGCTCGCTCGCGAGTCGGCGCTCGATCCAGCGCACGAGCTCGGACGCCGTCGCGCGCGGGTCGCTCGAGTCGAAGCGCGCCGCGTAGTCTCGTCCGCGCTCCGAGTGCGTGTAGAGCGGATCGTAGTAGCGCGCGAGCAACAGCTCGACCAGCTCCGCCTCGCGCCCGGCCGCGAGCAGGGCCACCAGCTCGCCCTGCCAGCGCGGACCGAGGCGCGCCTCGATGAACGGCAGCTGGCGCGCCAGCTCGGCGCGGCTGTGGGCCGTGGCGAGGTAGTCGTCGAGCAGGACGCGCACGCGGCGCGCCGGATCGGCGTGGAGCTCCAGCGCCACGCCCTCGTCGATCGCACGCCACACGCCCACCGGCAGGATCACGTCGCCCACCTTGCGGCTCTCGCCCTCGACCACGCAGGCGGACCCGAAGCCGCGCGCCACACGCGCCACCAGGCGCGACTCGAACAGCTTCTGCGAGGCCGGTTCCAGCCCCACCATGCCGAGGATCGAGCTGCGGTGCCCGGCCAGGCCCTCGATGTCGAGTACCCAGTCCGGGCGCAGCTCGGCCAGCGCCCGCAGCACCAGCGTCTTGCCCACTCCGGTGAGACCGCGCAGGACGAAGCTCGCGGGCGTCCGCCAGGCCTCGAGCCGCTGGCGCACCCATTGACGGTAGGCCCGGTAGCCGCCCTCGAGCCCCTGTGCCTCCGCGTAGCCGAGCCCGCGCAGGAAGGCCACCACCGAGCGCGAGCGCAGCCCGCCGCGCCAGCAATACAGGACGACCGGACCCGGGACCACGGGCTCCGGCTGGAGCTCGCGCTCGAGGTACGCGATGCCGCCGGCCGTCAGACGCTCGACCCGCTCCTCCAGATCCTGCGCGCCGGGTTCCCAGCCGCAGGCGGCGGCGATGCGCGCGGTGAAGGGAACGATCTTGGCTCGCGTGAGCGCGCGACCCTGCTCGAAGGCCGCCTGCGGCGAGTGACGCACGTACAGGGTGCCGATGAGCGCGCGCTCGAGGTCGTCGAAGAGCGGGACGTTGAGCGCGCCCGGCAAGTGGTCCTCGGCGTACTCCGCCGGACTGCGCAGGTCGATCAGATGGCGCGGGCGGTGCTCCAGTACGGCCACGGCCGAGGCCATCGGGACCGGAAGGAGGGCTCCGCTCGCCATGGTCGAGCGCGCAGTCTACTCGCAACGCGGGCAGGCCCGCCCGATTCGTGCGGCCCGCCGACTAGCGACGGAAGTGACCCCGGCCGCCGTCGCCGCGCCAGCGCAGGCCGAGCTCGCGCACGGCCTGGAGGCGCTGAGCGAGGGGCAGACCCTCCAGCCGCCGCACCTCCTCGCGGCCGAGGCCGAGGCGCTGGCGCAACGCGCCCAGGGCGCGCAGGCTCATCTGTCCGCGGCGCTGGGACAGCCGCTCGAGGATCGCGCGCCGCAGCTCGGGCGGTGCCTCCTCCAGGCGCTTGCGCAGCGCGGCGGGCATGCGCGCGCGCACCGCGCGGCCACGCTCGCGCAGGCACTCGCGCAGCTGGGCGCGGCCCTGCTCCGTGGGCACGCGCTCGAGTTCCTCGCCGCGCGTGCGCGGGGCACAGGGCGGACTCTCGTCCACTCCGCGCTCCTGGGCGCGCAGGGCCCGCGCGCGCTCGAGCAGTCGCGCGCGCGCCGCGGCGGGCAGCTCCTCGAACTCGTGCAGGTGTTGCTCGAGGCGCGCGCGTTCCTCGCCTGGGCGAGCACGCAAGCGCGTGCGCAGCCGCTCGATCGGGAGCTCGGCGTCCGTGCTCACGACCTCGCCCTGCTCGGGCCGCGGAGCGTCCGCGACCCCGCGACCCGCGAGCAGCAGCACCCCCGCGCACAGCCAGGACAACATGCCTAGTCGCCCCTTCCCGCGCCGGACCCGCTGCTGCCCTCGCTCGTGGGTGCTCCGTCCAGGAACCAGCTCTCGTCCTGGGCGAACTCCATCAGGATCTCGTCGGCCGGATCCAGGCTGGCGAGCCACAGGTCCAGATCCTCGTCGTGCAGCAGTTCCCAGCGCTCGACCGCGTAGGCCAGGAGCTCCTCGTCGGCCTCGAGGTTCGACTCGAGCCCGGCGGGCGCCTCGTCCACCACCAGCGGCTCGGGCGCGGGCCGACGCAGCGTCCAGGCCCACACCGCGGCCGCGGCCACGAGTCCCGCGGCGGCGAGCCACAGCCTCGCGCGCGCCGGCCGCAGGGTCGCATGCGCAGTCGCATGCGGAGTCGAACGCGCGGTCCGCGCGTGCGCCAGGCCCTGCAACACCCGCCTGGAGAGCCCCTCCGGCACCGCCGGCGCGGGCAGCGCCGCGAGCAGCTCCTCCAGCTCGCCCTCCGGGACTTGCGCGGCGGCCCGGGAAGACTCCGCGCGTTCGTGCGCCAGCCCCGCCAGCACGCGCCGGGCGAGCGCCGGGGGCACCGCGACCGGCACGGCGCCGAGCAGCCGATCGAGGGCCCGCTCGCGCGCGAGCTCGCGGCGGCACTCGGCGCAGCCGAGCGCGTGCGCATCGTTCGCGAGCCGCGCCAGGTCCATCGGCTGACCCGCCAGGGCGTGCTCGAGCTCGGCGCGGAATCGGGTGCAGGGCGCGCTCACGCCACTTCCTCCTCCAGGAACGGACTCAAGCGCGCACGCAGCGCCTCGCGCGCGCGGTGGATCATCGACTTGACGGCCTTCTCGCTCGTGCCGAGCACGGTCGCGACCTCCTCGTAGGGGAGTCCGTCGTACTTGGCCAGGACGAGCGCCATGCGCTGGCGCTCGGGCAGGGCCGCGATGGCCGTGCGCACCGAACGCACCAGGTCGGCCTGCTCGAGCTGCGCCCCCGGTGCGGGTGCGTTCGCGTCCTCCCAGCTCTCGCGCGTCTCCTCGTCGTGGCCGGCCTCCAGCGAGCGCGCCGGGCGCCGGCGCCCGCCCTCGTTGACGCACAGATTGAAGACGATGCGGTACAGCCAGGTGGAGAAGCGCGCCTCGGGCCGGTAGCCCGAGCGCGCGCGGATCACGCGCAGGAACACCTCCTGCACCATGTCCTCACGCGCCTGGGAGGGCCCGAGGAAGCGGGTGAGCAGGGCGAACACGCGGGGGGAATAGCTTTCCACGAGCTGGTCGAAGGCACGCTCGTCCCCGCGCTGGTAGCGCAGCATCCAGGCGACACCGGGATCGATGACCCCGGTCTCGGGCGAAGGGCCGTCCTCGGCGGAGGCGGGCATGCGTGGAGCTCCAAACCGGGCTCGTGCCCCCAGGTTCCGCTGCGCTTGGCCCCTGGCGCAAGGGGCTGCGTCGCAAGGGGCTGCGCCGCAACGGCCAGCGCCTCAGGGGCTCGCGCGCGGCTCCAGCCAGCGCAGCTCGGGCCAGACCACCAGCAGGGGCTGGCCGAGCAGATCGGCCGCCTTGCGCGGTCCGAAGTGACGGCTGTCGGTGCTGGCGGCCGAATTGTCGCCGAGCAGGAAGTAGTCGTCCGGGCCCAGCGAGATCGCGTCGTCCGTCGGCTCCCCATCGAGCGCGTCGGAACGCCGGGCATGGTCGGGGCGCACCGCGAAGCGGCCGTCCTCGGTGTAGTACAGGTCGCGCAGCACGCGCAGCGCGCGGAAGCGTGCGCGCCCGCCCTGCACGCCGAAGCGCACGCGCGCGCCGAGGTTCTGCGGGACGCGCGGGCCCGCTCCGGGCTCGCTGGCCCCGTGCAGCGGCTTGTTCTCCGCGTAGTCGTGCCCCAGGTCGAACGCGAGCGCGCGGGAGCGCACGCGCAGGTGGTTGTCGATGTTCGAGAACTCGAGGTCGTACCCGCGCCCGGGAGCGAGCGCCTGCGCGAGCTCCAGGCGCTCGAGCTCCTGCGGCGCGGGCTCCGCGCCATCGAGCGGACCGCGCAGGAGGCGCAGGACCCCGCCGGCCTCGCGCGCCTCCAGCGCGGCCTCGAACAGATCGCCCTCCTCGGTGAGCTGGAAGCGCAGCACCTGTCCCGCCACCGGTGCTTGCTCCAGCGCGAACTCGAGCACGAGCTGCGCGTCGTTGACCTCGATCACGCCCGGCACGCGCCGGTGGCGGCGATCGAGGTAGTCGTCGCGCAGCTCGGGGTGGTAGTGCAGGAGGTTGCCCGGGGACTGCGTCTCGCCGTCCACCAGCCACTCCACGCCCTCGCGCCGCACGGAACCATCGCGGCGGAACTCGAAGAAGGCCTCGGGGTCCTGGTAGCGATCGTCGAACACCGGCACCGGCGCCGGACGCGCGGCCTCGGGCGGCAGCCGCTTGCGGCCGATGAACAGGTCCCCGTCGCGGATCATGAGGTCCTGGTCGCCCGGCAGGCCGCACACGCGCTTGACCAGCGGCTTGTCGCCATCGCTCGAGCGGATCACCACCAGGTCGAAGCGCGCGGGCGGCCCCTGTCCGTAGAGCACGAACACGCGCTCGGCATCCTCGTCTCCGTCCGGACGCTCGCGTCCCCCGAACAGCGTCGGCCGCATCGAGCCGGAATCGACGCGATAGACGTCCCCCACGAAGAACTTCAGCAGCAGCAGCGCCACCACGGCCCCGGTCAACGACCACAGCGCCAGGTTCCAGCGGCGCGCGCTCATCGTTCTTGCGCCAGGACCTCGAGCGGAGAGCGGTCGTAGCCGTGCACCAGCACCGGTCGACCGAAGAGCGCGGCGTCGCCGGTCTCGCTCTGCAGCGGATCGACCCGCAGCTCGAGCTCGACGCTGCGCCCCGCGAAGGGCCGCAGATCCACCAGCACGACGCGCCAGGGTGCGCCGGGGAGCACGAGCTGCTCGTACACGTTCTGGCCATCGACTCGCACCTCGAAGCGCACGCCGTCCGAGCCGGCCGCGGCCCCGTCGGCCAGCCCGATCCACGTCACCAGGCCGGAGCCGGGACCGAGCGTCACGTCGCTCCAGGAGAGACGCGCGGGTTCCAGACCGCCGTCGCCGGCTCGACGCGGCGCGAGCAGGATCCCCTCCAGCGGCCGGCCGAGCACGCGCCGGCCGAGGGCGGGCTCGACGCCGCTCGAGCGCAGGTGCGCGTGTTGCAGCTCTTCCTCGAGATAGATCTCACGCCGCTCGGGAGCGCGCACCTCGGCGAAGTCGCCGCGGAAGTCCGCGTAGCGTTCGAGGTCGGGCGCGAGCGTGAAGGCCAGCGCGACCCCCGAGTCCCGGCTGTAGGCCTCGGCCAGCGGGACCCAGCCGCGCTCGAGCCGCACCGCGATCAGGGCCCAGCTCTCGGGCGTGGCCGCGCCGGGGCGCGCGCGCGCGCCGAGCCGCACGAGCGCCTGCGCGAGTTCCGGCGCCGCCTCGACCCCATCCACCGGCTCGAGGCGCCCGCTCGAGGCCAGCACCAGCACCTCGCCGGCCTCGGCCGCCTCCAGCGCCGCGAGCAGGGCGCGCGCGTCGGCGCGCGCGTGCGCCACGTCGTAGACCCGCTCGTCGAGCAGCTCGAAGGCGCGCCCGAGCAAGGCCGCGTGCAGGCCGATCCGCCCCGCGGCGGGGAGCGTGCGCTCGCCGAGGCGGATGCCGTCGCCGATGCGCTCACCACCCGGCTCGGCGGCCGCCAGGAGCGCGCCCCTGGCCCCGAGCTCGATGTCGAGCGCGCGATCGGCGAGCTCGCCCGCCCCACCGGCCGCGTCCTCCGAGAACAGCGTACGCGCCTGATTCAGCGCCAGGGTGAGGGCCAGACACACGAGCGCGAGGGCCAGGATCGGGCGCACGGCGCTAGACCTCGAAGGCCGAGGGCAGGGGCCCGCCCTCGGGCGCGGCCGCCAGGACGAACTTCGAGCAGCGTCCGAGCGGGATCGGCAGGCGCCCGGCCAGTTCGCGCGCGGCGTCGAGGTCTTCCGGGGCGCACTTGAGCTCCAGCACGAGCACGCGCGGCGCGGGCGTGCGCTCGGCGTCCGAGAGACGCGCGAGCCGGCGCTGGTCGAAGAAGCAGAGCTCGCGGTCGAGCGTGAGGCGCACGCGCCGGTCGGCGCTGGTGAAGTACTCGCGCCGGTAGCGCACCCACTGCACGGGCTCGAGCGCCGCCAGGCGCGCGCGCCAGCGCGGATCCGCGCCGCGCGCCAGCGCGGCCACGAAGCGCCGCCGCTCCTGGCCCGCGACGGCCAGCGCACCCGCCATGGGCAGGCTCTCCTTCCAGCCCAGCGAGTTCTCGCGGCACTTGCGCTCGAGCACCCCCGCCACCGCGTGCGCGTCCGCGCCGTACCAGCGCAGGCGCAGCTTCTCGCGCGCCGAGAGCCCGGCCAGGTTCTCCTCGAGCGCGCGCCCGCGGCAGGTGTCGAGGTAGAGGCTCTGCACCAGACGCGCCGGGAACAGCGTGCGGAGCCCGGCCCGGTCCAGGCGCAGGGCCATGCGCAGCTCGGGATAGCCGGCCTCGTCGCTCACGAGCTTGAGCTCGTGGCGCCGCTCGGGCTCACTTCGCGCGCCCAAGCACACCTTCCCGGTAGGAGGCCTCGATGTCGATGTCCTGGGTCGGCACGCGCACGCCATCGAGCTCGACCACGCAGCCGGTTTGCGCGATGGCATTCCCGAGCCCCGCCGGGCCGAGCGTCAACCCGCGCGCGATCAGGCGCGACGGACCGTACTCGGGCTTCTTGACGAAGGCCGCCAGCGCGTAGTTGCGGGCCTCGATGGCGAGCCCGCTGACCTCGACCTCCGAGGCGTCCTTGGAGGCCACGCCCACGGCCACGTCGAGCGCGCGCCCGCCCTCGATGCGCGCCTTGCTGCGCTCGCCGATCGAGAAGGCCTTGTCGCCGAGGCGCTCGAAGCGGCAGTTGCGCGCCAGCACGTCCGAGCCGCTGACGTCGATGCCGTCCGCCAGGCCGTCGCGGAAGGTGCAGTCGCGCAGCTCGCCCGTGACGAAGTCGCCGTCGAAGCTGTCCGAGTGGCAGCCCGAGAAGGTGACGGTGTCGAGCAGGATGTCCGCGCCGAAGACGTTCAGTCCGTCCTCGGCCTCGGTGCCGTCGAAGTGACAGCGCACCAGCGTCACGGGCGAGCGGTAGAACGTGACCGCGCCCGTCTGGATCCAGCCGCCGCGCACGGCCGCGGTGGTCCTGCGCACGACCACGTCGTTCCACTCGCTGCGCCCGTCCGCGCCGAGCACCACCACGCCGGCCCAGGGCGCGGTGTCCGCGGGCTCCAGCACGATCGGCTCCGCGCTGGTGCCCGCGAAGGTCAGGGGCGCGTCCGCGAGCAGCAGCGCGCCCGCCTGGAAGCGCAGGGTCGTACCGGGGACGAGCGCGAGTCCGGTGCGCGCCGGCAGCACCAGGTCGCCCGCCACCTCCCACGTCCCCGCCAGCGCCAGCAGTCGCCCGCTGGCGAGGTCGTAGCGCAGGAACGGATGCCGCTCGAGCACCTGCTCGAGGCTCGGGGCGCTCGGCCGACCCTCGCCCTCGGCCAGCGGCAGCTTGCGCCGGAAGGCCAGCAACTCCTCGTGCGACTCCTCGGCCGCCAGCAGGCGGTGGACGGCGTGCACGTCGAGGTCGAGCGTCTGCGCCTCCGTCAGCTCCTGGCGCAGCGCGCGCGTGAGCTTCGCGACCGTCTCGAGGTTGGCCAGGCGCGAGTTCATCGGGAAGCGGAAGAGCGTCGCGCGCCCGTCGGCCGCCAGCACCACGCCCTGCCCGCGCACGCGCGCCCCGGACGAGCCAGCCACCAGCGCGCCGGCCGCCGGCACGAGGCTGCCGTTGCTGAAGCGGAAGCCCTCGACCAGCACGGGCGAGCGCGTGGTGGCCCAGGCGCGCACCTCGAGCATGCCCGCGCCGGCATCGCGGGTCGCGTCGGTGAGCTCGTAGCTCGCCTCGAAGTTCACGCTGTCCGCCGGCAGGCAGACCGTGCGCAGGTAGACGACCTGGGCCCGCAGGCGCTGCTTCATCTCGCCCGCGGAAGCCCCGGCCGGCAGCTCCTCGCTCGCGCGCAGGGCGGCCTCGAAGCGCGTGAGGTCGGGCTCGACCGCGGCGAAGAAGCCATCCAGCCAGTCGGAGCGCAGCATGCGCCCGAGCTGGTCGAAGAGCGCCTGGGTGTAGCCCGGACTGCGCGCGAAGGCCGCCGCCAGGCCGGTCGCGCGCCAGGGCACCGGATCGCGCGCCGAGGGATCCTGCGCGGCGCAGTCGAACAGGATCGGCTCGAGGCGCGCCTGCACCGGGTCGCGGTAGAAGCGCATGTTGTGCCAGGCGAGCGCGTGCTCGGACTGGAACAGGGACAGGAGCGCGTGCGCGCAGCCGAGGCGCCCCACGTCCACCAGGTCCTCGAGCGTGCGGCCGCGCAGCTCGTCGAGCGCCTCCAGCACGCGCCGCCGGTCGATCTCCGGCTGGTCCGCCAGGGCCAGCGCGCGCAATGCCTTCATCTGCTCCAGCGCGGCGTGCAGCGCGCGCTCCAGGTTCGCGCTGGCCGCGAGGTGCTTCTCGCCGAAGGCGCGCACCTCGGCCGGGGCCGCCGTGTAGGCCGCCTCCATGCCGCGCGAGCCGCTGCCGCGTCGTCCCTTGGCGGGGATCTCGCCGTCCTGCAGCAGCGCCGACCAGAGCACGCTCTCGTCCCACACCACGATCGGACCCTCGCGCCGGCCCTGGGACTCGAGCAGCTCCTTCTCGAAGTGCTCCTCCAGGAAGTACACGCCCAGGGCGTGCCCGTTCTGGACCACGTTCAGGAAGGTCGAGCGCGGCACCAGCACGCCCTCGTGCCGCGCGGCCTCGTGCACGAGCCACTCCCACAGGTAGCCGCGCGTGGAGGGGGCCTGGATCGAGAACTCGCGCATGCCGCGGAAGTTGCCCGAGCCCAGGCGGATGCGGTAGGACCAGCGCTCGCCCTCGACGTGGTCGGTCCAGTCGCCCTTGATGCGGATCTGGGCCGGCTCGCGCCGGCCCTCGAACACGAACTCGGCCGGCACGGTGTCGGCGTCGGTCTGGGTGATGACGCCGCGCTCCAGCGCCTGCGCGCGCACGCGCTCCAGCACGGCGGCCGAGTCGGGCGGGATGACGAGCTCGATCGTGGCCAGCCCGTTCGCGGGCGGCGTCTCGCCCGGCCGCACCGGCACGAGCGCGGGGAAGGGCGTCGGCGTCGCCTCCGGGCCGCGCCCGTCGAACCAGCGCGCGGGTCGCGCCAGCGCGCCGATCGCGATCCCCACCGCCAGGATCCCGAGCCCGGTCCAGGTCCCGCTCGTTCGTTCGCGTTTGCTCAGCATGGCGCTACGCGCACCTCGGGCCCGCACCGACTCGAGGGAGGCGGCTCAATCGAGACTGTTGCCCTCGACCACGCTGATCGAGCTGCCGGGCAGGACCTGCTCGAGGCGCGTCAGCAGCGGGCCGACCGATTCGGCGCGCCCGAGGTCGAGCACCAGCGTGGCGTTGAAGGTCGAACCCTCGCAGTCGATACGGCGCAGGTCGACGTGGTCGGCGGCCTCCTCGGCGCCCGCCAGGAGCTCGCGCAGCACCGACTCGGTGCTGGCACCCTCGCGCGCGGGCAGCGTGCCCGAGAGGTGCACGAGCAGCCGCGGCGGCAGCGAGTTCGCGCGCCCGAGGCTGATCAGCGCCATGTACCCGAGGATCACGGCGAAGACCACGGCCGTCAGGCGCGGCTGGTTCGCGCCCATGCCCAGGCCGAGACCGATCGCCAGGAACAGGTAGGCGAGTTCCTCGGGCTCCTTGATGGGCGTGCGGAAGCGGATGATCGAGAGCGCGCCCACCAGGCCCAGCGAGAGCGCCAGCGAGCTCTGCACGACCGCGATCACGAGCATCGTGGTGGCCGCGATGAACACGAACACGCGCGAGAACTTGCGCTTGTTCGAGAGCACCGGCGAGAAGCGCAGGTAGTGCCAGACCAGGATCTGCCCCAGGATCAGCAGCAGCCCGAGGTTGACGAGCAACGTCCGCAGGTCGGAGGGATCGAAGCGCGACTGCAGAAAGGAATTCTGGGGCACGGATGCGGCTGGCTCGGTTTCGCGGGAGGCCGACGGCCACTCAACATACCCCGGGCCTTCCCGCAAACGAACCCACGGGCCGGGGAGTAGACTCCGAGCCCGCGACCATGAACCGTCTCGCGCCCTTCCTGCTCGCGGTGCTGGCCCGAGCGCCGACGCAGGCGCCCGCCCCGCAACCCGCGCCGGCGGGCGGATCCGGACCGACGGTGACCGTGCGCCAGACGGGCGCGGCCGACGTGCTGGGCAACGACGACGTCGCGCTGGCCGCCGGGCTCGAGCGCCTGCGCGCCAGCGGAGGCACGCTGGTGATCGGTACCGGCCGCTGGGTCCTGCGGCGCGCGCTGTTCCCACCCAAGGACGTCGTGCTGCGCGGAGAGGAGGGCGCGGTGCTGGCGCTGCCCACGCCCGCGCTGACCCGCGTCGAGGCCGCGGCGGGCACGCACGAGCTCGAGCTGGTGGACGCGCACGAATTCGCCGGCGACACACGGGTGCAGATCCTGCCGCCGGTGGACCGCCAGGGCTTCGCCGACGGCAGCACGGCGCTCGAGCTCCGCCCGCTCGCGCGCGTCGAGGGGCGGACGCTGGTGCTTACGGAGCCGCTGCCGGTCACCGTGCCCGCCGGCAGCCGCGTGGGCTACCCGCACAAGCTGCTGTGGCTGGACAAGCTGGGCCGGGTCACGATCGAGGACCTGGCCTTCGAGGGCGGGCGCAAGTCGGCCATCCCGATGCCCGGGCACTCGCAGCGCTGCGCCATCTGGGCCAGCGCGCCCTTCGGCTTCGAGGAGAAGCGCCTCGGTCCGCCGGGCACCGGGGTGATCGTGCGCCGCTGTCGCTTCTCGGACTGGTACGGCCGCGGCGTGGCCTTCTACAACCACGTGGACGGCGTGGTGGAAGACTGCCGTTTCGAGCGCATCAGCGACGAAGCCATCGACCTCGATCACTTCGTCGAGCGCTTCCGCATCGCCCGCAACCAGCTGGCCGACGTCCTGTGGGGCATCGTGCTCAACGACGCCTCGCGCAACGTGGTCGAGGAGAACGACATCTCGGGCTGCGACATCGGCATCTGGAGCTGGCAGTACGAGCTCACCCCGCGCCAGGGCATCAACGAGGAGAACGTGATCCGCGGCAACACCATCCGGCGCGCGCGCGACAAGGCGATCCTGATCGACAAGGCCTGCGTGCGCTACGTGATCCAGGGCAACGAGTACGAGGGCGAGCTGGTGGTGGTCGAGTCCGAGAACACCGTCGGGCCCAACACGCAGCTCTAAGAGCTCAGGCCGTGGGCGTCCGCGCCGCGCGCGGCTGCGGCAAGAGCTCGGCGCTGCCCGGCGCCGGCGTGGCCCCGAACAGACCGGCGTGCAGCGCGCGCAGCGTGGCGGGCAGCGTGGCCGCGGGCGTGAGGAACACGCGGCTGCGCGCACCGACGCCGCCGGGCGCGGGCACCAGCGCGGCCCCGGCGCGCTGCGCCAGGGCCCCCACGCGCGCCGTCAGGGCCGCGCCCTCGAGCTCGCGCCCGATCACGGCCAGCGATCCGAGTCCGCGCTCGACCCGCGCGCGCGGCGCCCGCGCTGCCACCAGTTCGGCCACGCGTTCGTCGTCCGGCACCAGCACGCTCAACTCGCGCGCGTCGAAGCTGGCGCGATAGGGCTCGAGGCCCTCCTCGGCCAGGGCCGTGAACAGCTCGGCCAGCTGCTCACCGTGGTCGCGCCCGAGCGCGAGCGTCTCGCGGTACAGCGCCAGCTCGGGACGGTGCGCGAGGCCGAGCGCTCCCGTGTGCGGGGTCTCGGCCTCGATGCGGCTGCCGGGCGAGTCCGGCTCGCCCACGTCGGCGACGCGCACCACGATCCCGCCGCGCTCGGCCGGCTCGAGCGCGCCCGCGTGCAGGACCTCGGCCCCGTGCAGCGCGAACTCGACCGCCTCCGCCCGTCCGAGCACCGGGATCAGGCGCGCCTCGGGCACGAGCTCGGGATCCGCGCTCAGGAAGCCCGCCACCGCCTTCCACAGCACGACCTGCTCGGCCTGCAGCGCCTCGCCCAGCCAGACCGCGGTGAGGTCCGAGCCGTTCGGTCCGAGGGTCGTGAGCTGCCCGGCCGGATCGAGCGCGAGGTAGCCCGTCACGACCGGGATCCCGGGCACGGCCTCGAGCTCGGCCCGCAACCCGGGCCGGGGCGCGCCGAGCAGCGTGCCCTCGCCGCGCCGCGCCGCCGTGGTCAGGCCGAGGTCGTAGGCGTCGAGCGGCGCCGCGGCCTGGCCGCGACGGCGCAGCACCGCGGCCACGACGCGCGCGCTCATGCGCTCGCCGAAGGAGAGCACGTAGTCGCGCATGGCGCGGTCGCGCCGCGGGTGCGCGCGCAGTTCCTCCAGGATCGCGCGCAGCTCGAACAGGTGCCGGTCGAGCAGGTCGCTGGCCAGGCCGAGCTGCGCCAGCGCGCTGCGGTGGCGCACGCGCAGCGCGTCCCAGGCCTCGAGTCCGCCGCGCTCGGCGTCCTCGGCGGCGCGCGCGAGCTGGGCCGTGACGCCCTCCTGGGCGCTGACCACCAGCGCGATCCGCCCGGCGCGCGCGGCGCGCAGCACGAGCTCCGCCACGCGCTCGATGGCCGGCCCGTCGCGCAGCGAGGCGCCCCCGAACTTCATCACCTGCATGGGGTCGAGAAGATACTCGCGGCCCGGCCGGGGCACAGACTCCGCTTCGCCCGGCGAGCGATGCCGCGCCCCGTCCGGACCCCCGCCGTGCCGAGAAGGCGGGGCGACTCCAGTCCCCGCGCGCCGCTGGACGAAGCTCGGGGCTCCGCACCGACCTCGACCTCCCGCGCTCCCGGGGCGATAATCGGGCGCGGGGAATCCGAGGCGAGACCGACGAGACATCCAGAACGAGAGGCGCGATGGCCGCGATCGAAAAAGACGACCTGATCTACGACTGGAACCAGGTCCAGGAGGACGCCACGCCCGGCGCGCCCGAGCCGATGTTCGTGGACGAGACCCTGCGCGACGGCCTGCAGAGCCCCTCGGTGCGCGATCCCGATCTCGACGAGAAGCTGCGCCTGATCCGCCTGATGGACCAGCTCGGCATCGACTCCGCCGACGTCGGGCTGCCGGGCGCCGGCGAGCGCGCGCGCGAGCACATCCGCGCGCTGTGTCGCGAGATGACCCAGCTCCAGATCCGTCCGAACGTCGCCTGCCGCACGCTGATCTCCGACATCGCGCCGGTGGTCGATCTGGTGCAGGAACTCGGCACGCCGGTCGAGGTCTGCACCTTCATCGGCTCCTCGCCCATCCGCCAGTACGCCGAGGGCTGGAAGCTCGAGGACATGCTCGAGCTGACGCGCACGGCCGTGACCTTCGCGGTCGACCACGAGCTGCCGTGCATGTTCGTGACCGAGGACACGACGCGCGCGCGCCCCGAGCACATCCGCGCGCTGTACGCGACCGCGATCGAGGCCGGGGCCAGGCGCATCTGCATCTGCGACACCTGCGGCCACGCCACGCCGTCCGGCACGCGCGCGCTGGTGACCTTCGTGCGCGAGCTCGCGCGTGGCCTGGGAGCCGAGGTCGGCATCGACTGGCACGGCCACCGCGACCGCGGGCTGGGCCTGATCAACGCGCTGGCCGCGGTCGAGGCCGGCGCCTCGCGCATCCACGCCACGGCCCTGGGCGTGGGCGAGCGCGCCGGCAACACCGAGATGGACCTCCTGCTGGTCAACCTGCGGCTGATGGGCCGCATCTCCAACGACCTCTCGGCCCTGGCCGAGTACTGCCAGCTCGCCAGCAAGGCCATCGGCGTGCCGATCCCGCACAACTACTCGGTCTTCGGCCAGGACGCCTTCGAGACCGGCACGGGCGTGCACGCCGCGGCCGTGATCAAGGCCTTCAAGAAGGGCGACGCCTGGCTGGCCGACCGCATCTACTCGGGCGTGCCGGCCGGCATGTTCGGGCTCGAACAGGTCATCCGCGTGGGCCCGATGAGCGGCAAGTCGAACGTCGCCTGGGTGCTCGAGCGCCACGGCGTCGAGGCCACCGAGGAGCGCATCCAGGGCGTGCTCACCCTGGCCAAGGCCACGCCGCGCATGCTCAGCGACGCGGAAGTGCTGGCCGCGGCGGGCGAGAAGCGCTGAAGCGCAGCGCCCGCTGCCGTCAGCTCGCGCCGTCCACCAGGATCATGCTCGTCTTCGCCGTCGCGTGCCGGATGGCCTTGATCGGCGCGTAGAGCTCCGAGCCCCACCACTCCTCGGCGCGCGCCGCGCTCGGGAACTCGAGGATCACGAAGCGTCCCGGCGTCCAGTCGCCCTCGAGCTTCGTCACGACGCCACCGCGCACCAGGTAGCGCCCCCCGAAGGCCGCCACGCTCGGCGCCGCCTGACGCTTGTACTCCTCGTAGCGGACCGGATCCTGGACGTGGATGTCGACGACGACGTAGGCGCTCATGCGCGTCCAGGATAGCGGTGCGCCGAGCTGCTCGCGCCCACGGACGTGGGCACGCCCTAAACGGCCTTCGCGGGCTTCTTGCTGGTGGCCTTGCGCACGGGCACGACCGCAGGGATGGAGGCGGGCACGGTCTTCAGCGCGCTGGGCAGCACCTTGTCCGCGGCCAGGCCGCGGTACTCGCACGCGAAGCACTTGTGGTAGAGCTGCCGCTGGCGCTGGAGGCACACGGCCGGCGTGATCCAGTGGGCGATGAGCGGGTGCGCGCCGTCCGTGCGCGTCGGACACTGACGCCGGTTCTCGAGCGTTCGTTCGGCCAAGCGGTTGCCTCGGGTTTGCGGCGGGATGGAGCGGGCGCGCGCCCGCCGGAGCGCGCCCACTGTGGAGTCTGGCCCCCCGCCCTCGCAAGGCTCCAGATCCGGGATGACAGGGCCGCGCAGCGGCTCAGCGGCGCGCGCACGCCGCGCGCAGCCGCGCCAGAGCTTCGCGCGCGGCCTCCGGGCCGCGGTGCGAGTCGCGCGAGAGCTCCACGGCCGCGACGCCCTCGAAGCCGACCTCGCGCAGCTCGTGCAGCACCGCCGGGAGGTCCAGGTCGCCCTCGCCGAACATGCGGTGGACGTGTTCGCCGGTGCGCGCGTCGTCGAGCTGCACCAGCGCGAGCCGCTGCGCGTGCCGGCGGATCACCCCCGCGACCGGCAGATCGTGCGTGGCGTGGCAGTGGCCGACGTCCAGGCACAGCCCGAGCGCCGCGCCCTCGCTCCCGAGCCGCCGCACGAGTTCCTCGTACCCGGCCGGACGCTCGACGAACATGCCGGGCTCGGGCTCGAAGGCGATGCGCACCCCGGCCGCGCGTCCCCGGGCGAGGATCGGGCGCAGGCCGTCGCACAGGCGCTGCCAGAACTCCTCCGATGCCGGCTCGCCGTCGCGCCGGTCGGCCACGGCTCCATCGGGCGCGGCGCCCGCCCACAGCGACACGAGTCCCGCGCCGAGCTCGGCCGCGAGGTCCACGTGGCGCTGCAGGAGCTCGACGCGCCGCGCGCGCTCGGCCGGGTCGTCCTCGAGCAGGTTCGGGCGGTGTTTCCGGAACGGATCGAGCAGGAAGCGCGCGCCGGTCTCGAGCGTGAGCTCGAGCCCGAGCTCCTCGGCGCGCCGGCGCACGCGCGCGACCTCGGCCCGATCCAGGCGAACCGGATCGAGCTGGCCCACGTCGGGCGTGATCGAGAGCGCCTCGTAGCCGAGCGCGCCCACCAGCTCGAGCGCGTCGAGCACGCGGTGGTGCGCGAGCCCGTTGGTGTTGTAGCCGAGGCGGAACATCGTCGGCGCACCAAGTTGCCCGAGCGTCGGGTCCCCGTACACTCTGCGCGCGCTTTCATGCCCCACCGGACCGCCCGCCTCGCCCTCGCGTGTCTCGCCGCGCTCCTCTCGGCGTGCGGCGACGAGCCCGGGCGGCGTCCGAACATCGTCCTGCTCGTGGCCGACGACATGGACTACGAGCACTTCGGCGCCGTCGGGGCGGGGCAGACCCCGACCCTCGCCGCGCTCGCCGCCCAGGGCGTGCTCTTCACGCACGGCTTCGTGCCGATGTCGCGCTGCCGCCCCAGCCAGGCCGCGCTGCTGACGGGCCTGTGGCCGCACCAGAACGGGATCTACTTCAACGTCGGGGCCGACCACATCGACCCCGATACCTCGCTCGCCATGCGACTCGCGCGCGCCGGCTACGCGACCGTCGGCGAGGGCAAGTTCTGGGAGGGCGACGCGCGCGCGATGGGCTTCTCGAACCTCGCGATCGCGAACGACACGACCTTCGTGCGCTGGGACCAGCAGCACCTGTTCGACTGGCTCGCGCGCACGCCGCGCGAGACGCCGTTCTTCGTGTGGTGGGCGCCCGAGCTGCCGCACGTGCCGCACGACCCGCCCGAGCGCCTGCTCGCGCGCATCCCGCCCGAGTCCGTGACGGTCCCGGCCTGGTTCGAGGGCGACGAGGCCGCGCGCGCCGAGTTCCGCGCGCGCGAGCGCACCTTTCTGGCGATGGACGCCTGGCTGGACGAGGGCGTGGCGCAGCTGGTCGAGGAGCTGCGCGCGCTGGGCGAGCTCGAGGACACGCTGTTCGTGTTCCTGAACGACAACGGCTGGGCCAACGGCTGCGTCTCGAAGGGCTGGGGCTTCGACAAGGGCCTGCGCACGCCGGTGGTCTTCTCGTGGCCGGCCGGGCTGGCGGGTGGAGCGCGGCTCGACGACCTCGTCTCGCCGGTCGACGTCTACGCCACGCTGCTCGACTACGCCGGCGTGCCCGTGCCCGCGGATTGCGCCGGCCAGAGCCTGCGCGCGCGCCTCGAGGGTCGCCCCGGTGAGCCGCGCAACGCGCTCTACGGCGCGCTCTACCCGCTCGCGCCCGGCGCCGAGCTCGCCGATCCGGCGCGCGACGCCTACGCGCTGTGGGCGCGCGACGCGCGCTGGAAGTTCATCCTGGCCCTGAAGGACGTCGAGGCCGCCGCCGACGCCGGCAGCGACGTGGGCGAGCGCGAGGACATCAAGGTGAGCCTGGCGCCGGCCTTCGTGCGCCACCGCGGCGAGGTCGAGCTCTACGACCTCGCGCGCGACCCCTACGAGCGCACCAACCTCGCCGGCGCGCCCGAGCATGCCGCCGAGCTCGCCCGGCTGCGACAGGCGACGCTGGAGTGGTGGCGCACGAGCGGCGGCGCCGCGCTCGAGCTGCCGTAGGCGCTACTTCGGCTGGGCCTGTTGCTGCGCTTGCTGCTGGGCCTCGCGCTGCAGCTGGGCCTTGCTCTTGGCCCGCGGCTCGGGCGGCGCCTCGGGCGGCAGGTCGGCGAAGGGGTTGACCTGCTCCTGCTCCTTCTTCGGCTCCGCCTGCACGGCCTGCTTCTTCGCCGTCGTCAGGAAGTAGGCCAGCCCGGCGCCGACGAGCACCAGCAGGACGATCGCGATCCCGAACGAGCCGGGGCCGCTGGCGGAGCTGCGCGTCGAACGTCTGGACACTTCGGGGCTCATGGGTGCAGTGAGGCTATCGCAGGGCCAAGGAGTCTGGAACCCTGGCGGAGTCGGGAGCAGCAGCTGGCGGGCGCCTTCAACGGCGGTCTCGGTGGCAGCAGATCGATGGGAATTGCAGGGCTGATGTCCCTGCCACCTCCACATGGAAGCGGTACGACTTTCCGCCAACCCAACACAGGTCGCGAACGACTCCGGGGGATCCTCGCACTCGCTCAGTGTACAAATGGGTCGGTGACTTGTGACTCCTCCAAGAGACCAGAAGACACGAGGTCGTCATGGTCGCCAACTATAGGCGGCGGCTCAAAAGTCCCATCATTGTTGGAATCCACCAAAACCATTGTTTCTCCGGCAAACGCATTTGTCATCCCACTTACAAGCCAAATTCTTCCAAGAGAAACATGCTCCAATGGGGTCAGTATCCATGCCTGTGTCAAAACCGGCTGAGACACCGCGTCATATAGCAAAACGGGCGTTGCGTTCATGCTCATTGGTATCTTGTACAGTCGTCGCGTTGCTGCGTCATTGCACAGATAAAGAAGAAAGCGTTTGTTGGGGTCAATCCCAAGCGCAACCGGAGGCTTGCTAATGTCGCCGCGATAGATCTGAGTACGCACGAAGATCTTTGTCGGAGGGGACCCTGGGCTCGTGAGTTTTGTGAGTCGCCACCGCTCGACTACCGTATCGTTTGTGGAATGATCAACCCCGCCAACGGCAAAATAGTCTCGACCAGCACTGGCAAATACAAATGGGTCGAACGTGACATTAGCTGCATAAAAAGTTTCAGTCCATGCGCCCGTGGTGGCATTTTGGGTCTCGTCAACGACTACAAAATCGCCGCCTCCATGCACTGTATACGTTTGAACAAAGTCGGACTGTCTCACAGAGATCACGCCCTCTTCCCATTGGCCCGCCACAGACTGTTCTACTCGAGTTGCGGTGCGCGTCTCGCCATCACGCATCTCGCCGTCATCGGAGATGAGCGTAGGGGCTGGTGCATTGCTCCACCAGAATGCGCCCGCCAATGCGCCAACGATCAATAGAACGCCGATTCCTACTTGTTTAGTTTTCATGGAGGCCAGTGCTATTGAGGGCAAGGGCTGGGACAATCGGGAACTACTTTATTGTCTGGATAGGAGTCCTGTGCGTTCCCTTGGCAACCGGCAGGCGGGCTGGGCATAGCGGGACAAGCGGGAAAGCCCGCACCGGGAGACCAAGGAGGCGATCCACACTTGCAGTCAAATGCGGTGGATGCATTGGCCGGCGTATTGTACTTGTCTTGCATGTTGCCATGCTCTTTGGCCAACGCCTTGCATAACTCTTTTATCTTTGCGCATGTCTCAGTTCCTTCCATTGCAATTCCTCCAGCAGTTACCAGGGGAGGGCAAACATCCTCCTTGGGGCAATCCCCTAGACAGCCCGCACAATCTGCAATTAGGTCACAAATAGCTTTTGCCGCTTGCATGCTGTAATTGAGGTCATTGCAGTCGGGCTTGGGTGCAGGCCCGCTGGGCTTAGGCCCCACGACGCCATCTTGCATGGGAGGCGCGCCTTTGTCGGAGTGGGGTGGACACAAATCGTGAAGAAACTCATGCGAGAAGATCCTAAAGGCATATGCTAACCCTTCAGGAGTGCAGTCCAGGCGTTTCCAATTGCCAGGACAGACGGTGACCTCGCCTGAAGATCCCGGAGGATTAAACGCGTACAGGCTGCCCGATATCCATTCGCCATTGCCAGAGGCGCTTGGTATCCAGCCCATTGGGCGTCTGGGATCCGAAGTTATCTCAGCCGGTATCGGAGACGAACCGCCCGTTGCGTGGTCCCGAGCTGAACTTGCGATGCTACTCAAGCACGTGGGCAGACTTGACTGAACAGGCGAAGCAGCATCGGCAGAAGAGAGCAAGACGGCAATCCCAGCAAGGAGCACTGGTAGCCTTCCGAGGCACGCAATGAGGGGATAGGCACTAGGACGCATTTGGATGACCCTTCTATAAGTGGATTGACAAGGGGCGGATGGGGCCACGGCGGCGCCCCGCTTGGTTGTTGCGGCGCCCTGCCTTAAGGCAAGGCTTTTTACTTTGGAACACGTGTCGAGTGGGCGGCATGAACCTACGCGACACTTCGGTTTGTGGGTGTCACGAAAGTCGTTGCGCTTTGGAACATGGTGCGGGCCTTCGACCTCGGATTCGTGTGACCAGACCGAATTGTTCGAGCGTGCTGAGGATCGCTTCGCGTTCGGCACGCCGTCGAGCACGAGCGTTGTCGATGCCCTGCACGGCCCTCCTGATCGCCGCGCAGGCTGTGTTGTAAAAGCGATCACCGTTCACGAGATCCTCTGCGTGCGGCAGGATCCTGTCAAGTTCAGCATCGAGGATGCTGGACACCGGCGGATGAAACATCGTCAACTGGAGCGGGCGGCGGTGGCCCAGAGGTCGGGCCGCCGCTTTGGTGCCATCGAGCCCGTTGTCAAGTTGGACCCGGGGCTTCGCGAGCACACGTACTGTTGCCCAGGGGCTTCGACCCCGAAGCACGCTCTCTAGACTCCGAAGACGCCCGAGCCCCACGGTCGCCGCCGCCCGCTTTCCGGAGGTGACCCCAGATGCAAGTACTCCATCCCCGCTGTGCAGGCTTGGGCGTCCACAAAGGACGTCGTCGTGGCCTGCGTTAGCCAGTCACCTGGGATCAGGCGGCGGCGCCAGAAGTGGCTCTCGATCGGCGCGTTGCGTGCGCGGCACGATCCACAGCACGATCACGCGCTCGGCCAGGTAGAGCGCACGGGCTCGTTGTTGTTCTCCGGGCCGTTGTCCATACCCAGCACGAGCGGCAGAACACCACGCACGAGCCGTGGCGCCGGCGGTCAGCCGAGCCGCTGCCCAACGTCCTGGCGCGCGCCGCGCAGGAACTCGGCGGCGGGGAGGGCGCGCTTGCCCGGGGCCTGGACCTCGAGCAGCTCGAGCGCGCCGGCGCCGGTGGCGACGAGCCAGCGCGGACCGGCCGCGAGGATCGTGCCGGGCGCGGCGGGCGCGCCCTCGGCCGCGCGCGCACGCCACACGCGCAGTTCGGCGCCGTTCGTGAGCTTCGCGCTGGCGCCTGGCCAGGGGTTCATGGCGCGCACGAGGTTCGCGAGCGCGGGCGCGGGACGCGTCCAGTCGATGCGGCCGTGCTCCTTCGTGAGCTTCTTGCAGGTCGTGGCGCGCGCGGGGTCCTGCGGCACGTAGCGCGCGGCGCCGGAGTCGACGAGCTCGAGCGCCTCGAGCACGAGTTCCCCCGACCATTCCGCCAGGCGCGCCAGCAGCTCGCCGGCCGTCTCCTCGGGCCCGATCGGGGTCTCGCGCACCAGCAGCAGGTCGCCGGAATCCAGCTCCTTCGCCACCTTCTGGATGGCGACCCCGGTGCGCTCGTCGCCGGCGAGGAGCGCGGCCGGGATCGGCGTGGCCCCGCGGTGGCGCGGCAGGAGCGAGGGGTGCACGTTGAGCGACACGATGCGCGCGAGCGCCAGGAACTCCGGGCGCAGGATCTCGCCGTAGCTGACCACCAGGAACACGTCCGGCGCGAGCGCGGCGAGGCGCGCGAGCACGGCGGGTTCGCGCACGCTCTCGGGCTCGAGCAGCTCGATGCCCGCGCTGCGCGTGGCCTCGGCCACCTCCGATGCCGCCCGCTTGCGGCCGCGCCCCTGGGCGCGCGCCGGCTGGGTCACGACGCACAGCGGGCGGAAGCGCGAGGCGATCAGCCGCGTCAGGACCGGCGTGGCGAAGGGCGGCGAGCCGAGGAAGACGAGACGCACGGGAGGCGCGGCGTGCGCGGGGCCCGCGCGTGCGCTACTTGATGGCCGCGTCGACGACCTTCTTGAGCGCGTCGTAGGGCTGGCTGCCGACCATCTGCTTCACGACCTCGCCCTTCTTGATCAGGAGGAAGGTCGGGATGGCCGTGATCCCGTAGCGCGAGGGCACCTCGGGGTTGTCCTGGGTGTTGATCTTCAGGACCTTCAGCTTGCCCTGGTAGTCCTGCGCGAGCTTGTCGACGTAGGGCCCCATCGCGCGGCAGGGCGCGCACCACTCGGCCCAGAAATCGATGAAGACCGGGAGATCGCTCTCCAGCACGGCGCTCTCCCACTGACTGTCGGTGACTTCGGCGGCTTGGCTCATCGCGTGGGGTTCGGTTGCTCGGAGGTCGAGGAGAGGGTGGAGGGGGATGATGCGCTCGCAGGCTCGTTCCGTCCAGCGCTCGCACCCACCCGGCCCGCCAGGGCGTCGGCCCTAGGACGGTTCGGCCGGGTTTTCCAAGCCCTCGCCGTCTTGCGGCCCCGCGGCGCCCTCGGCCTGCGCGGCCCCGGCCGCCTCCAGGGCGAGGTCGAGCTGCACGGGCGCGGGTTCGGCCGGGGTGGGCTCCTCCTCGTCGAAGCGCGTCTGGCGCACGACGTCCTCGATCTCGGCCACGCGCTCGGCGCGCACGCGGATCTGGATGTCGGCGCGCGACTCGGGCTGGGTCACCTCGATCACCTCGAGCCGCACGAGCTCGAGCAGCGCGCAGAAGGAGCCGACCAGGGCCTCGCGCGAGTCGTGCGCGAAGGTCGCCACCACGGCCGAGAGCGAGAGGCTCGGGCTGACCTTCAGGCGCTGCACCAGCTGCTCCACGTAGTAGCGCAGCGGACGCCCGTCCACGACCACCTGGTGCGGGCGGTCGGCCAGCGTCTCGCGCATCAGGCGCGAGTAGATCGCCAGCAGGTCGTAGGCGCTCAGCTCGCCCAGGTCGAACTCGCGCTCGACGCGCTCCTCGCCCAGCTCGGGGTGCGCGCCGCGCTCGAACTGGCGCTCGCGCAGGCGGCGCGCCTCCTCCAGCACGTCGGCCGCGAACTTGAAGCGCCGGAACTCGATCAGGCGCTGGATCAGCTCGTCGCGCGGGTCGAGCTCCTTCTCGAGGTCGATCTCGTCGGCCGAGAGGAGCGAGCGGCTCTTGATCGACATCAGCGTGGCCGCCATGACCAGGAAGTCGGCCGCGTACTCGATGTCGAGCGCTTCGAGCGACTCCAGGTAGGCCATGTAGCCGCGCAGGACGTGCGCGATCTGGATTTCGTGGATCTCGAGCTCCTGCTCGCGCACGAGGTGCAGCAGGAGGTCCATCGGCCCCTGGAACACGCGCTCCAGGTGGATGGTGTAGTCCGGCGCTACCACGTCCCCCCCAGGGTGACCATGCGCTCGATCCCGAGATACATGAGGCGCATGGTCTGGTTCACCAGCGTGTTCACGCCCGGCACGAAGAACACGAACAGGATCACCAGGAAGAGGCCGAAGCGCTCCAGGCTGACGTAGGCGTCGCGCACGCCGCTCGGGAGCAGCCAGGTCATCACGCGCGAGCCGTCCAGGGGCGGGATCGGCAGCAGGTTGAAGGCCGAGAGCACCAGGTTGAAGATCAGGGCCTTCTCCAGCACCAGCGGCCCGAGCGCGCCCTCGTCCCACAGGCGGAGGTCGTAGACCAGGACCTTGTGCGCGAGGAAGAACAGGGCGGCCAGCAGGAAGTTCGAGAGCGGCCCCGCCAGCGCCACCAGGGCCATGTCCCGCAGGGGCTTGCGCAGGTTGTGGTAGTTCACCGGCACGGGCTTGGCCCCGCCGATCAGGAAGCCCCCCGTCATCAGACAGATGGCCGGCAGCACGATCGTCAGGATCGGATCGATGTGCGGCACCGGATTGAGGGTGATCCGTCCCAGGTCGCGGGCGGTCGGGTCGCCGCACTTGAGCGCCACCCAGCCGTGGGCCGCCTCGTGCGCGCCGAGCGAGAGCACCACCAGCGCGACGACCAGCGCGATCCCGATCGGCGGCATGTCGGTCACGAAGGCGAGGAAGAGCGAGTCGATGGTGGGAGCTCCTGGCGTGCGCGGATGGGCCGTGCGTTATAGCTCGACCCCCCACGGACTTCACGCGCGCTCGCCTTGAAGGGCCCGCGCCCACGCGCATAGAATCGCCGCGTTCGGCACAGCACGGCCTTCCGCACAGCTACCGACTCGGCCCACACTCCAGAGGATCCGCAACCGCGATGGCAGGAGCGCACAGGGGCGATCGGCTGGCCCGGGCGGCGGAGGTGATCCGGCTCGAGGCCCAGACGATCGCCGGACTCATCGAACGCCTGGACGGGCGCTTCGACGAGGCGGTCGAGCGCCTGCTCGCCTGCCGCGGGCTCGTGGTCGTCACGGGCATGGGCAAGGCTGGCCTGGTGGGCGCCAAGGTCTCGGCCACGCTGGCCTCGACCGGCACGCCCTCGATCGCGTTGCACCCGGTCGAGGCCATGCACGGCGACCTCGGGCGCATCCGCCCCGACGACGTGGTGCTGGTGCTGTCCAACTCGGGCCAGACCGACGAGCTCAAGGAGCTGTTGCCGCACGTGCGCCGCATCGGCGCGGCCATCGTGACCATCACGGGCGACACGGACTCCTCGATCGCCAAGCTCTCCGACTGCGTGCTCGACCTCGGGCGCGTGGACGAGGCCTGCCCGCTCGGGCTGGCGCCCACGGCCTCGACCTCGGCCATGATGGCGCTCGGCGACGCGCTGGCGATGGTGGTGCTGGCCGAGCGCGGCTTCAGTCGCGAGGACTACGCGCGCTACCACCCCTCGGGCTCGCTCGGACGGCGCCTGATGCGCGTGCACGAGATCATGCGCACCGGCAAGGAGCTGCCGCTCGTGCCGCTCGGGACCAGCGTGGTGGACGTGATCCTGATCATGTCGCGCACCACCGGACGCCCGGGCGCGGCCCTGATCGTCGACCGCGAGCAGCGTCTGGCCGGGATCTTCACCGACGGCGACCTGCGGCGCCTGCTGGAGCGCGGCATCGCGCAGCTCGAGCAGCCCGTCGACGCCTTCATGGGCCGCGCGCCGAAGACGATCGACGCGCAGGCCTTCGTGGACGACGCCGAGCGCCTGCTGCGCGAGCACAAGATCGACCAGATCGCGGTCGTGGATCCCGCCGGCAAGGCCGTCGGCCTGGTGGACGTGCAGGATCTCCTCGACACCCGCGTGGGCTAGCCCGGATTATTCATGAGACCTCGGCTGCAACGTCGCGACTGCCCGCATCTGCAGTGCTTTGCTCCCTGCGAGGTCTCGACGACCTGTCAGAGGTCGTCTCCGCTGCTCTCGGTCGCAAATCCCTGCATCTGCGGCCATTCGCGACGTTTCGCTCGAGGTCTCATGAACAACCCGGGCTAGAGGCCTTGACCTCCTCCCCCCGAGATGCGGCGGCGGGAGCGCTCGCGCGAGCGCTGGCGGCGGCGCGGCTCGTGGTGCTCGACGTGGACGGCACGCTGACCGACGGACGCGTGGCGTACCTCGGCGACGAGGAGCTGTGCACCTTCGACGTGCACGACGGCCAGGGCCTGGTGTGGCTGCGCGAGGCCGGGCTCGAGCTGGCCTGGATCTCCGGGCGGGGCTCGCGCGCGGTCGAGCGCCGCGCCGCGGAGCTCGGCGTCCGCGAGCTGTTCCTGCGCGTCGGCGACAAGGCGCGCGTCTTGGGCGAGCTCCAGCGGCGGCTCGACATCGCGCCGGCGCACACGCTGGCCATGGGTGACGACCTGGCCGACCTGGCGCTGGCCGGCGGCGCGGGCCTGTTCGTCGCGCCGGCCAACGCGCGCGCCGAGGTGCGCGCGCGCGCCGGGCTGGTCACGCGCGCGGCCGGCGGCGCGGGCGCGGTGCGCGAGCTGGCCGAACTCGTCCTGGACGCGCGCGGGCTGTGGGACGCGCGCCTCGCGCGCGCGAACGAGCGCTCCGAGCCGCGGCCAGGACCGGGAGCCGCGCGGTGAAGAAGCTCCTCTTCTTCCTGCTACTGCTCGGGGCCGGACTCTTCCTGCTCTACCAGCTCGATCGGCGCGGACGCCCGGACCTGCCGGACGAGCCGGCGCCGGACGAACAGCCGCGCACCGCAGTCGACAAGGGCTCGCAGGGGCTCCAGCCCGGGGGGCCCTCGCGCCTGACGCGCTACGACCGCGAGACGAAGCGCCTCCTGTACGAGGTGCGCAGCGAGGACACGCGCAGCGAGGGCGGCTTCGACGTGCTCTCGAACGTGACGCTGGAGCTCTTCGATCCGGCGCGCGAGGAAGTCGTCGCGCTGCGCCTGTGGGCCACGAGCGCGCGTGCCAAGCGCGCCTCGGTCGACGGCCTGCAGCCCACCTGGGAGGACCGCTTCGAGCTGGAGGGCGTGCGCGCCGAGATCCTGGCGGGGATCCCGCTCGCGCCGCTGTCCTTCGAGACCGCCCGGGCGGTGGTCGAGGGGCTCGAGACGCTGGAGACGCGGCGCGTGTCGACCGAGCTGCCGTTCACGGCGCGCTCGCCCGAGCTCGCGCTCGCCGGCCGCGGCTTCGAGTGGCGCGTCGCGCGCGATGAACTCGAGATCCTGCACGGCGGCCGGATCGAGCTGCTGCGGGCGGGCGCGCTGCCGGCCACCCTGACGGCGCGCGGCGAGGGCCCGCTGCGCCTGCAGCGCACGGCCGGACCTGACGGGGCCGTGACCCTCGAGGCCTGGCAGGGCGCGGTGCTGGAGCCGGGCGCGGAGAACCCGGGTCGGCTGGAGGCCGAGCGCATGACGCTGCGCGCGCGCGCGACCGACTCCGGAGCCGTCGCCCCGTCCGCGGCGCGCCTGACCATCGAACGGCTGGAGGCCGAGGGCAACGTGGACTGGACCTCGGGCGAGGCGCGCTTCCAGGGCCAGCGCCTGGTCGCGGGTTTCCTGGCCGAGGGCCGCCTCGAGCACGCGCGCCTGGAGGGCGAGCCGCGCGCCGAACTCGCGCTGCTGCTGGCGGGCGGAGTGCTGTCCAGCGCCGACACGCCCGAGCAGCGCCTGATCGTGCTCGAGGGCCAGGACGCGCTCGACATCACCTGGCAGGACGGCGGCTACGCGTTGCACGTCGAGAGCGCGCCCGCGACGCCCGGCCAGCCCGCGCGCGTGCCGACCGTGGTGACGCGTGACTTCCGGCTGCAATCGGCGGCCTCGATCGACGGCTGGCTGTCCGAGGACCAGCGCTCGGCGCACTTCGAGGCCGCCGGCGGCGTGCTCGTGACCAGCGGCGAGGCCACGCTCGAGACCGCCAAGTTCGCGGCCGAGATCGGGCCCGACGCCAACCAGGAGACCGTGCTGGTGGGCACGGCCTCGGGTGGCGCGCGCCTGACGGGCCGGCTGCCGCGCGAGGAGGGCGATCCCGGTCCGCCGCGCGCCTTCGCCCTGACCTCGCCCGACGGTCTGAAGCTCGAGCGCAGCCCGCGCGGCTGGCGCGTGATCGAGAGCACGCGCGTCGAGGTCACGCTCGACGAACCGAGCGGCTTCCACGCGCGTGCCGATCGGGTCAGCGACTTCGTCGTGCCGCAGTCGGGCTCCGGCCTGTTCGCGCGCGAGGGCCTGCGCTTCCTGGCCCGGGGTCAGGTGGCGGTGGACTTCGAGCAGGGCAGCTTCGGCGGCGAGGAACTGGAGGTCCTGGCGGTCGCGCCCGTGCCGCGCTTCGTGGTGCACGGCACGCCCGAGGCCAAGGCCTTCGTGCGCTGGAAGGACTTCGGCGAGGCGACCGCGCTGGAGGTCGAGCGCACAGGCGACACGCTGATCGCGCGCGGCCAGGTCGATGGCTCGGCCGACTTCTCGGCCGGCGAGGGCAAGGGCGACGCGCGCACGACCTTCGCCGGCGACGAGCTGACGCTCGACCGGAGCGAGAGTCCCGAGCTCCTGCCGGGCGAGCGCCTGCGCACCCTGCGGGCCCAGGTGAACGGCAACGTGAGCGGCAGCATCACGGCCGAGGGCGAGACGCTCGTGCTGCGCTGCGCGCGCTTCTCGGCCGAGAACCGCGTGCGCCTGGTGACGGGCGTGGAGGCTCCGCTCGAGCTCGGCTCGCTGTTCATCGCCGAGGGCGCGGTCCACGTCGATTCCCTGACCAAGGACGGCGAACTCGCGCTCGATTGCGAGCGCTTCGAGGTCGAGCGCACGGCGCGCGACGTGGAGAGCGGCTTCCGCCAGCTCACCGCCAACGGCAACGTCCGCTTCCAGGGACGCTTCGGCGCCGAGCGCGCGCGCGACATCGGCGGTGAGTGCGAGGTCTTCGTGTTCGACTCGGGCCGGCGCGGCAGCATGGAGGCGGCCCCGCACGGGCGCGTGCTGGTGCGCGGCCTCGACCCGGAGGGCAAGTCGCCCTACCGGCTGACGGCCGAGCGCGTGGACTTCGAGCTGACCGATGACGACGTCCTGCGGCTGCGCGCGCTGCGGCCGGAGGTGCGCATGCTCGGACTGCGCGCGCGCGCCGAGCACTTCACGGCCGACGACCAGACCGGCATCACGCTCAGCGGGAGCGTGCGCCTTTCCGGCGCCACGAGCGCCCAGGTGCCCTTCACGCTCGAGGCCGAGGAGGTCGTGCTGGTGGGCCGGCGTCAACCACAGGCGGAGGGTGCCGACGTCGAGGACCAGCTCGACGGCCTGTTCGCGCGCGGCGGCGTGGACTTCCGCCTGAGCGATTCGATGCGCGCGCGCGGCCAGCGCCTGGCGGTGCGCCGCGCGAACGGCCTGTTGCGGCTGGAGGGCGTGCCGGCCTCGTTCGAGATGGGCGCCACGCGTCTCGAGACCGAATGGGTCGAGTTCGACCCGGTGCTGCAGGTCCTGGTGGCGACGGGCCGCGGGCGCATGCTCACGCAGGCGGAGACGCCCGGCGCCTCCGCGCCCGAGGAGGGCTGGACGCTGAGCTTCCTCTCGGCCTCGACCCTGCTCGAGCTCGACTCGGTCATCCTGGTGGTGCAGGAGCCGGTCTTCCACGCCACGCTGTTCGAGTCGGCGCTGCGCGCGAGCTGGGCCATCTTCTGGCTCAACCGCGAGGCGCTCGAGGGCTCCGGTCGGCGCGACGAGCTGTTCGAGGGCCTGCGCCGCACGCTGGCGAGCATGAAGACCGTGCGCGAGCGCGCCGGGCTGGCCGACATCCTGGCGCTGTTCCAGTCCCCCGAGCTGGCCGGGGTCCTGCGCGAGGTCTACTTCGAGGGCCCGGTCGAGGTCCTGGCGGACGGCGAGCTGCTGGCGCGCGCCGACGCGATCTACCTCGACGCGGCCTCGCACCACGGCTGGCTGGCGCGCGCCACGGTCAACATGGGCGCGCAGTTCCTGGGCCAGCGCCAGGAGAAGCTCGTGATCCGGGCCGACTGGCTGCGGCTCTCGGGCGACGGCAAGCTGCGCGCCGACCACGCCACGGTGACCTCGTGCTCGTTCGACGAACCGCACGTGCGCGTGGTCACCGGCGACCTGCGCATCGAGCCCATCGTGGGGCAGGGCAAGGAGCACTACCGGCTCCTGCTCGAGGACAACCGCGTCGAGCTGTACGACTGGATCACGATCCCGTTGCCGACCATCGACGTGGCCACCGACGACGAGTTCAAGCCGCTCCTGCCGACGCTGAGCATCGCCGATTCGGCGCGCTTCGGGACGCTGCTCGGCTTCGCCTTCACGCGCCCGGCCGACAACGTGGGCGAGCTATTCGACAGCATCGCGCGTCCGGACGGACACGCCGCGGGCGAGCCCGGCCCGGTCGCGGGCGAGCCCGGCGCGCCGCCGCCCAAGCCGCGCTCCGAGGTGGACGCGAACTACAAGGTGGACGGCTCCTACCTCGGCTCGCGCGGCGCGCTGCTCGACCTCGGACTCGAGATCGAGGCCAAGCAGGACTACTGGTTCGACCTGTACCTCGGACTCGTGCTGGACCGCGGTGAGGACCGCGGGTTCGTGCGCGTGGACCCGGACGATCGCGGCAGCCTGCGCCGCTGGCTGCGCTCACAGGCCTACTTCGACCAGGGCAAGAGCGCCTGGAGCTTCTCCTACAGCGAGCAGAGCGACGCGGCCGTCCAGTCGGAGTTCTTCGAGGGCCAGTTCATGCGCTACGAACGCGCGGAGAACTACGTGCAGTGGCGCCGCAGCTCGGACGAATACTTCGTGCAGGGTTCGGCCAAGGTGCGCGTGGACGACTTCCGCACCCAGGTCGAGGAGCTGCCCGCGCTGAGCGTCTATCGCGGCCGCGCACCGCTCCTGCGCCTGGGGCAGCTGTCCTTGCTGCACACGGGGGATGCGAGCGCCGAGTACCTGCGCCGGCGCGTCGGCCGGGACCCGCACAGCCCGTTCGAGACCCCGGCCAGCTTCAACGACGTCGACGTGGGTGACTTCGGTTCCCTGGACGGACTGGGCGAGCGCGAGGTCCTGCGCGTGGACTCGCGCCAGGCGCTCGAGCTCCCCGTGCCGCTCGGCGCGGGCTGGAAGCTGACGCCCTTCGTCTCGGCCCGCGCCAGCGCCTGGAGCGAGGGCGTGGAGGACGGCGACGATCCCACGCGCATCCTGGCCGAAGCCGGGGCGCGGCTCGGCGCCACGTTCTGGAAGCGCGTGGGTGGCAAGCTGCACCAGCTCGCGCCCTTCGTCGAGTACCGCGCCGAGCTCGAGCGCCAGGACGAGAACGGCACACCGGTGGAGAACGACGTGGTCGATCGCTTGCTGTCGGGCGACTTCCTGCGCTTCGGTTCGCGCGGACGCTTCTGGAACAGCGGCGAGAACTCGACCCTCGACCTGGACCTGATCGCCACCTACGCCAAGGACCGCTCCGACCTGCAGCCGGACGGCTGGCTGCCGCTGGAGGTCTTCGGGCGCCTCCTGCTCGATCCCTACGGGCACGAGTTCGAGCTGTTCCACGACGCGCGCTACGACCTGGAGAACTCGCGCACGGCCTACTCGCTGGTCTCGCTGGGCACGCACTTCGGCGAGGAATGGGGCGTGCAGGTCTCGCACCAGCGCGGCCTGGACGCCGACGCCCAGCCGCTGTTCGAGGCCGCCTCGGTCTCGGGCCTGTACCGCTGGAGCGAGAAGTGGGAGTTCGAGGCGCGCGAGTCGTTCTCGCTGCTCGAGAACCAGGGCCTGGACACGAAGGTCGTCCTGCGCCGCTACGGCCACGACATCGTGTTCGAGCTCGAGAACAGCGTGCGCGAGGGCGAGGGCTCCTCCTTCGGGATCAGCGTGAAGCCGCGCTTCGGCTACCGTCCGCCGCGCGTGGGCTACGTGCCCTGGTAGGGCGTTCGCCGGGCTCGCGGTTGCGGAGCGGCGCCGCCCCCCTCTACCATCGCGAGGCCATGCTGGCGTTCCTCAACCTCGGCCCGATGGAGCTGGTGCTGATCGTGGTCGTGGCCGTGCTCGTCTTCGGCAAGGACCTGCCCCAGGCCGCCAGCAAGGCCTACCTGCAGGTGCGCAAGCTGCGCAACGCGGTCGACGACCTGCGCCGTGATTCCGGCATCGAGCGCGAGCTGCGCGACATCGAGCGCAGCGTGCGCGAGGCAGAATGGGAGGCGCGTCGCCCGACGGCGCCCGCGCGTCCGGCCGAGCCTCCGCTCGCACGCGCCGACCTGCCGCAGGTCGCGAGCCCGGAAACGCCGCCGCCGGAAGCGGAGTCGGGCGCTGCGCCGCGGGCTACGGACGCGGCTTCTTGAGGCCGAGCTTCACGGCCTCGTCGCCGGCGTCGAACAGGCTGCCCCAGTTGCCCTCCTGGGCGAGCTCGAGCCCGCCTTCCTCGGACAGCTCCAGCGCTTCCTTGGGCAGCGCAGCGCCCGTCTCGGCCGGAGCGGTCTTGGCGGGCGGGGCACCCTTGGCGGGCGCACTCCCCTTGACCGGCGCACTGCCCTTGGCGGGCGGAGCGCCCTTGAGCGGTGCTGAGCCGGGGCGGGCGCCCGTGGCCAGCGCGCCCTTCGGCGCGAAGCGCTCCTCCAGCCAGCGGCGATTGCTCGCCACCGAGCCCACCACCGGCAGGACGCGGCCGCCCTGACTCGTGCGCAGGCCGTCGAGCACCTCCGAGGGCACGAGACCCGGCATGATGACCGTCACGAGACCGCCGTAGCGATCGAGCGGCACGAGCGCGTAGTGCCGCAAGTAGGCCAGGTCGTAGCCGTCCAGGGCCGTGGCCGAGGGCGGGTACTGGTCGACCGTGAGGAACGGCAGGTGGTACAGCTCGCAGGCCACGCGCGAGACCTCCCAGTCCGAGACCAGGTTCTCGCGCACCAGCACCTCGGGCAGCAGCGAACGCGTCGAGTTCACCTGGTGCAGGACGTGGCTGAGCACGTCCCGATCGATCAGGCTGCGCTCGACGAGCGCCTCTCCGAAGCGGACGTAGTCGAAACGTTGGGCGCTCTTCACGGTGCCGGGTTCGAGGGGTCGCACCGCCCCGGGGCGGGGTCGGCCTGGCCTCTATCGGTCCGTGACCCCCGCCGACTCGATAGCGGCGGCGCGCACTTTCTTCCCGCGGGCCGGGGCCCGGGGCTCAGATGTCGAGGTTGGTGGCCTCGAGCGCGTGCCGCTCGATGTACTCCCGGCGCGACTCCACCGCCGTGCTCATCAGGATCGTGAAGATCTCGTCCGCCTTGAACTCGTCCTCGAGGTGCACGCGGTACATGCGCCGGCGCGCCGGATCCATGGTGGATTCCCAGAGCTGGTCGGGATTCATCTCGCCCAGGCCCTTGTAGCGTTGCACCTCGACCTCGGCCTGGGCCGAGCGCCGCAGGGCGGCCGAGAGCTCGAGCACGCCATGCAGGACCTGGGTGCCCTTGGCCGAGCGCAGCTCCCAGTTGCCGCCGCCGCGGAAGCGCAGGCCCTTGGCCTCGAGCCCGCGCAGCGCCTCGGCGGTCTCGAGGCTCTTGGCGATGTGACTCGTGACGACGTCGGCGTCGTCCCGCGACACGCTGCTCTCGGGACCGGTGTGGATCTTGAGCTCGGTCTGGGGCGTGCGCTTCTGGAGTTCCAGGAAGTCACGCAGCTCGCGCGCCGAGGGGAAGAAGTGGTCTTGCCCGCGCACGCCGGCCCAGTGCTCGGGCAGGCTGGTGCCGTCCCAGCTGGCGAGCACGCGCACCGCCTCGACGCCCGTCCACTTGGGCATCATCTGCTCGGCCAGGCTCTCCACCCGGCGCAACTCGTCGGCCAGCTGGCGCAGCTCGGTCCCGGCCCAGCGCTTGGGCGCGGCCGGGTCGGTGGGCGCCGGGACCTGCAGCACCTCCAGGTTGCCGAGCCCGTGCTCCACCAGGTACCGGCGCAGGTCCTGGTCGGAGGCCAGGTAGCGCTCGTCCTTCTTGGTCTTGGCCTTGTAGAGCGGCGGCTGCGCGATGAAGAGCCGCCCGCCCGAGATCAGCGGGCGCATGTGCCGGAAGAAGAACGTCAACAGCAGCGTGCGGATGTGGGAGCCGTCCACGTCCGCGTCCGTCATGATGATCGTCTTGCCGTAGCGCAGCTTCTCCATGTCCAGCTCCTCGGCGATGCCGCAGCCCAGCGCCGAGATGATGGTCTGGATCTCGCTGTGCCCGAGCATCTTGTCGAGACGCGCCTTCTCCACGTTCAGGATCTTGCCCTTGAGCGGGAGGATGGCCTGGAAGCGCCGGTCGCGGCCCTCCTTGGCCGAGCCACCGGCCGAGTCGCCCTCGACCAGGAAGATCTCCGACTCCTCGAAGTCGCGGCTCTGGCAGTCGGCCAGCTTGCCGGGCATCGCGCCGCTGGCGAGGGCCGACTTGCGGCGCACGAGATCGCGCGCGCGGCGCGCGGCTTCGCGCGCTTGCTGGGCGTTGATGGCCTTCTGGACGATGGTCTTGGCCGGACCCGGGTTCTCCTCCAGGTACGCGCCGAGGCACTCGCTCACCACCGACTCGACCAGCCCCTGGGCCTCGCGGTTGCCGAGCTTGTCCTTGGTCTGGCCCTCGAACTGCGGCTCGGGCACGGCCAGTGAGAGCACCGCGCTCAGGCCCTCGCGGAAATCGTCGCCGCCGGGGACGTCGTCCGACTCCTTCAGCAGCTTCTGCTGCTTGATGTAGCTGTTCAGCGAGCGTGTCAGGGCCGACTTGAGGCCGGCCAGGTGCGTGCCGCCGCCGTGCGTGTTGATGTTGTTGACGAAGGTGAACACCGACTCCTGGTAGCTGTCGGTGTACTGCATCGCACACTCGATCACGTACTCCTGGCCCGGCTGGTCCTGGGAGGGCACGGTGCGCACGAAGTGCACGATGTCGGGGTGCAGCGCCTCCTTGTTCTTGTTGAGGTGCTGGACGAAGGTGCGCAGTCCCTCGGGGAAGGCGAACAGCTCCTCGGAGCCGGTGCGCTCGTCCTTCAGCGCGATCTGCATCCCGCGCGAGCCCATCAGATAGGCCGTCTCGCGCAGGCGCTTGCAGATCGTCTCGTACTCGAACTCGGTGGTCGAGAAGATCTGCGGGTCGGGCTTGAAGCGCACCGAGGTCCCGGTGTGGTCGGTCGGACCGAGCACCTTGAGCTTGGTGACCGGCGTCCCGCGCTCGAGGCGCATGTGGTGGATCTTGCCGTCGCGGTGGACCTTGACCTCGAGCCACTCGGCCAGCGCGTTCACGCACGACAGTCCCACGCCGTGCAGGCCGCCCGAGACCTTGTAGCTGTTCTTGTCGAACTTGCCGCCGGCGTGCAGCTTCGTCAGCACGACCTCGACCGCCGGCAGGCCCTCGGTCGGGTGGTTCTCGACCGGGATGCCGCGTCCGTCGTCCTCGACCTCGACCGAGCCGTCGACGTGGATGCGCACCTGGATCTTCTTGGCGTGCCCGGCCAGGGCCTCGTCGACCGAGTTGTCGACCACCTCCCAGATGAGGTGGTGCAGCCCGCGCACGTCGGTGTCGCCGATGTACATGGCCGGGCGCATGCGCACGGCCTCGAGGCCCTCGAGGATCGTGATCGAATCGGCCCCGTAGTCGCCGCGGTTGCGGGCGCCTTCGGGGCGCACGGTCTCGGGCCGGACGCTTTCGGGTCGGAGGGTGTCGGTCATGGGGATCAGCTCTTCAGCTTGAAGACGATCTTCTGGATGCGCGCCTCGCCCAGGGCCGCGTTGGCGCGGGCGCGGATGCGCTCGCCGTGGAAGCTCTTGAGCTCGGAAAGGTGCACCGAAGAGACCACCTCGACCACCAGCTGGCCCGCGCGGAACGAGGCCGGGACCGCGTGTTCCTTCCAGGCGGCGCCGGCCGCGTCCGACCAGGCGCGGAACACGCGCTCGTCCCCGCTCGGGCGGTGCAGGCCGCTCTCCTTCAGGAACTGGCGCAGGACGCTGGCGATGGGCTGGGGGCCACTCGACGGTTTGCGCTCCAAGTTCAGGAATCGATCGTGATGGGCATCACGACATAGGTGTAGTTCTCCCCGAGCGTGAACTTGCCGGGGTTGTTCTTCTCGTTGTATTCGAAGCGCACGCTGGGGTGCTCGCAGTTCTTCAGCCCGTCGATCAGGTAGTCGGGGTTGAAGGCGATGTCGCAGGGCTTGCCCTCGAAGCGGATCTCGAGCTGGGCCTCGGCCTCGCCCATCGCGGCCGAACGTCCGTGGATCGTCAGGCGGTCCTTCTGGATCGAGAGGCGCACCGCCCGGGTGTCGGCGCTGGTGACGTTGGCGACCAGCTTCAGCTTCTGGTGCAGGGCCTGCGTGTCGGCCTCGAAGGTGTTCTGGGTCGAGGCCGGGATCACGGCCGAATAGCGCGGGAACTCGCCGTCGATCAGGCGCGCGTAGACCTCCGCCTTGGCGGTCTTCAGCCCGAACTGGTTCTCGCCGAAGTGGATGCGCACGATCTCGCTGGCGTCGTCGATCACCTTGCAGAACAGCTGCATGCCCTTGGTCGGGATGATGGCGCGTTCGAGCTTCGCCGAGCGCTGCTCGGCCGGAGCCGTGGCCAGGACCAGGCGGCGCCCGTCGGTGGCGACCATGCGCAGCTCGTCGCCCTCGAGCTCGGTCAGGATCCCGTGCATGGCGTAGCGCCCGGCCTCGCGCGCGGCGGCGAAGGACGTGCGCGCGACCAGGCGCGTGAACTTGCCGCCCAGCACGGGCAGCGACCCCTCCTCGGGGAAGCGCGCCACCACCGGGAACTCGTCCGGATCGACGGTGGTGAGCTCGCAGCGCTCGCCCGCGCCGCCCTCGATCACGAAGCCGTCGCCCTTGGTGCGCAAGCGCACGGTGTCGCCCGACAGGTCGCGCACGAAGTCGGAGGTCACGCGCGCCGGAACGAGGGCCGTGCCCGGCTCCTCGACCTTGACGTCGCCGACGCGGTAGCGCACCGCGACGTCGAGGTCGGTACCGACGAGTTCGAGCATGTCGTCGCTGGCGACGAGGCACACGTTCTCGATCGCTGGCCGCGTGCTCTTCACGGGGATGACGCTGGTGACGACGGCCAAGCCTTCACGCAGCCGCTCTCGATCGCAGAGAACCTTCATGCCTGGACAGGGTGGTCGGACTCGGGTGGACGGGTTTGTTCGCTCTCTGGCAAGAGAAGAAGAGATCCTTCTTCGTCTTCATAAGGACGCGCTCGCACGGTGGAGAACGTCCTGGACGAGCGCACGCATCTCCATGCGCTCGAACGAGATGAGGGCTCGGCACGGGAGCTCGCGTCGCTGCGGAGGAGCGTGCAGGAGTCGCGGAGGGAGGGCGCGGCTCTCCACGCTTGCGCACGAGCACGTGCCGACGCGCGCGCGCCGCGGTGGACGAGCCTGGAGAAGACCCGAGCTGTGCACGCGTTCTCCCGCGCTGATCCACGTCCATTCCACCCGCCAGGGAGCGCGCGCGACGAGCGGTCGGAGGTGGTCCTGCGGGGGTGCATGTCGAGCGGTGCGAGAGACGGGAGGATACCAGACCAAGGGCCCCGAAACGCGCACAGAAGCGGGCCGGGAACGGCCCGTGTTCGGGCGCGATTCGGCGCGCTCATGGGGGTCGGGCGGAGGCCCGCGCTAGACGCCGTCGGGGCCCTGGAGCTCGAGCAAGAGCTCGGTCACCACGGCGCGGGTCTTCTCGTCGTCGCGCGCCAGACGACCGATCTTGTCGATCGCGTACAGGACGGTCGAATGGTCGCGACCGCCGAAGAAGTGGCCGATCTCCTCCAGGGACATGCGCGTGACCCGCCGGGCCAGGAACATGCCCACCTGGCGCGGCACGACGATGGCGTTGGTGCGGCGGCGGGACTGGAGGTCGGAGAGCTTGACCCCGAAGCGGGCCGTCACGGCCCGCAGGATGTCGTCGATCGAGGGCGCCCCGCGCTGCAGGGTGAAGAGCTCGCGCAGGCACTGGCGCACGAGCTGCAGGCTCAGCGCCTGCCCGGACAGGCTCGCGAAGCCGAGCAGCTTGTTCACGGCGCCCTCCAGGGCGCGCACGTTGGTCTCGATGCGCTCGGCCAGGAAGCGCGCCAGCTCGTCGGGCAGCTCGTGCCCGCGCTCGCGGCTCTTGCGCTTCAGGATCGCCACGCGCGTCTCGTAGCAGGGCGTCTCGAGCTGCGTCACCAGGCCCCACGAGAAGCGCGAGATCAACCGTTCCTGCAGGGTCGGGATCTCGAGCGGGGGGCTGTCGGAGGACAGCACGATCTGCGCGCCCGCGTTGTAGAGCGTGTTGAAGGTGTGGAAGAACTCCTCCTGGGTCTTCTCCTTCTTGGCGAGGACGTGGATGTCGTCCACGACCAGCACGTTCACGTTGCGGTACTTGTCGCGGAACTTGCTCAGGTTCCCGTGCTCGATCGCGCTGATGAAGTGGTTGACGAAGGTCTCGCAGGACAGGTAGAGGATGCGCGCCTTCGGAGCCCGCTCGAGCACGTTGTGGCACAGGCTCTGCATCAGGTGCGTCTTGCCGAGCCCCGAGCTGCCGTGGATGAAGAGCGGGTTGTAGGTCTTGCCGGGCTCCTCGGCGACCCCGACGCAGGCCGCGTGCGCGAAGCGGTTGCAGGGCCCGACCACGAAGTTGTCGAACCGATAGTAGGGGTTGAGGGTGACGTCGCTGCCCCCCAGCAGCTGGCCCGGCTCGACCACCTGGACCAGTTCCGGGCGCGCGGGATCGGCCACGCCGGCGCCGCGCCGCACGGCCGCCGGCACGGCCGGCGCCGGCTCCTCCGGGCGCACCGGGGTCAAGGCCGCCACGCGCTCGGGATCGACGAGGATCTCGATCGTGCGCGGCGAACCGAGCGTCTTCTCCGCGGCGACCGCGAGCTCGTCCTTGTAGTAGTCGAGCAGCCACTCGCGCGCGAAGGCGTTGTGCACCGCCAGGATCAGGCGCGTGTCGTCGAGCAGCACCGGCGCGGCGCGGCGGAACCAGGTCTCGAACTGCTCGCGGCGGATGCTCCCGCGCAGCGTCTCGAGGATCCGCTCCCAGTGCGCCTGGAGGGCCGCCGCGCTCGGCGCGCGTGCGGCGCCCGTCTCATCGGACGGCAGCGGAAGGGCGCTGTCCAATGTCGGCATGCGGCTCTTCTAACCCCCGGACAAGTGGCCGAATGGAACGACGACGGTGGCGTGATGGTCGGTGAGGAACGAAGCGAGCGGTGTCGGACGATCCTCGCGACCTTCGTCGCGCCGGCGCGGCACTTCCCCTTCGCGCGTTCCGGTCGGCGAGTGCGCTCTTCGCGCGGTCTCGTGTCCTCGACGCGGGCGGCATTACACGGCCGGAGGTGCGAGCGGTCAACGGCGTTGTCGGCAAAGTTGCGTCGGTTGTCCGCAACCGCGCGGCGCCGCTTCAAGTTGCGCGCGACGAAGAGAATTGTGCGTGGAGTACCGCGAGCGCGCGCTTGCATTCCTCCGCGCTCGTGTTCCGTCCGAGCGACAGGCGCAGGCCCGAGCGCGCCTCGTCGCGCGTGAGTCCCATGGCGAGCAAGACGTGCGACGGTTCGATCGAGCCGCTGGCGCAGGCCGAACCCGCGCTGAGCTCCAGTCCGGCCAGATCCAGGCGCGTGACGAGCACCTTCCCGTCCGTGTGCGGCACGAGCACGCACAACGTGTTGGGCAGACGTCGCGCGGACTCGATCGGCGGGCCGAGCAGGCGCACGCCCGGCAGGCTCGCGCGGAGCTCGTCCCACAGCGTACGCGAGAGCCGGGCCTGACGCTCGGCGGTGCTCGCCTGCTCGCGTACGGCCAGCTCGAAGGCCAGCGCTGCGCCGACGATGCCGGGCACGTTCTCGGTTCCTGGACGCAACTCGAGTTCCTGACCGCCGCCGTGGAACCGCGGCGCCAGTTGCACCCCTCGCGCACGCCACAGGACCCCCACGCCGGGCGGCCCGCCCAGCTTGTGCGCCGAGAACGAGGCCAGGTCCACGCCCCACTCGGCGAGGCGCACGGGCAGGCGACCCAGGGCCTGTACGGCATCCGTGTGGAAACGCGGCCGCGGCCGCGGCAGGCCTGCCAGGGCGGCCGAGACCGACGCGAGATCCGGCACGGCACCCGTTTCGTTGTTGGCGGCGGCGACGCTGAGGAGCGCGACCGAGGACTCGGCGGCGGCGGCGGCCAGCGCGGCCGGATCGGGTAGGCCCTGCTCGTCCACGGGCACCCGCGTGAGGCTCCGTCCGCGCCGCGCGAGCTCCTGGGCCGGGCCGAGCACCGAGGAGTGCTCGACCGTGGTGGTCACCAGCCCCTGGCCCTCGCCGGCCGCCTCCAGCACCCCGAACAGCGCGAGGTTGTTGGCCTCGGTGGCTCCCGATGTGAAGAAGATCTCGTCCTCGCGCACCCCGAGCGCGGCGGCCACCCGCGCGCGCGCGTCGTCCACCCGCGCGCGCGCACGCCGCCCGGAGGCGTGCAGGCTGGACGGGTTGCCGAGCGCCTCGTCGAGCACCGCGAGGCAGCACGCGCGCACCTCCGGACGCATCGGTGTGGTCGAGTTGTGATCCAGATGGACGCTCATCCGGCCCGGACCTCAGCCGCAGGGCTGGGCGCGCGCGCGCTCGAGCACGCGCCGGTACAGGGCTTCGTACTGGTCGACGATCGGGCCGCGGCCGAAGCGCGCCAGCACGTCCTTGCGCGCCGCCTGCCCCATGGCGTGCGCGCGTGGGCGGTCGAGGAGCAGCTCGCGCACGCGCTCGGCATAGCGCGCCTGATCGTCCGCCGGACTCAGGAAGCCCGTGCGGCCGTCACGGACGACTTCGGGCACCCCTCCCACCGCGGTCGCGACCACCGGCACCCCGCAGGACATCGCCTCCAGCGCGGAGAGGCCGAAGGACTCCTCGGAGGAAGAGAGCAGGAACACATCGGCGGGGCTCAGGAGCTCGGGCAGGGCGTCGCGCTCGCCCAGGAAGCGCACGCGCGCGCCGATCCCGAGCCGGCGCGCCGTCTCGCAGGCTTCCGCGCGCGTCGGGCCGTCGCCCACGAGCACCAGTTCGGCCTTCGTGCCCGTGGCGGCGCGCGCGAAGGCCTCGATCAGCCACGGCACGCGCTTCACGGGCCGGAAGTTCGAGACGTGCACGGCGCGCGGTGGACCCGTCTTCGGCCCAGCGGATAGCGGTGCGAAGCGCTCGGTATCCACGAAGTTGTGGATCACTTCGATCGAGCACGGACTCGAGCCGGGACAGAAGAGACGCGTGGTGTCGCGCGCGAGGGACTCCGACACGGCCGTGGCCGCGTCGCTGGCGGCGATCAGGTACTGCGTCAGCGGCGCGTAGGAGGGATCGCTGCCGACGATCGTGATGTCCGTGCCGTGCAAGGTCGTGATCACGCGCGGCGCCGGGCGCCCGAGGTCGGCCTCGGCCGCCGAGCGTGCCAGGATGGCCGAGACGGCGTGCGGCAGCGCGTAGTGGGCGTGCAGGATGTCGAGCCCGCCCTCGTCGCGGTGCACGCGCAGGATCGACGAGGTGACGGCGAGGTCGTGGGGCGTCGAGGCGAACAACGGATAGGGCAGGCCCTGGGAGACGTGCATCTGCACCGGGCCCTCCGAGTGCGCCAGCCGCGGCGGCACCTGGTGGGAGAAGAGATGTACCGCGTGCCCGCGCTCGGCCAGCGAGAGGGCGAGCTCGCTCGCCAGCACGCCGGAGCCGCCATAGGTGGGGTGGCAGAGGATCCCGATCGAGAGGCGCCCGTCCATCAGGAGCTCGCCGGCTTGGTGCGCGCGCGCGGCGCTGCGCCGGGCGGAGCCGGCGTTGCCGCAGCGTCCGAGGCGGGGTTCGCCCGCGCGAGACCCACCCCCGGTGCCGGGGCGGGCTTGGGGCGCGCCTTCGGTGCGGTTGGCGGGGCCTCGGGCGCCGGAGAAGGGGGCACGGGCGTGAGCAGCGCCCGTCGCTTGGCCTTGGGCGCGCCTGCGCTGACCGTTTCGGCCTCGGTCGGCGCCGGGGCGGGCTTCACCAGCACCGCCTGGGTCAGCACCTCGTGCGACAAGAGGGCGAAGTCGCGGGCCCCGAGCGATTCGGGCGCGTATTCGAAGATGGTCTTCCCGAAGCTCGGCGACTCGGCCAGCTTCACGTTGGTGCTGATGGGCGTGCGGAAAACCTGCGTGGGGAAGTAGCGCCGCAGCTCGGCCAGCACCTCGCGCGCGAGCCGCATGCGGCTGTCGTACATGCAGGGAACGATGCCGGTGAGCCGCAGGGCCGGGTGCAGGCGCCGCTGGACGAGCTCGATCACCTCGACCAGGCGGCTCATGCCCTGCAGCGCCAGGAATTGCGTCTGCACCACCAGGAAGACCTCGTCCGCGGCCGCCAGCGCGTTCAGCGAGAGCAACCCGAGGCTCGGCGGACAGTCGAAGAGCACGTAGTCGGCCGGCTCCTCGCCCGGGTGCTGGCGCGCGTGCTCGTCACGCCACGCGTCGAGCGCCTTGCGCAGCTCGCCTTCGCGTCCCTCGGAGCCGGACAGCTCGAGCTCGGCTCCCGAGAGGTGGATGTCGGTCGGCAGCACGCGCAGGTTGGGCGTGCTCGTGCTGCGCAGGGCCGCGCCGAAGGAGCACTCGCCGGTCAGCACGCGGTAGCTCGAGGGCGCGCCGGCCGGCAGCTCGAGGCCGAGGAAGAGCGTCAGGTTCGCCTGCGGATCCAGGTCCACGACCACCACGCGCTTCCCGGCCAGGGCCAGCGCGGCCCCGAGGTTCACGGTGGTGGTGGTCTTGCCGACCCCACCCTTCTGGTTGATCAACGCGATGCGCCTCATCGGGCCGGGATTGTAGCCGAGGCGCGTCATCCACTCGTTTTCCACAGCAGGGGTCTTTGGCCGATGCACGCGCTGGGGAGGAGCGCGGGAGTTGTCCGGCGGGATTTCCACGTCCACGCCCCGGTTGTCCGCGAGTTCTCCACCGCCACTCCACAGCGGGGGCCCGGGCGGACGGAGGCTTTCGAGAGAACTAGAAGAAGCGCGCGAGGTCCAGGACCGGGAGCGGCCCACGGTGGAAGAGCGGCTCGCCGTGGCCGGCCCCGATCCGCTCGCCGAAGTAGCGCGCGCGCGTCTCGGCGCGGGCCAGGATGTCGGCCCCGAAGAGCAGGTGCTGGCCCGCGTCGCCTCCGTCGCGCGGGGCGAGCTGCGAGGCGTAGCAGCGGATCAGCTCGACCTTGCGCGTCCACACGGCGCTCACGTCGACCACCAGCGACGGCTCGAAGGGCACGTGGCCCATGTAGTGGAACAGCGCCCGCGGCCGGCGCGCGGGTCCGCCGCCGTCGCGCTCGGCCACGCGCGCGAGCCCGGCCAGGTACCAGGCCTCGCGCGCGAGCAGGCCACAGGCGGCGTGGTCGGGGTGCAGGTCCTCGACGTGCTGGGCGAAGAGCACGCGCGGCGCATGCTCGCGCAGGAGCCGTGCCAGGCGCTCGCGGCTCTCGAGCGTCACGCTGACGCGCGAGTCGGGGAGCTCGAGGTTGCCGCGCCAGGCGAGCTTCAGCAGGCGGTTCGCGGCAGCCGTCTCGGCGTTGCGCTCGGCCTGCGATCCGCGCGTGCCCATCTCGCCGCGCGTGAGGTCGAGCACGCCGACGCGCAGGCCGGCCTCGACCAGCATCAAGAGCGTGCCGCCCAGCTGGATCTCGGCGTCGTCGGGGTGCGCGGCGATCACGAGTGCATCCAGGGCCATGGCAGCGTCCTCAGGCGGGAAGGTAGGCGACCAGGTGCTCGGTCGGCAGCGGGTCGATGCCGGCCAGCAGTTCGTCGATCCACTCGGTGCCGTGGCGCGCGACGAACTCGAGCGCGCCGCGTACCCGCTCCTGCGGCTGCTCGTTCGGATAGAGCCCGTTCGTGAGGCGCCGGTAGTGACGCCGTCCGGTGCCGGCGCTGTTCGCCTGCACGCGCTCGAGCTTGGCCGCGAGCTTCTCGACCTGGTCCTCGATCTGGTCGGCGGTGCGCTTGACGTGCTGGGCGAGCCCGGGGTCCAGCACGGCCACCTCGCCGCGCAGGGCCACGAGTTCGGCGGCGGCGCGGCGCGCCACGGCGCGTAGCTCGCGCACCACCGGCGGGGCGTCCTGCGCGCGCGTCGCCGGCTCGATCTTGCCGCGCGCGGCCAGGACGTCGCGCACCTCCAGCCCGAGCTTCGCGAGCGACTCGCGCGCGGCGGCATCGACCAGGGTGACCGAGGCGCGCGGCACGAAGGGCGTGGCGGGCGCGCCGGCCAGCGCGCGCAGCGGTCCGAGCTGCGCGTGGTAGGCGAGCTCGCCCCAGCCACCCACGTAGCCCGCGACCGGCAGCACGAGGTCCTGCACCACCGGCCGCAGGAGCGCGCCACAGGACCACTCCAGCGGTTCCTGCACGATCTCCGCGGCGAGCTCGGCGGCGCTGCGCGCGCCGACCTCGCCGTCGTAGCGGAAGAGGCCGTCCGTCAGGCGCAACGCGTGGCGCTTGCCGTCGACGTGGTGGAACACGAGCGCGGCCTCGCGCGGCTCGATGGCCGGGGCGCGGCCCTGGGCGCGCACGCTGGCGGCGCCGGCCTGCAGCGCGGCTTCGGGCTCGCGCGCCACCAGTCGCGCGAGCTCGCCCGAGAGGCTCGCGCGGATCCACTGCGGCTCGAGCACGACCAGGCCGAGGTGGCCGAGCAGGCCCAGCAGCGTGCGCGTGAAGGCGCCCGAGAAGCTCTCGCCCGCGCGCGGCAGGAAGAGCTCGAGCGCGCGCGCCTGCGCGGGTCCCTCCCACAGGTTCTGGCGCAAGAGCTCGGCCAGCGCGCCGAGCTTGTGGCGCTCCTCGTCGAACACGATGCGAGCGAGCAACGTGCGGCCCGAGGACATGCCCGCCAGGGCGACCTTGCGCAGGTCCAGGTTCGGGTTCTGGATCCACAGGTGGTGGACCTCGGCGATGTCGTGGTCGTCGGCGTGGTTCCAGAACAGCGGCACGACCGGCGCCTCCCAGCGTTGCGCGAGCGCACGCGCCAGCACGACCACGTGCAGCGCCTTGTAGAGGTCGTAGAGTGGCCCGCCCAACAGCGCTGGCTGCTGGCCGGCGATCAGCACGAAGGCGCCGCGCTCGCGCAGAGCGCGCACGGACTCCAGCACCGCCACGTGGGGCTGGAAGGGCGCCAGCTCGCGCTCGAGCGTCGCCGCCAGCTCCGCGCGCGCCTCCGGATCGTGCCGTTCCGCGGGACGCGGGAACGCGTCGAGGTCGTGCGGCAGCAACACGCCCGGGAGGTTCGGTGGCGCGGGTCGTCCGGCCAGCGCGCGCGCCGACCACTCGGCCAGAGCGAGCACGTCCGCCGGCAGGTACTGGAATTCGAGCGCCATGCCCGGGCTAGCCCGGCGCGAGCGCCGTGCGCAGTTCGCCGATCATGGATTCGAGCGCCGCGCGCGTGGCGTCCTGCCAGGCGCGGCCGGCGTGTGCCTTCTCGCGCCAGGCAAAGGCCACGCCGCGCGCGGAGTTCACCAGCGCACCGCGCCAGGGTCGCGCGCGCTCGCCGAAGGCCGCACGGACGTCGCGCGCGGAAGCGCCCTGGGCGCCGTAGCCGGGCAGCAGCAGCAGCGCGCGCGGCAGGCGTGCGCGCAGGCGCGCGAGTTCGGCCGCGTGGGTCGCCCCCACCACCGCGCCGATCGCGGAGTAGCCGCAGGCCCCCACCAGTTCGGCGCCGAGCGCCGCGACCGCGTCGGCCACGCGCTCGCACAGCGGCGGCTGGCCGTGCTCCTGGAACTCGGCGCTCTGCTCGTTGGAGGTACGCACCAGCACGAACAGGCCGGCCCCCGAGCTCCTGCAGGCCTCGACGAAGGGCGCGAGCGAGTCCGAGCCGAGGTACGGACTGAGCGTGATCGCATCGCACAGGTGCTCGCGCGCCGTGCCCGGCAGGCCGGTGAGGAAGGCGCTGGCGTAGGCCGTGGCGGTCGAGGCGATGTCGCAGCGCTTCACGTCGCCGATCACGAGCAATCCGGCCGCGCGCGCGTGGGCCACGACGTGCTCCCAGGCCAGCGCACCGTCCGCGCCCAGCTGCTCGAAGAAGGCCGACTGCGGCTTCACCGCCGCGACCTCGCCGGCCACGAGGTCGATCAGCTGCTTGCAGAAGGCCTCGACCGCCGCGGCGCGTTCGGCGCGCGGGGCGCGCGTGTCGCGCGCGACCGCGAACGGCGCGGGCAAGAGGTCCAGGTGCGGATCGAGGCCCACCAGCGCGGGCGTGCGCACGCGCTCGAGGGCGGCGTCCAGGCGGTCGGCGAAGTTCACGCCGGCTCCTTGCGCTCCAGCGCGTCCTCGGCGCGCGTCGGGACGGCCGCCCCGGCCGCGTCGTCGGTGCGGGCGAGGCGCTCGGCCTCCGGCAGGAGCACGCCGCCCGTCATCACGATGCGGATGGCCTCGTCGATCGTGATCGGCAGCGAGATCACGCGCTCGGAGGCCACGAACATCGTGTAGCCGGTCATCGGCATGGGCGAGGACGGCAGGAACACGCACACGAGCTCCTTGCCCGTGAGACGGTCGAGCGTGCGCATCGAGCTGTTCGTGACGAAGGCCAGGGCCCACGAGGCGTCGCTCGGGTAGGGCACCGCCACGACCTTGTCGAACTCGAGCTTCTTCTTCTCGAAGAAGAACTCGACCAGCTGCTTCGAGTACGGGTAGACCGACTTGACCACCGGGATCAGCGTCATCGTGCGGTCGACGTGCTGCATGAAGCGTCGCCCGACGAAGCCGCCCACGAGCCAGCCCAGCCACAGCACGAGCAAGATCGACAGCACCACGCCGATCAGCGGGTGGACGCGCTTCTTCACGTCGTCGCGCAGGCGGTCCGCGCGCAGCGCGAGCTCGTCGGGGTCCCGCAGCAGGCCCAGGTGCTTGTGGCGGTAGAGACTCAGCCCGTCCTGGAAGCGCGTGTCGCTGAAACCCTCGGGGCTGGTGGTGGCGAGCGTCTGCAGGTCGAGCGGCAGGAGTTCCGTGGCGAGGTAGTCGCTCGACAGCGGATCGATCCCGAGCACGCCGAGCGCCTTCCAGCCCACGGCGTTGCGCTCGAGCGACCAGTAGATCACCGCGTTGATCGGCCCGGTGACGTAGCGGTTCACCATCTGGAACAAGAGGCCGAAGACGACCAGCGTCAGGATGACCGGCAGCAGCGTGACGATGCCGCGGAAGAAGAACGCGGTCGGCCCGGCGGGCTTCTTGCTCTCGGGTTCCATCACGGGGCGCGCCCCGTCCGGGGCGAACCGCGGATGGTACTCGCGCGCTGGCGCCGGACCGCGCCCCGACCGCTCGGGCTAGGCCTCGGGCGCGCAGGCCGCCAGCAGGCGCCGCGCCACGGCATCGGCGACCGGCCAGCCGCGGGGCGTCAGCCGATAGCGGCCCTCCACCTGCTCGAGCAGGCCCAGGCCCTCCAGCTCGGCGCGCGTCCCCTCGGTCGGGTCGCGCTCGACGAAGGCGGCGATCCGGCGAGCCTCCTCGGGCCCGACCCCGGCCCGCGTCCGCAGCCCGAGCCACCAGGTCTCGCCCAGGCGCGCCGGCGGGCTGAGCGTCTCCTCCCAGCTGGCCGGGAAGCGCGCCGCCTCGAGCGCGGCTCTCCAGGGCACGATCGAGCGCGGGTTGCCGAAGCGCGTGTGGGCCAGCTTGCTGACCGCCGAGGGCCCGATGCCGAGGTAGGGGCCGTTCTCCCAGTAGTTGACGTTGTGCCGACATTGCTGCCCAGGCGTGCTGAAGTTGGACACCTCATACGCCTCGTAGCCAGCCGCGGCCAGCTGCCCGTGGGTGCGCTCGAAGAAGGCCAGCTCGAGCTCCTCGGACAGACGTCCGAAGACGCCCGCGCGCAGCTGCGCGGTGAGCGGTGTCCCGTCCTCGTAGGTGAGCTGGTAGGCGCTCACGTGGTCGGGGCGCAGGGCGAGGATCCGGGCCAGCTCGCTCCCCCACTGCTCGAGCTCCTGTCCGGGAACCCCGTAGATGAGGTCGACGCTGACGCGCTCGAAGCCGGCCGCGCGCGCGGCCTCGAAGGCCGCGAAGCTGGCGGGGACGTCATGGACGCGCCCGAAGAGCGTCAGGATGCGGGCATCGAGGCTCTGGACGCCGATCGAGAGCCGGTCCACCCCCAGCTCGCGCAGGGCGCGAGCCTTGGCGAGGTCGAGGCTCTCCGGGTTGCACTCGCAGGTCACCTCGAGCGCGGAGGAACGGAAATGGGTCCAGCGATCGAGGCCGTCGAGCAACCGCGCCAGCTCGTCGATCGAGTAATAGGAGGGCGTGCCCCCGCCCAGGAACACGGTGCGCGGCCGCTGCGGCGCCCGGCGCTCGGCCTCCAGCAGCAGGGCATCCAGGGTCCCCGGCAGGTCCTGGCCCTCGGCCGCGAGCGAGTAGAAGTCGCAGTAGGTGCACTTCGCGGCGCAGAAGGGCACGTGCACGTAGAGCGGGGTCCCGGGCTCGGGGCGCAGGCTGCCCGCCCCGCGGGGGCCGGGCGGGGTCTCGGCGCGCGACATGCGCCCGAGGGTAGCACCCGCCGGACTTCGCGCTCGCCCGAGCGTCGGTCCTTAGTTGGTTAGCGCTCGCCGATGACGCGCGAGAGCTTGGCCAGCGTCTCGCGCTCGATCTGGCGCACGCGCTCGCGCGTCAGGCCGACGACCTTGCCGATCTCCTTGAGCGTCATCGGCTCCTGACCCTCACCCAGCCCGTAGCGCAGGCGCAGGATGGTCGCCTCGCGCTCGTCGATGTTCTCGAGCAACTCGCGCATGCGGCCGAGCAGATCCGCCTGCTGGATCTCCTCCTCGGGCGAGGTCACGCGCTCGTCCTCGACCGTCTCCTGGGTACTCGTCATGGCCTCGAGCGAGACCTGCGAGCCGGCCGCGGTGGACTGGATCGTCTGCTTGAGCAAGCGCCAGCTCTCGGCCGGGATGCCGAGCTCGCGCGCGACCTCCTCGACGCTGGGTGGCCGGCCGAGGCGGAAGGCGAGTTCGCGTCCGACCACGCGCCAGCGCGAGATGAGCTCGGCCATGTAGCCGGGCACGCGCACCGATTGCAGCGTGTTGGTGAGCGCGCGCCGGATGGCCTGCTTGATCCACCAGGAACCGTAGGTCGAGAAGCGACAGCCCGCGTTGGGGTCGAACTTCTCGGCGGCCTTGAGCAGGCCGATGTTGCCCTCCGCGATCAGGTCCTGCAGCGCCAGGCCGCGCTCGACGTACATCTTCGCGATCGAGACGACCAGGCGCAGGTTGGCGCGCACGAGGTGCTCGCGCGCGGCCAGGTCACCGTCCTGGATCCGGCGGCCCAGTTGCTGTTCCTCCGCGGCCGTGAGCAGCGGAACCTCGTTGATCTCCTGGAGGTAGGTCTCCAGGCAACGTTCGGCAGAAATGGCGGGCTCCTTGCGGTGGGACTCGGGGTGCTCGACTCGGAGGGCGCGCGGCCTCGGGCGGCGGCGCGGTGAGGCAAGATCGGTCCGTGCCGGAGGCCGTCTTGAGACCGACCGCAGGCCTGCGCGGGAAAGATCGGGGCGCGAGCCCCACGGCCCGTCCGAGCGGGTGTGCTAGCCTGGCCGGGCATCGCCCCCGAGGGCGTCCATGACCGAGACCACCTTCGAGAAGCTGATCCTCGAGCGCCAGTTCGTCGGGCCGCTGCAGGCCCACGCGGAGGTGTTCTTTCGCCTGTCGAACTCCCTTCTCGCTCCGGGGCTGGAGTCCTGGAACAAGAAGCACTTCTTCCAGCTCGTCAGCGAGGCCGACGCGCTCGAATCGTTCCTGGACGACTACGGCGCGCGCTACAACCGCACCTATGCCTTCCTGACCGAGCTGGTGGCCTCGCTGCGCTGGTTCGCGCACGCGGGCTACAGCCTCGCGCACATGATCTCGCGCCTCGAGTCCTACGGCGCGGCGAGCTGGGGCACGAACGAGGAGTGGACCGAGGCGATGGAGTCGATCCAGCAGGGGCACTCGTTCCTGCGCGAGACCTCGATCCGCCTGATCCAGGCGGTGCGCGCGGAGGCGCAGCAGCTCTCGCTCGAGATCACGCCCGAGTCCTTCCCGGAGACGAACTTCATGCCCGTCGTCGCGCGCCGTCGTCTGCCGCGCAGCGTGGGCCAGGCCGAGCTCCAGAACGAGGAGCAGAAGATCGGCGAGTTCGTGACCAAGTACCTCCAGGTCTGCGAGCTGCTCCGCGACCTGCGCGTGCGGCGCATCCCCGACGAGAAGGAGCGCCACGCCTACTTCTCGCGCGTGTGCACCGAGGCCCAGGCGCGCACCTACGAGGCCACCGTCCACAATCTGCAGTCCACCTACGACACGCATCTCCAGAACACCGTGCTGGAGGCGCGCGACCAGCGCCTGCAGCGCCTGCGCGGGCACGCCTCGGCGGCGCTGCACCTGCTGCAGGCGGTGACGCACCTGGCGCACTTCATCGAGCGGCACGAGACCGACATCCGCAGCGAGGAGGCCAAGCGCAAGATCAGCCAGCTGGTCGAGCGCTCCGAGGTCGAGGGCGTGGCCCTGAACGTGTTCCTGTACTGGGCCGAGCGCTTCATGCACTCCGGCGCCTCCCTGGCGGAAGCGCTCTTGCCCGAGTACACCAAGCTGATCGAGCTCGAGTTCGAGCTGCCCGATCACCTCGCGCTGCACGCTCGCCCGGCCGCGCTCATCGTGGGCATCGTCAACCATCACTCGACTCCGGTCGAGATGGAGGTGGGCGGCAAGCGCTGCAACGCCGGCTCGATCCTGGAACTCCTGGTGGCGGTGGGATCCATGCCGCACCGCAGGCACTTCGTGTTCCGCGGCGACGAGCGGCCGGTGCGCGACATCGCGCGCCTGTTCGCGGCCGAGCTGGGGGAAAAGGGCCTCGACCTGCTGCCGGCCGAGCTCGCCTACCTGCGCTCGCAGTGAACGCGCCCGCCCGCTGGCGCGCCTAGGAGCGCGCGGGCTGTGTTCCTTCCCCGAAGTAGCGTCGACAAGGCGCCGTGATCCAGTGCGGCGGATTGTTGACGCTACTTCGGGGAAGGGACACTAGATGCCGAGTCGCAGGCGCTCGCCCAGCACGCGCGGCAGCCCGGCCGCGAAGATGCGCGCGATCTCGGTCTCGATGTCGTACGGGACGCGCAGGATCGAGGCGCGCCGCGCGGCCGCGTCGTACAGGGCGTAGGCCGTCTCCGGATTCTCGTCGCGGGGCTGTCCCACGCTGCCGACGTTGATGAGCGCCTTGCAAGTGCCGGCCAGGTCGATCTCGGCGTCGCAGGTGTAGGCGGTGCGCTCGGGCTCCTCCTCGAAGCGCATCACCGTCAACGGGATGTGGCTGTGGCCCACGAAGCACACCGGCCGCGTCATGTCGTCGAGCGACGGATCCGCGTCGGACAGACTCAGGATGTAGTCGAACAGCTCCGGGCGGTGCAGGGTCCCGTGCGCGACCTGGCAGTGTTCGAGCGTGGCCACCAGCGGCAGGCCCTTCAGCCAGCGCTTCTCGTCCGCGCTCAGCACGGTGCGCGTCCAGGCCACGGCCGCGCGCGCGTAGGGATTGAAGCCGTGCTCGTCGAGTTCGTTGATGCAGGCCGCGTCGTGGTTGCCCTTCACCACCACGGCTCCGCGTTCGCGCAGGAGCGCGATGCACTCGCTTGGCGCGGCGCCGTAGCCGACCACGTCGCCCACGCTGATCAGCGTGTCGACGCCGGCCTCGTCCATCTTCCCCAGCACGGTCTGGAGCGCGGAGAGGTTGGCGTGGATGTCCCCGAGCACGCCGTACTTCATGGCGCGGGTGCACGCGCCGGGCGGGTGCGGAGGAGGTAGGCGAGCAGGGCCAAGGACGAGCCCGCGGCGAGCGCGGAGGACACGGCCGAGGCGGACGCCAGGCGCAGCGGCGCGCCGGCATCGAGTAACGCGGCGGGTCGAGCGAGGAGGCCGTCACCCGCGGCGAGCGCCGGCAGGAGGGTCACCACCACGAGGAAGGCACTCGTGCGCAGGGCGGTGGAAAGGGGGGGGTGGAGCAGCAAGAGGGCGACACTCGCGAGCTCTAGGTCGGAGCTGAGGATAGCGGCGGAAGAGCGACCCACATCGGCTGGCGCGAGGCCGGAGAGGAGGGCGGCCGCCAGAATAGGACATTGCAAATAGAGGGCGGCGCCCACCAGCGCCCCCAGCTCCCCGAAGAAGCGGGTCGTCGGATCCACCCGCGCCAGGAAGGAGGCCCCCTCCGAGAGGGTCGCCAGGGCGAACGACACCCCGATGAGCGCCGCGGGGAAGGCCCAGGCCAGGATGGCGGTCGGGAGAGCGCCGGTCGTGGGGACCGAGCGCAGGCCGCAGGCCAGCAGGACTCCGCCGAACAAGACGAGGCACACGAGCCAGATCGCCGGGCTCCGGAGCAGACGGAGGAAGATCCAGCTCGAGAGTGCTGCCGCGGGCATCGTCCGAGCTTGTAGCGGGCGCCGGCGGCACTTGCAGCTGTCCCGCTGGATTCGGATTCCACTGCGAGATGCATACAGGATGTTGGAGCTACTCGGTGCAGAGCCTCGACATGTTGTGGTCGATCTCGCTATCCTCCGCGCATCCCCACCCGGAATGTTCCACGTGGAACAAGACCCAGGAAGCCACCCGACCATGGAACGACGCCTCGGACGCGGACTCGGCGCTCTACTCGCTGCGGATCCCGCCCCCACCGCCCCCCGGCACGAGATCCCGCTCTCGAAGATCCGCCCCAACCCCTTCCAGCCCCGCAAGACCTTTGCCCCCGAGGCCCTGGCGGAGCTGGAGAGCAGCATCCGGACCCACGGCGTGCTCCTGCCCGTCATCGTGCGCGCCGCCCCCGGCGGGTACGAGCTGATCGCCGGCGAGCGTCGCTGGCGCGCGGCCCAGGCGATCGGGCTCCAAACCATCCCCGCGGTCGTCCGCGAGGCGGTCACCGACCAGTCGATGCTGGAGCTGGCCTTGGTCGAGAACCTCCAGCGCGAGGACCTCGATCCGATCGAGAAGGGGCGAGGCTTCCGGCAGCTGCTCGACCAGGGGCTGACCCAGGAGCAAGTCGCCGAGAAGGTCGCGATGCCGCGCTCGACGGTGGCCAACTTCCTGCGCCTGCTCGAGCTGTCCGTCGCCGTTCAGAAGGTGGTCTCCGACGGCCTGCTCTCGATGGGGCATGCGCGCGCCCTCCTCGGACTCAGCGATCCGAGGCGCCAGGAGGAGATCTGCGCCCTCACCGTGCGTCGCGGTCTCTCGGTGCGGGACGTCGAGCAGCGCGTGCGCGAGCTGCAGGGACGCAGCGACCAGAAGAAGGTCGCCGTCACCCCTCCCGCGCCGCCCTGGGTGCGCGAGATGGAGACCCGCATCCGGGGTCACCTCGGCGCCAAGGTCCAGGTCCGGAACGGCGAGGGCTATCGGGGGCAGATCGTGATCGACTACCACGGTCGAGAAGACCTCGACCGTCTCTACGCCCTGCTCGCGCCGAAGAAGGCCCTGTAGCGGGCCGCGCGCCTACAGCACTTCGACCGACTCGATCACGGCCGGATCCTGGGGCTGGTCCCCCACCACGGCCCCCGACTCGATCGCCTCGAGCGTCGACTCGCCCTCCAGCACCTTGCCGAAGACGACGGTCTTGCCGTCCAGGGCGTGCTGTGCGCCGGTGTCGATGAAGAACTGGCTGGGGTGAGAGCCCACGGTGTCCTCGGGACGCCACGCGGCGAGGGCGCCCTTGAAGTGACGGAGCATGGGATCGAGCTCCAGCTCGAGCTGCGCCTTCTCGTCCCCCTCCGCCATCTTGCCCCAGGTCTCCGGCGGGCCGGAGATCGTCTTGGGATCCCCACCCTGGATCAGGCTCCCGCGCACGACGCGGTGGAACTTGGTGCCGACGTAGGAGCCATCGGTGGCGTGCTTCAGGAAGTTCTTGGCGTGGAGCGGCGCGCGATCGATGTACAGCCCGACCACGATCGGGCCCTTGGTCGTGTTCAGGCGCACGCGGGGCGCATCCGCGGGCAGCTCGGGATTGGAAAACAGAAATGCGTGTTCCTTCTCCCAGGCGCCGAGAGAGGCTTCGCCGCCGCGAATGGCCTCGGCCAGCGTGTGTCGCGAGCCGTCCTTTCCGGGGTAGAGCTTGGCCTGGCTCAGCAGGTGGGTGGGCCAAACCTTGGCGAGCTGCTCGCTGGCCTTCTCGGCCTGCTCGAGGTCGTCGCTCTGGAGGTATCCCCCCACCTCGAGCGCCTTGGCCCAGCCCCCGACCGGCGAGTTCTTGTGCTGGTCCGCAAAGGTCGCCAGCGTCTCCACCGGGCCGCCCTGGATCTGGCTGAAGAGCCCGCTGCCGAGATTGGCCTGCGCTCCGAGGTCGTCCCAGGTCACGTGGTGCGCCTCGCGCGCCTTGCGGTTCTGGTAGGTCGGGATGAGGATCGCGATCGCGGCGACCACCAGCAGGCCCAGGCCGAGCTTCCAGTAGCGCTCGACGAACTCGTTGAAGGCGCTCTCCTGCTGGATGGAAGCGATCGTGATCTGCGTCGGGGCCTTGTGCTTGGCCATGGTCGGGTCTCGTTCGTGGCTCGATAGGGGGATCGACTTCCCGGCATCTTCCTCGTCGGCTCCTCGAGCTCGCGACGGATCCCAGGCGCAGTCCGGAGGACTCGCGCGCCCCCGCGGCCGCGCAGGGCTGAGGAAGCGGGCGCACATGGTTACACTGCTCGGCCTTCCGCCGTCAAGGTGGGCCGTCTCCAAGCCGCTCGAGCCGGCCCCCGCATTCGCCCGCGCGCGCTGCCGTCGCGCGCGGGAGGCGAGCCGCGCTCCACCCGCACCCATCCATGATCCACGTCCTCAGCCTCCTCCTCTCGCTCGGCCTGTCCGTTCAGGGCGGGCCCGCCCACGCCGCCCTCCATCCCGCCGAGGCCGACGTGTACCTCGAGCTCGGGGACGTGAATGCGCTCCTGACGGCGCTCGACAGGACACCCATGGCGCGCTTCCTGCGCGACGAGCGCCTGAAGCCGTTGTTCACCCAGCTGGGGCAAGCGCCCGATCGCTCCCTGAAGGAGCTCGCCAGGACGGGGCTGCTTTCGGTCCTGCCCGAGGCCAAACCCGAGGGCTGGATGGACGGTCTGAAGACCCTCTCGGCCTCCATCACCGCGCTGGGCCCCGAAACGGACACGACCGACTCGGTGGCCCTGCTGGCCGTGGCCGACCTCACCACGCCGGAGCAGGCCCAAGCGCTGCATACCGCGATCCTCGCGAACGTCCCGAAGCACGAGCCGATGACCTCCGCCGTGGCCGGGGTCGAGCGCCTGCACTTCGGCGCGAAGGCGGCCGACGACCTCTGGTGCGTGGCCATCGGCCCGCGCCTGGCGGTGGGGGGGAGCGGCGCCACACCCGAGGACTTCGTGGCGCGCGCGGACAAGAAGGCTCCCGGCCTCGCCGGTCGCGAGACCTTCCAGAAGCAGCTCGCGGCGCTCGACAAGGCGAGCGGCACGCCCCTGCTCTGGTTCGCCCTCGCGCGTCCGCTCAGCGAGATCCTGGCCACCTCCCAGGAGAAGGGGATCGACTTCCTGGAGCAGCTGCCGGGCGAGCTGAACCCGTTCGCGAGCGCGCGCGTGGCGCGCATGCAGCTCGTCGGCGAGCGCTTCGTCACCGAGATGATCTCGAGCGAGCCCGCGGGCGCCGCCGTGAAGGCCGTCGATCCCGCCTGGCTCGAGCCGGTCCCGAGCGGCTCGATGATCGTCTTCGCCACCGCCTTCGACGGCGCCTCGGCGGCCAAGCGCGTGCGCGCGCTGATCGCCAAGGACGAGCAGGGCGCGGCGACGCTGGCCGCGCTCGAGCAGAAGCTCGGCTTCGGGCCGGAGAAGGTGCTCGCGCACCTCGGCCCGGGTCTGACGGTCTATGCCGCGCCGCTCGCGGGCCTCGGGCTGCCCGAGACGCGCGTGTGGATCGACTGCGACGATTCGGCGGCCTTCACCAGCGAGTTCGAGGCGCTGATGGGGGCCCTGGGCGAGACCCTGCCCGGCTTCACGGCGAAGACCAAGCCCTACAAGCTCAAGAAGGCCGGCAGCGAGGAGAAGGTCGAGGTCCCGCTGACCACCCTCAGCCTGCCGCCCGGCGCGATCCCGATCCCGATGATCAGCGTGGCGCCGTCCTTCGCGCCGGTCGGGAAGAAGCTCGTCTTCGGGCTCAACTCGATGGACGTGAAGAACGAGCTCAAGCGCGTGCACAGCGGCGAGGGCGAGCCGCTCGTGGCCGGGGCGAACCCGCTGGGCGCGCTGGGCTTCAGCCTGCCCGCCGAGACGCGCGCGGTGTTCGTGATGGACTGGGCCAAGCTCTTCAGCGGCATCCTCGGCACGGTCAAGGCCTTCGCCGGCATGGCGCCGCCCGAGCAGATGCCGTTCGATCTCGCCAAGCTCCCGCCGCCCGAGATGTTCGCCGAGTTCTTCAAGCCGACCTTCCACTACTCGCGGGGCATCGCCGGCGGCGCCTATCGCCGCAACGAAGCCTCCTTCGGGCCCGAGACCTGGTCGATGCTCGTCGGGGCCGGCCTGAAGGCCGCCCAGGCGCAACGCCAGGCCTTCGAATCGGCCAGCTCGCCCGTACCGCCGCCGAAGCCGGCCGGTCAGTAGGCGGAACGGGATCGATGGGCCGAGCGGAACGCCGGCGCCGGCTGCGTCGCCTGCGGCGCCGGCTCGGCGCGTTCCTGCTGCAGCACTTCGGGCCGACGCTGCTGCGCGCGCTGGCGCGCAGCTGGAAGGTCGAGCGCCTGCACGTCGAGCACTGGGACGCGGCCTACGCGCGTCCCGGCATGCTCGCGACCATGTGGCACGGCCGCATGGTGCTGGGCATCCCCGCCGGCGCCGGCAACGGGCTCAGCGTGCTCGTCTCGCCCTCGGCCGACGGCCAGCTCGTGCCGCCGATGCTCGAGCGCTTCGGTTACTCGTGGGTGCTCGGCTCCTCGAACAAGAACCCCGCGCGAGCGGTGCGCGAGATGCTCGATCGCCTGAAGGCCGGCGGCCGCATCGTCATCACGCCCGACGGCCCGCGCGGCCCGCGCCACGGCACGAACCCGGGCCCGGCCTGGATGGCGCGCGAGACCGGCTTCCCGCTCCTGCCGGTCGGCTGCGTCACCGACCGCGCGTGGCGCCTGAACAGCTGGGACCGCTTCACGATCCCGAAGTGGGGCGCGCGCGTGCTGGTGAACTACGCCGAGCCGATCGAGGTGGCGACCGACGCCAGCGACGAGCAACTCGCGCACGCCACCGAGACGATGCGCACGCGCATGATCGCGGCCGAGGAGGAGGCCTTCCGCCACCTCGGCGTCGCGCCGGACTGGTAGCCGGCCTTGCGGCGTGCGCGTGGTGGGGGAGACTGAGCCCAGCATGATCCGCGTCGGTCCTGCCGGATGGTCCTATCCCGACTGGGAGGGCGTCGTCTACCCGCGGCGGAAGCCGAAGGGCTTCCATCCGCTGCGGCACCTCGCGCGGTACTTCGACTGCGTCGAGATCAACTCGTCGTTCTACGGGACGCCGAGCGTGCGCAGCGCCGAGCACTGGGCCGAGCTGGTGCACGACCGGCCGCGCTTCCGCTTCACGGCCAAGCTGCAGCAGACCTTCACGCACGAGTCGCTGGCGCGCGACGCGCGTGAGCTCGAGCGGGAGGTGCAGGCCTTCCACGCCGGCCTGCGGCCGCTCGCGGACGCGAAGAAGCTCGCCGCGCTCTTGGTGCAGTTCCCGCACTCGTTCCGGCGCGACGGCGACCTGGGCGGCGCGGGTGAGGCGCGTCTGCGCTGGATCTCGGAACGCTTCGGCGGCTGGCCGCTGGTGCTCGAGCTGCGCCACCGCTCGTGGTTCGCGCCCGAGCCGCTCGCGCTCGTGCGCGAGCTCGGCTACACGCTGTGCGGCATCGACCTGCCGTCCGAGGCCGACCGCCCGCACGAGGACGAGCTCGTCGGGGTGGGGGAGCACATCGCCCCGCGCCCGCTCGCCTACCTGCGCCTGCACGGCCGCAACGCGGCGGCCTGGTTCGATCCGCGCGCGGGCCGCGACCAGAAGTACGACTACCTGTACGAGCCGGCCGAGCTACGCGAGGTCGTGCAGACGGCGCGGCGCCTGGCGCGCGGCGCGGACGAGACCTTCGTGATCACGAACAACCACTTCTCGGGCAAGGCCGTGGCCAACGCGCTCGAGCTGCTCGCGGGCCTGGGCGAGGGCGCGGTGCTCGGCCCGGTCGAGCTGCTGGACGCCTTCCCGCGCCTGCGCGCTTGCGTGCAACCCGACGGGCAGGACAGTCTCTTCGCCCCATGAAAGCGGCCCGGTACGAGGAGCGCGAGTTCCGGCTCGACGACGAGCACGATCCGATGCGCACGATCCGCGGGCGCGTCGTCTACCCGGGTGGCGCCGAGCAGCGCGCCGAGCGCCTGGCCTACGTGCTCGTCCTGCACGGCTTCAAGGGCTTCATGGACTGGGGCTTCTACCCCGAGCTCACGCGGCGGCTGGTCGCGCGCGGTCTCGCGGTGGTGCGCTTCAACTTCTCCGGCTCCGGGCACGGCGAGGATCCCGAGCGCCTCACCGACGAGCGCGCCTTCTTCGAGAACACGCCCTCGCGCGAGCTCGAGGACGTCGACCGCGTGCGCGCGTGGCTGGACGCCGGCGCGCTGCCGTGGCTCGACCCGCGCCGCGGCGCGCTGCTCGGCCACAGCCTCGGCGGCGCGGTGGCGCTCGTGCACGCAGCGCGGCGCGGCGACTACGCCGCCGTGGTCGGCTGGGCGGCCTGCGCGACCTTCCGGCGCTTCCCGAGCGAGGTCGAGGGCCTGTGGCGCCGCCAGGGCTTCGTCGAGATCCCGAACATGCGCACCAAGGAGGTGCACCGCCTGGGCCTGGGCTGGCTCGAGGACCTCGAGCGCAACCCGCGCACGCTCGACGTGCACGCCGCCTGCCGGCGCTCGACCACGCCGACGCTGCTCGTGCACGGCAGCGAGGACGAGGCCGTGCCGCTGGCCGAGGGCGAATCGCTGCAGGCCGCCTTCGCGACGGGGCTGGCGCGGCTCGAGATCGTGCCGCACGCCAACCACACCTTCTGGGCCGCGCACCCGCTGCAGGGCGTCCCGCCGGCGCTCGCGGCCGTGCTCGGCATGACGGACGAGTTCCTGGGCGCCGAGCTACGCTGAGCGCGTCGGCGCGCCCTCGAGGCGCGCGAAGGCGCGCACCGGGAACGAGCCCATCCCGCGCACCTTGACCGGCACGGCGCTGAAGCGGAAGCCCGACTCGGGCAGGGCCGCGAGGTTCGTCAGGTGCTCGACGATGCGCACGTCGCGCGCGAGCAGCAGGCTGTGCACCGGGCGCTCGCCGCTCGCGGTGTCGTCGATGTTGAGCGAGTCGATGCCGACCAGCACCGCGCCGCGCGCGAGCAGCAGCTCGGCCGCGGCGCGCGTCAGGAACGGGTGTCCGCTGCCATAGGCCGGCGTGCCGAAGTGCCGCGACCAGCCGGTGTGGACGAGCACGGCGTGCCCGCCGAGCTCGCGGCCCGCGAAGAGCTCGGGCCCGAGCGCGCGCGTGCCGTGTGGCGCACGCACGACCAGACCCGGCAGCTCCGCCAGCGTCTCGAGCGGCAGCTCGGCCAGGTCGTGCCCACCCTCGTAGCGGTGGAACGGCGCGTCGAGGTAGGTGCCCGTGTTGGCCACGAGCTCGATCCTCGCGATCGAGAACTCCGTCCCGCTCGCGTAGTGCGCGCGCGAGCTGGCGCGGTCCAGGTGCTCGGCGATGCGCGGCGCGGGCAATCCGGGGTAGGTGACCAGCCCGTCGTGCACGGTGTGCGAGAGATCGACGAAACGCGCCGGGCCGCGGCGCGCGGCGGCCAGGCCGATGGCCCAGGCGTCGCTGCGCCGGCGCGTGCGCGCGCAGGCCTCGTCGGGTGCGAGCCAGGTGACGCTCGGCGTGTCGATGAACTCGGCCCGGTAGTAGTGCGCGAGCACCTCGAAGCGCTCGCCCGCGCGGTTTTCGACGAACTCGAGGGCCTGCGCGAAGGCCTCGCCGACGCGCGCGGCACAGGCGCACTCCTCGCGCACCTCGCGCAGCAGCGCTTGCTCGACCGTCTCGCCCGGCTCGATCCCGCCACCGGGCAGGTACCACTCGCCCTCCTCGAACACGAGTGCGACCCGTCCGCGTTCGTCGAAGACCAGCGCGTAGGCACCCGGCCGCAGGCGGTAGGCCGCGCCCGCGAGCTTGCTGCCGAAGACGGAGAGCGGGCGCTCCATGGCCCGCGCTACTCCGCCTGGATCACGAGACCGCCGGCGGCGCGCAGCTCGAGGCGATAGGTCTTGCCCACGCGCGCCTCGATGAAGGGCGCCTCGCCCTGCAAGGCGCGCACGCCCAGCTCGCGCGCCAGCGCCGGATCGTTGGCGTAGTCCCAGAAGCGCTGCCACAGCGCGCGGTGCACCGGGTCGGGGGTCGTGTCGCCGCCGTAGACCAGCGGCAACTGTCCGGCCTTGTCCAGCGCGACGCCCTCGCTCGGCTTCTGGTTCTCGCCGAACAGTCGCCGGAAGAGGCACAACGAGGTCCCGCGCAGCGCGTCGCCCTGCTCGACGTAGCGGTCCTCGAACTGGATCACGAGGCTCTCGACGTAGATCGTCTTGCCCTCGATGGTGAGTTCTCTGCCGGCGGCCAGTGGCTTTCCGTCCGCGTCGAGCTCGGTGAAGCGCACGGTGGTGCGCACGTCCTCGCGCGCCTCGCCCGCGCCCGGTTCCGCGGCCTCGCGGGCCGGTGCCGTGCCCTGGGCCAGGACCTCGATGCGCGCCACGCGTTGCGAGACCTTGAGCAGCCGGTTGGCGAGTTCGAGCGCCTTGACGACGCGGTCGAGCTCGTTGACGAGGTCCTGCAGGCGTCCGATCTCGGCCTCGCGCTCCTCGAGCTGCTTGCCGAGCTGGATGAGCTCGCGCTGGCGGCGCTCGAGGTCCGAGCGCGTCTGGTCGAGCTCGGCCGTGCGCTGTTCGAGCGTGCGCTCGTTGGCCGCGAGGCGCGTCTTCAGCATCAGCGTCCACCAGCCGGCCAGCAGCACCAGCGCCAGCAGCACGACCGTGCGGAAGAAGACGTTGAAGTTCCGGAAGCCGTTCGACACGGCGGCGTCTTGTAGCAAACGCCAGCAAACGCCGTGCAGGGAAACACGGAGGGGACAGCAGGCCGCTCGGGGCGGCCGCGGGGGCCGACCGGGGTGGCGGACGGCCTCGGGCGCGGCTGGCCGAGCGCGGGCGAGGAAGATCGGCGAATCCGTGCGCGGAAGAGCTATCCTCCGGGCGTCATGGGCCTGGCAGTCGAACGGATTCGCGCGCTGACCTTCGACTGCTACGGGACGTTGATCGACTGGGACAAGGGCATCCGCAGCGCGTTGCGCGAGGTCAAGACGCTGGCGGGCTGCGACGTCGAGCGCCTGCTGCGCGAGCGCGAGCAAGCCGAGCTCGAGCTGCTCGCCGGCCCGTACCGCATCTACAGCGGGATCCTCGGCGACAGCCTGCGCGCGGCCGCCGCGGCCCAGGAGCGCACGCTGCCCTACGGCGAGATCCTCGCCTTCGTGAACAGCATGGGCCGCTGGCCCGCCTTCCCCGACAGCGGCAAGGTCCTGCGGCGCCTGGCGGTGAACCACACGCTGGCGATCCTCTCGAACGTCGAGACCAAGGTGCTGCAGACCTCGGTCAGGCAGATCGGGGCCCCGTTCGTGGCGCTGATCACGGCCGAGGCCATCCACAGCTACAAGCCGGCGCCCAAGCACTGGGAGGAAGGCCTGAAGCGCCTGCACCTCCCGCGCGAGAGCGTGCTGCACGTCGCCGGCAGCCTGCACCACGACATCCATCCTGCGCGCGCGCTCGGCTTCGCCACGGCCTGGATCAACCGGCGCAAGGAGCCGGTGCCCGCCGAACTCGATCCCGAGACCGTCTTCCCCGACCTCGCAGCGCTGCAGCAGGCGCTCCTGGGGCCGGAGGCGGCGAGCTAGCGGGCAGGGACCCTTGCCCGAAGGAGCCGCGGGATTCGGGACAAGGCGCGGGCCGTCTCTTCCGATACTCGCGCGGTGCAAAGCATGACCTGGGAGGCTTGGTTCACGCTGGCGGTGGTGATCGCGATGGTCGTGGCCATGGCGAAGAACCTGGCCTCGGACCTGATCATGCTGGGGGCGGTGGCGCTGTTCCTGGCCGCCGGCCGGTTCTCGAAGGCCTTTCCGGACGCGGGCAAGCTGCTCTCGGGCCTCGGCAACGAGGCCGTCGTCACGGTCGCGGTGCTGTACGTGGTCGTGGCCGGGCTCTCGCGCACGGGCGCGATGGCGCTCGTGACGCGTCCGTTGCTCGGTCGGCCCAGGTCGGTCGCGGGCGCGCAGGCGCGCCTGATGCTGCCGGTGGCCGGGCTCTCGGCCTTCCTGAACAACACGCCGATCGTGGCGATGTGCTTGCCGGTGGTCTCGGACCTCTCGAAGCGCTCGGGCATCGCGGCCTCGAAGCTGTTCATCCCGCTCTCCTTCGCCACGATCCTGGGCGGGACCTGCACGCTGATCGGCACCAGCACGAACATGGTCATCTACGGCCTGTACGTGGCCGAAACCGGCAATCGTTCGGGCCTAGGCATGTTCGATCCGGCCTGGGTCGGCCTGCCCTGTGCCGTGGTGGGGATCGCCTTCCTGCTCCTCACCAGTCGCTGGCTGCTGCCGGACCGCAAGTCCACCCTCGGCACGAGCCGCGATCCGCGCGAGTACACGATCGAGATGGTGGTCGAGCACGAGAGCGCGCTGATCGGCCAGACGATCGAGCAGGCCGGCCTGCGCGGGCTGCCGGGCCTGTACCTGGCCGAGATCGAGCGCCACGGACGGATCCTGCCTGCGGTGGCCTCGACCGAGCGCCTGTGGAGCGACGACCGACTCGTGTTCGTGGGCGTGGTCGATTCCGTGCTCGACCTGCAGCGCACGCGCGGCCTGCGCCCGGCCACCGACCAGCTCTTCAAGCTCGATGCGCCGCGCTCGGAACGCTGCCTGATCGAGGCCGTGGTCTCGAACAAATGCCCGCTGGTCGGCCAGTCGATCCGCGCGGGACGCTTCCGCTCGGTCTACAACGCCGCCGTGATCGCGGTCGGGCACCGTGGCGAGCGCGTGAACAAGAAGATCGGGGACATCGTGCTCGAGGCCGGCGACACGCTGCTGCTCGAAGCGCACCCCTCGTTCGCCGAGCAGCAGCGCAACTCGAAGGACTTCTACCTGGTCTCGAAGGTCGAGGACTCGACTCCGCCCGGGCACGAGAAGGCCTGGCTGGCGCTGGGGATCCTGGTGGCCATGGTGGCCGTGGCGGGCTTCGAGTGGCTCTCGATGGTGCAGGCCGGCATGCTGGCCGCGGCGCTGATGCTGGTCACCGGCTGCTGCACCGCGCCCAGCGCGCGCCGCAGCATCGACTGGGAGATCCTGGTGACGATCGCGGCCGCCCTGGGCGTGGGCGAGACCATGCGCACGACCGGCCTGGCGCAGCAGATCGCGGAGGGCGCGGTCGGCATGACCGGCTCGGACCCCTGGCTGATCCTGGTGGCGATCTACGCCACCACGATGGTGCTGACCGAGTTCCTGAGCAACAACGCGACCGCCGCGATCATCTATCCGATCACCATGGCCACGGTGGGTTCCCTGGGGCTCGACCCCAAGCCGTACCTGATCGCGGTGATGGTGGCCGCCTCGTGCGGCTTCGCGACGCCCTTCGGCTACCAGACCAACCTGATGGTCTTCGGCCCGGGCGGCTATCGCTTCACCGACTTCCTGCGCGTGGGCGTGCTGCTCGACCTGGTGGTGATGGCTGTGACGGTGAGCGTGCTCCCGCTGATGTTCGAGCTGCGCGCCTAGCGCTCGCGCGCCCGTGCGGCGCGCCGTGGCTAGGAGCGCGCGCAGGCGCCGCTCGGCGACGCGTTCCAGGCATCCATGCCGCCGGTCAGGTCGCTGACCGACGCGAAGCCGGCCTGGCGCAGCAGACTGGCCGCGATCGAGGAGCGGTAGCCGGAACGACACACGACCACGAGCTCACGCTCTCTCGGCAGGCGCCCCAGGTCCCGCTGGAGGTCGTCGAGCACGACGTGCAGCGCGCCCTCGACGTGACCCCCGCTCCATTCGCCGTTCGTGCGCACGTCGACGACCAGCGGCGGCTTCGGGGCCGCGAGCCGGCGCGCCAGCTCCTCGCGCGTGACGCGCGGGGTGCGCCGCAGGAGTTCCGGCCGCTTGCGCGCCGCGCCCACGCCACCGCGCAGGTAGCCGGCCACGCGATCGAAGCCGATGCGCCCGAGGCGCGTGGCCGATTCCTCCTCCTTGCCCGGCTCGGTCACGAGCACGAGCGGCCGCTCGGGGTCGAGCAGCGTCCCGACCCAGCTCGCATAGCGCCCCGAGAGCCCGAAGTTCAGCGCGCCACGCAGGTGCTCGGCCGCGAACGCGTCGGGCTCGCGCGTGTCCAGCAGCACCGCGCCCGCGCGCACGAGGTCCAGGGCTTGCTCGAGCTCGAGCGGCGCGAGGGCCGTTGCCAGCACCCGCTCGAGCGTGGGGTGCTCGCTGCGGTTCAGCCCGGCGTCGTAACCGAAATACGCCGGTGCCGCCGGTTGCTCGGCGGTCACGAGCCGCACGAACTCGGCCTTCGACATCGGTTGCAGCGCGTAGTTGAGCTGCTTCTGCTTGCCGATGGTCGAGCTGGTGTCGGTCGAGAGGTTCTTGCCGCAGGCCGAGCCCGCGCCGTGGCCGGGATAGACCAGCGTCTCGTCGGGCAGGGCCGTGAGCTTCTTCAGCGAGTCGTACAGCATCCCGGCCAGGTCGGAGGCCTTCATCCCGGCCGCCACCATCAGGTCCGGACGGCCGACGTCGCCGATGAACAGCGTGTCGCCGGTGAGCACGGCCACCGGCTTCGTCGCGTCCTGGGCGCGGTCGTACACGACCAGGCTCATCGACTCGGGCGTGTGCCCGGGCGTCTCGAGGAAGGCGATGCGCACGTCCCCGAACACGAGCTCGCCGCCCTCGCGCATGGGCTCGACCGGATACTCGGCCCGGCCGCGCGCGCCGAGGTGGATCGTGGCGCCCGTGCGCTCGCGCAGCTCGAGGTGTCCGGCCAGGAAGTCGGCGTGGAAGTGCGTCAGGAAGACGTGCCGGATGGTCGCACCGAGCGCGGCGGCCTTCTCGAGGTAGAGCGCGACGTCGCGCCGCGGATCGACCACCGCGGCGGTCCGCGTGCGCTCGTCCACGATCAGGTAGGAGGCCTGCGAGAGGCAGCCGAGGTAGATCTGCTCGAGATGCATGGGGTGCTCCTTGGACGCGCGTCATTGTAGGCCGGTCGGCCGGAACGGCGTTCCGCCGCGCGCCGTACGCACAAGGGCGTGTCCGTTCGGGATCCGGTCGAGGGCCCACGCGCGCCGCTCTCCGAGCTATCCTTGAGCGGTGCGCGCACCGACCCCGTTCCCCCGCCCGCGGCGGGCCCTGTCCATCGCGCTGCTGGCCGCGCTCCTGGCGGGCCGCGCCGCCGGCCAGGACGTGATCGGCGAGTTCCCGCTGGTCCAGGTCCCGCCCGGGAACGAGCTCACGCCCGCCAAGGTCCGCCTCGGTCAGGCGCTCTTCTACGAGGAGCAGCTCTCCTCCGACGACTCGATGGCCTGCGGGACCTGCCACCGCCCCGAGGCCGGCGGCGGCGATCCGCGCGCCCCCGGGCGCCATCCGGGTCCGGATGGGCGGCTGAAGACGCGCGACGACGAGTTCGGAGCCCTGGGCATGTACCTGCAGGACGCCAAGGGCGAGCGCAAGCCCGATGCGCTGTTCGGGCTCGAGCGCCAGGTCACCGCGCGCAACCCGCCGAGCGTGCTGGGCGCGGCCTTCTTCAACACGCAGTTCTGGGACACGCGCGCGCTGCCGACCTTCAAGGACCTCCAGGGGAAGATCGTGCTCGAGGAGTACGCCTCGCTCGAGGCCCAGGCGGTCGGTCCGCTGATCTCGAGCGCCGAGATGAGCCACGAGGGCCGCACCTGGGACGAGCTCACCGCCAAGCTGGCGGCCGCGCGCCCGCTCGCGCTCGCCCGCGACGTGCCCGCGCCCCTGGCCGAGTTCCTCGCGGACAGCACGACGTACGCGCCGCTGTTCGAGAAGGCCTTCGGCACGGGCGAGATCACGCGCGAGCGCATCGCCATGGCGATCGCGAGCTACGAGCGCACGCTCGTCCCGGACCAGACGCCCTGGGACCTCGGCACGATGACGCCGCGCCAGCAGCACGGCTTCGAGCTCTTCCTGGCGCACCGCGCCTGCGACATCTGCCACACCTCCGACAACCGCCTGTTCACCGACGGCGCGCGGCGCACGATCTCGCTGCCCGACCACGGGCGCGCCGTGAAGACGCCCACGCTGCGCAACGTCGGGCTGCGCAAGCGCTTCATGAGCGGTGGCCAGTTCGACGACCTCGCCAAGGTCGTGAAGCACTACGAGGACCTCGACTTCATCCACTTCGAGGACGAGGAGGCGCGCGCCGCGTTGATCGACTTCGTGGCCAACGCGCTGACCGATCCGCGCGCGGCGCGGCGCGCGGCACCCTTCGACCGCCCGACGCTGCGGAGCGAGCTCGAGCCCGCGCCGGAGCCGGCTCCTCTGCCCGCGCCGGGGAACTCGCGTGCCAAGCCGATGGGCGAGTCCGCCTCCGGGCGCGGGCAGTTCTAGCTGCTAGGGTTCAGCGCGCCGGCGCCGAGTCCCGCGGGTCCGATTCGAGGTAGCGCCGGCGCACGCGCCGCGACAGCGAGTAGCTCGCGTACGCGGCCAGCGCCGCCGCCAGGAGCGGCAGCCAGAAGGCCAGCAGCGCCAGCGTGTCCTCGGACAGACGGCCGCGCCCGTCGCCCGTGAGCCAGTGCGGGAGCCGGGAACTCGTGTAGTGCCGCGCGAGCCACCAGCCGGCTGCCATCGCCGCCAGCGCGGGCAGGCGCAGCACGATCTTCTTCGTGAGCTCGACCCGCAGGAAGGCCGCGAAGGTCGCGAACTCGCGCAGCAGCGCGGCCAGCGGTCGCGGCAGCGCTTGGCCGTCGAAGGGCGCGAGCAGGAGCGCGCGCTCGGAACGCACCCGCTCGAACGCCGCCCGCGCCTCGTCCGCGGCCCGGCGGACCTCGTCCGGCAAGCGCGCCGCCGCACGCTCGTCCGCCTGCACGCACGCACCGAGCTCGGTCCGCCGCCGCGGCAGCTCGCGCCGGGCGCCGAAGGCCTCGTCGCGCACGACCAGCCGGTCGAGGATGCCGCGCACGACGATCAGTCCGCGCGCGATGCCCGAGGCGACCGCGCGATAGTCTCGGCGGTCGGCCGCGAGCGAATCCGCCAGGCGCTGCGCGAGCTCACGTTCGCGCTCCTCCAGCACCACCACGCGCGCCAGCGCGCCCGCCAGGGGCTCGTCCAGGACCGCGCTCGCCACGGCCCGCGCCCGGAAAGCCTTGCCGACCTCGGCCTGCGCCGCATCCAGCTCGCGCCGCAGACGGCGCAGCCTCAGCTCGAGCTCGAAGTCCGCCCAGACCACCCTCCAGCGCGCAAGCGACATGGATCCCGCACAAGGCTATCCCGGTCCTGCGGCGTCGGGATGCGCGCGCCGGCGCCGGACAACTTCCCCGCGAGCATGACGACGACCACGACGGTGGCCACTTCGTACCGGCCCCTTTTTCCCGAATTCTCATGCCCGGTGAGTCGCGTGCGCCACTCACGCGTCCGATCGGGGCCGGTACGCCTGCGCCCCATGGACCTCTGGCCTCAGCCAATCGCGCCATGAAGAACATTGCCTCACTCGGTCTCTTGCTCCTGCCCGGCGTTGGATTGCTCGCCTTGTTCGAGAAGCCAGACAAGCCGGCCCTCGCTTCGCCCGTGGCCGTGCCCGCGGCGGCCCGGCCGCCCGACGCGCGGCACACGCGTGTCTATGTCGAGATCGCCCACCAGGGCTTGGACGTCTACGTCCGCGATTCCGATGCGATCGTGCGCGGCTTCGTGACGGGTCAGCGTCCCGTGTTCCCGGAGAAGGGGCTCGCCTACACCGAGATCGATCTGTGGGCGTTCTCGACGCTGAAGGGGCCCGGTCCCCGCATGATCCAGGTGCGTGTCGGAGGAGCCTACGACGACGATCGCCGGGTCGACGTGATCGGGGCTCCGACGTTCGAGGAGGGCGAGGAGGTGTTCCTGTTCCTGATGCGCTTCGACGACCAGGACACGGGCAAGGAGTACTACGGGATCCGCGGTCTCGGCCAGGGTGCCTACCGCATGCCCATGCAGCCCGAGGGACCGTCGCAGGTGCTCGGCCTGCACGCGACCGGCGAGCCGGACCTGGCCATGTTCGAAGCGCGCGTCCGCGACATGCAAGCCAAACTGGAGAGGAAGTGAGCCCCATGAAAGCCGACAAGCCGAATCTCTGGCCTTCGTTCGCGTTGGTTCTCGCGTGCATGACGCTGGCGCCCGCCGCCTCGGCGGTGGAGCTCGAGCACGTCATCGCGCTCAACTCCCGGTTCAACGGAGGCCCGTGCTGTCTGCCCTCGTTCAGCGGGCTGTGCGGGGTCGACGAGCACTGGGAGCGCTGGCCCAGCTCCGCCTTCGCCAACGGCGGCATCCCGTGGACGCTCGTGAAGCACACGGGCGACTTCCTGGCGCCGGGACTCCCGTACTGCACGAGCGTGGGCGCCTACCCGGATGTCCTCGACGCCGCCAAGGCGTGGAACACGCAGCCTCCGCCGCCGCCGCCCATCCCGGTCACGCCGGGCATGATCCATCTGCCCCAGATGGACTCGGACTTCCGGATCATGGAGGCCCCGACGGCAGTGGTCGACTTCTCGAGCATCCCCAATCTCCTGAACGACTCGACGAACCACGTCGTCTTCGTGGACGACGCCGCGAACGCCAGTCTGAACGCGTTCTCGACGCTGGGCACCGCGCACGTGGCCATCGCGGCAGCGCTCGTCAACGCGTGCAATCCGGGGCCCGGCGGCTGTACTCCGATAGCCCAGATCACGGGCTTCGACATCCTGCTCAACGCCACGTCGCGCAACGGCGTGCCCGTGTGGGCCTGGACCACGTCGCTCCGGGGCGGCAATCGGTACGCCTCGCACACGCCCACGGGCTTCGTGCCCTACGACGGGTACGTGGACATCCAGGGCGTGTTGACGCACGAGTTCGGCCATGCCGCTGGTCTCGCCCACTCCGTCGTCGACGGCAAGCGGAGCGGGGCTCTCTCGAACATCCCGGTGATGTTCCCGTTTGCACAGCCGCAGGCCTTCGAGGTGACCCTCGCCGTCCAGAACGGCTGCGGCACGCCCACGCAGACCTATGCGTCCTCGGCGAGCACGACGCTCTTCGGAGGGCTCCTCGGGCAATCGGCCCGAGACCCGAAGGCCGACGACATCGCCTCCATCAACCGGGCCTATCCCGACGCGGACTTCGCCTCGAAGTATGGCACGATCACCGGAACGACCTCGATCCCGGGCCTCTCGATCGTCGCGGTCAACAAGGCCAAGCCGCAGCAGGCGCGGATCGGAGTCCTCACGTACTACTTCCACGGGGACGCCCAGGACCCGTCGCTGACGGCCGGGACGTACCGCCTGTCCGGACTGAAGCCCGGCGACTACTACGTCTTCGCCGAGCCCGTCGATCGCACGTACTTCCCGCTGAACACGGACATTCCGAACTACGTGCTGAGCTCGCCCTATCCATCCTGCCGCTGTGGTGGCTTCACCCCGCTGCCCCAGTGCTCCAGCGCTTGCCCGGGGATGTCGCCTTGCCAGAACGCGTACCTGGGCGGCCTGCCTCCCCAGGCGTTCGCGCTGGGCGTGACCACCTTCCCGCGCGAGCTCTTCAACTCGGGTGAGAGCGGGGGCGCGGAGCTCGGTCAGCTCGTCGCCGAGGTGACGGTCCAGGCCGGCACGGTCACGAGCGGTATCAACTTCGTGGCCAACACGCTCACGTCCCAGCTGCGCCTCGAGGTCGCAGAGGGTGCGCCGACCGTCACGACCTTCTCGCGGCGAGGGCGGACCGTCCCCGCCTGGGCGGACAGTGCGAGGACGGTGCCGACGGCCGCGACCTTCCGCGTCACCACGCCTTCGTCGACGACCTACAACGGGAAGCCCGTGCAGGTCATCCTGAGCTACGACGCTGCCGCGACGGTGGACAATGGCCAGCTACGCGAGGTGAGCCTGACCTCGGGCATCACGCCCCTGTCCGGCAGCATCTCGGGCGGCTTGTTCTCCGCCGGCTACACCCTCGCCCCGGCCACGCAGGGCTTCTCGCTCCTGTACGCGCAGGCGCGCATCGAGGTGTCCACGGGGGTCTACGACTACACCAACCCGGTGAGCCTCTTCGTCGGACCCCAGGAGGCGATCGCGCCCCTGCCTTAGCGGGGCGGCGAGCTGCGCTCGACTCGTTCGACGCGGGCCCACTCCCGGTGGGTCCGCGTCGGCGTCATGTGCGGCCCTGACGGACCATTGGGTTCCGAACCACGAGAGGCGAGCCGGCTAACCCTCGCGTCGCGCGCCGATCGTACCCGTCAGGTGGTCGACCAGGTCCATCTTCGTCAGGATCCCGAGCAGGCGCTTGTCGTCGTCGACCACCAGCGCCACCAGGTCCTTGGTGAAGAGCTCGGTCAGGACGCGCGCGTCGTCGCTCGCGCTGACCGTGCGCACGTTGCGGAACATGACCTCGGCCACGGCCGAGGAGAGGCTGTGGCCCTCGACCAGCTTCGAGAGCAGGTCGGACTCGGTCACGATGCCGGCCAGGCGGCCGTCCTCGAGCACGGGCAGCTGGCTGATGCCGTGCTCCTTCATGGCCAGGATGGCGTCGGCCACGGTGTCGGCGCTGGCGGCGGACACGAGCGACTTTCGCGCCGGCATGGCGCGCAGCAGCTCGCCCAGCGTGCTCGTCTCCCAGGTGGCCTCGGTGAAGCCGTTCTCGCGCATCCAGCGGTCGTCGAGGAACTTGGTCATGTAGTTGCGGACCGAGTCCGGCAGGAGCGTGACGATGCGCTTGCCCGGGCCGTACTTCTTGCCGATCTGCACGGCGGCCCACGCGGCCGAGCCCGAGCTGCCGCCCACCAGCATGGCTTCCTGTCGGATCAGGCGCCGCGCCATCAGGAACGACTCGCGGTCCTCGGTCTTGATCCACTCGTCGACCAGCCTGGTGTCGAGCACGTCCGGGATGAAGTCGTAGCCGATGCCCTCGACCTTGTAGGTCCCGATCGGGCCCGGTCCGGCCAGGATCGAGCCGATCGGATCGACGCCGATCACCCTGGCGCCCTTGACGTGCTCCTTCACGTACTTGGCGATGCCCGTGATCGTGCCGCCCGTGCCGGCGGTCAGCACCACGAAGTCGAACTTGCCCCCGGTCTGCTCGACGATCTCCTGGCCCGTGCCGTGGTAGTGCGCGAGCGGATTGTCGGGGTTGGAGTACTGATCGAGGATGTGCGAGTTCGGGATGATCTTCTGCAGCTGCCGGGCCACGCCGATGTGGCTCTCGGGCGCGTCCCAGGCGGCCTCGGTCGGCGTGCGGATGATCTCGGCTCCGAGCGCCTCGAGCACGACCTGCTTCTCGCGGCTCA
>CAZWAY010000016.1:0-1262 GCA_964631945.1 uncultured Planctomycetaceae bacterium
GCTGGCCGCGGTGCAGACCGCGCTCGGCCGCGACGCGCGCGCGCTGCTCGCGCCGCCCGCGGCCCTGCCCGAGCTCGCGGCCCACTGCGCCGAGGCGCGCCTGGTGCTGACCACCGACTCGGGGCCGCGCCATGTCGCGCGCGCGCTCGGCGCGGCCGTGGTGTGCATCGCGGGGCCCAGCGATCCGCGCCACACGGCCGGCGAGCGCGGCGCCGAGGTCCTGGTGCGCACCCCCGTCCCGTGCGGGCCGTGTCACCGCGAGCGCTGTCCGCTGGCGGGCCTCGAGCAGCAGCGCTGCATGCGCGAGATCCAGCCCGAGCGCGTGCTGGCCGCGGCCCTCGGGCTGCTCGCGCGCGGCTCGTCGGGTACGATCCCGGGATGAGCCGAATCGCCGACGATTTCCCGGCCGACGTGCCGCTCGAGCCGGGTTTGGTGGACTGCCGGCGCGAGGGCGAACTCGCCTGGATCACGCTGCAGCGCCCGGAGGTGATGAACTGCCTCTCCTTCCCGACGCTGCGGCGCCTGCGCACGCTGCTGGCGGAACTGCGCGCGGACCTCGGCCTGCGCTGCCTGCTGATCACGGGCGCTGGCGAGCGCGCCTTCTGCGCGGGCGCGGACCTGAAGGAGCGCAAGAGCATGCCCCTCGAGCGCGTGCCGCACTTCGTGCGCAACATCCGCGCCTTGATGGACGACGTGGAGGCCATGCCGCAGCCGACCGTGGCGGTCATCAACGGCTTCTGCTTCGGCGGCGGCACCGAGCTGGCCCTGGCCTGCGACCTGCGTGTGGCCGCGGCGCACGCCGAGCTGGGCCTGACCGAGACCTCGCTCGCGATCCTGCCGGGTGCGGGCGGCACGCAGCGCTTGCCGCGCCTGATCGGCAAGGCGCGCGCCAAGGACCTGATCCTGACGGGGCGCAAGCTGGGCGCGGCCGAGGCCGAGCGCATCGGCCTCGTCAATCGCGTGGCCGCGCCCGGCGCGCTGCGGGCGACCGCGCTCGAGCTGGCGCAGGCCATCGCGGACAACGGTCCGGTGGCCGTGCGCGCGGCCAAGGCCGCGATCGACGGGGGCGTGGAATTGCCGCTCGCGCAGGGCCTCGAGCACGAGGCGCGCTGCTACGAGCGCGTGCTCGCCACCCAGGACCGGCTGGAAGCCCTGGCGGCCTTCGCCGAGAAGCGCAAGCCACGTTACCTCGGCCGCTAGGCGGAGGGGCGAGGCGGGGGAGCGCGCGCGCTACTGCGCGATTCGAGTTCGTTCACTCGACT
>CAZWAY010000016.1:1362-87894 GCA_964631945.1 uncultured Planctomycetaceae bacterium
GCGCGACTCGACTGCGCGACTCGACTGCGCGACTCGACTGCGCGACTCGACTGCGCGACTCGACTGCGTTACTCGACTGCGTTACTCGACCAGGGATTCCACCCAAGCGTCGCACACCACCATGGCCTTGGGCGGGGCGAGCTCGTTGCCCGCCTCCCCGAAGGCCATCGTGTAGGGCATGCAGATCTTGCGGCGTCCGCCCACCTTCATGCCGAGCAGACCCTGGCGCATGCCCTCGAGCGGGGCGTTCGAGACCCGAAAGGTCTCGGGTCGCTTGTTCTTGAAGGTGTCGTGGATCTTGGTGTTGTCCAGCAGCCACAGGCGGTAGCCGACCTTGACCTTGGAGTCGGGCGTCAGTTCCTCGCCGTCCCCGGTCTTGAAGTCGTGGATCACGAGGCCGTTGTCGAGCTCGGTCGGCACCCCGCGCCGCAGCGGAGTCCCGGCGAAACGGTCCAGGAGCAACACGAGCTTGAACATGGGCGCCTGCGTGTCGACCTTGACGTCGTAGCGCCGCGGCTGCTCTTGCTTGCGGTCCAGGCCCATCATCTCGATGTCCCACAGCGAGGAGCCCTGGCTCGCCACCAGCTGCAGCGTCCGCGCGCGGGTGTCGAGCACCAGCGGCGAGACCTTGTGCCCGATGACCCCTTTCTTGGCGACCTCGATGGCATCCTCGGCCGGCACCTGGACCTGGAGCGCCAGGGGCCAGATCTCCTGTTCCACGGGCGGGATCGAGCGCAGCTCGAGCCGCCGCAGCACCTTCTCCTCCGAGGTCGAGATCGTCAGGTTGACGCGCTTCTGGTCGGGGGCCTCGCCCACGAACAACTCGAGGTACCAGGCCGCGCCCTCCGGACCGGGGCGCAGCGTGACCTTGAGGGGCCGCACCGCGGCCTTCTCGCCTTCCCGGGCCAGGCGGATCGCGGCCTCCATCGAGACCTTGGCCGTGCCCAGGTCGGCCCAGAACTCGCCGTTGGACGGCGGCAGGTTCGTGTAGTCGAACAGCGGCTTCCAGGGCCCCAGGGGCGCGGGCGTCCGGAATCCCGTGGGTGCGCCCTGGGGCGAGAAGGACAGCCCAGCCACGAGGGTGAGCAGGGAGGCCAGGGACGAAAACGACATGCGCGACTCCGAAGCAGGGCGGTGGGAACGGTGGCCGGCCATGATAGCGCGCAGCGTGTGCTCGCCGGCAGGCCTTCGTGCGCGTCGACTACGCGGATTCCGGCCCCGAGTTGGCACGCTGGGCCGCAGGGACGCGCGCCCGCGCTCGGCAAGACGCCCTGCGGCGGTGTCCCGAGCCTGGCCAACGCCCTCCGGAAACAGCCTAATCTGCCGCATCCCATGGGTGGGTTCCCCTCGCTCAACTTCGGCCAGTCGGAGAGCGGTCTCTTCTCGCCCGCGGAGATCGCGCGCCTGATGGAGAGCGAGTACCAGCGCGCGCTGCGCTACGGGCACGCCCTGGCTCTGCTCCTGGTCGAGATCGATCGGCTGGAGTCGCTGCACGACCTGTACGGGATCGAGTCCGAGGCGCGCATCGTGCGCGCGGTCAGCTCGCTCTTGCGCTCGGCCACGCGTGCCAGCGACGTGCTCGGCACCGTGCGCGACCAGCGCCTGCTCGTGCTCCTGCCGCACACTCCCGCGGCGGGCGCGGCCATCCTGGCGCGACGCCTGCTCGCCGGCTGCCGCGAGCTCGAGTTCCGCGGGGAAGGGCGCGTCCTGCGCGCCACGCTCTCGATCGGCAGCGCGCAGCACGCCGACGAGGAGGGCCTCGCGCGCCTGGGCGAGCGCGCCGAGCAGGCCTTGCACCTGGCCGTGGCCGGCGGGGGCGACCGACTGGTCGAGTACGAGCGCCTGCCGCGCGCTCCGGCCGCGACGCGGGCCGTGCCCGTGGGCCCGGCGGCTCCCGTGCCGCGGCGTGGCCAGCCCGCGCCCGGACCGAGCCCGCTGCCCGACGTGCACGAGCTCCCGGGCGCGACGCTCGAAGAGAAGGTCAAGCGCCTGCTGCGGCTGGCCGGCGGTGCGGGCGACCACGCCGTGCTCGAGCGCGAGGTGCTGGCGGTCCTGCAGCGCACGGTGGGCGAGGCGCGCCCGGCGCGCGCTTCGCGGGCCGAGGTCCAGGGTGAGATGCGCGCGCTGGCGGAGCGCGTGGCCGAGCTGAAGCGTCTGCTCGACGCCAGCGAGGGCGAGCTGGCGCGCCTGATCCAGGAGAAGTCCCTGGACCCGGGTCTGGCCTCGATCTACCGCAGCGTGCAGGGACTCGATCCCGGCGAGCGGAACTTCTCGCAGAAGAAGGAGCTCCTGGCGGTGCTCTACCGCGCCAACGTCGAGCTCCTGCGCCAGCTCGAGGACGAAGTCGGGCGCGGGCGCGGCCCGGCCTGATCTCAGGGCGCGATGGCGGTGTTCGCGGCCGGCGGCAGCGTGTTCCAGCCCTGGCGCAGGGCGCGATAGACCGGACCGTAGGAGCGCACCTGCACCTCGCTCGCGTCGGTCAGGCGCAGGGTCGGCCGGGCACGCTCGATGCCGCCCGAGAAGCTCAGCCCGCCGTACAGCGGCAGCAGCGAATCGAGCACCACCGCCGCGAAGGCCTCGGGCTGCAGGAACAGCGCCGTCTGCAGCGAGCGGCGATCGAAGCAGCGCGCCAGGAAGTGCGCGTCGAGCTGGTCGACGCGCAGGTCGGCGGCCTCCTCGATCCAGGCCAGCGGCACCAGCGCGCGGCCCTCGCGCGTGGCGCGCAGGCACAGGGCGTGCAGCCCTTCCAGGCCGATGCGTTCGACCGCGCGCGACACGATCAACCAGGAGATCCCGTAGAACGACTCGGGGATGTCGGCCCAGCGGTGGTGCAGGTCGCTGCGCGGCGTCTCCAGCAGGGCGGCCAGCGTGCCGGGCACGACCGCGGGGCCGAGCTCCACGCGTCCGAGCCGGCTGGTGAGCGGGCGCGTGCGCCAGGGGCCCTCGCCCGGTTCGCGGTAGACGACCTCGAGCTCCAGCCCGCCGGTGAAGGCGCTGGCGTTGAGCAGGCGGTGCGAGCGGATGTGGTCCTCGTACTCGGGATTGAGCCGCTCGGCGATCACGTCGCCCAGGCCCTCCTCGAGGATCCCCGGCAGCGGAGCCCAGGAAGGGCCGATCAGGGCGTGCACCAGCTCGTGCGCGAGATACCAGGGCGATTGGCCGCCCTCCTGCAGGTGGATGCGCTTGGCCTTGAACTCGTCCTGCAGCAGCGTGAAGCCGCGCACGCTCTCGGCGCGTTCGCTGAACAGGTACACGGACAGCTGTTCCTGCACCCACACGTCGACCGCGCGGTTCTGTGCGCCGGGCAGGAGCGCCTTCACCTCGGGCGCGAGGCGCTGCAGGAGCTCGGCGATCTCGCCCGCCTTGCCGGCCGTGCGCGCGCGCACCTCGCCGAAGGGCGTGTCCACCACGATGGGCGGCGGCGGCGCCAGGCAGCTCGCGGCCAGGCCGGCCGAGAGAACCACCGTCACTGCCCGCGCCCACATGCTCTCCGAAGGATAGAGCGGGCGCGCGGGCCGGGTGCGAGAAATCGCTTCTCCAGGCGGCCAGGCTCGCCCTAGCGCGGGCCGGCCACGGACTGCGCCAGGGCCCAGGCGCGCCAGGCCGCGTCGAACTGGGCGTAGCTCATGTCGAGGCACTCGCTGAAGGCCTGGCGCTGCACGTCCTGCAGGTTCTCGGGGTCGGGCATGCCGTCGGCCTTCTTGCGTCCGTGCAGGCGCCCGTTCAGGCAGGCGTAGCCCTGCGGCAGGGTCTCGACCAGGAAGCGCGTCATGGACCAGCAGGCGTAGTGGTGGCGCAGCTCGAACTCGGAGAAGGTCTTGAGCGCGCTCAGCTCGGCCAGGCGCGGGGCCCGTTCGGCCGCCACCAGCTCGCGCACCTCGCCGTCCCAGTTGGCCTTGTTCACGCGCACGCCCAGCGAGCCTTCCGAGGCGTCGAAGGTGTTGAAGCGCGGATTGATCTCGCGCTCCATGAAGTGCCCCAGGCCCTCGCGCAGCCAGCAAGGCGTGTCGTAGGAGTAGTGCTTGAAGGCGTCGAGCAGGTTGATCGCCAGGTTGAAGACCATGTGGCCGTGGATCTGCTCGTCGGTGTGGAGCTCGTTCTCGTCGGTGTTCGTGACCACGATCAGCGAGTCGCGCTCGAGCACGTTCCAGCGCTGCGTGCGCGCGAGCGAGAGCCCGAACTGCTCCTTGAGGAAGCTCTTCTGGTCGGAGGCCGTCGGCAGCACCAGGAACTCGAACTTGCCCTTCTGGCCGACGAACGGGCCCTCGCCCCAGTAGGGCTGACCGAGCAGCCACTGCGAGCGCCCGTCGGGGAAGTCGCGCTCTTCCACCTGCATCAACTCGAGGAAGCGCTTCCAGGTCTTCTCGACGCGCCAGGCGTACAGGTGCGTGCGCATGAAGGGGTCGAGCACGCGCGTCTTGGGGTCGACCGCGGGCAGGACCGCGGCCAGCTCGCTCAGCTCGGCGCGGACCTTCTTGGCCTCTTCGGGCGCGATCTTGTGCACGCCCAGCGCGAGTCCGAGCTCGAAGTGCGTGCTCTCGATCCAGTACAGGTCGCGCCCGGCGAAGAAGCGGTCGGCCCAGGCCGTGTCCTGCGTGCCGAACTCGAAGCCGCCGTGGGAGCCGATGCCCGCCGCGCGCATGAGCTCCGGATCGCCGTGGCACCACGGGCAGTTCGCCGGCAGGTTGCGCGGTTCCTTGCTCTTCTGCGCGGAGGCCGGGGCCGTCCAGGCCGAGGCGAGCGCGAGCACCGTGGCCGCCAGCGTCGCGCGGCTCATCGCGCTGGACCGCGCATGCGGTGCTTCCAGGCCTCGGGCACGGCGGTGGCGTAGTCGGTGTCGACCAGCCGCAGGCGTGCGTGCTCGATCGCGGCCTGGACCGTGGCCTCGACCGCGCGCGGATCGATGTAGGGGAACTCGAACAGCGCGAGCTGCAGGCTCTCCCGCAGCGGATCGCTGGCCGCGTCCTTCCCGTCCAGGCGCAGGCGCAGCCAGCGACCGGTGAGCTCGAGCGGTCCGCTCCAGACGCCCTCGCGCAGGTGTCGCGCCGCGCTCCACAACGCGAGCCCGAGGCCCTTGAAGCCACCCTCGAGGCGCATGGGCTCGAGCGCCTCCGTGCGCGCAGGGTCCCAGGCCTCGCACTCCGCGCGCGCCCGGGCCCAGGCCTCGGGCGCGGAGGCGCGCGTCGCCAGGCGGGGCAGGAATTCGTTCGTCAGCGCGAGGCGCCGTGCGTGCTGGCGGGTGTACTCCGGATAGAGCGCCACGATGTCGGCACACAGCGGCTCCAGCTCGGCCGCGCGCAGCGGCAGATCGTCCACCCAGAGCACCACGCCCGGGGCGTCCGCGCTCGGCGCGACCAGCGCGGGGGCCTCGGCGCGGGCGCAGCCCAGCAAGGTCAGGAGCGCGATCCCCGCGGCGCGCCGGTCGACCCGGGTCGCTGCGAAGCCGGCACGAGCGGCGCGCTCCCGCACGCGGCCGCGCGCGGGTTCCCGACGCGGCGAGGGGCACGGGTGTGTGGGCATGCGGGCCGGAACAGTAGCAAGCCGCGGCGGCTCGGTTGCGCTCGCAGGACCCTCTCCGGGTAGACTCTCGCGGCCTTTTTTGCTCGGGTGCCCGCGCTCGGTTTGGTCGGGCATCTTTCGAGAGCGGTCCCTCACGCCCGTGTTCCCGTTCCGTACGGGGGCGTCCTCCTGTCCTGTCCGACCCTGTCGACCCATTCCATGCGCTTCGTCCACCCTCGCCTCCGTCTCCGTCACGCCTGGATCCCCGCCGCGGCCGCAGCCCTGACCCTGGTCGGGTGCGGAGGTTCGGAGGAAGGCAAGAGCGCCAAGCCGGTCGCTTCCACGCCTCCGTCCGGGACGCCGAGCGCGACGAAGGAGCCAGAGACGTCCGACTTCCGGCGGACCACCATCGACCTCGCGACCGGGGTGGCCACCAAGCCGCTCGTCGCCCCGCTGGACGCCAAGGTCGAGTACGAGGACGGCACCCAGAAGCCGCTGGTTGCGAGCTTCCCCGAGGCCCGTCCGAGCGTGGAGACGCCCCCCAAGGTCGCCGGCCTGCCGAGCGAGGACGCGCTGCTCGGCAAGCCCCTGGTGATCAACGGCCAGGTCATCCCCTTCGAGGAGGTCAAGCGCCAGTGCTGTCTCGGCCCGATCGGCGTGTCCGAGATCGAGACGGCCAAGCTCGGCATCTACATCGAGGAGGAGATGCAACGGCGGATCGCGGCCGGGGCCAAGGAGGAGGAGCTCAAGGTGGGCGACGCGGAGCTCGACGAGTTCCTCGCCGGCATCGAGGAGCAGATCAAGGCCGAGTATCCCGAGGGCGGAGTGACGCTCGAGGACCTGTTCGTCTCGATCGGCGCCGATGCGTCCAAGGAGCGCATGCGCATCAGTCGCGTGTTCGAGAAGCTCTTCATGCCCGATGATCCGGCCCAGTATCCGCCGCTCACGGTCGAGGCGATCCTCAAGACCCCCGGCGGCGACGCCTGGATCCAGCAGCTGAAGCAGGACTTCGAGGCGCGCCGGGACGCTCCGCCCAAGCGCAAGGACCTCGAGGCGCGCGCGATCGAGGACGCCATCCTGCAGCAGATCGCCGAACACCTGCGCACGACGTCGACCGTCGTGACCGCGCCCGCCCCCGGCGTGCTGTACCGCGTCAACGGCGTCGACATCAAGGTCGAGGACATCTGGCGCCGCATCCAGCCGCTGATCACGGTCATGGAAGTGCACGCCGCCAAGCAGTGGATCGTGAACGCGACCCTGCTGAAGCAAGCCCTGGTCGCGGCCGGGGCCTGGCTGACGGATGCCGAGGCCGATGCCGCCTATCACGCCTTCAGCGATCCGTACAAGGACTCGATCTTCAGCTACGAGCGCATCGCGCTCTCGGTCAAGCAGTTCCCTTCGATCGAGCGCTTCGTGGAGTACCGGCACATCTACGAGTCCTTCAAGCGCATGAAGCAGGCGGAGATCACGCCCGAGGTGCTCAAGCAGCAGGCCGAATATCGCACCAACAAGATCGTCGGACAGGTGGCCGTGGACGCGGACGTGATCCTGTGCGCGGCCCAGGACCTCAAGACGGGACGCTGGAAGGAGAACGGCTGGGTCGATGCCGAGAACCGCATGCGCGACGTGCTGAAGCTCCTGGTCGAGGAGCAGCAGCCGTGGGAGGTGATGGTCGAGACGTACTCGGACTTCTACGACCCGCCCATGTCGGTCAGCGAGCGCAGCCAGGAGGGCATGCCCGAGCGCCCGGTCAAGGGCCGTTTCCGCGGCATCCAGCGCAACAACATGATGCCCGAGCTCGGAGAGTCGGAGTACGGCCTGTTCCTCAACGGCTCCTCGATCACCGACTTCATCTTCTTCGAGCAGGAGGTCGGGACGCTCGGCACGCCCATGCGCGGGCCGCTCGGCTGGTACCTGCCGCGCCTGATCCGGCGCAGCAAACCGCCCCGCCAGCTGACGAACGACCAGGAGGCCATGGACGTCCTGATCCTGGATGATTACCTGACCGGGAGCCTGAACCGCTTCACCCAGGAGCTGATCAAGAAGAACGAGGTCTACGGGCTGGAGTTGCCCGGGACCACGCCCAAGTAGGCGCGCCCACGCGCGCCCACGCCCGGACGGCCCGGACGGCACTCGCCCGCCCGGGCCGTTCCGTTTCCCGAGTGCGTTCTTTGCATGCCGCCCGGATCCGGCGGAAGATCGGCGCCCGTTGAGCTCCTCCCCCGCGAAGACCTGGGCGCTGCTGCGGCCCTATGCCCGCAAGCACCTGGGCGTGCTCACCCTCGTGATCGGGCTCGGCCTGCTGGTCGCCATGGCCGAGAGCGCGCCGCTCGGGCTCATCAAGCCGCTGTGGTCGGCCCTGTTCCCCAAGGAGGGCGAGGTCCCCGACGAGAACGCGCGCAACCTGTTCGCGTGGATGGAGCCGCGCGCCCAGGCCTGGACCGGGATCCAGGACGCGCCCATGGCGGTGCTCGTGTGCGTGGCCGCGCTGGCGGTCCTGCTCGGGCTGATCGCGTCGGTCAGCACCTGGGCGACGACCTGGTACTCGCGCAAGGCGAGCTACCAGATGATCGTCGATCTGCGCGTGGACGTGGCGCGGCACCTGATGGGGCTCTCGCTCCGGTACCACGGCTCGCGGCGCTTCGGCGACCTGCTCTCGCGCGTCAGCTCGGACGTGACCACGGTGCTGGAGGCCATCAACGTGGGGCTGAAGGGCCTGGTGCTGGAGCCCATGAAGGCCCTGATCCTCATGGCCGTGGCGTTCTACCACGCGCCCGAGGTGACGGTGGGACTCATGGTCCTGCTGCCGCTCGGGATCTGGCCGGTCTCGAAGCTCTTCCGGCGCGTGCGCAAGGGCTCGAAGAAGAGCCTCTCCAGTCTGGGGGACTCGGTGCAGAGCCTGACCCAGATGTTCCAGGGCGTGCGCACGGTCAAGGCCTTCGGCGGCGAGGAGCGCGAGGTCGAGCGCTACCGCGACCTCAGCCAGGCCTACCTCGCGGCTTCGATGCGCATGGTGCGCGCGATCGCGATGACCCACGCCTGGACGGCGTTCTACGGAGCCGCCGGGGTGGCGCTGATCGTGCTCGCGTTCGGCGTCCTCAAGCTGCGCTACGGAGCGTTCCAGGGCGCGGACATGTTCATCCTCCTCGGGGCCATCGCGGCCGCGGCCCAGAGCGTCAAGGACACCACCAAGACCTGGACCCGCGTGCAGGAGTCGGTGGGCGCGGCCGAGCGTCTGCAGGAGATCCTGGACGAGCCGACCGACGTGCTGGAGCGGCCGGACGCGCGAGCGATCCACGCGATCGCGCGCGCCATCTGCTTCGAGGGGCTGACCTTCCAGTACGCCGGCGGTGAGGCGCCGGCGTTGCACGAGATCGAGCTGGCGATCCGCCCGGGCGAGACGCTGGCGCTGGTCGGTCCGTCGGGCGCCGGCAAGAGCACGCTGGTCGACCTGCTGGCGCGCTTCATCGATCCCACCGGGGGCCGCATCACGGTCGACGGCGTCGACCTGCGCGAGCTCAAGCTGGCCGACTGGAACGCGCTCTACGCCATGGTCGGGCAGGTGCCGTTCCTGTTCCACAGCACGATCGCCGAGAACATCGCCTACGGCAAGCCGCACGCGAGCCCGGCCGAGATCGAGGCCGCCGCGCGCGCGGCGCACATCCACGACTTCGTCGCCACGCTGCCGCAGGGCTACGCCACCAACGTGGCCGACATGGGCTCGCGCCTCTCGGGCGGCCAGCGCCAGCGCATCACGATCGCGCGCGCGCTGCTCAAGGGCGCGCCGCTGCTCCTGCTGGACGAGGCCACCAGCGCGCTCGACAGCGAGTCCGAGGCCGAGGTGCAGCGCGCGCTCGACGAGCTGATGCGCGGCAAGACCGTGGTGGTCGTGGCGCACCGCCTCTCGACCATCCAGCGCGCCGACCGCATCGCCGTGCTCGAGCACGGCCGCCTGGTCGAGCTCGGCAGCCACGCCGAGCTCCTCGTCCGGAACGGCGTGTACGCGCGCCTGTGGACGCTGCAGAAGCTGGACATCCAGAGCGACGTCGCCGCGGCCACCTGAGGCCCCATGGACGCGCCGTCGGAGCAGAAGCGCCTGACGCTCTTCGACGCGACCCTGCTGGTGATGGGTGGCATCATCGGGGTCGGGATCTTCTTCAACCCGCACCGCATCGCCGAGCGCGTGCCGGCCACCGGGCCGTACCTGGCGCTGTGGCTGTTCGGCGGTCTGGTGGCGGTCGCGGCCGGCTTCACCTTCGCGGAGCTGGGCGGCTCGTTCCCGCGCGCGGGCGGGTGGTTCGTGTACCTGCGCGCGGCCTACGGTCGGCCGCTGGCGTTCGTGTTCGCGTGGGTCGTGCTGTGCGTGCAGTCGACCGGCGCGATCGCCTCGATCGCCAAGTTCTGCGCCGAGCGCGTGCACGTCCTGGTGCCCAGCCTGGTGGGCGCGCCGGGTTCGCGCAGCGAGACGGTCACGGCCGCGCTGCTGGTGCTGGCGGTCACGCTGGTGGCGCTCACCGGCGTCAAGCGCGCGGCGCTGGTGCAGAACGTGTGCATGCTCGCCAAGTTGCTCGTGATCGCGGCCCTGATCACGGGTGGGCTGCTGTTCGCCGGGCGGGACGAGGCCGCGCCGCCGCCGGACCCGGCCGCGGCGGGCGCGCTCACGCCCGGCAACCTGGTGCTCGCGCTGCTGCCGCTCTTCTACACGCTGGGTGGCTGGCAGCTGGTCGGCTACATCGCGCCCCAGGTGCGCGATCCCGCGCGCAACCTGCCGCGCGCGATCCTGCTCGGCGTCGGCGGGGTCGTGCTGGTGTACCTGTGCGTGAACGCGAGCTACCTGGCCGTGCTCGGCATCGACGGCCTGGCGCGCGACGAGGGTTTCGCGCGCACGCTCTCGCAGCGCGCCTTCGGAGCCGTGGGCGAGAAGCTCCTGGCCGCGGGCATGTGCATCTCCGCCTTCGGCATCTGCGCCGTGAACATCCTCACCACGCCCTGGGTCTACGTGGCCATGGCCAAGGAGGGCCTGTTCTTCGAGGGCATGGGCGCGCTCACGCCGCGCACCGGCGTGCCGCGGCGCGCGCTGCTGCTGCAGGGCGCCATCACCTGCGTCTATCTCCTGTGCAGCCTGGGGTTCCTGGTGGACTCGGTCGTCTTCGTGGAGTGGATGTTCCACCTGCTGGCCGCGCTCGGGCTGCTGCTGCTGCGCGTGCGCCGGCCGGACCTGCCGCGGCCGTACCGCAGCCCGTTCTATCCGCTGGCGCCGCTGGTGTACCTGGCGGTGGCGTGCGTGGTGGTGTTCGGCAACCTGCTGCAGCCCGAGGGGCGCTTCCTGCTGCGGGCCGACGGCACGCGCTTCGAGCTCTTCGGCCTGCCGCTCGAGCTGCGCGTGCTGGGCGTCTCGATCGTGCTGGCGGGCGCGCTGCTCTATCGCCCCTGGCGCGCGCTGGTCGAGCGCGCGCGCTGACGCCGGCGCGACAGAGCTCGAACGGCGCCGCCTCAGGCCGGCGCGCGGGTGCGGCCGATGCAGGGGCATGAGCCGCAAGCAGTCCGCTCCCGCCGCCGCGTTGCAGTACCTCGACCCCTCGTTCTTCGAGCGCCACCCCAGGCACCGCGCGGCGCTGGAGGAGGCGCGCGCGAGCCAGGAGATCGCGCAGCTGGTGGCGCGCCTGCGCGCCGAGTCGCGCCTCGGCCTGCGCGAGCTCGCGCGCGCCGCGGGCCTGGCTCCGAAGACGCTCGCGAAGCTCGAGAGCGGCGCCAACCCGCGCCTGGCCCTGGCCCAGCTGCGCCAGGTCGCCTCCGCGCTCGGCCAGCGGGTCGAGGTGCGGCTGGTGGCCGACGCGCCGCGCGGGCGCGCCAAGCGCGCGCGGTCCGCGAGGAACCCCGCCGCGCGCGAGCTCTAGGGGCGCGCGCCCGACGGGACGGGCTCGAGCAGGCACACGGCCTGGACCGCCACGCCCAGCCCGCCCGCCAGGGCCCCCAGGCCCTCCAGCGACTTGCCCTTCACGTTGACGGCCTCGGGCGCGAGCCCGACGAGTTCCGCGATCGCCGCGCGCATGCGCGCGCGATGGGGCGCGATCTTCGGGCCCTCGGTCGCGATCACGACGTCGGCGTTCACGGCCTGCCAGCCGGCCGCGCGCACGCGCGCCACGGCCGCGCGCAGGAGCTCGGAGCTGGCGGCGTCCTTCCATTTCGGATCGCTGTCCGGGAACAGCGTGCCGAGGTCGTCCAGGCCGGCCGCGCCCAGGAGCGCGTCCGCCAGCGCGTGCAGCACCGCGTCGCCGTCCGAGTGCCCGAGCGGGCCGCGCGGGTGCGCGAGCACGACTCCGCCTAGCACGCACGGCCGGCCGCTCACCAGGCGATGGACGTCGAAGCCGATCCCGACGCGCAGGTTCATACGTGGTGGCTGCGCGCACGCACGATGGCCTGCGCGATCTCGAGGTCTTCGGGCTGGGTGAGCTTGAGGTTCGAGGGTGCGCCGGGCACGAGCGCGACCGGGCCGACGTAGCGCTCCCACAGCGCCGAATCGTCGCTCGGGCGGAAGCCCTCGGCGTGGGCGCGCGCCAGCAGCTCGCGAAAACGCGCGGCCGCGAAGACCTGCGGGGTCTGGGCCTTCCACAGCTGCTCGCGCGCCAGCGTCTCCTGCACGAACAGCCCGTCGCTCGAGCGCTTGACCGTCTCGCGCAGGGCCAGCGCGAGCAGCGCCGCGCCGTGCTTGCGCGCGGCCTGGATCACGCCCTCGACCGCCGCCGGCAGGACCAGCGGGCGCGCGCCATCGTGCACCAGGATCGTGTCCACCCCCGCGCACGGCCACAGCGCGCCGGTGCGCACCGAATCGATGCGCTCGTCGCCGCCCGGCAGGATGACCTCGAGCTGGCGCGGGCGGCGGGCTCCGCGCAGGAGCTCCTCGGCGCGCTGTAGGTCGTCGGGGTGCACCACCACCACCAGGTGGCGCACGCTGGGCGCCTCGCACAGCGCGCGCGCCGCGTGGATCAGCACGGGCATGCCCTCCAGCGTGAGGAACGGCTTGCGCAGCGCCGCGCCCATGCGCGACGAGCGCCCGGCGGCCACCAGGACGGCCAGGGTTTGGGCGTGCTCCAAGCGCGGACAGGGTAGGGAAAGCGCCGCGGCGAATCCGTACCCTCGCGCGCGTGATCCCGGCCGACCTCGTGCCTGCGGGCTGTCCCTGGCCGATCGTGCTCGGCATCGACCCGGGCACGCGCGTGCTCGGCTACGGTGCGCTCGTGCTCGCGCCCAGCGGGCCGCGCTTCCTGGCCTGCGGGGTGATCGCGCCCCGCCCGCGCGCCGCGGTCCCGGCCCGTCTGGCCGAGATCCAGATCGGGCTCGAGCGCCTGCTCGCCAGCCTGCGCCCGGGCGTCCTGGCCGTCGAGCGCGCCTTCCACTCGAAGAACGTCCAGGCCGCCTTCCGCATCGGCGAGGCGCGCGGGGTGGTGCTGGCCGCCGCGGCGCGAGCCGGGATCGAGATCCTGGAACTCGCGCCCGCGGCCGCCAAGAAGGCCGTGCTCGGGCACGGCGCGGCCAGCAAGGAGCAGATCGCGCGCATGATCGCGCAGCTGCTCGGCAGCGGGCCCCTGGACGTGCCCACCGACGCCACCGACGCGCTGGCCCTGGCGTTCGCGTGCGTGAAGCGCCGCGCCGCGCTCGCGCTGCAAGTCCGCGCGGGGGCCCGCGCCCTTGCCCCGCTGCCTCGCGCCCCTTCCAATGGCCGCCATGGCCACGCGCGGCAAGAAGGACGACGAGCCGGATCGCGGCCCTGAACGCGAGGAGGGCGCACCCGTGGCCGAGAAGCGTGGGCGTGCGAGGCCCGACGAGGAACGCGGGCCCATGGCGGCCCTGATCGCCGGTCTGGACGAGATCGTGCCGGGCATCGAGGTGCTGGATCGCGAGCTCGTGTTCGAGGGCGGCGCGCGCGCCGACCTGGCCGCGGTCGATCCCTCGAATCGCCTGTACCTGGTGCTCCTGGCGGGCGAGGACGCCGACAAGGCCGCGCTCGAGGCGCTGGATGCGCTCGGCATCGTGCGCACGCAGCTCGAGCTCCTGCTGCGCCATTTCGGCGAGGAGCGCGTGAGCGCCGAGCGTGCGCCGCGCGTGCTGGTGGTCAGTCCGACCTCGGACGCGCGCCTGGCCGAGCGCCTGAGCGTGCTGGGCGACGCGGGCGTGCTCGTGCTCGGCCTGCGCAGCGTGAAGAGCGCGGCCGGTGAGCGCGCCTACCTCGTGCGTCTGGACTCCGCCACGCGCGCCACGGGCGGGACCGGGGGCGTGGCCGCGTTCCTGCGCGCGCTGCCCGCGCGCCTCGAGCCCCTCGGCAACGCGCTGGTCGAACGCATGGGGCGCCTGGACGAGGAGCTCACCACCGCGGCCGATGCGAGCACGCTGGTGTGGCGCCTCGCGGGCGAGGTGCTGTGCCGAGTGGAGCGCATCGGCGAGCTCCTGCAAGCCAGCGTCGCGCCGCGCCACGAGCCGCTCGCACTCGCCTCTGGTCAGGATCTCGACCAGCTGGTCGAGCGCGCCATGGCGCGTCTGGTCGGAACCCTGAAGCTGACGCGCGGCGAGGGTCCGGCGCCGGGCCCACGGGCCGTGCCGGCCGCGCGCGAGGAACCGTTGCTCAGCGCCGAGGAGATCCAGGCCTTCCGCGAGTAGGGAAGCACGCGGGCGCCGAGCCCAGTCGCGTTCTTGGCCCCGTCCCCGGGCAGGCGAGAAAAAAACTCGACTCGACGGGGTGGCTGGTCGCGCGCGCTCCCGATGGGAAGAGGTTGGGACCCGCTCCGGCGGGCCGCCCTCGTCACCGGGGCTTTCCTGACTCGGAAAGTCGCCCGTCCCATCTGCGCTCGTCCATGAACTGGACGGACACCCGCAAGAAGCTCCTCCAGCTGGCTTCGGGCCGCATACCTCGGCCTGGGGCCGCGGCGTGGCTCGAGTCCGAATCCGCGGGCGCCGCCGAGGGCCCCCGCGCCGCCTCCGTGTGCGTGGCGAGCGGCAAGGGTGGCACGGGCAAGTCGGTGGTGACGGCCTCGCTGGCGGCGCTGTTCGCGCCGCGCGGCCGGACCCTGATCGTGGACGCCGACTTCGGTGTCGGCAATGCGCACATCCTGCAGGACGTGTCGCCGCAGCGCACCTGCGTGGACGTGGTCGAGGGCGGCTCCAGCGTGCGCGACGCGCTGACGCCGTGTGGCAAGAACATCGATCTCCTGGCGGCGGGCTCGGGCGTGCCGCGCATGGCCGAGCTCACCGGCTTCGAGCTGCACATGCTCGCCAGCGGGCTGCGCGAGCTGGAGCGCGAGTACCGCACCGTGCTGGTCGATTCGGCCGCGGGCGTCTCGCACCAGACCATGGCCCTGGCGCGGGCTTGCGACGTGACCCTGATCGTCACCACTCCGGACCTCACGGCCATGACGGACGCCTATGCGTTCCTGAAGCTCCTCTTCGCCGGGCGTCCCGGTACGCGCGCGCTGTTGCTCGTCAATCGCGCCGCGAATGCCGAGGAGGCCGAAGAGGTGACGCGCCGCATCGCGCGCGTGGGCGAGCGCTTCCTCGGTACCGCGCCGCGCTGCATCGGCTGGCTGCCCCACGATCCGGCCGTCTCGGCCAGCGTCAATCGGCGCGGCTCGGTGGTGGGCCTCGAGCCGGGGGCCGAGGTCTCGCGCGCGCTGCGCCTGGTGGCGGCCGCGCTGGCGGAGGAACTCGCGCCGGTCCCGGGCAAGGGCCTGGGCCAGGAGCTGCAGCGCGAGGTCGGCTTCGCCGTGCGCCTGGCCTGACGCGCACCGCGCGCGGGCACCGCGAAACCGCGCATACGGCGCGCGGGTCCGAGGGGCATGCGACCGACGACTCCCGCGTGGGTGTGGGCCGTGCTCTCGTTCCTGGCGCTGCAGAGCGTGCTCGTGCGCTGGCCGCGCGGCGCGGACGCCGGTCTCCGCGCGCGCGCGGGCGAGTACGCGCTCGAGCTCGATCCGCGCCGCATGAGCGTGCGCGAGCTGCGCCAGCTGCCGGGCGTGGGCGCGACCCTGGCGCTCGTGCTGGCGCGCACGCGGGACGCGCATCGCGGCCCGCTGGCGCTCGCCTGGGAGGACGTGCCCGGCATCGGCCCGGTGCGCGCGCGCCAGATCCGCGCCTGGTTCCGCGCGCGCGGGATCGAGCCCGATCCGCTGGCTCCCGGCGGTTCCGCCGAGACGCCGGGCTATCCTGACGAGATGCGCGCGCTCGCACGCCTCGCCACCGGCGGCCTGGCCGGCCTCGTCGCCGCCTGCGGCGCGGCCGGCGAGGAGCATCCGGCCGATTCACCCCAGACGCACTCACCGGACGCCGTACCGGCCGGGCCCGCGCGGCCGGGGGCGCAGCCCGAGGTGCGCGCGCGCACGCTGGCCCTGGAGGGCGGGAACCTGCACGCGCTCGAGGCCGGTCCGAGCACGGGCGCGCCGGTGGTGCTGCTGCACGGCGCGCGCTTCTCGGCGCGGACCTGGGAGGAACTGGGCACGCTGGCGCGCCTGGCCGAGGCGGGCTACCACGCGCTCGCCCTGGACTGGCCCGGCTACGGCTCCTCGCCGGATTGGGGCACGGAGGATGCCAGCACGCTGCTCGCCAGCGTGTGCGACCGCCTCGGAGCCGGACCGGTGGCGCTGGTGGGGGCCTCGCTGGGCGGCGGCTTCGCGCTCGAGTTCCTGGCCCGGCACCCCGCGCGCGCGCGCGCCTTCGTGGGCATCGCTCCGGCCGGGGCGAGGGACTTCGCACCCGCGACCTGGAGCACCCCGACCCTGCTCGTGTGGGGTGCGCGCGACGAGGTCGTGCCGCTGGCCGACGGACGCGCCCTGGCCGGACGTCTGGCGGCGCGCTTCGAGGTCCTGCCCGACGCCTCCCACCCCTGCTACCTGGACCAGCCCGAACGCTTCCACGCCCTGCTGCTGGAGTTCTTGGCGGAGTCCGCCGCGCCCGCGACGCGCTAGCCCGAGCGCCAACGGCGCCCCCGCTGGCGCCTGTCGGCCGGGGGAGGCTTGGAATACACTCCGCGGGTGACCGCCGTGCAGACGCCGCGCGACGAGGCGCGACCGGGGCTGGAGGCCGAGGTCGATCGGTTGCTCGCCGCCGCCCTGGCGGAGGACGTCGGCACCGGCGACCTGACGAGCGAGACGGTCGTGGCGGAAGAGGCCCGCGCGCGCGCGCGCCTGATCGCCAAGTGCGGCGGCGTGCTGGCCGGCGGTGAGTTCTTCGGGCGCGTCTTCGCGCGTCTCGACCCGGCCGTGCGGGTCGTGCGCCGGTTGGCGGAGGGCGCCGAGTTCGCGCGCGGCGATGCGCTGCTCGAGCTGGAGGGGCGCGCGCGCGCGCTCCTGGTGGGCGAGCGCACGGCCCTGAACCTGGTGCAGCGGCTGTCGGGCATCGCCACGCTCACGGCGCGCTTCGTGGCGGCCGCGCGTCCGGCGCGCGTGCTGGACACGCGCAAGACCACGCCGGGCCTGCGCGCGCTGGAGAAGTACGCCGTGACCTGCGGGGGCGGTCAGAACCACCGCTTCGGGCTGTACGACGAGGCCATGGTGAAGAACAACCACCTGGACCTGACGCGCTCCGACCTGCGCACCCTGCTGGGGGTGCTGCGCGCGCGCCACGGCGCGCGGCTGTGCATCACGGCCGAGGCGCGCGACGAGCGCGAGGCCCTGGACGCCCTGGCGGGGGACGCCGACGTGATCCTGCTCGACAACTTCACGCCGGCCGCGCTGCGCGCGCTGTGCCCGACCCTGCGCGCCGCCGCCGCCGGCCGCGCGCGCCCGCTCGAACTCGAGGCTTCGGGCGGGATCACGCTCGAGAACGCGGCCGAGTACGGGCAGAGCGGCGTGGACCGGATCTCGATCGGGGCCCTGACCCACTCGGCCCCCGCCCTGGACCTCGCTTTGAGGCTCGAGTCCTTGCCATGATCCCCGCCGCAGGGTTCGCTCTCGGCCTGCCCAGGCAGGGACCAGGATGACCTTCCGGGAACACAAGCACGAGCTCTTGCTCGATCAGCCCGCCGTGCACCGCGGCGTGCGCGTCGCGCGCAACGTCGTGCGCCACTTCGCGCGTCTCGAGGGCGTGAAGGACGTGGAGGTCGAGAAGCTGATCCTGATCGTGTCCGAGCTGCTGGCGAACGCCGTCGACCACGGCGGTTCTCCGGCCATGACCGAGCGCGAACTGAAGGGCGATCCACGCATGCGACTCGCACTCGTGATCGGCGCGGAGGAGTGGCGCCTGGCGGTGAGCGACGAGAACGGCGGCGATCCCAAGCGCGTCAGCGCGGCCATCCGCAGCGCGCAGCTGCCCGACCTCGAGGACGAGCGCGGGCGCGGGCTGTACCTGATGCGCCAGATGGTGGACAGCATGGAGGTCGACCGCAGCGCCGACGGGCGCGGCCTGACCTTCCGCATCACGCGCCGGCATGCGCATCGCTGAGGCCGGTCCGCTGGTGCGCGGGCTGCGGGCGACCGGGAACTTCCTGCTGCGCGTGCCCTGGCCGCTCGCGCTGCTGTTGCTGGGCGCCTGGGCGCTCTTGATCTGGGACCTGAGCTCGCAGCGCGCGCCCGTACCGGTGGGCGCCAGCCCGTGGTGGGAGCTGGCCTCCAATCTGGCGCACGCGCCCCTGTTCGGGACCCTGACCCTGCTGGTCGCGGCGCTGTGCCTGCGCCGGCGCGACGGCGGCTGGCCGCGGCCGGAGCGGGGCCGCGTCGCGCTCGTGCTGGCACTGGCGCTGGGCTACGGCGTGCTCGACGAGCTGCACCAGAGTCGCGTCCCCGGTCGCGACGCCTCGGCCCTGGACGTGCTCACCGACCTCGTCAGCGCCGTGCTCGTGCTGTGGATCGTGTTCACGCTGGGGCGGCGCGAGCTCGGTGAGCGCCAGCTGCTCGCGCGCCTCGGCCTGGGCATCGCCGCGTGCGTGGCCAGCGCGGCCCTGGCGCTCCTGTCCTGACGCGCGCGCCCGCCGCCGGTATCCTGCGCGCTCCGCATGAGCGACCACGACCACTACCAGAGCCCGCTCTCGACGCGCTACGCGGGCGAGGCCATGCGCGCCAACTTCTCCGAGCGCAAGAAGTTCGTCACCTGGCACCGCATCTGGCTGGCCCTGGCCGAGAGCCAGAGCGAGCTCGGGCTGCCGATCGGCGCGGCCCAGCTGGCCGAGCTGCGCGCCAACCTCGAGCACGTCGACTTCGAGCTGGCGGCGCGCTACGAGCGCGAGCTGCGCCACGACGTCATGGCCCACGTGCACGCCTGGGGCGAGCGCTGCCCGCAGGCGCGCGGGATCCTGCACCTCGGCGCGACCTCGTGCGACGTGACCGACAACGCCGACCTGGTGATCCTGCGCGACGCGCTCGCGCTGGTGCGCGCGCAGCTGGTCAACGTGCTGCGCGCCCTGCGCCGCTTCGCGCTGGAGTGGAAGGCCCAGCCGACGCTGGGGCTGACGCACCTGCAGCCGGCCCAGGCCACCACGCTCGGCAAGCGCGCCACGCTGTGGATCCAGGACTTCGCCTTCAACCTGGGCGAGCTGGACGAGGTCGAGCGCCGGCTCCTGTTCCGCGGGATCAAGGGCACGACCGGCACGCAGGCCTCGTTCCTGTCGCTGTTCCAGGGCGAGCACGAGAAGGTGCGCGAGCTCGAGCGGCGCGTGGCGCGACGCCTGGGCTTCGAGAAGTGTTTTCCGGTCACCGGCCAGACCTATCCGCGCCAGCTCGACTTCCGCATCGGCGCGGCCCTGGCGGGGATCGCGCAGTCGGGCGCGAAGTTCGGCTCCGACCTGCGCCTGCTGGCCTCCCGGCGCGAGCTCGAGGAGCCCTTCGGCAAGCGCCAGATCGGCTCCTCGGCCATGCCCTGGAAGCGCAATCCCATGCGCGCCGAGCGCGTGTGCTCGCTGGCGCGGCACGTCCTGGCGCAGCTCGATTCGCTGGCGCACACGGCCGCCAACCAGTGGCTGGAGCGCACGCTCGACGATTCGGCCGTGCGGCGTCTGGCGCTGCCGGAGATGTTCCTGGCCACCGACGGGCTGCTCGAGCTGGTGCTCGACGTGGGCTCGGGCCTGGTGGTCCATCCGCGCCGGATCGAGCGCAACCTGGCCGAGGAACTGCCCTTCCTGGCCTGCGAGCACCTCATGATGGACGCCGCCCGCGGCGGGGTCGATCGCCAGGAGGTTCACGAGCACCTGCGTCTGGCCACCCACGCGGCCGTGGCCGCGCTGCTGGAGGGCCAGCCGAACCCCCTGCCCGAGTTGCTCGCGGCCGATCCCGTGCTGGAGCCCTTCGCCCCGCGCCTGGCGGCGCTGCTGGATCCGGCGCACTCGATCGGCCGTGCCGAGCAGCAGGTCGAGGAATTCGTGCGCGAGGAGCTCGATCCGTTGCTCGCGCGCTTCGCGGCCGTGCCCGAGCAGCGCGTCGGGATCCGCGTCTAGGTTCCGACGACCCGCGGCTCCGGACGGGATTTCGGAGTCTGCATGAGCTTCGGGCCCGATCGTGGCCGAGGTATAGTTCCGCGGCGCACCTCGCCGAAAGTCCTCCTCGGCCCCCCCCCGGGCCTTTCGGTCGTGACCACTCCGGGTATCCCGAACGACTACTCGCTCTCCACCGCGTGCTTCGGCACGCGCCTGCCGAGCATCCAGGACCAGATCTTCGCGGCGGTCGGAATGGGCTTCCGGCGCCTCGAGCTCGGCCTGCACGAGGCCCCACCGTCGATGGAGGGGCTGGACGAGTCGCGGCGTGAGACGGGCGTCACGATCCCGTCGATGGTGGTCGGTTGCCGCGACCCGCTCAACGGCTCGATGGCGGTCGAGCGCCTGGGCAGCCTGGTGCCCGAGGAGTGCGAGCGCGCGCTCAACTCCGTGCGGCGCCACGTGCGCCTGGCGCAGCGCTGGGGCTGCAACGCGATCGTGGTGCGCGGCGCCAAGGTCGAGGAGCCCGGGCTGAAGCGCGAGGCCGAGGGCCTGAACCAGCGCATCGCGCGCGGCGGCGAGAACGGCGAGCTGCGCGAGGACGTGCAGGCCTTCGTGAAGCGCATGCAGCGCAAGGCCTACAAGCAGGTCGAGCAGTTCTGCCGCTCGCTGCACACCCTGGCGCAGGAATCCCCGACCACGGTCTACGCGGTCGAGCCCGGGCGCGAGATCGACGACCTGATCGGCTTCGAGGCCATGGGCTGGGTGCTCGACGACCTGCCCGACCTGAAGTACTGGCACGACGTCGGAGCCATCCACCAGCGCGAGCGCATCGGGCTGACGCCCCAGGGTCAGTGGCTCGACGCCTACTCGCCGCGCATGCTCGGCGTGCACCTGCAGGACGCCTCGGCCGAGGAGACCGAGCTCCCGATCGGTTCGGGCGAGGTCGACTTCAAGCTGGTGGCCGAGTATCTGCCCAAGGCTGCCGAGCGCGTGCTCGAGATCGGCCCGCGCCACGGACGGGCCGAGATCCTGGCCTCGGTGCAATACCTGCTCGAGCACGGTTTCTAGCGCGCTCGCCAGCCCGCCGTGCCCTTCCGGGGAACCTTCGCGGCACTCGGCCGGAGCGCGGCCGAGGATCGCGGCGGCCCAACCGATAGGATGGTCACGCCCCCGCTCGATGACTCGCCCCACGTCGACTCGCCCCACGTCCTCCGCCCCGCTCCCGAGCGCGGACAGCGCGCCCGCCGGCGAGCTGCCGCCCGGCGTCGGGATCCCCGCCGGCGTGCAGCCGCTGGCGCACCTGCGTGAGGTGATCGAGGCCCGCCGTTCGAGCTGGGGCTCGCGGCGGCCGCTGATCCTGACGCACCGCACGCCCGACCCCGACGCGCTCGGGGCCATGTTCGGGCTCGAGCTGCTGCTGCGCCGCGCCTTCGGACTCGAGCCGGTGGTCGCGGCCACGGGCCGCATCTCGCGCGCCGAGAACGTGGCCATGCTGCGCGAGCTCGAGCTGCACTTCGACGACGCCGGCGCGCTGCAGCGCGGGCGCCATGCGGCGGTGTTCCTGGTGGACACCCAGCCCGGCTTCGGGCACACCAGCCTGCCCGAGGGCATCCCGGTGGTGGCGGTCTTCGACCACCACCGTCCGCCCGACCTCGAGGCCCTGGGCGGGCGCGAGCTGCCGCCGCACTACGACCTGCGGCTCGAGGCCGGCGCGACCTCGGCCCTGATGTACGGCTACCTGCGCGACGCCGGGATCGAGCTCGACACGCGCACGGCCACGCTGCTGTGCTGTGGTGTGCGCTTCGACACGCTCGATCTCGCCATCAGCGCCACGCCGCTCGACAGCGAGGCCTTCTTCGAGACCTTCCGCAGGGCCGACCACCAGAAGCTCGCGCGCATCCAGCGCCCGACCCTGCCGGCGGTCTACTACCGCGACCTGTATCGCTCGCTCTCGCGCGCGCGCCGCTACGGTCCGGCCGTGCTGGGCTTCCTCGGGCGCATCTCGAACCCCGAGTCGGTGGCCGAGATGGCCGACTTCTTCCGGCGCATGGAGCAGTGTCGCTGGTCGCTGGTGGGGGGCGCGGTGGGCTCGACCTACCACCTCTCGCTGCGCACCGACGGGCCCGAGGCCTACCCGTTCCTCGAGCACGTGCTGGGCGACGACGGCTCGTTCGGCGGGCGCGGCACGGTCGCGGGCGGCCAGGTGCAGCTCGCGAGCGACGACTTCGACGAGCTCGCGCGCCTCGAGCGCCGCCTGCGCGCGCGCGCGCTCGAGCGCATCGATCCGCTCGAGCGCACCGGCAAGCGCGGCATCCGTCTGACGCAGATCCCGTGAAGCGCCTCCTGATCGTGGCCGGCCACGATCCCTCCTACCGCGGCGGGGCCCACGGCGGGGCCGGTATCGACGCCGACCGCGAGGCCGCCGAGCGCTTCGGCGTGGCGGCGAGCGGCGTGGTGAGCGCGTGGACCGAGCAGGGCGAGGGTCGCGTGCGCGCCGTGCGCGCGCGGGCGGTGGCGGAGTGGCTAGCCGAGGCGCGCCGCGCGCTGGACGAGCCCGTGCACGCCGCCAAGAGCGGTCTCCTGCCAAGCGCCGCCGCCGTGCGCGCGCTCGTGTGTCTGGCGGGCGAGCTGCACGAGCGCTACCCCGCGGCGCCGCTGGTCGTCGATCCCCTGCTCGCGGCCTCGGGCGGCGAGCCCTTCCTCGACGCCTCCGGCGTGCAGGCCCTGCTCGACGAGCTCGCGCCCTGCGGCGTGATCCTGACCCCGAACCTGCCCGAGGCTGCGCACCTCGCCGGGTTCGAGCTCACGCGCCTGCAGCGCTCGCGCGCCGAGCGCCAGCGGGCGGCCGAGGCCCTGCTCGCACGCGGCTGCCGCGCCGTGGTCCTGAAGGGCGGCCACGCCGAGGACGAGCCGGCCGCCGACCTCGTGCTCGAGCGCGGGGCCGCGCCCGTCTGGCTCACCCATCCCCGTCTGAGCGGCGCTCGCCTGCACGGTTCCGGCTGCCGCTTCGCCTCCGCGCTCGCCGCCGGCCTGGCCCACGGCGAGCCCCTTCCTGCCGCCGCCGCCGCCGCCGGGGCCTGGCTCACCGAACTCCTGGCCACGCCGCACTAGCGCTTGCGCAGCTGCGCGCGGGCCACTACCCTCTCCGCCCTCGATCGCGTTGCATCGCGATCCAATGCGGCTGTAGCTCAGTGGTAGAGCGCCACCTTGCCAAGGTGGATGTCGAGGGTTCAAGTCCCTTCAGCCGCTCCAACTTCGCGGGTCTGCCAGTGCGGCGGGAGGGTACCCGGAAGTTCCCCGCTGGTTCCCCGAGATCTGGCCCTCTGGACGGGCGTCTCGCAAGCATGGGAGTGCTTGAGTTGTGCTTGGAAGGGGAGGCGCGAGTCGGGCCCGCGGCGGGCCTCCAAGGCTACTTGCGAGTTGCGAACCAGCCGAGCGGCTTCCCGCACGCCGCGGCCCAGTCCTCCAGCTCCACGAAGTCCACGCGGCGCTCGCCCAGCTCGCACTTCGACACCCAAGTCTGCGGCTGGCCCAACAGCCGCGCGATCTCCACCTGGGTGAGGCCGGCTTCTTCACGCGCCTTTCGAAGGCGGGCGAGGAATAGCCGGTAGCGCTTGGTCTGGAGCGCCTTGGAGGAGCCCATCCGAGCAAGCCTGCACCCCGGAGCGACATACACCGCAGTGGGGTAAAGACCGGGACGCCGACAGTCCGATGGTCAAGCGTCCCGCCTAGGACCCATTCACTCCGTTGCCCAGGGAGAGACCAACCGTGAAGCTCCACTTCGTCGCCTTGCTCGCCTCATGCTGGTTCGCGTCTTCGTGCGCCAGCGTCCCACCGATCCAGACGCCTTCCGGTAGGCCAGAGTGCTCGATCCAAGGTGCTGCGACAGCCGAGGTGCAGAGTTTCTTCATGGACCGCTACATCAGCGACGGATGGATGCTCAGGGAGCAGGCGCCCAGTCAACTCGTGTTCTGGAAGGAGAACGCGAGCACGTGGCAGAACGTGTTCTTGGGGAGCCAGTACGATCCGACCACGACCTACGAGATCCGGCTCGTGTTCACCAACCGATCCAATGGGACTCGAGTTCTTGGCCAGATCGCTCTCGTCACGAACGAAGGGTCCGCTTTCGAGCAGCGGAACGATCTGACTGGCGGGAAGGCCGGCTACGAACTCTGGCAAGGGCTCTCGAATCTCAGCCAGCAGTTCCAAGCGAGCCGGGCTCCAGGCCGGTCCGCGGCTACGACCGCCCTGGCACGCTGAGGCCAGAGTTCGGATCCTCGGTGCCGAGAGCCGGTAGCCTACCGGCGACGTGAAGGCACGTTCCTGCGGCGGGCCACCTGTGCATCAGCCCCCGACACGTTCATTCGGTACTTCACCATCGCCTCGCTGACGCCGTAGTGCTGGGCGATTCGAGAAAGCGACCACCCCTGCTCACGCGCGTTGAGCAAGGCCGCTCGAGGGAGAAGGAGGCACCCACTCAACCAGTTCGCCTCGTCTTCCTGAACGCGGCCGAAGGAATGCAGCATCAGGTGCCCATCCTCCGAGACGTCCACCCGAGCGGGTTCATGGCCGAGGATGAGGTGAGCGAGCTCGTGCATCAGGTCGCTCGCCGGCCTTCCGCCAGAGTGCGCTGAGTTGGTAAGGATCACGCTCCGCCCCCCGGCATGGACCGTCACCGCCGACCAGCTCGAGGGATCGTCGTGAAGGAGGACGCGAAGCGCGTCCTTGTCCACGCCGGGCACTTCCTCCGCCGCCCACACGAGGATCCCCAGGTGCTTCGCCAGCTTTCGTGGATCGAGAGGATCTTCCTGGAGGATGCCTAGCTCGCGCCGCAGGCCGATGGCGGTGTTCTCGCACCAGGTCTTGAACCCTCGGAAGAACATGTCACTCGTGCGCCCCCTCGGAGGCCATTAGGGCCCGCTGAGCCGCCAGGATGAGGTTCGCAAGCGCCTGCGCGGTGGCCGGAGCCAGGGCACTGTCCTTCTTGAAGTGGACAGCGACGGTCGGTGCGGAAGGCGCCTTGGGCTTGATTCGCAGGACCTCGCCCGGGTCCAGTTCGAGCCATGCGCAGACCTTGCGGAAGGTCTCCAGATCCGGGAGGAGCCCGCGCTCCACCCGCGAGAGGGTGGCGTGGCTGATCCCGATCTCCTTGGCGACCTCACGGATGCCCCTGTCGCCACGTCGTTCCGACAGCAGCCTGCCCATGGTCTGGAGCGTGGGTGCGGGCATGGGAGTCGCTGTCTTACCGATAAGAATCTGGTTGACGAGGCATCCTGGGCGCCCCTAGCTTGTCTTACTTCTGATCCAGCGTCGCATCCGGCGGACGGCCGGTCAATGGCGCTGGGCACCGAACGACCTCCATCCCCCCTGATTGCCACCATGGCCTACCAGATCGACTTCCTTCCGGTGGGAGACGGGCAGAAGAGCGGAGACGCCATTGCCCTTCGCTTCGGCAACCTTACGTCCGAGCAGTTCGTGATGGTCATCGACGGCGGCACGAAGGACGCGGGCGAGCGGCTCTGCGAACACATCCGCACCCACTACGGGACCGGCTACGTGGACCTGGTTGTGTCGACTCATCCAGACGCGGACCACGCCGGTGGGCTGACGGTCGTCCTCGAGCAGATGGAGGTCGGTCGACTGTGGATGCACCGGCCTTGGCTCCACGCGGCCGACATCAAGGAGCTGTTTCGCAGTGGTCGGCTCTCGACGAGCGGACTCCGGGAGAGCTTGCAGCGTGCACTGCAGAACGCCCATGATCTGGAGCAGCTTGCGCAGGTCAAGAGGATCCCGATCGACGAGCCGTTCGCGGGTGCTGCCCTGCCATTCGGCAACCTCGGCGTTCGAGTTCTCAGCCCGACCGAGGCGCGGTACCAGTCTCTCCTCCCGCACTTCCGCGAAACGCCAGTTCCCCGCCACGCGCCAGGAGCATTTCAGCGCATGGTTGGCGCTGCGACCGAGGCTGTGCGATGGCTCGCTGAAAGCATGAACATCGAAACCCTGGTCGATGCCGAAGTCGGGGACACGAGCGCCGAGAACGAGACCAGCGTGGTTCTCGTGCTCCAGATCGACGGCCACCAGATGCTCTTCACAGGCGATGCCGGCGTCCTGGCCCTGTCCGATGCGCTTCAGCGAGCCGGTGCCCTTGGGGTGAACCTCTCCGCATCGCAGCTCATCCAGGTGCCGCACCACGGCAGCAAGCGCAACGTCGGTCCGACCGTTCTTGACCAGCTCGTTGGCCGCAAGAATGGCGGAGTCGTGACGAAGAGCGCGTACGTTTCCGCCGCGAAGGAGGGCACGGAAGTGAACCACCCCTCGCGCAAGGTCGTGAACGCTTTCAAGCGCCGGGGCGCGGAGGTGTACGCGACGCAAGGCAAGACGATCCTCCACTCACACAATTCTCCAAGGCAGGGTTGGGGCCCGGTTTCCCCTCTGCCGTTCTACGACCGCGTGGAGGACTGAGCACGAGTGGCGTTCCCACTGCCCGATCGCTACGTGTGGTTGGCACGCGTCGCACCTGCGGTCATCGTCGTCCTGCCGCTGGCATTCGTCCTCGCGTCGATTCCCTCGACGCGGGGATCGACTTCGTCGCTCGCCCTCGGGACCCTTGGAGGTGCTGCCCTGACGGTCCTCGCCGCGCAGTTGTCGGCGGATGCTGGGCGCCGCCGAGAACGCGACCTCTTTCACCGGTGGGGTGGGGCACCAACCACACGCTTCCTTCGACATCGGAACTCACCAATGCCCGGTCCGACGCTAGCCAGATACCACCGGAAGCTGGAGGCGCTGATGGGCAGCTCGCTTCCAACCGAGGAAGAGGAGCGGGTGGACACGAGGGCTGCAGATGAACGCTACTCCTCCGCCGTCCAGCTCCTGCGTGAGCGCACTCGAGATCGAGACACGTACCCTGCGCTGTTTGGAGCTCTGGCCGACTACGGGTTCAGGAGGAACGCGTGGGGGATGCGCCCTGTCGGGCTGATCACTTCGGTACTCGGTCTGCTTGTGTGTGGCATCTCCGCTGCTCGGCAACGCGATGGTGACGGGTCGGCAACACCGACGATCCTCGCCCTCGCCAGCGGCGGGTTGTTCCTCATCTGGTGGAGTGTCGTGACCCGAGCTTGGGTTCGCCGCGGGGCTGATGCATATGCCGAGAGGCTACTTGGGGCCCTCGACTTGCTCTCGACGGAACGAAAGGCAGGTAGGCAGTGACCGCGGACTCGCGCACTCCGGGGCACTTGCCAGAGAGCCTGGAGGAACTACTCCAGGCCGTCGACGCGCTCGAGGACACGCTGCATGGGAACGGGTTCCCGAACCTGAATCGGCCAACCGAGAAGGACGAGGCGGTCGAGGAAGCCGTGCGATCCGCAGCCGCATGGGCAAGTGCTGTCCAGCGAGCCTACGGGCACGCGGAGCGGCAGCGGCGGTACAAGGGGGCCGGCGTCCTTCCTTTCTTCAAGCCGGGCTCCGGGTTCGACCCCATGGACGACCCCGTCGCACTTCTCGGCCAGCTGCCGGATGAGTACATCGTTCCCGAACTCGTCGCGCGCGACCTCACCATCTTCGAGTACGCGTTCTCCCGGGCCATGGAGCTGCACCTTGGACAAGCTCGGTCCTTGACGGACCCGTCGGAGCGAGGCATCGCCTTCACCGTCGGGAACTGGGGGGAGATCCGACGACGGCTCCTGACGGGCTACGGTCGAATCGTGAAGCGAGTGCACGGGCTGGCAGACTGGATCCGGAAGAGGATTCAGGACCTGGATGCGGCGGTCATGCCCCGAGTCAAGAAGGTCGGGCTCGGATCCCACAACCGAGTCAGGGTGGAGGTCTCCCAGGCAGGGTCATCGAGGGTCCTCGAGATCACCCACCTGCAGGGCGAGTTCCTCCGCGGCCTCGCGCAGAAGGGGCGCGTCACAGCCTCGCGCCGGACCAAGATGGACGTCCTGGGCAGCATTCCAGAGCTTCGTCCCTGGATCGAGAACCGTTCGCTGGACCCCGGAGCCGACATCGCCAACGAGGCGAGCTACGGAGTCGCCCCTGGCGTCCAGCAGACGCTCTGGCTCGAAGAATGAAACGCAACGCGTAACGGCCGGAACGCGCGCCAACTCGCTGTCCGAGTTCGCTCTGGGCCGCGTTGCTTGCGCAAGACCAGCGCGAACTGCGCAACGGCTGCAATCGCTCAAGGGACCTATCGTTCTTGCTGGCGGCCAATTGGAGCCGCGAACCAAGGTCCAAGGTGGCTGGGGGATCCTCGGCCCGGAAAGGCGCGCGATGAGCGAGGCGGAGAGCCGGCTGAACATTGAGTGGGTGCCCATCGGGCGCCTCTTCGGCAATCCTTCGAACCCCCGGATCAATGAGGCCGCGATCGACCCGGTCGCTGCATCGTTGCGGCGCTTCGGTTGGAGGCAGCCCATCGTGGCCAAGCCGTCCGGCGAGGTCATCGCCGGGAACACACGCCTGAAGGCCGCGCTCAAGCTCGGCATGCCCGAGGTTCCGGTGGTCTGGTTCGATGGGAGCGACCTCGAGGCCACTGCCTACGCCATCGCCGACAACCGGACGCACGAGTTCTCCGAGTGGGACGAACCCGCCCTCGCGAGGCTCCTTCAGGAACTCCGAGCGGAAGACGCACTCGACGGGGTCGGCTACGAGGAGGAGGACATCAACGCGCTCCTCGCCGAGCTCGGAGTCGACGGCGCATCGGGCGAGGTCGACGATCCAGGCCCCGAGGAGCCGCCCGAGAAGCCAGTCTCGATGCCCGGAGACCTTTGGATCCTGGGCAACCATCGGCTCCACTGCGGCGACTCCACGAACCCCGACCATCTTCGCCGCCTGATGGCCGGTGACACGGCCGCGCTGCTCTCGACCGACCCGCCCTACTGCGTCAACTACACGGGCAAGGACCGCCCGGTCCACAACGGCAAGCCCTCGGGCAAGGACTGGAGCCACGTCTACCGGGAGGTCGACATCAAGGACCTCGGGGAGTTCCTCGACGGCGTCTTCGAGGCCACGCTACCGCATATCGCCGAATCGACGGCCATCTACGTCTGGCACGCGCACGTCCAGCAGCCGACCGTCGCCGCGGCCTTCGCGCGGCACGGGCTCCTGCTGCATCAAGTGCTCGTCTGGGTCAAGCCCTGCGCGGTCTTCGGGCACAGCTACTACCGCTGGCGCCACGAGCCCTGCGCCTTCGGTTGGCGCCAGGGCTCCAAGCCCCAGCACGGTGTCGGACAGCTCGACACGGTCTGGGAGATCGACTGGGAGGGCAAGCAGCGCGTCGTTGGCAACGAGCACCCGACCCAGAAGCCCGTGCGTCTATTCGAGATTCCGATCGAGCAGCACACGCGCCGAGGCGACGTGGTCCTCGAACCCTTCTCGGGGAGCGGGAGCCAGCTCATCGCGGCCGAGCGGCTCGGCCGGAAGTGCCGGGCGATGGAGATCAGTCCCGCGTTCGTCGACGTCGCTCTGCGACGCTGGGAGAAGGCCACGGGCAAGCAGGCCGTGCTCGACGGAAGCGGCAAGACCTTCAGCGAGATCGCCGAGGAGCGCGGCCATGAGCGGCAGAATCCCGCCTGAAGCGTTCCAGTTCTACCTGGGCCTCGGCCCCGACCGCAGCTACCAGCGCGTCGCCGACCAGTTCGGCGTCTCGAAGCGCGCGGTGACCAAGCTCGCCACGCGCGAGCGCTGGCAGGAACGCGTCGAAGAGCTCGAACGCAAGGCCCGCGAGGGTGCCGAGCAGAAGGCGCTGGAGTCCCTCGAGGCCATGAACTTGCGGCACCTGAAGTCGCTCAAGGTCGTCCAGGGCAAAGCCCTGGAGGCCCTGCGGTCGATGCCTCTCGCGACGGCCATGGAGGCCGTGCGCGCTCTCGACATGTCGATCCGCCAGGAGCGCCTGATCCGAGGCGAACCCTCGGACCGGACCGCGATCAGCGTCGAGGAGGTCATCAAGCGCGAGTACGAGCGCTGGATGATTCCCGAGGAGGACGGCGATGTCTGATGCCCGCCCCCGCTTCGACAAGCACGCGTTCTTCCGAGACCTCGGCTACGCGCCGCACCCCGGTCAACTCGAGATCCATCTCGACCCGCATCCGAGGCGCGTGGTCGCCTGCGGCGTGCGCTGGGGCAAGACCCTGTGCGCGGCTATGGAAGGCCTGGCCGCGGCCATGGCGCCCCGCGAGCGATCCGTGGGCTGGGTGGCGGCGCCGACCTACGATCTCGCGAACAAGGTGTTCCGCGAGATCGTCCTGAAGGCGCACGAGCACCTTGGGCATCGGATCATCCGCCATGTCGAGTCGAGCGGGCTCATCGAGCTGCGCAACATGTCCGGGGGGACCTCGGAGATCCGCGCGAAGTCCGCCGACAACCCGATCTCGCTCCTCGGTGAGGGCCTCGACTGGGTGATCGTCGACGAGGCTTCGCGCCTTAAACCTGACATCTGGCAGGGCCACCTATCCCAGCGCCTGATCGACAAGAATGGCTGGGCGCTCCTGATCTCCACGCCCAAGGGCAAGGGCTACTTCTACGACCTCTACCGTCTCGGGCAGGGCGTCGACCCGGCCTTCCGGAGCTGGAACAACCCGAGCTGGACGAACCCGCACCTCGACCGCGCGTTGATCGAGGAGCAGCGTCGGAGCATCCCCGAGAGGGTCTTCGTGCAGGAGTACGGCGCGCAGTTCACCGAGGGCGCGGGTTCTGTCTTCCGGTACGTCCGCGAGGCCGCGACGGGTGAGTGGATCGAGCCCGGAGAGCATGGCGAGTACTACGCCGGGCTTGACCTCGCTAAGGTCGAGGACTTCACCGTGCTGGTGATCCTCGACCGCAAGGGCCAGGTGGTCGCCATGGACCGGTTCAACCGCTTGGACTGGTCGATCCAGGTTGCGCGCATCCAAGCGCTGACGGAGAAGTACCTCCACGCCGAGATCACGATCGATTCGACGGGCGCAGGCGAGCCCATCTACGAGACCCTCAAGAAGGCCGGCTGCTATGTGAGGCCCTACGGATTCACGCAAAAGTCGAAGGCCGCCCTCGTGGACAACCTGGCCATCAAACTCGAGAAGCGCGAGCTTGTGCTCCCGCGACCGGAGCTGATGCCCGAGCTCGTCGACGAGTTGGAGGCGTTCGAGTACTCGATGACCGAGCAGGGGAACTTCCGGACGGGCGCTCCGTACGGCTACCACGACGACTGCGTGATCGCGTTGGGCCTGGCGGCCTGGGGGCTCAAGGGGGGCTCGAGGCTTCCGATGATCGGAGCCCCGCCGATCGTGATCATGGGCGACGACGTTTTTGACTACGGCAATCCGTACGGCCTGCGCTTCTAGTTCTGGGGCAGGTCCCATAACCACCATGACGCGCTCGGCCGGATCGGGCCGAGAGAGGGGCCTCGGGGGCCAGGATGCTCGAAGTGGTGAAGCAGCCGTGAGCTCCGGGACGCCGAGCTGGTCGAGGGGCATCGTCGCGACCCACGCGTCGAGCCGGAGACCTACTCCAGCCCTTGCGCTGCCAGGATAGGCGAGGCTCGGCCGGCAATGTTGGGCGGGAGTCGTTGTGCACGAGCGCGCCGCGCCAACTTGTCATGGCGCTGTGCTCCTATGGTCGCGCGCGGCAAGGCCACAGGTTCCATGAACACGATCACGGAAATCACCCGCCGCGCCGTCGCGGACTGGTTCACCGTCACGAACACTCCCTGGTGGGGGAGGCTCGACGAGTCCTCGTTCGTGGGGCGGATTTTCGATCTCTCGAGACTTCCGTCCAACGACTATCGCTGCTCCGACATGGGCGGCGACATCTCCATGCACCGTGACCACTGGACGGACTGGGAGAACGACTGGGTCTTCTTCGACTCGCGGCTCAACCTGCTCCATGGCCCGGATGAGAGATTCGTCGCTTTCCTATGCGAGGTCGTTCACCCTGTCGTGAGACCCGACGCGGCGGAGGCGGAGACGATCGTCAAGGCGATCAACGACCACCTGCGGCCTGACGGGTGGCAAATCGTTGTCGGGTCCCACATCTCTGGGCGCCCCGTCTACGTCCCCCAGCAAGCGTCACGCCCGCTCATTTTCGACGAGCCGACGGGCTGGGAGAAGGTGGACCGCCAGATGGCCAAGGTGAAGACCGCGCTCGCGGCGGCAAGGACCGAGGAGGAGTTTCAGGGCGTTGGTCTCCTATGCCGGGAGGTGCTCATCAGCGCCGCCCAGGAGGCGTGGGACTCCGCGAAGCACCCGATCCTCGATGGCACCGTCGTCAGCAACTCCGACGCCAAGCGGATGCTCGAGGCGTTCATCGCTGTCGAGCTACCCGGCGAAGCGAACGAGGAGGTGCGGGCCCTCGCCAAGTCGGCGATGAAGGCAGCCCTCGCGCTCCAGCACAAGCGAGGAGCCGACTTCAAGACCGCGGCCCTGTGCGCGGAGGGAGCCGTCTCCGTGGTGGGCATGGTCGCGATCCTCACCGGGAAGCGGAACAAGGCCCCGCGTGAGCTGGCACCGGAGACAGCGCCCGGGATCCCGGCTCCAGCGTCGCACGATGTCTCGCTAGGGGACGACATCCCGTTCTGACTCAGGATTCGAGTCCTGGCGCGGGGCCATGTTGTCGGAGGTCTTTCAAGTTTGCCTGGAGAGCGGCCGAAGGAAGCAACGACCGGTCGGGATCGCTACCTCCAACAGAAACGAGGGAACAACCAGTGCAAGCTGCTGAAGCTGCGAAGTTGCGGGATAGATGGGGCAACAAGCCTTGCGAGCATCCTCACCTCGAGAAAGAGCACGCTCACGGCATGGCAACGGGCGATTACGTCTGCACGACGTGTGGCGAGGCAGATTGGGGCCCCGGGTGGAACAAGGCCAAGCCTACGCAGCTCGCGGAACTGACTCCCGCGATAGTTGACCAGATTGAAGCGGCCTACAAGGAGTTCGTGGCCGCGGATCCACCGAATCATGTGGCGACGACCAGCAATGGTAGACTGAAGGCTGTCCTTGCCGCCGTCCCCCGCCTGATCAAAGAATGGCGAGCAATGCGCGATCAATTGAACAAACAGTAGTTCATGTCGTGGACCGCGTCGTCAGGCTTACCCGGGAAGCGACCGGCAACTGGGAGAGCGATAGCCCAATGTGACGTCTGACGACCGGCCTAGGCTGCTACCTAGATGCCGTGGATATCTTGCCGCCGTTCCCGTTGAGCCGCGGTCTCCGCCCTGGCTCGGGCCGCGGTCGCGCCCACTGAGCCCACGCGACGAATCCTGTCGTCGCGATTGGTTGCGAGTCTCTCGAACTGCTCGACCCAGTCCTGCCACATCGAGGACTCGCTGCCAGTCCAACTCACACCGAACAGATGCACGGCGTGCGCGACCTCCTCCTCTCCGAAGCCGTGATCAAGAGCAACAGTGGCCTTCCGGACCCACGCGTCATCGATTCGACCGGCGAGAGGATACGGGTGGTGGAGTTTGAGCTCGGTCCTGCCCAGCAGTCGACGATATAGCTCTGGATCGTCTCCCACGAGGGCCGGGACGAGCGCGAAGATCGCCCCATGGTCCGGCACGAGTTCGTCGATCAAGATGGCTCGTTCCTCTGAGCCAAGACTGCTCGCGGCTGCTTTGAGGGCTTCCTCCGCGCGCCAAGCGTCTGGCAGGTCCGCAGTGAGTCGGGCCTTCAACCACCAGAAGGACAGATCCGCATCGTCCTTCAAGATCTCCGCGATGTGCTGATCGAAGACCGTGCGGAGCGTGGCGCTGCGCCAAGCGATCTTCAATTCGTCGCGCACCTCTCTCCTATTGGCGCCTATCCACGCGCCAATCGCGGCGGCGCTGGCAACGTCGTCGTGCCCGTGCTCAAGGAGCATCTTCGTTACCGGAACAGAGAACCGCCCTTGCGCACAACAAGTCGTCACCCAAGCTGGGACGTCAGCGACTACGCGCAGCGCGTCGGCAAGCAGCCCGCTCGGCACTGGGTCGGCGGGCAGTATCACGTCCAAGCCCGTGATGCGGAGCTTGCCGTCACCAAGGCATGTAGTAGCGAGCGCAGCCCAACCCTCTTCACTCTTGTCGCACGCCTTCTTGAGGAGGGGATAGGTCGCCGTTCCCGAGCAGTGCTTCCCTGCAAACGCTGTCGCCCACGTGAGTGGGGACTCGACGCGCGCCGCCAGGGCCGTGGAGACCATCCCCCTGCAGTCCGGGAAGTTGATCCCCGACTCCTCTGCGGAGTTCTCCATCTCTTTCAGCCGACCCGCGACTGCCGCGGGCTCCTGCTCCGCCCATCGCGCAGCGAGGGCAGCGGATGCAGCACTCCATGCCTCAGTCCTGGTCTTCCAATCCCGATCGAAGTCTTCGATCGGGAATAGCGTGTCGAACTCGGGGTCCGCGGCGGCGCCCAGGTCGAGGTCCAACTTGCCGGCGAGCTCCCTGCACCAACGGAGACGGCCTCCGTGACGACCAGCTAGCGGGCCCATGTCGACGAGAGCTCTCCTGGAAGCGTCGCGCAGGATCTCGCCGACGCCTTCGTGCACCGTAGTGGCTATCCGCCCTGGAAATGCCCATGTCTCGACAGCCGAACTCACGGCATCCCAGCCGTCGGCAGGGGCTGGTCGCATAAGCGCGAGGACATCACCCCACAGGTCTACGAGTTTGACAGCCTCCTCCTTTGTGATGGAGCCTTGCCGAATGGCAAAGGCGCGTCCGCTGCCCGGCTTCGGTTGCGTATCTCGAAACTTCGGGCTGAGGGCGAGGGCTGCCGCTTGAATGGCGGTGCGCCGGTGGCCGGTCGCAGCGGCCCACCGAGTAGCGGCGGCCAACAAGGAGCGCCGCCTCGATACGACCTCCCCGGTCCCCGGCACCGCGGACTCGATCCAGTCCTCGATGATTCGGAGGGGGCGATCGACGGCCTGGTGCGGCGGGCGATCGTCGGTGACATCGGCCCCGAAGAGCAGAGGCAAGGAGGAATCAGGGATCCTGTGCAGGGACGCTCTCGCCAGTCTGGGTAGCTCGGTCGGGAAGTGATCGAGGGCGGTCCTGCATTCTCTCGGACCCAGCCACGCGAATTCCTCGAGGGCTGCCCACGCCTTGGCCCGCTCGACCAGCTGTAGAACGAACGTGTCGTCTACCCGCCCGCCACGTGCCCGAGCGCCAACGATCGTGTGTGCCGCCTCACGCGCGTCCGTCGCATGCTGCAGGAACTGGTCCAGTGACAGCCGCACTGACCCGTTGAGGAACACATCCCGCACGAGCACATGCCGAAGGGCAGTCGGTAGTACGGCCAGACAAGATTCTCCAAGGTCTTCGAGGAGTCCCCCCGCAGCGAGTCCGGACGCGAGCGTGTGGGCGTCCAGAAGGGAGATCTCAAGCTCGGCCGATGCTGCACGCAGTGACATTCCTCGCCTGCCCCCAATCGCGAGAGCGGCCAACAGTGTGATCGCCCGCGGTTCTAGCAGTCGTCCGAAGGTTGTGCGCACGTCCTGGGCGATGACGTCGCCGAGCACCACGGATTCCCCGTGGCCAGAGATGCAGAGGTGGCACAGCGTTGCTGCTAGACCCGGCCGGCCATGTGCCTGATTGAGCAATTCGTGCATGAGCTCTGGCGGACCGACGATGCCGCAGCCCTCGATCACCCTCACCATCTCGTCGCGCGTGAGTAGGTCGAGATTGCGTGCGGATGCGACCGGAACAGCGAGCGCGCGGGCGACCTCCTCGGCGGCTCCTGGCCAGCAGTTTGCGTCGATACGGAACTGCATGCCTGTCTCATCGCGGAAGTGCCGGAGTTCCCGCAGAAGGTCCGTCTGGAGATGTGCATCGTCGACGATGACTGCGCTTGGTTGCTGCCTTCTCAGCGCACCGGAGATCTCGCGCATGTCCTTTGACACGACGAAGAGGTGCTCGCCGTCCCGCGATAGCGCGTGGTGAAGTGCCGTCTTGCCGCAGCCAGGCTGGCCTACGATTAGGACGTCTTGCGTTTGGGATCGAAGCCACTCGAGGTCACGGTCTCGGCCGACAAGCGGAACGCCTCCCAGCGGACGGTCGGTCGGTGGAACCATGCAAAGCGGAGGCGGGTGCCCGGTGAGGTTCAGGAGCTCCCTGCACCATTCAGGAGCATGGTAAAGGCGGTCAGCGAAGTCGGCCTGATCGTGAATCTGGTGGAGGCGAAATCCGTGCTGCTTGGCTTCCTTCTCGAGGTTCTTTCTCTTTCTGGCAGTGAGCTCTCTGGACGTGGCGAAGATCGCAGTGCGCCGCTCGCCCCCATTCTCGAGATACGACAGGAGGTTCTTCCTGAGATTGCGAGTGGCCTCTTTGCCCGTCGTCGTGATCAGGGGGATCGGGGATCCGGACCGAGTGGCGACGGCCCCATCCATGCCGGCGTCCGCGCCGCCGCGAACAGGGACTAGCCCTGGATACACCTTCCTGAGCAGAGCTACGGCGCACCGCTCGAAGAGTTCCGGATCGAGCTGACGGCCGAGGCGGTCGGTGATGTCCTGGTAGAAGGGGTCTCGCAGCATCGCTCACCTGCGATTGAGAGTCAGGGAAGGATCTCCGGGTTGGACGAGCTGGTCCACGAGTTCTGGGTCACGTGCTGCCCGGTACGGGAGGGGCCTAGCTCTAATGGCGCGCGTCCCGATCGCGGCAGGCCGAAGCGCGCTCGAGCATCAAAGCACAGCTCGCAATCAGGCAGAGGTCAAGGTATTGAATCGACGGGGTTCGAGCGGAAGCTCGGTCACCCGGACACTCGGAGTGCCCGGGGGCTGGGCGCGACAACACCCGGCGGTGCTAGACGGCGGAGGCGGGAGATGGCCAGGCCTCGCGGGCAAGGCGCACGAAGCCGCCGGTACGAGGCGGTCGTGGCTTGATCGGAAGCCGGATTAGTCAGGAACGGCCATCCGCAGACTGTCCCAGTGCTCACTCCAGGCCAACGTGAGCCGCGTGGTTGTAGGCTTGATGTTGTCACCCGTCGCGATGAAGGTGAAGCGGAATACCCCCTTGTAGAATAGCTGCTCGTAGCGGGACGGCCATGAGTCTACATCAACCGACAGGAGGCCGGGGCGGGTTGCCCTGGCCGACAGGGCATCGACGAATGCGGTGATACCGCTTGGCAAATCAATGGCGTCGAAGCGGTCAGTTGACCGAGCGGACCAACCTACTTGCATTGAGTCGGAGTACGCTGTCTGCACGTACTTTTGTGAGAGGTCCTGTACCTCGACACTCGTAAGGAAGACGCGAAGCTTGCGGGCGATCCTGGAGGACTGGTTCACGACCTTCAAGCGCACATACTTTGCCTCCTCTCCCGTAGAGTGTGCATGGGACGGCGCGTGAATCACGTTGGTCTCGATGAGACCGCCGCCAGTCTGTGCGAATGAGAGATCAATGCGGGAGCGAAACAGCCGTGCTCGGAGTGGTTCGGCGAAGACGGCTGAGCCGAAGCCGATCGATCCTGCGGCTAGCAGCTGGATCCACGAGGCGTCCATCGGGTCCCCTATTGGGGGGAGGTAAGGGTACGGCGAGAGAGCACCCGGGAGTAGCTGCGTGCCGCAGAGCGGCGTGACCGACATGACCTGCGCCTGGCGGCGACGCGCAATCGGTGCGGCGTCCAGGTTCGTCGCGTCCGCGACGATCTCCTCTGCTTGGGGTCGACGTCACCCGGGCGGGGTGGCTGTCGAGGGTGTCAGCCAGGGCCCGCCGCCGACGGTCAAGGCGGCAGGTCTCTCGAGATGTGCTTGTGCTCGACATCCACCGTGGAAGGGTGCCGTCGCACTCACTCGACGATCACTGTGCTCGCGCCACCAGCGCGGGCCACCGTGCGAGCCCATGCGTACCAGTACGCGCGGTCTACGCGGAGGGGTGAAAGGGCCTTCACCTCGATGATTCCGCCACCGGGAACTTGCACTCGCTCTGTCGGTTCCGCCCCTTCGATGGGAACCAGCTCAACCTCACGGCCTCCCTGTAGGCGCGTCACAGCCAAGACCTCGCCCGTCGCGAAGTTGCGGAGCAGCGCAACTGGCACGGTCGCGACGTGTGCGTTGACCACCGAGCGTTCCTCCAGCACGTGCTCCGCCACGGCCAATGTCTCCCCGTTCACCCGCACTCCGAACACGACCTCCTTCGGGCCGAGTTCAGAACCCAGTCCTTCCCCGAGGCGAGGCTGGAAGAGGCGGCCGGAGTCCTCGAAGTAGGCTGCATATGAGGACTTCTTCTGCGCGGCTTCTCCAGGCGACTTCTTCAGCACGAGGGAGTCTGGATGTGCTTCGCGCCACATCCCCCACACGGTGAAGACGGAGGGCACGTGCTCCAGCCGCTGGCCCCGTTCCGCGCCATGGATCGATCGACCGTCGAGCTGGGTCCAGAGCGAGCCCGTCTCTCGATCGAACATGACCAGCACGCCATGCCAGAGCTTGCCTGACACACCGAAGGTTCGCGTGCGGCTGCCGACTTCGCGGGAGTACACGACCCCCGCATTGGCCAGGGGTCACCACGTGGCAGTGATCGGCTGGCCATCGAGCACGTCGTTGACGATCTCATGGCCGTCGAGTTGCCAGGCGGAGTAGCACTTGGCTGTTCCATCCGCTCCGACTACTCCCAAGACCGTTTCGTCTGGGTCCATGAAGGCATCGGCCTCGTCGGCCGTGATGAACTCGGGCTCGTCGATGGCGGGAATGCCGTCGGGGGGGAGGGCGGTGACCAGGGCTTCGCCCTCGATCTCGCTTGGGCTGGCTTCGGAGGCCGCACCCTCCAACTCCTCGACGCCGGAAGTCGACTGAGATGGCGGGGGATGCACGAACGCCGAACGGCATCCGGACACCAGAACCAGCGCGGCCACGGAGGGACGATGGAGGAGGGGGTGCAAGGTGGAGTGGTCTACGGAACACGGAGTTCCGATGGGACGCGAGTTCCGCCGCGGCTTGGGGCTTCGGGGGACCGCAGGCGCCAGGATCTGGGCGCGTAGCGTCGAGCCCAGGCCTCGGGATCGAACCCATCCTGGACGTGGTTCTCCAGTCGGTGGCGGAGTCGACTCAGGCTCCCGGCTGCCGCAGTACAGCCGCCCGAATGCCGCGAGGCGCCGGGGCGACGGCGAAGAACTGCGCGTGCCGTCGCACGGGAGCGCGTAGCCGAGCACCCGCGCCCCCGCGTCGAACGCTCACTTCAACGCGGAGAGGCTCGTGCCGAAGTTGATGTGGAAGACCTGTCCGTCGAGCGCGAGCGCAGGGACGGACTTCACGCCCAGACGCTCGGCGTCAGAGAGCCTGCGCTTGTCGGTACCGAGGTGGACGACCTCGACATCGTAGCGGTTCTTGTCGAGCGCGCTCAATACCATGTGTTCGGCCTCGACGCAGATCGGACAACCGGCGTGGAAGAAGACGGCCTTGTTCTTCATGGTGGGGCTCTTTCGTGTTGGATGCCTGTGCTCGCTGCGAAGCGCCGCGACGCAAGCCAACCTAGCCCGACCTATTCGTCTGTCCTCCGGCAGATCTGCGCCGGAGTGTGATTGGAGCAGAAGATCGTCGGTGGAAGGGCGGGGCATCACCGCTCGGCGATGCAGTTGGTGTCCCGACAGGCTGTCGTCGCGCGCTCTCTCACGATTTGGGCAGCTTTTCAGCAACAGTGGACAGACTTCGAGCCCTGATGGTTCTCGGAGGCGAGTCTCCTTGCGGAGTATCTACGTGACGAGCGCGCCGAGCCCGTGCGCCGCCTCGAGCCACAGTTTCTTCCACGGGTAGCTCGCCGGCAACGACAGGACGATGCGGCGCACGCTCTCCTTCACGACCACGCCGATCTTGATCAGCTTCTCGCGCAGCGTGCTCACCTGAGCCCGCGCGAGATCGGTCTTCGGCAGCCGCTCGCGCAGGTCCTGGAAGAGGATGTACGCCGCGGCCGTCTCGAGCACGCGGAAGTGGTTGGCGAGGAAGCTCGAGCAGCTCGTGCGGTCGATCTCGAGTCCCTCGTGCAATTCCTTGATACGGTTCTCGACGTCACCGCGCTGGCAGTAGAGCTCCCAGACGCGCCTGGGTGAGCGGCGCAGGTTCGTGACGACGAAGCGCAGGTTCTCCTTCAGCTCGCGCCCGGGGTACACCAGTGCCTCGGCCTTGAAGATCACGCGCCGCTCGCTCTGCCACCCGCCCGAGCGGTAGCGCGTCTCGCGACACATCGAGAGCGTTCCCTCGAAGCGCTCGGCGAGCTCGCGCACGATGCGCATCGGCTCGGCAGCGGCTCGCTGCAGCACGGGGTTGCCGCCCATCGCGACCACGTAGTCGACGCGCAGCTCGTCGAGCGTCTCGAAGACCGCCGGCGCTGCGAAGCCGGCATCGAGCCGCACCAGGATGCGCGCCTTCTTGAAGGCTTTTCGCAGGCTCTGCACCGTGCGGCGCAGAAGTGTCGGCGTCCCACGCGCATCGCGCGCCGTGCCGGGCCGCAGCCGGGCGTGGAAGAGGTGCTGCGTCGGCTCGTCGTCCACCGACAGGAAGCCGAGCATCGGCAAGTAGCACCACGAGTCGTAGTAGCCGTTGAAGAAGGCGAAGGGTTGCTGGCCGTGCGTCGGGTCCTCGGTCGAGTCGAGGTCGATCGTGATCCGGCGCGCATGCCGGTGGGTCTTCTTCAGGCGCTCGACCACGAAGCGCTCCATCCGACGACCCAGAGCCACCAGCTCGCGACCGGTGCGGGTCGTCTCGAAGCGCGACAGCGTCGGCTGCGAAGCCAGCGAGCCCGGCTCACTCGGCGAGCGGCCGCACACGAGCTTCAGCAGCGGGTCACCGGCGACCCGGCTGCTGTCGTTCTGGTCGGCGTAGCCCAGCGCGATCGAGAAGACGCGCTGGCGGAAGAGCTCGAGCCTGCCGTGCTCGACGCGCCACGCACGGCGCCCGTCCACGAGCTGCTCGCTCAATGTCTTCGTCAGCCCGATCCGGCGATCGATCGCGCCCAAGAGCAGGCTGCCGCCATCCGAGCTGCTCTGCTCGCCGTCGAACTGGACCACCACCGGCTTCTCGAAGACATCTTCAAACAGCGCGCGCTGGCAGGTAGCGTCTGACATCTCGGGAGCGTCTCCTTCGCGGACTTGGTTGATGGCAATCTCCAAATCGGCGACTCGGGACGCTCCCGCGCCTACTTCTCGTGAATAGGTCGGGCTAGATCGACCCGCGAGCATCGCCAAGAATGCACCGTTTGGTAAGGTGGTCGCGCGATGCGAAAGCGAATGCCTCTCGACGGCGCGCGACGCGCCGAACGCGCGCCCGACGTGGCCTCGATGGTCGAGGACGTCATCGGCTGCAAATGGTCGCTGCGCCTCCTGGGTTTGATCGCCGACGGTGTCCAGCGCCCGAGCGCCTTCCAGCGCGCGTGCCCCGGCCTTTCCGCCAAGGTCATGAACGAGCGCCTCGCGAAGCTCCTGCGCTTCGGGATCGCCGCGCGCTCGGTGACGGGCGAACGCCCGCCGCTGCGCGTCGTCTACACCCTGACGCCCTTCGGCCGAGGCTTCGTGGGCGTCCTCGACGAGGTGCGTCGCCTCCAGGCCAAGCTCGACGAGGAACCCTCGAGCTCCACCACGCCGCCCGCCGACGCCCCGCGCTGCGTCGACCGCCGCGCGACGAGCTGAACGCGGCTCCCGGCGCGGGCCTAGGCGGAGCATCGCCTCTGACGACGATCGTGCTACGCGATCAAGATCATCGACGAGTCCCATGCGGGGGAGGCACGAACGCGGAACGGCACCCGGACAACAGAACCAACGCCGAAGGGGCGATGGAGGAGGGAGTCCGAGGTGGAAGGTCTACGGAACAAGGAGTTCCGATGGGACGCGAGTTCCGCCTCGGTTGTGGGCTTCGGGGGATCGCCGGTGCCAGGGATCAGGGCGCGCACGCGAGCCAGATCCAGGCCTTGGTCGTGTCGGTGGCGAAGGCGTCGGCCTGGTAGTCGGCGAACTTCACACCGACGCTGACCTTCTTGCTGGCGGCCCAGACCACGCTCGCGTCGAGCTCGGTCCCGTAGTCCATCCCGCCAGAGTCTGCCTGGAAGTCGTGCCACACGAGCTGGAGGTCGAAGTCCCCGGCCTTCGCTCCCAGGCCGACGTAGGAGTCCTCGAGCCCCGTGTCCGGAGTCGTCAGGAACTTGTCCGCCCAGCCGTTGAAAGCGTGCAGGGTGGCCAGGGGAGTCTGGAACGCGTCGCCGGGGTTCCCCGAACCACCCAGGATCTCCTGCCCTGCCCTGAGGGTCCAGCCCCGCGCTCTCACGCCGAGTTCGGCCAGGGCGTATTCCTGCTCGACGTCGTTGGGGTTGTTCGCTGTGTCCGACTGCGAGGCGACCTCGGCCGCGTACTGGAGCTCCGCCGCCCCGAAGGCGTGACTCCCGGCGAAGCGTCCACCCCAGGTGCTCGTGGAGTTCGTGTCAATCGAGTCGTAGTCGAGGAGGTAGGCATAGCCCGTGATCCGGCCCCAGCCCGGGACGTCGTAGCCCGCGTTGACGAGGTGAGAGGCCATGCGGTGGTCGCCTTGCGGCGAGTCGTCGCCGAAGACACGGTTCACGTTGTCCACGAATGCGTAGAAGACGCTCAGCGGCTCGAGCGGACTCCAGAGCAGCGTCGCCGCGTCGAAGGTCTGCTGGTTCTGGCGCCAGCCCACGTCGCCGACGAAGCGATGATTGTCGAGGGTGATGACCTGGCGTCCGAGCTTGATGGTCGACTCCTCCACGAGCAGGACCTTCAGGTGCGCCTGATTCACCTCGCTGCCCTCCGGATCGGCCACGACGGGAAAGTCGGTCTCCCCATTGATCGTCGAGTCGTACTGCTCGTTGCCGACCACCGACACGTCCTCGAACTCGAGAACGACGCTCGCGCCATGCCACGCGCCGGTCTCGTAACCAAGCACGGTGCGCAGCGTCGAGGCCCAGGCCTCGCGGTCGAATCCATCCTGGTCGACGTTCTCCAGGCGATAGCGCAGCCGTAGCCACCACTTACCACCGAGCACCGCGCGATCCAGCTCGTCGCCGAGGGAGTCGCGCACGGGCGGCGTTTCCTGGGACCAAGCGGGCAGCGTGAGCAGAAGGGATGCCACCAGGGAGTTCTTCATTAGGGTGTGTCTCCGTGACGGCGCTCGATGTTGGCCGCGTGGCCGCGCGAGGGAGATCCGACAGAATGCGTAGTCCAGGAGAGCCGTTGTCCGGGGAGGGTCGCAATCGGGCGATTCGCCGAGCCCGCAGTCCACGCGCACAAGTCCGAGAAGATCACTGGGGCGTGAGGAGTGCACGCTCGTCGAGCACGCCGAGCGCTGCCAGCAACCGGACCTGCGCCTGATTGTGTCGGACGACGGAGACGGCGCTGCGCAGGCGGGCCTGCTCCAGCTCGCTCTGGGCGTGCAGAACATCGAGGGTCGTCATGGTCCCGACCTGGAGGTTGGCGCGAGTCATGCGGACGGCCTCCTCGGCCGCTTCCAGTTCTCGTCGGGCCTCTTCCGCGAGAGCACGCTGGGCACGGCTCTCCTGGTCCTCGCGTACCACTTGCGTGCGGAGTTCCTGGAGCTTCTTGCGTGCTTCGAGCCCGGCCAGGTCCCGTGAGGCTTCGATCGCGGCGACGACGCCGATCTGGGCCGGATCGAGGCGCCAGCCGAGCCCCGCCGAGAGGCGCTCCTGGCTGTCCGGGCCCTGGCTGACGTCACCCAGGCCGCTCACCCCATCGGCGGTCCCGCGAATCGAGCCAGCCTGGCCGGCCACACCCAGGACCGGGCCAAGACTCCGCCAGCGAGCTGCCCGCTCGTCCGCTCGAGCGGCCTCGACCAGGAGTCGGACGCTATGCAGGTCCTCTCGATACTCGATGGCCAGGGCCAGGAGCTCTTCGATCGGCCGAGCTCCGTCGACCATGGCGTTCAGCGAGAGCGTGGTTGCGCTCGGAGCGAGCGTCACGGTGGGATCCAGATCGAGGGTCGTGGAGAGCTGCACCGAGGCTTCGCGGAATCCGCGCAGTGCAAGGATCAGGTCCTGCCGGCGACGGGCGAGCTCGGCTCGCACGCGCATCTCGTCGGCCGCGAGCCCCGTCCCCGTCTTCAGCCTCACCTCCGTGATCCGCAGGAGCTCCTCGGCCTCGACGACGGCCTGGCGCGTCGATTCGACCGCCATCTGCGCCAGGGAGAGGTCGTAGTAGCCGACCGCAGCACGCTGCAGCGTAGCCATCCGGACGGCCTGCTCGCCGTGCAACGCGGCGCTCTGGCGCTTCTTCGCCGCGACCAGGTCGTAGTACACGGCGCCGGGATTCACGATCCAGGCGGCGGTGAGCCAAGCCTGGGTCGTCTGGAAGCCGACGTCCACGAGGTTGCCCTCCGTCGCCCGCACGGAGCCATCGACGGTCTCGTAGAGAAGCGCAGGGGAAAGAACGGGCAACATCCTCCCGCGCGCGGCGACTACGCCGCCGTGCTCGGCATGAACGCGGGCCCGCGCGGTCTCGACGTCCAGGTTGCGCGCGATCGCGACCTGAACGGCGGTCGCGAGGTCGATCGCGAGGCACTCCTGGTACATGGGCTCGGTTCCGCCCGAGCCCATGGCGATCGCTTGTGAGCCCTCGAGTGGGCCTTCGGGGGTCAGGCGCGGCAGCTCACGTGGCGGAAGCGGATCCGGCACAGACAGACAGGACGCCAGGGTCAGAGCCAGGAAGCCCGCGAATAGATGGACTCCCTGCATGCCTACTTCACACTGCCGAGCGCGCCAGACCTTTGGCGGAGCACGGCCCGTACGCGCTCTCCGGGGGAGATCAGGGCCATGCCCACGACGACGACTTGCTCTTCTGCAGTCAGGCCTGAGCAAACCTCTACGTCGATTCCGTCGTCCAGACCGACCCCGAGCTCACGCTTCTCGGTGGTCCCCGCGCTCACGATGTACACGAATGCCTTGCCAGTCTCGTGGAGGAGTGCAGCCGCAGGGATCGTGAGGGCGTCCGGACGCACGTCGACCGAGAGCACGACTTGCACGTACATCCCGTCGAGGAGCCTGCCTTCCCGGTTGTCGAGGTCGATCTCAGCGCGCATGGTGCGCGTTCCGGTCTCCAGGGAGGTGGCGATCCGGCTCACCGCTCCCTCGATCGGAGAGCCGATGGCAGCAAACGGACGGATCGTGGCGCGGGCGTCCTTGATCACGAAGGGAAGGTCCACCTCCGGCACGTCGAAGGCGACCCGCATCCGGTCGACCCTCTGGACGGTGAAGAGCGGCATGCCTCCGCTCTTGGTGGAATCCTGCACCAGGGCCCCTGGATCGACCGTGCGCCGCGTTACGACCCCGTCGAAAGGTGCGCAGACGCGAGAATACTCCGCCAGAGTCTCCAGACGTTGCACTCGGGCTTCGGCCAGGGCCACCTCGGAACCGATCACGTCGATCCGAGCCTTGGCAACGGCGAGGGCTGCCTGCTCGCGCGCGACCTCGGACTCCGATTCGAGGGCCTGCGCCTCCGCCACGGCCAGCTCGACGCGTGCCTTGTCACGGGCGCGACCGGCCTCGTCGAGGGCCTCGTCCGTCACGGCTCCCTGGCCGTGGAGCTCCTGCTTGCGCTCGATCTGCCGCTCCAGGAAGCTCAGGTCGACTCGTCGGACCTCGGACACCTGCCTGTCCACCTCCAGCTTGCGGCGGGTCTGCTCGACTCCTGCCTCTGCAGCGACGATCTCCGCCGAGCTTGCGACCTCGAGCAGGGCTCGCTTGCCCTGGAGCTCGGCCCGCGCTTCCGCCAGTTCCTTCTCCATCTCCGGGACAGCCAGCAGGGCCAGGAGATCCCCGCTCTCGACGCGATCACCGATGTCGACGAGGACTTCCGATGCGTAGCCGGAGACCTTGGCGTGAACGTCGACGCGCTCGTAGGCCCGGATGGTCGCCGGGACGTCGAGGGTTCGCGACATCGTCTTCTTTGCGGGCAGGCAGGTCTCGACGCTCTTCAGAGCCTGCTCGCCCGAGGTACGGCTCTTCTGGCTCGAGCGGGGCTGGGCCTCCGCGCCCCGGAGCCTCGGGGCCAGTGAGAAACCGACGACGGCCAGCACGCAGGCAACGCTCAGGCTCACGAATCGGATGCGGCTAGGCATGGGCCTTCTCCCCGGAGGTTGCGCCTCTCCCACCCTTGACGATGACGAAGAGCACGGGGACGAGGACGAGCACGAAGAGAGTGGAGGACGAGAGTCCTCCGACCACCGTGCGCGCTAGCGGGACGTTGGCCTCGCTTCCGCGGCCGTATCCGATTGCCATCGGCAGGAGACCGAGCACGGCCACGAGCGAGGTCATCAGGATCGGCCGCAGCCGGATCCGTACGCTCTCCACCGCGGCTTCGAGGGCGGAGAGTCCTCTTTCCGCCATGGTGCGATTCGCGAACTCGACCAGGAGCACGCTGTTCGACACCGAGATCCCGACCATGAACACGACTCCCATGAAGGCCTGGATGCTGAGGGGCGTTCCCGTCAGCCAGAGCGTCAGGGCGACGCCGATCAGGCCGAGCGGGACTGCGAGCATCACGATGAAGGGGTCGAGGAACGAGCGGAACTGCGCCACCAGGACGAGGTAGACGAGCACGCTGCCGAGCGCCATCCCGAAGCCGAGGCTCGCGAAGGACTCCTTCATGCTCGCCACCTCGCCGCGCATCCGGATGCGGTAGCCCTCCCAGCGTGCCGGCCGGCCGGCAGCGCGTGCCTCCACGTCCTCCTGGGCCATCGTGCGCTCGAGATCGGCGAGCTTGGCCTCGATCTCGGCTGCCACCGAACCGACGTCTCGGTCCTGCACGGCGACGAACACGTCGGTGATCCGGCTGATGTTGCGGTGGTTGATCTCCGCCGGGGCCGTCTTGCGGCCGAAGCGCGCCACGTTCTTGAGCAGGATGGGCTCGTCCCCAGGGCCGCCGACTGGGATGTGCTCGAGCGTGGCCATCGACTCGATCGAGGCTTCGGGATACTGGGCGCCGATGAAGTAGTGGTTGCCGTTCTTCTGGTCGATCCAGAAGGAGGGGCTGAAGTTGATCGAGCTGTTCAGCGCGGTGACGACGTTCTTGACCACCTCCTCCTGGGTCAGTCCGCAGTAGGCCGCGCGGGTCCGATCGACGTCGAGCGTGACCTGGGGGTAGTCGAGCTTCTGCTGGATGCGCACGTCCGCCGCTCCCGGGACCTCCTCGCACAGCTTCGTCACGCGCCTGGCCAGCTCACCCGCGGTCTCGAGCTTGTTGCCCTCGATCTGGATGTTGATTGGGCTCGGCAAGCCGAAGTTCAGCGCCGCCGTCAGCATGCCGCCGGTCTCGAACGCGAACTCGATCCCGGGGAACTCCGCACGCAGCTTCGCTCGCAGCTCTCCCACGTACTCGAACACGCTGCGCTCGCGTTCCGGTGAGAGCTGGACGAGGACGAAAGCGTCCATCGGCCCGGAGTTCGGCGTGTAGGCCGCGGGCCAGTCCAGGAGGACGCCGATGTTCGAGACGAGCATGGCGAGGTCCTTCTCGGGGATCGCGCCCCGCAGCGACTCCTCCACACGCGCTACGAGAGCTTCGCTGCGCTCGATGCGCGTGCCCGAAGGCGCACGCACCCGGATCGTGAACTGGCCCGTGTCGACGCTCGGGAAGAGCTCGGAGCCGAGCCGCGGGAACAGGGCGAGGGCGCCGAGCAGGAGGGCCACCGCGGCGCCCACGACCGCGATCCGGTGCCCCAGGGACCAGCGGACGACGGCCGCGCACCGGTTCTCCATGCGCGCCATGAGGCCGGTAGCCTCGATCGCCGTAGCGCTCTCCGCGGTCTCCGCGTGCCTCCCGAGCAAGTGGGCGCAGCAGATCGGGACCAGCGTCATCGAGACGAGGTAGGAGGCGAAGATCGCGAAGGCCACGGTCAGGGCGAGAGGCGTGAAGAGGAAGCGTCCCATTCCGCTCAAGAAGACGACCGGGAAGAACACGACCGCCGTCGTGATGGTCGCTACGAGGACGGGCATGGCCACCTCTCCAGCCGCCTCCAGTGCGGCCTTGGTGGGAGCCTTGCCCATAGCGAGGTGCCGGTGCGTGTTCTCGAGGACGACGATGGCGTCGTCGACCAGACGTCCGAGGACGAGCGCCAGCCCCCCGAGGGTCATGATGTTCAGGCTGTTTTCGGTGAAGTAGAGGCCGAGGAATGCGCTCAAGACCGAGATCGGGATGGCGAGCGAGATGAACAGCGTCGAGCGCCAGCTCCGCAGGAAGATGAGGATCGCCAGGATCGCCAGCCCGCCTCCCAGCAAGGCTTCGTGCTGGAGGTTCTGGATCGATTCGCGGACGTAGACCGACTGGTCGAAGATGATCCCGAGATTCACGCCCTTCGGGAGGCGCTCCTTGATCGGGCCCAGCATGGCCTGGACGCCTTCGACGATCTGGATCGTGTTCGCACCGGGCTGGCGGTAGATCGGGATGTACACCTGCCGGCGTCCGTTGACGCGCACGATGTTCGTCTGGATAGCCGAGCTGTCGCGCGTCTCGGCCACGTCGCCCACGAAGACCGGAGCGCCGCCTTCCAGCTTGACCGGGATGTCGTCCAGCTCGGCCACGCGCTCGACCATGCCGTTCGCGTTGATCTGGTAGTCGATGTCGCCGAACTTTGCGCTGCCCGTCGGGATCATCGTGTTGTAGCGCTGGATCGCGCCGATGACGTCCATCGGGGAGAGGCTGCGCGCCTGGAGCTGGGCGGGATCGACGTAGCTCAGGATGCGGCGCAGCTTCCCGCCGTACACGGCGGGAGCGATGACGCCGGTGATTCCCTGGAGGCGGTTCCGCAGCTCGAAGTAGGCGATGTCGTAGAGCTCCTTCTCGCCGTAGGTGTCGCTGTAGACGGTCAGGAGGCACAGCGGGATGCTGGCCGTGGGGTCGAAGGGCATGACCATGGGCGGGATCGTGCCCGGCGGCAGGTAGAAGAGGTCGCTCATGGCGAGCGACGTGACCTGCGACATGGCCGTGTTTGGATCGACGTCTTCGCGGAAGAAGTCCTTCACGACGGACACGCCGACCATGCTCTTCGATTCCTGGCCCGCAATGCCGTTCGCCTGCCCCGTCCAGCGCTCGAGACGGGACGTGATGTCCTTCTCCATGATCTCGGCCGGCATCCCAGGGTAGAAGGTGAGGATCTGCACCGCCGGCGTGCGGAAGAGCGGGAGGATGTCCGTCGGGAGGCGCAGCGTGACGGTGACCCCGATCACCAGGATCCCGAGGACCAGCACCAAGATGAGGTGGGGATTCCTGAGGGCGAAACGCGTCACTTGATCTTGCTCTCTGACGGCTGATCGAGTCCCGCGGAGGCGATGACTTCAGCGAGCCGTGCGACCTCGACGTCACCGAAGGCCACGCGCAGGCCGCAGGACGTTCGTCCGACCATCCCGCGACCGCCCGAGAGTTCGAAGCAGTGCCCGGTGTCTGCCGCGGCCAGGGCATCGTCAGGGAGAGGGCCACCTCCGGCGGGCAAGTCGCCGACCGAGATCGGGATGCCCTGGTAGCAGAGTGTCACGAGGCCGATCCGAGTGCCCTCGAAGCGGCAGATGCGTGCGCCCTGGAGCTCCCAGGACTCGCCGGCCGGGAGGGCACAGACCGGCTGCTCGAGGTTCTCGGCCAGGAAGGCCTCGACCTCGTGGGCTTCGCTCGACGTGCACTCGAAAGGAGCTTCGCCCCGCAAGTACTTCTGGTGATCTCCGGCCACGAGCTCCACGAGCGCGGGGGCTTGCGGATGACGCGAGCCCCTCCACGTGGCCCACCCCGCGAGCACGAGCAGCAGGGCAGCGGCCGTCCAGAGCCACCCTCGGGGGGTGAGTCCTCGCGAGGAGAGAGTGCGTCCGAGTGCGCGCTCGAGAACGACGTTCTCGTCGCCATCTGGAAGCTTGATGCGCTCGAAGATGGCGCGATCGAGCTCACCTTCCTGGCTGAAGAGGCGCGCACAGGCCGGGCAGAGCTCGAGGTGCCGGGAGATCTCGAAGGTTGTCTTCGCGTCCAGCTCCGAGTCCAGGTAGGGACTTACGTAGCATCGAACTTGCGTGCACCTCATGCTGTCGACTCCTGTTGGCCGCGTGTCTCCGGCGCAGCGAGGTCCTTCCCCGGCGTCGGAGGTAGTGATGCGGTCTTGCTGTTGCGCAGCTGCGTCCGCAGCTTCTCGCGGGCTCGGCAGAGTCTCGACATGACCGTTCCGACCGGAACGGCGAAGAGATCGGCCAGCTCCTTGTAGCTGAGCTCCGCGATGACCCGCATCAGGAACGTGGCTCGCTCCGGCCCCGAGAGCGTGAGCATGGCCGCGCGCAGACCGTCGTCGACGCAGTCCAGCAGTTCCTCAGGGCTGCCTGCAGAGAGACTGCTTGCGAGCTCGGCCTGAAGTGAGGAAACCACGTCCTCGATCGAGGTCGCGGGTTCGGCCTCGGTCACATCCGCCGTGTCGCGGCGGCGATGCCTGCGCCGGACCAGGTTCTGGGCTTCGTGTGCGACGAACTGCGAAAGCCATGCGCGCGGGTTGCGCAGCTCCGCGCGAGAACCGAAGCTCTTCCAAGCCGCGAGCAAGGCGCCCTGTAGGACATCCTCCGCGTCCTGGAAGCCGACGAGCCTGCGTGCCAAGACGACGAGCAGCAAGCCGTCCTCCCGGATGAGCTGGGCGAACTCGGCGCGACGCCGCTTCGCTCCCTGACGCCAGAACATCGACATGGGGCTGTCTCTACCAGGGTCCGATCACGGTTGGACCATTCCCGGAGAGCTGGAATCTGGCTGCCACTGGGCTGGACACGGAGGAATCTTGCGATCCCAATCCCTTGTGCAGTAGCTGCTTACGGACCGAGGGTCCAGGGCTGGGTGGGCGGGGAATAATCGGCGCTGCTCGGGACACCATCGGACTGGATGGAGCGGTACCAATCCGAGGCGCATCGCCAAGAGAGCCCCGAGCAGATCACCTACGAAGCGGATCAGCCGCCGAAGCCTCATCCCAGGATCCCCGCGTAGACGGATGACACCTACGGCCGTGGCCGATTCACCCAAGCAACCCGGAGCCAGAGAGCTCCAAGCCTAACCATCATGAAGAGGATCCCGTTCACTGTTGCTGTTTGCTGCCTCATGCTTTTCTTCTCAAGCTGCCGGTCGATGCCAGTCGGAAGCGGCGCCTTGGAGGTGGCAACCGAGACCTTTGGGTACGGCGGCGCCGAGAACTCCCACGAGGTCTACAAGCCCTACGACATCCTTGACCCGAGCGGCAAGGTGATCCGCAGCGTGGAGAACCATTGGCCATCCATGGAGGAGGGCAGCCCCACTCGAGTGTACTTGCCGCCGGGCAGCTATGTGATTCGTGCGTCGACCTCGCAAGGCGAGGTCAAAGTGCCGGTGATGATCGAGGTAGGGAAACTGACGAGAATCAGAGCCCGTTAGGCCTCCAGGCCCGCCACTGCCACCGGTCTGGAGATGCGCTGGCAGTTCGCCTTCTGACCCCGGCCGGGGTGTAACGCATCCCTCGAGGTGTTGACGGCCCAGCTGGGGTTGCGACCAGGTTCATGTCGGCCGAGCAGGCGGGCCGGATGGCCACACTTGGGGGAAGCGGACAGCTGCCCGTTGGAGATCGGCAAGAGTGTCTACGTCTGACACTGGCTCGAGCACCGCGGCGCGCAAGCCGAGCTTCGCTGCGCGCGCGAGCGTGGCGTCAAGGACCCCCGGGGTTCCCCAGGGAATGCCACCGAACAGACGCGGTTCTGGAGCGCGGAGCGCGATAAGGGCGTAGCCACCGTCGAGCGCAGGGACGATGGCCAAGTCGGCCGCGGCAAGTGCTCGGCCGGCGAGCAACGCGTGCGTTGCATCAAGGTCGGGGGAATCGGTGCCCACGGCTGCTGCCCACGGAGTGCCCCGTGCAAAGGCCGCTGCGAAGGCCGCCGAGAGACGCTCACCCAGATCTCCCGAGGGCTGGGGTTCGACGCGGTCCGCTCCGCGCAGCCAGTGTGCCGTCCTCACCGCCTCTGATGCAGGTTCGACCCATAGGTGCCGCTCCATGTCTGAATGCGCGAGCCTCTCCCAGACGGTTTCGGCGAGGAGGCGATAGGCCTCACGCGCGACGTCGGCGCCGACCTCGGCTGCGAGACGCGACTTCACCGGCCCCTCTGCCCACCACCGGGCGAAGACGAGCACGACGGGGCGAGCCTGTTGGGTTGAGTGCATCAGCGACCGAGAGCGCGGCCTGCGCCATCATGCCATCACCTCGCAGAGGCCGACAGACTCGGCTGCTCTCCGTGACAAGCCCAGCCAGGAGCATCCGTGCGGCACCTGAGACTGAGCTTGCCGATACAATCCCATGATGTCTCCGCGCGTCGCGCTGGGTGTTCCTGACGAGGTCACAGGGAAGTCGGATGCGTGTCTCAGCCATCATCCCCACACTTGAAGAGGATGGGGAGATCGCTGCTGCGGTCGCCTCCGCGCGTGCAGCAGGTGCCGACGAGGTCGTAGTAGCAGACGGCGGTAGCAAAGATGCGACCGTCGCTAGCGCGCAGTTGGCCGGCGCCGACGCCGTGTTGTGGGCTCCCCGTAGTCGTGGGGCGCAGGCTCGTGCTGGAGCCGCATCGGCCACCGGCGCCGCCCTGTGGTTCCTGCATGCGGACGCTCGCGCGCCCATGGGGGCAGCGGAGGCGATTCGCTCGGCCCTCGACGGCGGAGAGGCATGGGGCGCGTTCCGTGTGCGCCACGCGGCAGAGGGTTGGGCCGCGCGCCTCGCGGACAGGCGCTCGCGGCATGCGTTCCTGCCCTATGGCGATCAGGGCGTATTCTGCACGCGCCAGGCATACGACGCGGCCGGTGGCATGCCGGCGCAGCCACTGATGGAAGACCTCGAATTCGCCCTGCGCATGCTGCGAGCGCACGGTCCGCCTGCGCGCCTAGCGCTCGAGATACGAGTCTCGGCGCGGCGTCTCAGGGCCCGGCCGGTGCGCACCGCGCTCTGCTGGTGGACCTTTCCGGTGCTGTACCGCTTCCGCGTATCACCCACGAGCCTCGCTCGCTGGTACGGCGTAGGGCGCTGACGACTCTCTGAACCCGATCAGGACGTTAGTGCGCGGGCCATCCTCGTGGGTGGAGCTCATCGATGATGCGGCCTTCAAAGCCTTGGTCGATAATCGCGGCGAGAGCGGCGCCGGGATCAACTCCCGCACTGAGCGTGAAAGAGCCGCGGCCCGCGTCAAAATCCACTGAAGCTTGGATCACTCCCGGCACATGAAGGAGCGCCGTTTCCAGAGTTCGACTGCAGCCGGAGCAGGTCATGCCCTTCACCTCGACCTCTACCGTGCGCGCATCAACCGGAGTCGCCTTGCCTGAGGACGATCCCGCCTGGTCGCTGCCTCCGAGAAGCTGCCCCACGTAGCTCGGGAAGGAAGCGAAGGCGATGACGACGACTGTCGCCACCCAAAGCATGGCCTTGTTCAGACGGAGGAACTTGGGGTTCGGGAGGGCGCAGATGGTTCCGGGGGCGCACCGCGCGGCGCGAAAGTAGACGAGGTAGAAGCCGCTCGCGAGGAGAACAGCTGTCGCCACGAGGAAGTAAGGTCTGTAGCTCTCAAAGAAGCCGGAGACCCCGGCCGCCGATGCCCCGAACGTAATGAGGAGAAGCGGAAGCCAGCAGCATGCAGACGAGAGAGCCGCGACTAGCACGGCGCCGGATGTGGCCCATAGGCCCGTCCGGCTCGAGCGAGTCCGGGCATCGACGCCAATGTCCGGTGAGCAGCAGTCCTCGGCATGAGCGGGCGCGCGCTCGTTGATCGGTTCGCCTGCAGCCTGAGCCTCCTTCATGATCCTGCGGACATTCCCGAGGCAGCATGCGCCCTGGGGATTGGTTTCCTCGCAGCGATCCAACCCTTGGCGGCACTTCTCGGTGATCTCGTCCGGGATCGTGGAGCGCCCGGTCGAGGTCACCTGCGCCTCGATCTCTTCCGCCGTATGGGCAAAGCAGTAGCAAACGGTCCGCGGAGGCGAAGTCTCCTTCTCTCCGATGCGTACGCGAACCTGGTCCTTTAGGATCAGATGTCCTGTGCCGGGTTGGAAGTAGGCCACCTCGCAGGTAGCCGTGCCGCAGTAGTGAAAGCCGCTCGTGTTCGACGCTTCGCCCGAAGGGGGTGGCGTAACGAGTGATCGGATGGTGATGGGCTGCACGCTCCTCCCGTTCGCCCTGCATCGGGGGCATGCACGTTCGCCCGTTGAGCGTCCCGGCGTCGTCATGCTCCATCCTCCGCGTCCAGGGCTTCGAGGATCGGACATCCCGTCACTGGACCTTTGCCTGAGCACTGTCCGACAAGCTTGGTGAGCGCCTTCTGCATGGCCTGCAGCGTTCGGATCCTCTCGTGAATGTCTGCGACCTTGACCTCGGCGCGCTTGCGAACATCAGCGCAATGCGTGCCGGTAGTCGCGCGCAACGCGAGCAGCTCCTTGATCTCCTTAAGGGTGAACCCGAGCTCCTGGGCGCGCTTGATGAAGCGTACGCGGCGCACGGTGTCGGCCCGATAGAGGCGGTAGTTCCCGGCACTCCGTGCGGCTCGCGGGATGAGCCCGCGCTGCTCGTAGTAGCGGATCGTCTCGAAGTTCACCGCGCACTGCCTGGCGAGCTCGCCTCGGGTCAGGGTGTCAGGGGCGTTGTCCACCACAAGAGAATCCTACGGCTTGTAGCTTGCTACAAGGTCAAGGTCGTGGCGGTAAGACGTCTGTACCTGGGCTAAGACTCTCCTTGTCCGCCACCAGTCGCTGGAGCCAGCCATCGGCAATTCGAGCTTGCGCGTCAGCCCTCGTGCCGGACGCGAAGTCTGGCGTCCCAGGGTGAGAGAGCCCGTCGTACTCCTGTCTGTCTGTTCCTTCTGTTGGGAGCCACCGAGGCTCCGACCGCCATCTATCCCATGAGCAAGAATCCCACCTACAAGTCCAAGGATACCCTGAGGCCGCTGCCTCCCCCGACTCCGTCCGAGCAGGAGATACGGACACGGGCGTACGAGATCTTCCTGGCCAAGGGGAGTGTTTCGGGGAACGAAGAAGAGAACTGGCTCGAGGCCGAAAGGGACCTCTGCGCGAGAGCAGGGCACGAGGCGAAGACCAACCCCGGAGTGCCGCAGCCTGGGTAGCACTCCACCCCAGGAGTGGATGGAGAGAGCGCATGGTGCTGCGCCGGTCCAACTTGCCCTCGTCCTTGTTGCCCTTCGCCAATGGTGGCGAACCCTCTTGGTCCATTATCCGAGCGATCAAGCGTACCTCTTCGGGGCTGCGAAGTGCCGGAGTCAAACGCGGGCACGCCCAGTCGATCGCTCGGCGATGCGAGGGCCCAAGCCCGCGAGTCGTTCAAGCGCGTCTCCACGCGAGCAAGCGCGTGAGCCACGTCTTCGCTGTCGGGGTCAATCGGGTCTTCATGTAGAGATTGGCCGCGCGGCGAATGGCTTCTGCCTGGGTCGGGTAGGGATGGATGGTCCCGGACAGGCTCCCGAGTCCGCCGCCCGCAACCATCACGGCCGTGATCTCGGAGATCATCTCTCCCGCGTGTCCCGCTACCAGGGTCGCCCCCAGGATCCGGTCGGAGCCTTTCCTCACATGCACCTTGAGGAAGCCCTGGTCCTCGCCGTCGAGGACGGCGCGATCGATCTCCCGCATGGGCACGGTGTAGGTGTCGATCTCGAGGCCCTGAGCTTTGCCCTGCGGCTCGTACAGGCCGACGTGCGCAATCTCCGGGTCCGTGTAGGTGCACCAAGGAATCGTCAACGCGCTCACTTTCGAGCGTCCGAAGAACAGCGCATTGCGGATCACGATGCCTGCCGCCGCGTCGGCGGTGTGTGTGAACTTGTAATCCGAGCAGATGTCGCCGGCCGCGTAGATCCGCGGATTGGTCGTGCACAGATGGTCATCGACCTTGACGCCAGCGCGCTCGTCGTACTCGACCCCGGCTTGCTCGAGACCGAGGCCCTGGACGTTCGGCTCTCGGCCAACACCCACCAGCAGCTCATCGACCTCGAGCTCCCGGCGCCTACCAGCCTGCTCGAGCGACAGGACTTTCGAGTTGCCCCGCTTCCCGACTTCGGTCACGGAGGTTTCGAACAGCACGCGCACGCCGTCGCGTTCGAGGCTCTCCTGGACGAGTCGTGCAGCGTCGCGATCCTCACGCCCCAAGATCCCGGCGGATCTCTGGATCAGCGTCACCTCGGAGCCAAAACGTGCGAAGCACTGGGCCAGCTCGCAGCCGATCGGACCGGCGCCCAGCACAGTCAGGCGCCTGGGCAACACGGTCAGGGAGAACAGCGTCTCGTTCGTGAGAAACCCGCTCTCCTTCAGGCCCGGGATGGACGGATCGATCGGGCGTCCGCCCGTCGCGATGCAGGCGCGCGCGAACTCCAGAGTCCTTCCGTTCACCTCGACCCGGTCGCGACCGACGAAGCGGCCCGTGCCAAGGAACACGTCGACGCCGAGGTCACGAAAGCGCGCGGCTGAATCGTGCGAGCTGATCTCCGAGCGCAGGCGGCGCATGCGCTCCATGACGGCAGGGAAGTCGACGCTCACACTTCCGGACACACGCACGCCGAAGTCGCCCGCCCGGCGCACCTCGGCCAGGGCACGGGCCGAACGGATCAACGCCTTGGAGGGGACGCAGCCGACGTTCAGGCAATCGCCGCCCATCAGCTCGCGCTCGATCAGTGCAACCTTCGCTCCCAAGCCCGCCGCCACGGCTGCAGAAACCAGTCCGGCGGTGCCGGCTCCGATGACGACCAGGTTGTAGCGACCTGCCGGTTGTGGGTTGATCCATTCAGGCGGGTGGACGTTGGCTACCAGGATCCGGTTGTGGACATCAAGGGGCATGGCCTGGCGGAACCCGGAAGTCACGGACCCCTTGGCCTGCTGCTCACAGGCTGCGCGATCGCTTTCTATTGTCATCTGCTTGCACCTATCAGGGCCTGGAGGGTCTCGGTCTCGGTGTAGGCGAAGACGGCGGCGGCGAGAACGACAAGCGCGCCGAGCATCGCGAGCGTAGGCACCCAGGGCCACCCCCGCTGGCCTTCCTCTTGGCCGGGCTCGAGTTTGCTCGCGTCGCGTGCGCTGTGTACGTCGATCGAGGTCCGTTCCCGGACCGCGCGTCTGGCCAGTCTCGTGACGTAGACGGTCACCACGACGGACGCGACGAAGCCGACGACCGTCAGAATCCATTGCCCGAGGGGACGCGATCGCTCGCCGATGCCACCCGTCAGCGACAGACCCTCGCTGCCGACGTAGCCGAGGTACACGTACAGGAACGTCCCGGGTAGCATCGCGATCCAACTCGAAGCCACGTAGGGCCAAAAAGGGATCGGCGTCAGACCGTACAGGTAGTTGCCCAGACTGAACGGCACGGCGGGTGAGAGCCGCAGCAGTGCAATGATGCGCCATCCCCCCTGGCCGATGGCGCGATCGATTGCTGCGAATCTCGGGCTGGCGGCGGCCTTGCGCTCGACCGCTCCGCGTGCGAGGTAGCGCGCGATCAAGAACGCCAGAGCCGCCGTGGTGGTCGAGGCAACCGAAACCGCCGCGGTTCCCCACCACAGCCCGAACAGGGCTCCAGCGGCAAGAGTCAGGGCCGATCCAGGCACGAACAGGAGCGCGGCGACGGCATAGATCACCACAAAGATCGCCACGCCGAGGAAGCCGAAGCCGTCCAACCATTCCTGCAAGCGGGCAATCCATTGGTCGATCGGCAGCCTGCGCACGAGCGCGAACAGACCAGCCACGATCAACCCGATCGAAATCCACTGAATCCGGCCGGATCGGCGGCGGACAGCGTCGGCAAGGTGCATCGAGTGGCATTTCTCCTGCAGGGGGGCGACACAGTCAGGAAATAGACTCCGTGGGAGCGCGAGCACACGGCCGGAGTCCGAACCGATCTACTCGTCGTACTCCCCGTTGTAGGTGACCCGCAGGCAGTTGTTGAACAGGTTCAAGCAGTTGATGTTGCCGATCAGGAACGTCACTTCGACGAGCTCGGCATCGGTGAACGCCTTGCGTAACCTGCCAAAGAGCTCGTCGCTCACCCGGTTTGAGTCGGCCATGGCGGCTCGGGTGTACTCCAACGCAAGGCGTTGCCTCTCGGTCTGACGCTCCGGCTCGTCGAGCAAGTGGAGGGGATCGTCACCGATGCCCATCATCCGGGCGATGACTACGTGGACGCCGGTGCAGAACTGGCAGGCATTGGCGCGCGAGGCCTCGAGGATCACCAGCTCCTTCAGATCGCGCTCGACGATGCCACCCGGATAGAACCCCTCGCCCATCTTCGAGAAGCCCGCGAGCAACTCGGGCCGTAGGGACAGGGCCTGGAGCATCTCGCCCGGGCGCTTTCCCCGTTTCATGGCGGCGACGCTCTCGGCGAAGCAAGGATCGTCCTTGACCATCTCGAACGCGGCTCGAATGTGTTCATCTGTAGCGGTCACTCGCATGTTCTTGATCCTCGGGGTATGTCTAGGAGGCAGGGACGGCTCGGCGCCCCAGGATGCCTTGGAGTCGGTCCAACGTGTCGCTCGGCAGGCCCTCGATCCCGCGGAACCCACTCTCGAGCACGGCGCGGTGGGCCGAGTACTCCATCACCCCCTGCGGAAACATCTGGCTCCGCGGAGGCTGGATGCGCAGGAACTCGGCTCCCGGGTGGCGGAGGCGGGCGGCCTCGAAAGCCTGGTCGACGGCAGCCTCGTGCTCGATCTTCTGACACTGGTCGAGGATCGTTCCCAAGCCGCCATGGCTCACGAGGCGACAGTCGCAGGGCAGGGCCTCTTGACCGGGTGGCGAGACCAAGCAGGAGGCGACCAGGGGATTCACGTAGAGGATCGCGCGAGCCCCACGGGCCAGCGGTACATCGAGGTGTGCCGCGCCGCCGACCGCGCCGTCCACGAAGAACCTTGATCCGACCCGGACGGGGCCGAAGAGACGAGGCAGCGCGCTGGAAGCCGTGACCGCGAGCGAGATCGGCGGGTCCTTGGTCACCGACTCGCCGAAGACCCAGCGCTCGCCCCGATCCAGGTCCAGAGCCGGGATCAGGATGGGCTTCGAGAGGCCCTCGAACGAATCCTGTAGGCCGTGTCGAACGAGAATCTCGTGCAGGCGAGCCGCAAGCGGCTCGACCCTCAGGAATCCCGCCGGAAGTCGTTCGAGTGCCGAAGAGAAGAGATCCATGGGGGGAGGCATTCTCCCGCGTCCCAGGGATACGCCAGTGGACCGCGCCAAACCCCACGCGAACGCCAACGACCCCCGCATGAGCCGCGCCCAATCCACGCGATAGACGTCTCGGGGGCGAAGGAACAGGGCCGGATCCTGCTCGAGGAACGCGCGGTACAGTCGCCCCGGCGGAAACCCCTGTCCGATCAGGGATGCTACGAAGGAGCCCGCGCTGGTGCCGACGAACAGATCGAAGCTGTCGTAGATGCTGCCCTCGCCGAAGCGCGCCTCCAGCCCGGCGAGAACGGCCACTTCATAGGCCGCCCCAAGGATCCCGCCTCCTCCGAGGACGAGCGCTTGGCCTCCGGTGCGACCAGCGGTCATGCGCCGAGGTCTCTTCCGTGTTGGCAGAGCTTGTCGCGTCGCTCGCAGGACACCGGGATGTACTCGGACCTCTGCGGCTGGGCGGAGTCCTTTCGCGTGCGGCGACTCAGCCCGGCGACAATCTTGGGAGAGTGTGTGAGCCAGAACTCGGAACCCACGCATAGGAGGATCCCGGCACCTGCGCCGAGGACGCCACGAACCGTACCCGAGATCTTCGACCGTCCTCCCTTGCGTCGGGCGTAGTCGACCGGGACTTCCATGCATCGAAGCCCCAAGCGCGAGGCGCGGATCTGCATCTGCACGGTCCAGCCGTAGGTTGGCGCGTCCATGTGCAGCTCCTGCAGGGAAGCAGACCGGATGGCTCGGAAAGGGCCGAGGTCCGTGAACCGTTGCCCCCAGAGCAACCGAATGAGGAGAGGGGCGAGGAAGTTGCCCAGGCGCTGCGGAAGGGACATCGCGCCTCGTTCGAGGCTTCCTCGGGTGCGCGAGCCGATCACGAGGTCTGCATGCCCGCCGATGATCGGAGCCACGAGCCGCTCCATCTGTTCGGGATGGTCGCTCCCATCGGCATCGAGGAAGACCACGACGTCGGAGGCGACATCGTCTTCGAGCGCGGCGCAAATGCCGGCCATGCAGGCGTGTCCATAGCCGCGGTTCGGCTCGGTGACGACACGCGCGCCACAACTGGATGCGACCTGGCGCGTGCCATCGACAGAACCGTTGTCGACAACGATCACCAGGTCGACCCAGGGTGGGACTCGTCTCAGGACGCCGGGCAGAGAAGCCTCCTCGTTGAGCGCCGGGATGATGACGCTGACGATCTTCCCGCTACGCATGCGAAGCCTCCAACCTCGTGCCGATGGCATTCCGAGGCGGGCGCTGCTCGTGCACAGCGATCACGACCAGTAGGCCCCAAACGGGCAGGTGCTCGATCCAATAGACGGCCGTTCCCCAGTCTTGGAGGTGAAAGAGCGGGAGCAGCGCGACGTAGAGCATGAGCGGCAGGCTTGGCCGCACGGACAGCAAGGGCAGGCACCAGATCCAGTACCAAGGAAACTGGGTCGGGCTGAGGAGGAAGGCCGAGCCGACGACGACCAGGAACGACCGCAGATTCTCGGGCCCGTCGTTGCGAGAGGTCCGTACCTGCCACAATAGGATGGCGAAGAGGATGGATGCGGCCAGGACGCGCATCACCGAGTGGGAGTGCCACGGTGCGACGGAGAGCAGTCCAAGAAACCGTTCGGTGATCCAGATGCCAGCGCGAAAGAACCCGTCGTTGTTCTGCCAGGTCTCGCCATAGGCCAGGAACCCGTTCGTCTCGCCACCCGCGGCACTCCACACCGGCATCCACACGAAGGCGGCCACCGATGCGAGACCTATGCACGCCAGGGTCAGGGTCTTCCACCGTCTCCAGAGAGGGCGCAGGAACAGGGGGATCAGAAGCGCCGGCCACACTTTGACGGCGGATCCGAGGACGCAGAGAAGCGCAGCCCATCCGTGCCGGCGGCGGGTAGCGAGCAGGGTCGCGCCGACGAGGAAGGGAAGCACCAGAACGTCCATGTGCAGGGCCGAGTACACCTCGCGGAGGAGGAGCGGGTTGGAGAGGTACCAGGCGATCCGGTGGACCGGGAGAGAGAGGGCCTGGAGCCAGCGTGCGAGCAAGAAGACCGTCAGGCCGTCGAATGCGAATAGGACCAGGCGCCAGCCTGCGAGGCCAAAGGGATCGATCGCATGGGCGGCAGCGAAGGCGCCTTGCGCGAGTGGGGGATAGATCGTGGTCAGGCCCGGGTGGTTGATCGATGGCAGCACCTTGCCTGAGTTTCTGGCGAGGGCACGCAGGGCGTCTTCGTCCTCGGTGTGAACGGAGTCCTCGCTCACGGATTCGGGCGTGTACCGGTAGGGGCTGATGCCCTGAGCTGTCACGGCTCCGTCCCACAGATAGCGGTAGAAGTCGGTCTCCAGCAGCGGTGGCGCAACGCACACGAGTCCCCGTGCGAGTAGGGCGCTGCCGATGGTCCAGGCGAGGAAATGCCGCCCGAACGTCGCCCGAGCCCAGTACATGGCGGCGAGGTAGATCGCCCCCGCCAGCATCGACGTCGCGGTCAGCCACGCCCGCGCGGACTCCACACCGGAAGGATCCCTGGCCAGCCGCGACGAGAGCGCCAGCAGAACGATGGCATATGCGACCAGGGTCGCTCCAGGGACGTATGCGCAAGCCCGGGAGACACGAGAGAGTGGGGGGCTCGGACGGGGCGGCGGCGGGCCAGGAGTGGTGAGAGGGAGGGAATCGAGCGCCACGGACTGCCCTGGACCTTCACCGTTGCCGACGCTCGAGATGCTGGGCGATGACGCTGGAGAGTTTCTCTTCCGCCTTCTCGTCGAAGCCGACGTGCGCAGCGAGGATCCGTCCATCCGTGCCGATCACGTAGATGGTCGGGAGCCCGGTCACGCCATACTCCTCCGCGACCTTGTCGGCCTCAAGCAAGAGACCGTACGTGTAGCCCTTCTCGCGCATGTAGCGGGCGGGCTCTCCTTGATCCCAGGCGCTCAGTCCGAAGACCGCGACATCCTTGCCCCGGAACTTCCGGTGGAGGCTCTCGATCGCCGGCATGGTCATTCGGCACGGGCCACACCAGGTAGCCCAGAAGTCGAGGACTACGACCTTTCCGCGTAAGTCGGAGAGCGTGTGTTCCTTCCCCTCGGGATCCTTGAGCCTCCAGTCCGGCGCGACGCTGCCCACTTCGAGCAACCCATGCTCATGGTGCTCTTCTTGCCCGTATTGCTCCACCGTCCAGCCTTCGGGTGTCTCCATGACGAACAGGCTGGGATCGACTTGGACGTTCGTGACCAGCTGGGAGATCGTCAAGACCTCGACCGCAGGAACCTCGTCAAGCAAGAACATCGTCCGAATCTGGCGCGGAAAGTGGTCCTCCGCGCCAAAGAACCACTCGACCCGTCGCTCGCCCTGTGCGCCGGCGCCGTAAGTCAAAGCTACGACACTACAGCGCGTTGCGTTGATGGTCTCGTCAGGCAAGGAGACGACCGCGCTCGAGCGCGACTCGTCGCCGAAGGGATCGTGGGAATAGAGCTCAGGGACCAGCAGCCTCCGCCCGAGATCGAGGAGCTCATCTCCACTTTTGCCAGGATGGGCTTCCCAGATCACCTTCGACTCCTCGCCTGGACCTTCGACGCGCGCGCGGGCGACTTCTCCGTCGTAGACCATGCTGAAGGCGACGTCCTCGCCTGCGTCACCGGCAGCAAGGAGCCTGCCTTCGATTCGGACGCGGGCTCCGAGCGGGTCAGCTCCTGGTTCCATAGCCTGCACAAGAACGACACCCTCGGACGCGATCGTGGTCGACCTGCCCGGGTCCGTGAAGGTGAGCGCGTGTCGGGCGGTGTAGCGAGCGCTCTGGATCCCCTTCAGGAGCGCACGCGCATTCTCTAGCACCTGAACTGGCGAAGCCTCTCGAATGGAGCTCGAATCCACCTTGGGCTCTTGCCCACAGCTGGACGGCACTAGCAAGAGGAGTGTCGCTGATGCCAGGAGGAGCGAAAGCATGTCTGATCCTCGATTCCGTGGGGCACTCTCATGCGGTCAATAAGGGAGCGGAGCCCCCGTCCCTGGAGGGCTCCGCCGCAGAGGGCTGGCTAGCCAGCGACGCCTTGAGACGTGGTCGGGGATCTCAGCTGCCGAGCGCGGACATCAGCGTCGACTTGATCGACTCGGTGTCCTGGTCCGCCATGATCTTGCCGACGACCTTCTTGGACTTGGGCTCGACCAGAAGAGTGAAACCGGTCTTCCCGCCATTCTCCTTCCACAGTTCTCCGAGACCGAGCGAGGCCAGGAGAAACTCGGCTTGGCGCGACTCCTTGTCGGTCTGATCGAGCTTGACGAAGAGGCACGGCTGCTTCCCCGCGGCCTTCATGACCGATTCGAGCTTGGGCTTGAGCGCCTGGCAACCGGGGCACCAGTCGGCGTAGAAGCTCAGCGCGATCACCTTGGGCGCTTGCGCGGCGGCCATCTTCTCGGGGGTAGCAGTGCCGCTCGGCTTCGATCCGGACTGCGCGAGGGAGACTTTCGCAGCAGCGAAGGTGAGAACGGCGAAGGAGAGGATGGCAGCCAGAATGCTCTTGGGCATGATCTTCAGGAACCTCGTGAACTGGGGATGTGGCGCCGCTCGAGCTGACGGGCCCACAGAGGGTTCCGCTCAGATTCGATGCAAGGAGCCGGTAGGGTCACCACCAGAGCAAAGGACCTGGAACTGCAGGCTATTCACGGCAATGTGCGCGTCTAGGAACCCGCAGGCGGATTGACACTCCGCGTACGCGTCGACGCGTGCGCGACGAGTGGGGCTACCCGCTCCCCGCCGGCTTCAGGAGGAAGCTGCCGGTCGAACGAACGCCGCGTGGTGCAGGGAGAGCGCACCCACCCACGCGAAACCGGTGAGGTAGAGACCGAGCACAAGCGCCGCGAACCACTTTCCTTCTGCCAGGGCGCTCACGACTCCCCAGGACGACCAGGCGGCCAGCAGGAGTTCCACGCCCGGTGGCTCGCGCAGGCGGGATCCGTACTTTTGAGCGGAGGGATTGCCACGTTTCGGAGTCCGAATGAACGTTCCGGTGCTGCGACCGAGGCCGGCAAAGGCGGCGCACGCGAGCGACCAGCTCATGCCGAGCCCGAGGACCATGGCAAGGAAGGCATCGAACACGCGTGTGCGCAGCGGGCGTCCGAGCGCTCGGAGAGCCGTCTCGTAGTAGAGCAGCACCGCGGGCAAGGAGAGGGCCGGCAGCGCGAGGTACCAGGAATGCGGGATGGCCGAAGAGCGCGCAACGACAAGCGGGAGCACGACGACGAGGGCCAGGACGAGAGGATGTCCCGCGTGGGACAGGAAGTGGAGCGCGGCCTCGAGTTTGATGCGAGGGCGAAAAGAGGAAGAGGAGATCCTTCCCATCAGCTTGCGCCCGACCTGGACCGAACCTCGGGCCCAGCGGGTCTGCTGGGTCTTGAAGGCGGCGATGTCCGCGGGTAGCTCGGCCGGAGCCTCGACATGGGCCAGGTAGACGAAGCGGTCGCCAGCGAGCTGTGCTCGGTACGAGAGATCGAGGTCCTCGGTCAACGTATCGTGCTGCCATCCGCCGGCACGCTCGATGGTCTCGCGACGCCAGAGGCCGGCCGTCCCATTGAAATGGAAGAAGAGGGCCCGGTCGAAGCGCACCTTGTGGGTGATCACGAAGTGCCCGTCGAGCAGCGTCGCCTGGGCACGCGTGAACCAGTTCTCGTCTCGATTCAGGTGCGCCCAGCGGGCTTGCACCATGCCGATTCCCGGTTCACGGAAGGCGCCAACGAGGCGGAGGAGGAAGTCTGTCGGCGGCACGAAGTCGGCGTCGAATACACACAGAAGCTCGCCCCGCGCCGCGCGGAGGCCCTCGGCCAGAGCTCCTGCCTTGAAGCCCGCTCGATTCGAGCGGCGCAGGATGCAGGCCCGGATTCCGCTTTGGCGAAGGCGCTCGACTTCGAGATCAACGATGGCGCGCGTCTCGTCCGTGGAGTCGTCGAGGATCTGGATTTCCAGCCGATCTCGCGGGTAGTCGAGCGCCCCTGCAGCACGGATGATGCGCTCGGCGACCGTGCGCTCGTTGAACATGGGGAGCTGCACGGTCACGGAGGGAAGAGTGTCCTTGGCCGAAAGGGCGCCATCCACCCGGACTCGCCAACAGAACCGAGTCAAGAGCCAGGTGCGGTGCATCCCGAAGATCCCCAGCGAGATGGTGATCGCGACGTAGGCGGCCGCGACGGCTGCATCGAACGAATCCATACGCTCCCAGGGAACGCGAAAGGGTGGTCAGAGCAGTGCGGACACCGGGGGGGCGCCGGCGCAGGCAAGCACGATCTGTCCGGCGTTGGCGTCGGGCGTCACGACGAAGTAGTCGAGGCCATCCCGCTGCCAGACGAACATCTGCAGCTTCGAGAACTCCTGACTCTTCGGGACGAGCCGGTAGGTCGTGCCGTCCGTGATCGGGAGGCGTCCGTCGTCCGGCTGTACGTAGACGCTCAGCATCGCGCCCTCGAGCGAGGATCCGTTGGCCCCCGAGAAGAGGAGGTGCATCGAGAGCTCTCGGCCAGGGAGGCCACAGTGGCCCATTCCCCGGAACTCGAGCGCGGTGCCTTCGAGATCTCCCAACGCCGGGGCTTGGCCCAGCAGGTTGCCGAGCTCCGACACGGCGCCGCCGAACCGTCGAACGTGGAACTCTTCCATCGTGCGATCGATGGTGATCGGGCAATCGTGGGGGTGAGTAGCCAGGAAGCGAACCATGCCACTTCGGCCTGCGAACCCGAACTCCTCGGCATCGCTGCGTAGCGCCAGGCGGATGCCGAGCGCCGTGACCAGCAGAACCGCCGCCGCGGCGAGAAGCTTGACGACCCAACGTCGGGGGGCCGGAGGCGCCTTGGATACCATTCGGCGGATGCGGTCTTCCAGTTGACGTGGCGCGGCATCGGGCGTGAAGACGCGACCGAGTTCCGAGCGTAGCCGTCGCTCGAAGGCGACCACGGCCGCGTCTTCGGGGTGTTCGGCGAGGTGTGCATCGAGAGCCGTGCGTTGCGCGGGCGTCAGCTCGTCGTCGGCGGCCGCACGAAGGATCCTCGTTCGGTCCAGCGGCTCGGGTTTCGGAGTGAGGGGAGAGTCGGTCATGACGCCCTTTCCTCCTCGCTGGCGGTCGGAATCGGGGGTTGGAGTGTGTGGAGTCCGAGTTCTTCGACTGCCTGAGGGTTGGAGAGGAGCGCCTTCGACGCCTTGGTGCGGGCGCGGTGCAGGCGGCTCATCACCGTGCCAATGGGGATCCCCAGCACCGTGGCGATCTCTTGGTACTGGAGCTGGTCCACGGCCCACAGCAGGAGAACCTCGCGTGAGCCGGCATCGAGATCGGTGACCGCTTCTCGGAGCCGCCCATCGACCCCCTCCCAGTCGAACTCGCTGGCGCGCGTGGCGCTGATGGTCTCGCTTGCTTGCACATCGGATTCGCCAAGCTCGTGGAACAGGGCCTCATCCCGGCGACTCTGCTCCGAGCGGGCCAGGAAGGTCCGGTAGGTGATGCGCAAGAGCCACGAGCGGACTCCGCCCCCCCGTGGTTCGAAGGCTTCGATGCGCTCCGGCTTGAGGGCTTGTGTGTACACGTCTTGAACGAGGTCTTCGGCCCGATGCGGATCGCGGGCGAGACGAAGAGCGAAGCGGTAGACCGCCCGCCACTCGTCCGTGGCGACCTTCAGGAAGCGCGCACGATCCACTCGCGCCGCCTCTCTCCAAGCAGCCAGGAGAAGCAGGTATTCGCGCGAGCCCGGGATTCGGTGCCCGATCGGGGCTTCCGGGTCGCGCCGCGAATACCCGGCACCTTTTCCCTCTTGGTCAGGGCGGGCGTGGGGCCCTTGGTCCTCCGATGGGGGGTCGCCCTCGCTTCGCCAACCTCATGAGTCCGATCACCATCTCCCCACCGATCCGGAGGCGACCCTCGCCCTCCGAAGAGCGGGCGTCCCTCCGCGCCACCCACGCGCCGGGCGACGACGGATTCGAGTCGCTCGTTCGAGAACACGCGCCCCGGATGCTGGCCGTGTCGCGCCGAATCCTGCCCAATGAGGCCGACGCACAGGACGCTCATCAGGAAGCCCTCCTTTCCGCGTATCGTTCGCTCGCGAGGTTCCGGCGAGATTGCGCCCTTGGTTCCTGGCTCTACCGCATCGCGGCGAATGCTGCGCTGATGGGGCTGCGGCAGGCGCGGCGGCGGAACCGCTTCGAGCTTCCCGACGGCGAGTCGGATGGGGCGATCCCGGAAGCCGATTGGATCCGGCATCGACCAGCGGTCGAGGTGGGCGTCACACCGCTCGAGCTGGAGGAACTCACCGGCCTGGTGTGGGGCGGGGTCCGTCGGCTTCCCGAACGCTACCGAGCGGCGGTGACGCACCGGCTCCGAGGAGATGAGAACAGCGAGCTGGCGGAGCGGCTCGGCGTCTGCGCGAGCACGGCCAGGGTGCGCGTCCACCGCGGCTTGCGGCTGCTCAGGAAGGACCTCTCGGAACGCCATCAGGGGTTCTCGGATGATGGCCCTAGCCCCAGGGAAAGGCAACGGCATGGCTAGGGATCCGACCCCCGCCCTGGTCGCCGCCGCCTCGCGGGCCACCTGTCCGCACTGCAGGCGCCACGGCCTCAAGTTCGCCTTGCGCTGCGACCTGCGCCACGGATGCCTTTCCACGGCGCTGTGCGAAGGCTGCTACGCGAGCTTCGACATCGTCACCAGCGAGACGCCGATCGACCCCGATGACCTGCTGAAGTCCGTCGGGCCTTGCCCGACCTGCGGCGAAGAGCGTCGGCTCGCCACGCTGAGCTGCTCAGGTGGGACCCACACTTGCATGTACCGCCTCGAGTGCCTGGCTTGCACAAGGCGCTGATCCATCGCCCACGCCCGGGGGGCGAACTCCCCATCTCCCAGGAAGAACACATGCCCAAGGACCATTCTGTCGACCTCAGCGCTGCGGCTTCCCGAGCTGTTTGCCCGTACTGCGAGCATCACGGGCTCGAGTTCACCCTGCGCTGCGACCTCGGGTACGGGCCGTGCCTCTTCACCGCGCGGTGCGATCAGTGCAGCGCGAGCCTGGAGATCGTGGTCAGCGAGTCGGAGCTCGACCCCGCGGCACTGTCGAGCTCGGTCGGTCCCTGCTCGGGGTGTGGCGACGCGCGGCGGGTTGCCACGCTGAGTTGCTCGGAGAAGACCCAGGCGTGCGTGTACCACGTCGAGTGTCGCGCCTGCGGTAGGAAGAGCTCGGCGTGACTGGGTCCAGGTGGACATCCGCTTGGTTGGGCAGCCTCGTTTTCCTCGGGAGCACTGGCTGCGCATCCGCTTCGCGGGCCTCGGCACCGGACCTGTTCGACGAGCAGGGGATCCATCGTGTTGTACACGCGCCCGGCGCTTGCCGCATCTGCGACCTCTTCTTCAGGGCCAAGCGAAGCGTCGTTCAAGTGCGCACGAGCTCTTCGCTAGGGGCGGGGATCGTACTGGCCGAGGGCGGGCTCGTGGCGACCAACGCGCACGTTGTCCAGGAGGAGGCGGTAGTGACCCTCGAGACCGTGGAGGGCGAGCAAGTTCCCGGCGACGTGCTGACCGCGGATGTCTCCCAGGACCTTGCGATGGTCCGCGCGCAAGCCTCGAACATCGACTGGTCGGTCATCGGCCCCCACTCGGGGGATCGACCGAGAGTCGGGTCGACGGTCTTCCTGATCGGACACCCGCTCGGGCTCGGGTGGACGGTGACGCGTGGGATGATCTCCGGCGAACGCGACATCGGTGGTGCGCCCGCGATTCAGATTGACGCCGGGATCTCGCCCGGGAACTCCGGCGGCCCGGTCCTGGACGAAGACGGGGACCTGGTCGGCATCGTCATGTCGAAGCTCCAAGGTGGAGGTGCGGAAAGCATCGCCTTCGCCAGGCCCGTTGCATCCCTGGATGCGCTCCTTCGGAGCGGCATGGGCATGGCAGTCGGTGTCGAAGGGCTGCCCCAGTGTCAGCTTGAACCGCACCCACAAGACTTGTCGAGGAATCCATTGGGCTCCGAATATCCACGGGCCCTCGCTCCCTTGTGGTGATGGATCGCACGGACTTGCTTGCTTGCCTGCGGGTTCCTCAGAACCTGACTCTCCTCCTCCCCCCGGATGGCAAGCGGGTTCGGCGATCCCTTTTCCTATTCCGGACAAGACCGGCATGAACTCAACACAGGTTTCGAGCCTCGCGCAGCGGCAGGGGGCGGTTGGCTTCGAGGTGGACTTGAGGCCCGTCTCGATCGAGGCCGTACAGGTAAACATCGGCGCTGAGTGCAACCTCGCCTGTCGACACTGCCACGTCGAGAGTTCGCCCAAGCGACGGGAGCGCATGAGCTGGTCGACCATGGAGCTCGTTCTCGAAGGAGCAGAGCGACTCGGCGCGGGCAGACTCGACATCACCGGCGGTGCCCCCGAGCTGCATCCCGACCTTCGCCGGTTCATCGCAGGGGCGCGCGCGAGAGGGCTCGTGGCGACCGTGCGGACCAACCTCACCGTCCTGTTGCTCCCTGAGGTTGCGGACCTGCCCGAGTTCTTCCGCGATGCCGGAGTACACCTCGTGGCTTCTCTGCCCTGCTACCTCTCGGAAAACGTGGATCGTCAGCGCGGCTCGGGTGTCTTCGAGGAGAGCCTGGAGTCACTGAGACGACTGAATGCCTTGGGGTATGGACGCGACGCGAGGCTCGAGCTCGACCTCGTCTACAACCCCATCGGAGCCTCGCTGCCTCCCTCTCAGGACCGCCTGGAGGAGGCGTACCGCCGAGAGCTTCGCGAGCGCTTTGGCGTGGAGTTCACGCGCCTCTATGCGCTCGCGAACATGCCGATCGGGCGATTCGCGCGGGATCTGGAGACGTCCGGCAAGCTCGACGGCTACATGAATGAGCTCCGCCAGTCGTTCAATCCAGCGACGCTGCCAGGCCTGATGTGTCGGAAGCAGATCCATGTGGGGTGGGATGGACGGCTGTACGATTGTGACTTCAACTTCGCGCTCGGTCTGCAGGCAAACGCGCCCGCGCCCAGTCACGTGCGCGATCTCGCTTCTCCCGCGCTACTTGCCCGGCGCATCGCCACGGGTTCTCACTGTCTGGGGTGCACGGCGGGCCAGGGGTCTTCTTGTGGAGGAGCGCTCGCATGACCACGAATCAAGCGCTGCACGCCGTGATCGTCGGCAACGGCGTGACCGGATTCACCGCGGCCCTGCGTCTGCGGGGCCTGCGCCCCGGCTGGCGTATCACCATGCTATCGGGAGAGTCGACCTTCCCGTTCTCGCGCCCAGCCTTGATGTACGTGTTCCTCGGGCACATGCGCTACCAGGACACGAAGCCGTACGAGGATCACGTGTGGCGTGATCAGCGCATCGAGCTCGTGCGTGACTGGGTGACGAGGATCGACACGTCGAAGAAGCAACTGACGCTGTCGGCGAGTGCCGAGCTGAGCTACGACCGCCTGCTGATCGCCACCGGATCCAGGCCCAACAAGTTCGGGTGGCCGGGGCAGGACCTGGACGGGGTCCAGGGCTTCTACTCCCTGGCCGATCTCAAGCGCCTCTACGACGTGATGCCGCGCACACGGCGAGCCGTGATCGTCGGTGGAGGTCTGATCGGGATCGAGCTGGCTGAGATGCTGCACTCGCGCGCCATTCCTGTGACGCTGCTCGTGCGGGAGCGCTCCTATTGGGACAACGTTCTTCCGGCCGAGGAATCGGCCATCGTCAACCGCCTGATCCGAAGGGTTGGGATGGACCTTCGTCTCGAGACCAGCATGAAGGAGGTCCTCGACGATGGTCATGGCCGTGCCTGCGCGGTGGTGACCGACAAGGGAGAGCGCATCGCCTGCGAGCTCGTCGGCCTGACGGCTGGGGTGAGCCCCAACGTCGAGCTGGCAAAGCGCTCCGACATTCCGGTCGCCCGTGGAGTTCTCGTGGATCGAACGCTGCGCGCCCGCGCGCCAGACATCTGGGCCGCGGGCGACTGTGCGGAGATCCTGGGCAAGGAAGGCGAGCGGCCTCTGCTGCAGCAGGTGTGGTACACGGGCAAGATGCAGGGTGAGGTGGCCGCGGACGGGATGGCCGGCGCGGATCGCACCTACGATCCGGGAATCTGGTACAACTCGGCCAAGTTCCTCGATCTCGAGTACCAGACGTACGGACGGGTGAACCTCAAGGTACCGGGCGAGCGAAGCGTCTACTGGGAGCGTGCGGACGGACGCGCTTCGTTGCGCATCGTCTACACGGACGCGGGTGTCATCGGCTTCAACTCGATGGGCCTGCGCCTGCGTCACGAGGTCTGCGAACGCTGGATCCGCGAGCAGACGCCTCTCGCGCTGGTGCTGGAGCGCCTCGGCCAGGCCAACTTCGATCCTGAGTTCTTCGTCCGGCACGAGCCCGAGATCGCTCGCGTGCTGGAGAAGCAGATGGAATCAGTCACGACGAACTGAACAGCAAGGAATCGACCATGACTCATGCGTGCATTGCGATCCCCGTCCAGACGACCGAAACGGCACCCGGTGGAGCGAAGGAAGCCCTGAAGCAGATGCAGGCCTCGATGGGCTTCGTGCCCAACCTCATGGGAATCCTCGCGAATGCACCGGCGCTCCTCGAAGGGTACCGGACTCTCTCTGGGATCTTCGACAAGACCTCCTTCAGTCCCACCGAGCGACAGGTCGTGCTGCTCGCCGTCAGCTGTGAGAATCGCTGCGAGTACTGCGTCGCCGCCCACACCGTTATCGCCGGCATGCAGAAGGTCGATGCCGGCGTCGTTCGCGCCCTCCGTGAGGGGCTGCCCATCGCCGACGGGAAGCTCGAGGCCCTGCGGCAGCTGGCCACCGCCATCGTGCGCACGAACGGCTGGCCGGCGCCGGAGGTCGTGGATCGTTTCACCGCGGCGGGCTTCGGGGGCGCGCAGGCCCTCGAGGTCGTCCTTGGCGTTGGGGTCAAGACGCTGTCGAACTACGCAAACCACCTCGCGAACACCCCCCTGGACAAGCAATTCGCTCCAGCGGAGTGGAAGTCGTCCGCCTGCGGGTGCGGGGCGTGAGCTTGGACTCGAAGATCCACAACTTCGCAGCGATGTCTACGGGGGTCGAGTCCCTCTACGACGAGGAACAGGGAGCCTTCGGCGAGCCGCAGGCTCCGCGTGCCCATGAGATGAGCGTTCGGGAGCGGGTGGCCCTGGGCGTCTGTGCTCTGGGTGGCCTCGCTCTGCTCATTGGCGTCTCCCATCTGACCGGCTGGAGTTCCTTCTGGGGTTTGGGCGGCCTCGCCGGAATCGTGCTCGGCGCGGCGGCCTACTTCCTGTTCGCTTGGTCGTCCAGGGACTCGAGCTCCCTGAACGACTTCACTCTTTTCACCTCCGCGCGGGCCGCTGGGGCAATCGGTTGGGCGCTCGGCGTGCTGATGACGGGCTTCTACGTGGTCCTGTACTGGTTCCCGCACCTGCTCGACGGAGCAACGAGGACTCTGGACCCGCTGGCACTGAGGCTGGCCGGACGAGCGGCGGACTCGTGGTTTCTCTACGGACTCGTGTACACGCTGGCCGTGCTGGCGTTCGGGGTTCGCATGCTCGTGCGCCATCGGAGCAATCGCTACCAGCTCTGGCGCACAGCCTCGGTGATGACCTTTCAGGTGGGATTCGCCTTCCTGCTGCCACACCTGCTCGAGCTCTTTCGCCAGCCGGAGTACTACCTCACGTACTTCTGGCCTCTGAAGTGGAGCTACCTCTTCCCCAGCGACGTGCACGCGCTCCTCGGGCATCCGGGCGGCCTCGGGGTCTTCCTGGTCTTCTGGAGCGTTGCGGCGAGTTTCATCGTCACGCCGGTCCTGACCTATTACTACGGTAAGCGCTGGTACTGCTCCTGGGTGTGCGGGTGCGGCGGCCTGGCCGAGACCGTGGGCGACCCGTTCCGGCAGCTGTCGAGCAAGTCCACCCGCGCCTGGCGCATCGAGCGGATCTCGATCTACTCGATCCTCGGCCTCATCGTGCTGACCACGATCACCGTCTGGCTGCACTCGACGGGGCATGCGAGCTGGCTCGGTGGTGCCGCCCAGAAGCTGAGTCAATGGTACGGCTTCTTCGTCGGAGCGATCTTCTCCGGCGTCGTGGGGGTGGGCTTCTACCCGATCCTCGGGAGCCGAGTCTGGTGTCGTTTCGGCTGTCCGATGGCGGCGATCCTCGGGCTCCAGCAGCGCCTGTGGTCGCGCTTCCGCATTACGACCAACGGCGGGCAGTGCATGTCCTGCGGCAACTGCTCGACGTACTGCGAGATGGGCATCGACGTTCGGGCCTACGCCCAGAAGGGCGAAAGCATCGTCCGGGCCTCCTGCGTGGGATGCGGCATCTGCTCGTCGGTGTGTCCGCGGGGCGTGCTCAAGCTGGAGAACGGGCCGACCGGGCCCGAACGCTTCGGTCCGCACTCGACTTCACGAGCTCTCGCATCGCCCTCGATCCTGGAGCTCCGCGCGGAGCTGGCCGAGGCCGTGGCTGAGCCGCGCCGATGAGGCACCGACAGACTCACGGACTCGTCATGGCCTTCTTCGCTGCGGGCTGTGCAAACATGCACTTGGAGTCGAGCGGGTTCCTCTCGGACTTCGAGCGCCTGGAGCCCGCTCCGGAACTCCAGGTGGCCTTCATTCCCGACGAGGTCCGTTGGTGGCAGGAGGATGGACTCGATTGGTCGCGCTACTCCACGATCTGTGTGGCTCCCGTAGAGTGGCGGCCAGTCGGAAAGAGAGCCAATAGGGTCTCGGCAGCGGCGGCGGAGAGGCTCTGTCAGGACTTCCACCGCGTGCTCTCCGAGCATCTCGCGGACGATGTAGTCGAGACCCCAGGCCCACGTTCAGTCACCGTGCGGGCAGCGATCACCGACGTCGCGACCTCGAACGTTCCGCTCAACGTGGTGGCCTTGATCGTCTTGTTCCCGATCGACATGGGCGGAATCCGCAGCGAGATCGAGGTCCGCGACTCCACCACCGGCGAGCGACTCGCCGCCATGAGCGCGTACCGGGAAGGGACCCCCTTCCTTCTTCTGGAGTGCTTCTCTCGCTTCGGACATGCCCGTCACGCGATGAAGAAGTGGGCCCAGGTCCTTCGGCAAGCGATGTCGGAAGTGAAGATCCATCAAGTGCAATCATGAACGAGACCACGATCACGTCCCCGAGCTTCGACACGGACACCGAGGTGGAGCGGCGCTACGCCGAAGCGGCTCGAACTCCGGAGCCGGCTCTCTGCTGCCCTTCCCCCGGCTACGACACGGCGCTGCTGAAGGCGATCCCCGATGAGATCCTGGACGTCGACTACGGCTGCGGGGACCCCTCGCGCTACGCCCGCGAGGGCGACGTTGCACTGGATCTTGGATCCGGGTCGGGCAAAGCGTGCTTCATGCTCGCGCAGCGCGTTGGGCGCAAGGGAAGGGTTTTCGGGGTCGACGGCAACCGAGAGATGCTCGCGTTGGCCCGGAAGCACGCGCCCGAGGTCGCTCGGCGCATCGGCTTCGACAACGTGCGCTTCGTCTACGGCAGAATCCAGGATCTCCGGCTCGACCCCGAAGAGCTGGATGCTTGGCTGAGGGCGAACCCCGTCGATTCCGTCGAGGGTTGGACAGCGGCCGAGGCAGAGTGCTCGCGCCTGCGCACTTCGCAGCCGCTGGTCGCCGACGACAGCGTGGACCTGGTCGTTTCCAACTGCGTTCTCAACCTCGTTCGACCCCAGGACAAGCGCGCTCTCTTCAGCGAGATCCATCGTGTCCTGCGATGCGGTGGACGTGCCGTCATCTCGGACATCGTCTGTGACGAGGAGCCGACACCTGAGATCCTGGCTGACCCGGAGCTGTGGAGCGGGTGCATCGCGGGTGCCTTCCGAGAGGACCGCTTCCTGGAGGAGTTCGAGCGCGCCGGCCTGTACGGAGTGGAGATCCTGGAACGAGCCGAGCGCCCTTGGCGCGTGATCGACGGCATCGAATTCCGGTCGCTCACCATCCGTGCGTTCAAGGGCAAGGAGGGGCCGTGTCTGGAGCGAAACCAGGCCGTCGTGTACCGAGGCCCTTGGAGGTCGGTCGCAGACGATGACGGGCACAGCTTCTCGCGTGGCCAGCGCGTCGCGGTGTGCGACAAGACCTACCGCATCCTCACCGATCCTCGCGGACCCTACGCCGAAGCCATTCTGCCGGTGGCGCCGCTCGTGGAAGTACCGATCGATGCGGCGGGGCCATTCTCCTGCAAGGGCTCGACGCGGCGCGATCCGCGCGAGACCAAGGGGCTTCACTATCAAATAGCGGAACTCGGTGACGGGACGTCATGCACGAGCTCGGACTGCTGCTGAAGAGGAAGGAACTCTTCTCGTGATGGCCATCCTCCTGATCGCCGCTGTCCTCTGGCTTGCCTTCGCAAACGGAGCCAACGACAACTTCAAGGGCGTCGCCACGCTGTTTGGAAGCGGGGCGGCGAGCTATCGGACGGCCCTCTTGTGGTCGGCAGGCTCGACCCTCGCCGGAAGCCTTCTCTCGATCGCGCTCGCCTCTTCGCTGGCGAAGTCCTTCTCGGGCGCAGGATTCGTGGGCGAGGAGGTGGCCGCGAGCGCAGCTTTCGGTGTCGCCGTGGGCGGCGCCGCTGCGATCACGATCCTTCTCGCCACGTGGTTCGGAATGCCAACATCGACCACGCACGCCCTGACGGGCGCTCTGATCGGCGTGGCCCTGCTCGTCGATGGCGGGGCGGCCGCTCGGGCGCCCCTGGCGCAGAAGTTCCTGATTCCACTGGCGACGAGTCCGCTCCTCGCGGCAGGTCTGACGATGCCGCTCTTCTGGGCGCTGCGGCGCACGGCGACCGGCCGTGGCGGGAACGCGGAAGCCTGCTTGTGCGTGGCGCCGGCGAACAACGCTACCTCCGCGACGGGCTCGGTCGCCCTCGCAGGCTCGTCCTCGCTCGTCGTCGGGCGCGTCGCGGATTGCGAACGCACGGTCGGATCGGATGCAGTCTTGGTGAAGAGCGGTTGGCTCGTGTCCGGGCTGCACTTCGCGAGTGGTGGGGCGGTGTGCCTCGCCCGCGCGGTCAACGACACTCCCAAGATTTCCGCTCTGCTGCTGGCCACAAATGTCCTGGGCGGCCGCTGGAGTCTCGGCGCCACGGCAGCAGCCGTCGTGATCGGGGGCCTGCTTGGGGCGCGCAAGGTGGCCGAGACCATGAGCCGGCGGATCACGAACCTGGACCCGGTCGAGGGCCTCTCGGCGAATCTCGTCACGGCAGGACTGGTCATCGGTGCCTCTCGCCTCGGCCTGCCGGTTTCGACGACTCACGTGTCGTGTGGCGCCATCTTCGGCATCGGCGCCGCGACGCGCGAGGCCTCCTGGAAGACGATCAGGCGGATCCTCGTTGCCTGGGTCACGACGCTCCCGCTCGCAGCGATCCTCGGAACGATTCTCTATGGCCTGCTGCGTTGACGCCGCTTCACAGGCAGCTGGCCCACTGAAGGAGCACATCGAGCCCATGAGTCGAACAGAACGGAGCCCGAGATGACCCTGCACTCCCTGCTACTCACCAGTACCCTCGCCGTGGCTTGCACGTTCGGCGGACCGGATCAAGCAGCGCAGACGCTGCAGTCCTCCCCGTTCGACCACACCCACGCTGTTTGGACCGAGATCCTGAAGCAGCATGTCGTGGCCGACCGGATCGACTACGCGGCCATCAAGAAGGATCGTGGAGCGCTCGACGCCTACTTGGCCCAGCTCCACGCCGTGACGCCAGGCGAGCTCGCGAGCTGGACGCGCGAGCAGCAGTTCGCGTTCTGGATCAACACCTACAACGCCCACGTCGTCGACCTCGTCCTGACGGAGTACCCGATCGAGAGCATCAAGGACATCGGCGGCCTGTTCGGCTCGGTCTGGAAGAAGTCCTTCATCGCCATGCCGGCTCTCCATCCTTCGGGGAAGCCTGGCACGCTGTCGCTGGATGAGCTCGAGCACCAGATCCTCCGGCCCAGGTTCAAGGACGCGCGCGTCCATGCGGCCATCAACTGCGCTTCCCTGAGCTGTCCGCCGCTCCGCAACGAGGCCTTCGTCGCCGAGCATCTCGGGGAGCAGCTCGACGACCAGGTCCGGAAGTGGCTGGGCGATCCCACGCGCAATCGGTTCGACGAGGCGAAGTCACGCGCGGAGGTCTCGGAGATCTTCGACTGGTTCAAGGACGACTTCGTGCGCGATGGCGGGAGCGTCGTCGCCTGGATCGCCAAGTACTCGCCCGCGTCGCAGGCCACATGGCTCTCGAAGGGGAAAGTCAAGCTGAGTTCGCTCGACTACTCCTGGAAGCTGAACGACGTGCAGCACTGAATCATGACTCGCACCCCACTGCTTGGAGGATGAGATGGAGAAGCTAGTTCTGTCGGCTTTCCTGACCGTCACGGCCTCTATGGTGACTCCGGCGTTCGCAGCCTCGAGCTCTGCAGGAAAGTGTGGGGACCCTGGAGGCATCTTCGTCAAGGGCCGGCCTACACCAGGGCTCGAGCTGCCAACGATCGATGGCCGCGCCACGGTCAACCTGGGCGCGCTCGTCGGTCGCAAGGTGATCGTGCTCCAGTTCGCTTCCTGGTGAGCGGGTTGCCGCCAGCACGTGCCGGTCTGGCACGAGCGCACGAAGGAGGCTCGCGAGGCCGGGGAGCTGGCCCTGGTCGGCATCACCGAAGAACAGCACCCGGACCGCTGCGAGCTCTTCGCGCAGTGGCAGAGCTTCGACTGGCCGATCCTCTGGGACCCGTTCAACCTGACGGAGTCATCGGCGGTTCCCGTGGCGATCGGAATCGACGAGCACGGGACCGTCCGTGACGTCGGGATGTCCGTCGACCAGTTCGACGAGTTCATGGCAACGAGCTACGACGCGACGAGCGCAGAGACTCGAACCAGCCTGGGTGTCCGAAAGGAGGCTCGCGGACCACGCGTAGTCGATGCGAGTGCCGCACTGACCCCGGATCAGGCTCTGTCGCGCTTGCTCTGGAGCACAGGGGACGACGGAGAGGCCCTGTCGGCCCCGGACTTCGAGGCGGCCATCAGCGCGCTGGAGCGCCTGGCAAACCAGGGAGACAACCCTTCGGCGTCGTTCCGGCTTGGTGTCGCTCGTCGGCTGCGTTACGACTCGTCCGCCTCCGTCCCTGAGGACTTCCAAGTCTCACTCGACCTGTGGATGGCCGCACTGAGGAGAGATCCGTCGCAGTACATCTGGCGTCGGCGCATCCAGCAGTGGGGGCCGCGGCTGGACAAGCCGTACCCGTTCTACGGCTGGATCGAGCAGGCCACCAAGGAGATCCGGGAGCGCGGAGACAAGCCAGTGGAGCTGCGAGTATCGCTGACGAGCTCGGAGACTTCCGGGCGCGACCCCATCCGCGGGGGCGAGGCGGAAGTGGAGCATCCGGATCCAGAGCGGAAGGTGCCGCGCGACGCTGACCGCTGGGTCAGCATCGACGTCGCCGTGGTGCCCCACACGGGAGACGGCAACAACAAGAACGAGGCCCGAGGAGCTCAAGTCCACCTCGCCCTACGTCCCTCGGCGAAGCTGGAGGTGCATTGGGGAAACGAGGCCGGACCAACGCAGATCTGGATCGAGGACGCCGCGAGTTCAGGGCTGGAGCGCAAAGGGTTTGCTCTGCCGAGGCCAGACGCGCTGGTCTCCTCGGAAGCCCGCTCCGTGGACTTCACCGTCGGAACCTCCTCGTCCGTCCAGGTGCTGCGCGGTACGGCCTTCTACTTCGTCTGCGAAGGCAGACAGGGGCAGTGTCGGTTCTTGGCGCAGGACTTCGAGGTCGCGATCGCGTCGAAGCAGTAACTCAGCAGCGACGAGCTCACCCCAACCATGAGCCCTGCACAGAAATCGTCACGCGCCGTCTTCCCCAGCAGGCTTCGTTCCGGTCTGCGCCGGCGCGATCCACTCGCCATGGAACGTATGCTCGACGTCTACGGGCCGAGGGTTCACGAGTACCTGAGGGGCCTGACCCAGGATGAGCACACCGCCGAGGACCTGACCCAGGAGGTCTTCCTGCGGGTGCACCAGGCGCTTCCAGGCTACGATCCGAGTCGAGATCCGCGCCCCTGGATCTTCACGATCGCCAAGAACAAGCTCCGGGACCACTGGCGATTGGGGCCGAGACTGCCGCGCGTCGAGGTCCATGAGGATCAGGTGGCCCGCGACTCCTGGCCGGATCCCAGGCCGTCTGCACCCGAGGCGATTGCCTACGGCAACGAGCTGTCTGGCTTGGTCCGAGCCGCCATCGAGGCACTTCCAGCAACGACACGCGCCACGGTTCGCTTGCGTGTGTACGACGGTCTGCCATTCGATGAGATCGCGCGGATCGTGAATCGAGAGGAAGGCGCCGTGCGGAAGCGCTACTCGCGAGCTCTTGCCACGCTGAGGTGTGCGCTCGAAGCGTGCTGGAAGGCACACGTTCGGGAGGCTTCGTGAGGAACATGTCCGGAGGTACGCATCTCGGGAGGCCCGTCGTTCTCTTCCTTTGCACCGGCAATTCTTGCCGCAGTCAGATGGCGGAGGCCTTCGGCAAGGCGCTCGGGAACGAACACTTCGAGTTCTGGAGTGCCGGGACCGCGCCCGCTGATCAGATCCACCCCTTGACGATCCATGTCATGGCGGAGCTCGGCCTCGACCTCCGAGGGCAGTACCCCAAGTCGCTCGTTGATGCCTTCGCCCGTTGCGATGTCCGGCATCTCATCACCGTTTGCGACGGAGCAGGCGCGGCGTGCCCGGATGTCGACGCGGGCATCACGAGAGATCGCTGGTCCCTGACGGACCCCGCTGCATTCGAGGGCACCGCGGACCAAAGGCTCGCGGCCTTCCGCGCGGTTCGAGACGAGGTCGGAAGGCTGGTCCGTGAGTGGCTAGAGCGAAGTCGGGGCCACAACTCGAGGGACGCCAGGCCCCAGGCTCTGCGAGAGCGATGAGCATGCTGCTACGGGTTCTCAGTGAGTGAAGCGGCCCTCCAGGTCCGCTCCACACATACCTGCCAAGCTCCTGCGCCTTGCCCTCATCGCCCTCGATGGCTCCTCGCCACGGAGTGAGTTCCGGTGCCCCGTATGGGACTACTCCTTGACCCGCAGCGACCGGACGTGAGCCAGGGCGTGGCGCACGGCGTTCTGGAACGGCTCGGTGCGGCGCTCGATCTTCCCGACCAGGAGTCCGCCCTGCATGATCGCGTAGCAGAAGTCCGCCAGCGCCTCGGGATCGACGGAGCGCTTCAGCTTCCCCTGGACTCGCATGACCGTAAACAAGCGCGCCAGCGGCTGCTTCGCGCCCGCGAAGATGGCACACGCCTCCTCGCGCAGTGGTCCCGCGCCATCCCTCAGCTCGCCCGCGATCGTGCCGATCGGGCAGCTCCGCTCGCACTTCATGTCGGCCTGGGCAGTCAGGAAGAAGCCGAACCAGTCCTCCAGGTCCTTCCAGGTACGGAGCTCCTGCTTCAACGGGATCTCGCCGGAGGCCAGCTTCGCGCGGAAGTGGCGCATCACATGGAGGACGAGGTCGTCCTTACTCTCGAAGTAGTGGTAGAACTGGCCCTTGCCAGTCCCGGAGTCAGCCAGGATCTGATCGATGCCCGTGGCGCTCACGCCCTGGGCGTGGAACAGGTCGAAGGCCGTTTCCAGGATCCGGGTTCGTGCATCGTTCGGGGTTGCCATGGGCTTGACGTGGCTGTACCGATCGGTACATTGACAGTGTACCGGTAGGTACACGCGCGTCCATCTGAGCGTCTTCTTGATCCAGGAGGTTACCCGTGTCCAAGCCCCTCGCGCCCTATCTCTCGTCCTTCGCCATGAACGCTTGGCTCTTCGGCGCCGCCGTGCGGGTAATCCCGGAGCCAGATGCCGACCGCCGGCTCCACGACCGCACCAACACGGCCCGCGGCATCGCCGTCCACTTAGCCGGCGCGCGCCACTCGCTCTGCAAGCTACTGGGGGCGGAGATCGATCCCTTGCCCTGGTCGGACGTCGGCGAGGGTTTCGAGACCGGCTTCAAGGCTGGCGGGGAGAAGCCCCGGCTCGCGACCGTGCTCGAGGCCTGGGCGCGGATCGAGGAGAGGTTCGCCGAGAGCCTGCTCGCCGCCTCCGGCGCGGTCCTGGACCGAGCGAGCCCGCTCCCGATTCCCGGCATCGCAGAACCGACCGTGGCAGACTTCGTGGCGCTCAACGTGGTTCACGAGAGCTACCACGTGGGTCAGCTCGGGATGATCGCGAAGGCGCTGACCGGCAAGGGCATCATGGGCCCGGTCGATGGAGAGAAGGGAGCCTGACCCCTTGGCCCACGATTCCGTGCTGGCGGAGCGCCTCCGGGACCTTCTCCGGGCCGAGGAGGGCATCGCCGAAAGGCGAATGTTCGGGGGCGTGGCCTTTCTCTGGCGCGGCCACATGGTGTGCGGAGTTGCGGGGGATGAGCTCGTGCTGCGACTCGGCGAAACCGGCGCCGCTGCGGCGTTGCGCAGGAAGCACGTACGCGAGATGGACTTCACCGGCAAGCCCATGAGAACGATGGTCTTCGTGGCTGCAGAGGGAATCCGTACGCGCGCGGCGCTCCGGGCCTGGATCGAGCGCGCGCTCGACTTCGCGCGCACACTGCCTCCGAAACGGCCGGCAGGGCGGGCGGCCGAGCGTGCTCGAGTCCGAGCCCGCGGGCAGGCTCCACACCCGTCCAATCCCGAGTCACTCGATTAGCGGTTGGCGCTGTCGAGGTCGGCCGCATGTTTCGTCGCCAGCTGCACTCTGGGCTGCTTGCCCGCCGAAGAGGGACTAGGTCACGAAAGAACAGCCAGACCAGGTCCCCTGAACGGCTTGTTCCATGGCAGCTGCACGCGCGTACGCAGGAAGCGCGCCGAGCGTGGAGGAGATCGTTGCGGCGTTGCGGTCGCCTGGGTCGGCCGGATTGGCCGTGGGGTTGGCTACTCGAACCTTCGCAGCTCTCGCATCAGCTCCCGAAACGTGATTGGATCGACCTCTTGGCATAGCCTTCCTTGCCGTAGCTCACGCTCGGTCGGCCGTCGTTTTCCGGGCGCACGATTCCTCCTTGCAACTGCCGCACGAAGGCGGCGGTAGCGCGCGAACATCTCGGTCTCGCAAACGCCTCGCCCTTCGAAGTTCGAGAGAGCTTCGCTGAGCTTGCGGTCGACGGTTGCGAGGGCGTCCGCGCGCTGCCAGTTGCTGCGATTCGCTTCGTGGCGATCGAGCGCGCCGATGAGCTCGGCAATCCGAATGTCGATCAGCGCTCGGAGGTGGGCGTAGCGAGTCTGGGCTTCGCTGACGGGTTTCTGGCGATGGCGGCTCATGCCGCGAACACTGGCTCGCGACGCTACGAGATGGAGGAGTGCGGTCACCAATCCCTCGCTCCAGTCCGGTAAAGACTCTCGCGTCTAACCCGGGGGTACTTCGGTGGAGCGGGACCCGCTCAGGTCGTCTGCGCCCGGCAAGATCTGGAGCGCCTTGCGAAGGTCCTCGACATCGAGATGCGTGTAGATCGCCGCGGTGAGCCGAGGGTCGGAATGGCCGAGCAGATTCTGGGCGTGGACAAGCCCGACGCCGGCCCTGCAGAGGCGCGACGCGAACGTGTGCCGAAGGGCATGGATATCGAGCTTTCCGCCCTCTGCATCGACGCGCGGGATCTTCGCTCGCCCGAGGGCTCGATTGAAGACCCTCATGACGTTGCACGAGGCCTGCTTCCACACGTCCCCGCGGGGACTCAGGAAGACGTTCGCCCCGCGCAGCGGCGCCTGGCCGAAGACGGACTCGTGGACCTTCGCGAGGTCCCGCAGCCGGGCAAGGAGCCCCTCCCGCAGGGGAATGGACCGGGTCTTCCGCGACTTCGTGTTCTCGGCGCGCAGCGTCAGCACCGCGCGCTCGAAGTCGACATCGCGCCAGGAAAGCTGTCGGAGTTCGTTCCAGCGTGCGCCCGTCTCCAGGAATCCGACCCACAGCGGCGTCTGCGGGATGCGGCGGACGTTGCGAAGTGCCTCGATGCCGGCGAACTCGGCGTCGTCGGCCTCCGCCGCGGCGATGAAGCGCGGGATCTCCTCATCGGTCAGCGCTCGGCGCCTGAAAGTCGCGCTCTCCCGGTTCTGCGGGAGACGCTTCAGCCCGTGGACCGGATTGGAGGTCGTGAGCCCCGCTTCGTAGGCCCAGCGCAGCATCGCTTTGAACGTGTGGTGCGTATAGCTATTGCAGGTCGCGTGGGACGCGCCGCTGGCCTTGAGCGTGTTGCGAAAGCGGATGACGTCCATCGCCCGCAACTCGGAGACGGGCAGGTCTCCGATCTGGGCGAGCATTATCGCCAGGCGGGACTTCGCTCCAATGTAGTACTTCGGCGAGACGCGCAGGGCGAGATCGGGAAGGTACTCGTCGCGGATTTCGAAGAGCGTCGGTCCACCGCGCGAGGCGGGAGCCCCCGCGGTCGGCGGGCTGGTCGCTTCAGTGTGTTCGAAGGTCACATGTCACATGAGCCTCAGTTCTGGCGGAAGGGCAAGTAGAATGGGCTTCAATTTGTGGGCCTTTGTGTTGCCCACGGGGGCCTGTGTTGGCCACACGGGCGCGTCGTTCTGTGCCATGAGAACTGACGTCCTTGGGCCCGATGTCGGCCGTGTGGGCAGCGTGTGCGCGCGGGTTGCCAGACGCTTGTCGGATGCGCCACTCGCCCGACGTGCGATGGCTGCACCGTACAAGTCGCCGCCTCGCGTGGTGGAGCGTCCGTAACCGCGCCCGACAATAGCGCCTCAGGTGGACCGCGGTTGGTTTAGCGCGCTTGGCGTCGTGACATAATCGCTCTTATGCCACTCTATTAACCGGTTGCCAAGGTGGATGTCGAGGGTTCAAGTCCCTTCAGCCGCTCCAACCGAACCCCAGCAGGAGGCGCGCCAATTGGGGTTCTTGGTTGCCCGATGGTTGTCCGGAGGTTGCCCGGTTCGGGGGTCTCGATTCCGGTAGCGAGCGATGGAGTGGCGCCAGCAGGCTTGGGGCTGGAGCGACTCATGCAGGGCTCGCCAAGGCGGTGAGCGCACAGCTGAGGCATGACTCGCCGGCCCGTGATTCTCGGCGAATTCCGAGGTCAGGGTTTGACAGGGGGAACAGCTCGTCGCACGGTTCCGACGGGGTGCCCCCCAAACTCCTACACGGACCGGGCTCCCCGATGCGTACGCGGTCGTACGCAAGCGTCGCAGCGCAAGATGCTGCGTTCGCCGATCGAGAGCGTGCGGATCCGTGCGGGAGTGGGGCGAGGTGAAAGGACCTCATTCCCATGTCCGAGAGAATCTTCAACGAGCTCACGTTCGAGTGGGTCGCGATCGACCAGCTCTCTCTCAATCCCAGCAACCCTCGCATCAACGATGACGCGGTCAGCCACGTTGCCGCGTCGATCCGCCGCTTCGGCTGGCGGCAGCCAGTCGTGGCCCGTCCCTCCGGCGAGGTGATCGCCGGAAACACGCGCCTCAAGGCCGCGCGACTGCTCGGTCACGAGCGCGTGCCCGTGGTGCGGTTCGAGGGCACGGACCTCGAGGCGACGGCCTACGCGATCGCCGACAACCGCACGCACGAGTTCTCGTCGTGGGACGAGCTCGTTCTGGCGAAGCTCCTCGAAGAACTTCGTGCCGAGGATGCGCTCGAAGCCACGGGCTACTCCGACCAGGACATCGATTCCCTGATCGCCGAGCTCGAAGCCCAGCAGCCGATCCAGCTCGAGGATCCAGGGCCCGAGGAGCCGCCGGCAAGACCAGTCTCGCGACTCGGCGACCTCTGGCTCCTCGATCACCACCGTCTCCTATGCGGCGATTCGACGAAGGGGCCGGACCTGGAGCGCCTGACGGGCGGCAAGCGAGCCGCACTGTTCGCGACCGATCCGCCCTATTGCGTCGACTACGACGGCAACTCGCGGCCGATCCACGACGGAAAGCCCTCCGGCAAGGATTGGAGCCACGTCTACCGCGAGGTCGAGATCGCCGACCTCGGGCAGTTCCTCGACGGCGCCCTCGCTGCCTGTCTGCCCCACGTGCAGGACGAGGCGGGTATCTACATGTGGCATGCTCACGTGCAGCAGCCCGTGATCGCCGCGACGTTCGAGCGCCACGGGCTGCTCCTGCACCAGATTCTCGTGTGGGTGAAACCCACGGCGACGTTCGGTCACTGCTACTACCGCTGGCGTCACGAGCCCTGCGCCTTCGGAGGGAAGCGCGGTCACAAGCCGCTGCACGGCGGCGGCGAGCTCGAGACTGTGTGGGAGTGCGACTGGGAGGGGAAGTCGCGCGTCGTCGGCAACGAGCATCCGACGCAGAAGCCCCTGCGCCTGTTCGAGATCCCGATGGAGGTGCACACGAAGCCCGGCGATCTCGTGCTCGAGCCGTTCTCAGGCAGCGGGACGCAGCTTCTCGCCGCCGAGAAGCTGCGCCGACGCTGCTACGCGCTCGACATCCAGCCGGCCTTCATCGACGTCGCCCTGCGGCGCTGGGAAAAGGCGACCGGCAAGTGCGCGACGCTCGAGGGGAGCGGCAAGACCTTCGCCGAGGTCGCCGCGGAGAGGAGCGCCGCGTGAAGCGCAAGATCCCGACCAACGCCTTCGAAGTCTACTTCGCGATGGGGCCGGGGCGCAGCTACGACGCCCTGGCCGATCGCTTCAAGGTCTCGAAGCAGGCGATCACCAAGACCGCCACCAAGGAGCGCTGGCAGGAACGGGTCGCCGAGATCGAGCAGCGCGTGCAGGCCGACTCCAAGGAGAAGGTCGTCGATCTTCTGAACGAGATGAACGACCGACATCTGCGCGTGCTGCGGGCGATCCAGGCGAAGGCGCTCGAGACGCTGAAGGAGAAGCCTCTGCGCACGGGTATGGACGCTGTGCGCGCGCTCGAGGTGACGATCCGCCACGAGCGCCTGATCCGCGGCGAGCCCTCGGAGCGTACGGAGATGAGCGTCGAGGAAGCCACGCGGCGAGAGGTGAATCGCTGGATGACGGTCGTCGAAGTGGATGAAAAGGAGGGCGGCGATGCCGAAGATCAAGCTGGGGATTGACCAGGAGCAGCTCTTCGCCGACCTCGGCTACAAGCCGCACGCGGGGCAGCTCGAGATCCATCGCTCCCGTGCTCCGCGCCGAATGCTGGCCTGTGGCGTCCGCTGGGGCAAGAGCCTCTCCGCTGCGATGGAGGGTATCGCCGCCGCGTTGGCGCTGTGTGACCGTTCGTTCGGCTGGGTCGTCGCGCCGACCTACGAGCTCGCCGACAAGATCTTCCGGGAGATCGTCCTGCTCGTGACGATCCATCTGCGCTCGCGCATCGTGAAGCTGACGGAGCGCGAGCTCATCCTCGTCAACCTGGGCGGCGGCCGCAGCTCGATCCGCGCGAAGAGCGCGGACAACACGGACTCGCTCCTCGGTGAAGGGCTCGACTGGCTGATCGTGGACGAGGCGGCGCGCCTCAAGCCGGAGATCTGGCAGTCGCACCTCACGCAGCGCCTGATCGACAAGAAGGGCTGGGCCTTGCTCATCTCCACGCCGCGCGGCAAGGGCTGGTTCTACGACATGTACCGGCGAGGGCAGGACCCGAACGACAAGGAGCACAGGAGCTGGAACCTGCCTTCCTGGTCGAACCCGCATCTTGACCTTCCCTGGAGAGAGTGGACACCCCAGATGGCGCGGAATGCGCCAGGATGT